>NZ_CDBK01000041.1 GCF_000819785.1 Aeromonas caviae | reverse complement strand
CCTCTCTTCGCACCATGCTTCTGGCATGTAAAACACAGAAAATGCGCTCCAACCGCATTTAAAAACCAGCTGGAGAAAATCAGTGTGCGAAGGTGGCGGAATTGGTAGACGCGCTAGCTTCAGGTGTTAGTGTCCCACGGATGTGAGGGTTCGAGTCCCTCTCTTCGCACCATCATTCTGCAAAGGCCCGTTACGAGAGTAACGGGCCTTTTGTGTTTTCATGCCCCATGGCTATGCTGTTGAAGATGCTGCGCCACCACGGAGGTTTTCCCATGATCCTGGATACCGATATTCACAACTTCTATGAGCATCTGGTGCTCAAGGAGATAGAAAAACAGGGGTTGGCTCGAACATTGACCCCCTATCAGCTGGCAGACCTCTGCTGCCTGACACTCAACCAGCTTCCTTCCCACTACATCCGCCACGATGTCGACATGATCTACTTCACGACAGACGCCGAACGCAGCGAGATGGAGAAGAAGGTCATCGCCTCCCTGCGCCAGGCCTACGACAAGATCCAGGCCGTCCCCACTCGCCAGGCTTAATGCCAGCCCTGCTGCCAGAGCAGAGTGACGACCCCTGTCATTCCCGCAACCGGCAGCAGGATCAACACCGGTCTCAGCCTGGGTTCCAGCATGACCCAGGCAGCCAGCAAGAACCCCAGACTCCAGAACCCGTATTCCTTCTCCTGACCCCAGACCAGCACCGCCAGAAGGGCGGCCAAGAGCAGAGCGCGTGCTATCCAGTTCATTGGCATTAGTCCGAAAAACATTAATGATAACCATTATCATCTTTGGTGTCGCCATCTGCAATCGAACTTGCCTATGGATCTCCGGCTATCAAACGGTGTCGATTGAACAGTGAAAAATGCCGATTAGATCAACTATTTTGTGGGATTTTAAAATTTTAAAGCTGTTTTGCCGAATGAGCAGGGATTTTACACCTCCGCTTTATGGTAGATTGCGCCCTCTTTTGGTAAGCCTCTCGGGATCGACGCATCCGCAGGACGAGAGGGGCTGACCTTGGCGAGCAAGAGTTTAGGGAGCGTCTATGCAAAACCAACAACACCACATCCGATTGCCGGGCATGTCGCAAGTATTTGCCTGCCTGGCCATTTTCCTGGCCTTGGCCTTCTCCTTCACCAGCGTGCTGGATCTGCCAATCCAGCTGGCACTATTCATCGCCTGGTTCGTCATCATGGGACTCGGCATCAAGCTCGGCCACGATTACAAATCCCTGGAGCAGGCGGCAGTCGACGGCGTCGCCAAGGGGATGGGGGCCATCCTGATACTGATCTCCGTCGGTGCCCTGGTGGGCACCTGGATTGCTGGCGGTATCGTCCCCAGCATCATCTACTTCGGCCTCAAGGTGATACACCCCTCCATCTTCCTGCTGGCGACCCTGATCATCTGCTCTCTCACCTCGCTGGCCACCGGCACCTCCTGGGGTTCGGCGGCCACCGCCGGCATCGCCATGATGGGTATAGGCCACAGCCTGGGGGTACCCGCGCCGCTGGTAGCCGGTGCCGTGCTCTCCGGCGTCTACTTCGGTGACAAGCTCTCCCCGCTCTCCGACTCCGTGGTGCTGGCCTCAACCATGTCCAACGTCGACGTGATGGAACACATCAAGGGGATGCTGCCCATCAGCCTGTTCTCCTACGTCATCACCGCCGCCCTGTTCACCGTGGTCGGCATGCAGTACTCCGGCAACGTCAGCCTGGAGCAGGTCAATCTGGTGATGGACGCCCTCGACAAGCAGTTCAACATCACCCCCATGGCCATAGTGCCCGTGGTGCTGGTGCTTGGCCTGTTGGCCAACCGCAAGCCCGCCTTCCCGGTGATCAGCTTCGGCGCCTTGCTGGGTCTTGTCTGGGCCATCGTCTTCCAGGACATGGATCCGGTGAAGGCAATGCACTCCGCCTACAGCCCGTTTGCCATCACCTCCGGCGTCGATTTCATCGACAACATCCTGGGCCGTGGCGGCATGGAGTCCATGCTGGGTTCCGTGGCCGTCATCATCTTCGGCTTGGGCTTCGGCGGCCTGCTGGAGAAGGTCGGCATCCTGGAAGTGATCGCCAGCGCCTTCGAGAAGCGCATCAACAGCGCCGGCAGCCTGACCAGCCACACCATAGGCACCGCCTTCCTGGCCAACGTGTTCGGTTCCGCCATGTATGTATCGCTGATCCTGACCCCCAAGATCATGGCCAAGAACTACGACCGGCTAGGGCTTGCGCGCAAGAACCTCTCCCGCAACGCCGAGTTTGGCGGCACCCTCACCTGCGGCATGGTGCCCTGGAGCGACAACGGCATCTTCATGGCCGGGGTCCTCGGGGTAGCGACCCTCGACTACCTGCCCTACATGTGGCTCAGCTTCACCTGCATCATTGTGACCATCACCCTCGCCTATCTGGGCAAGGGAGTGAACCGTGTACCGGTCACAGAGGCGGTGACAGCCCGCTAATTTCCGTAAAAACAACGACAAAGGCGCCATCACGGCGCCTTTTATCTGGGTACGATTCGAGGTTAAGCTGGCACTCACCTTGATCGCACGTGGCAGGACGCCCAGATGAACTTCACCTTTCGCCAGATCCGCTATTTCGTGGCGGTGGCCGACAGCTTCTCGGTGAGCCGGGCAGCCGCCGAGCTGCACATCTCCCAGTCGGCGGTCACCAGCGCCATCCGCGAGCTGGAGACCGAGCTCGGCGCCGCCCTGTTCGAGCGCAATCCGCGCGGGGTCAGCCTCACTACCCAGGGTCACCAGTTTCTGCTGCACGCCCGTCGCATCCTCGGCGCCATGACCGAAGCCAGCCAGTCTCTCAAGGCGGTGGCCCAGCAGGATCAGGGGCGGCTCACCATAGGCGTGACCACGCTGGTGGCCGGCTACTACCTGTCGGAGGCACTCGGCCGCTTTCGCCGCGCCTTCCCGGCGGTGCAGATCGAGGTGAAGGAGGATGAGCAGCCCTATCTCGAACACCAGATCGTCAACGGCGAGGTGGATGTGGGGATCCTGATGACCAACCGCACCATCCGCCAGGAGGCGTTCGATACCGAGCTGCTGACCCGCTCGCCGCTGCGGGTCTGGCTCGCCGCCAACCACCCGCTCTGCGCCGAGTCTACCCTCTCCCTCAAGGCGCTCGGCGAGGAGCCCATGATCTCGCTGACCGCCGACCAGCTGGACCAGATCATCGGCGGCGGCCTGCGCCGCTACGGCATCTCGCCGCGCATCGTGCTGCGTACCGCCTCGGTGGAAGCGGTGCGCAGCCTGGTGGCGAGCCAGCTCGGGCTCGCCCTGCTGCCGGACTTTGCCTACCGCCCCTGGTCGCTGGAGCAGGAGCGGGTCGAGGCCCGCGCCATCAAGGAGCCCATCCCCGCCATCGACATCGGTCTGGTGTGGCGGCGCGGCTCGCGCCTTGACTGGGCCGCACGCGAGTTCATCGACATCGCCAGAGATCAGAGCCGGCTACGGGCCCGCCAGCACCTCCCCCGCTAGGACTGAGCCTGAACAGCCGTGACTCCGGCAAAAAAATCAGATTCATCCGCACTCGATATCGATTTTACAGATACCCAAGCCGTTAAAAATTGAAATTCTCATTGCTCCCGGCTTCTCCTACGCTCATGACTGGTTAACAGGATGTTAATGCTTACTGTGGCGCCGCCACGGTTGCCAATCATGCAAGGAGAGCAAGATGAAATTGACCCCTCTGACCCTGGCCCTGATCCCGGCGCTGCTGGCAAGCCAGGTCCAGGCTGCCCCCACCACCCTCGGCAAGGGTGAAGGCCAGCTCAACATCGTGGCCTGGGCCGGCTACGTGGAGCGCGGCGAGACCGACAAGAACTACGACTGGGTCACCGGCTTCGAGAAAGAGACCGGCTGCAAGGTCAACGTCAAGACGGCCGCCACCTCGGACGAGATGGTGGCGCTGATGAACGAGGGGGGCTTCGATCTGGTGACCGCCTCCGGCGACGCCAGCCTGCGCCTCATCGCCGGCGGCAAGGTGCAGGCACTCAACCTGGCGCTCATCCCGAGCTACGGCAAGATAGACCCCCGCCTGCAGAATGCCCCCTGGCACACGGTGGACGGCAAGCACTATGGCGTGCCCTACCAGTGGGGCGGCAACATCTTGATGTACAACACCAAGG
This sequence comes from Aeromonas caviae, assembly GCF_000819785.1. GTDB lineage: Bacteria > Pseudomonadota > Gammaproteobacteria > Enterobacterales > Aeromonadaceae > Aeromonas > Aeromonas caviae. Next base: position 148,383 of record NZ_CDBK01000041.1, on the reverse strand, counting down.
TGTTCCCCAAGGCGCCCGACTCCTGGAACGTGGTGTTCGAGGAGCAGACCCTGCCGGACGGCAAGTCCAACAAGGGTCGGGTGCAGGCATTTGACGGCCCCATCCACATCGCCGATGCCGCCCTCTATCTGATGAGCCACCAGCCCGCGCTCGGCATCAAGGATCCCTATGAGCTGAACGAGGATCAGTACAAGGCCGCCCTCGACCTCCTGCGCCAGCAGCGCAAGCTGGTGGGACGCTACTGGCACGATGCCTTCGTCCAGATCGACGACTTCAAGAACGAGGGGGTAGTGGCCTCTGGCTCCTGGCCCTTCCAGGCCAATACCCTGATAGCCGACAAGCAGCCCATCGCCACTACCGTGCCCAAGGAAGGGGTCACCGGCTGGGCCGACACCAGCATGGTGCACAGCGAGGCCAAGAACCTCACCTGTGCCTACAAATGGCTGGAGCACTCCCTCAACAACAAGCTGCAGGGGGATCTCGCCTCCTGGTTCGGCTCCGTGCCCGTGGTGCCGGCCGCCTGCGAGGGCAATGCCCTGCTCGGGAAAGAGGGGTGCAAGACCAACGGCATCGACAACTTCGATCGGGTTCACTTCTGGCGTACCCCTGTCTCCCAGTGCAAGAGCCAGGGAACCTGCGTGCCGTATTACCGCTGGGTCTCGGACTATATCGCTATTCTGGGTGGCCGCTAAGACCGGATAACCAGATGGGGCCGGACAGGAGTCCGGCCCGCTTCCCACACAGACAAGGACGCCCCATGAATGCCGTACAATTTGACCGGGTCAGCCGCCACTATGGCGAGGTGAAGGCGGTCGACGACATCTCCTTCCAGATCCCGGCTGGCGAGTTTTTCACCCTGCTGGGGCCGAGCGGTTCTGGCAAGACCACCTGCCTGCGGATGATCGCGGGCTTCGAATACCCGAGCGAGGGGGAGATCCGGCTGTTCGGCGAGCCCTGCTCCACCGTGCCCCCCTACGATCGCAACCTCAATACCGTGTTTCAGGACTACGCCCTGTTTCCCAACATGGATGTGTGCGACAACATCGGCTATGGCCTGATGCTCAAGGGCGTCGCCAAGGCGGAGCGTTACCGCAAGGTGGACGAGATGCTGGAGCTGGTGCGCCTGCCCGGCGTCGGCAACCGCAAACCGGGCCAGCTCTCCGGCGGCCAGCGCCAGCGCATCGCCATCGCCCGGGCGCTGATCAACCAGCCGCGCATCCTGCTGCTGGACGAACCGCTCGGGGCACTCGACCTCAAGCTGCGCGAGCAGATGCAGCTCGAACTGAAAGCCTTGCAGCGCCAGCTTGGCATCACCTTCATCTTCGTCACCCACGATCAGCAGGAGGCGCTCTCCATGAGCGACCGGATCTGCATCTTCAATCAGGGCAAGATCGAGCAGATCGCCGCGCCGGATACCATCTACGACGCCCCCGCCACCCCCTTCGTCGCCCGCTTCGTCGGCACCGTCAACCTGTTCGAGGGGGAGCAGGCCCGCCGTCTGTGCGGCGATGCTCGCCAGATGATGGTGCGCCCTGAGCGGATCCGCCTCGCCGAGGCCGGCACGCCGGGCTGGTCAGGGGAGGTGCGTGAGGTGGAGTACCTCGGCCCCTTCGTGCGCTACCGGGTCGATCTCGGCGAGCAGCTCGAGCTTATCGTCAACCACCCCAACGAGGGCCAGGCCCGCCTGCCCCGTGGCGCCCGGGTCAGCCTCAGCTGGCCGGAGCAGGCGATCCATCGCCTGCACACCGCCCCTCAGGGAGCTCCACCATGAGTGCCCCCCACAGTGCGAGCCTTGCCATGAGCCAACCCACTGCCCCCCTCTCCTATCGGCCGCTGCGGCGCCTCTCCACCCTGCTCTACGGGCGGCCAGGCCTGCTGCTGGCCATCCTGCTGGGGCCACCGCTGCTCTGGCTCGGCATCATCTATGTCGGATCCCTGCTGATGCTGCTCTCCAACGCCTTTTTCGGACTGGACGAGTTCAGCGGCCAGATCCGCCACGAGCTGGGGCTGCAGAACTTCGTCGCCCTGCTACGGGCGGAGAACCTGGACGTGATCCTGCGCACCGTCGGCATGTCGCTGCTGGTGACCCTGGCCTGCGCCCTGCTCGGCTTTCCGGTGGCCTACTACATGGCGCGCTACACCAGCGGCAAGACCCGGGCCCTGTTCTACGTCGGCATCATGCTGCCGCTCTGGTCCAGCTATCTGGTGCGGGTCTACGCCTGGAAGCTGATCCTGGCCAAGGAGGGGGTCATCAGCTGGCTGGCAGATACTCTGGGACTGGACTGGCTGCTGGACGCCATCCTCTCGCTGCCGGTGATCGGCGGGCCGTCGCTGTCATTTTCGCGCATCGGCACCTTCATTGTGTTCGTCTACGTCTGGCTGCCCTTCATGATCCTGCCTATCCAGGCAGCGGTGGAGCGGATCCCGCGCTCCCTGCTGGAGGCGAGCGGCGATCTCGGCGCCACCCCGGCCCAGACCTTTCGCACCCTGATCCTGCCGCTGGCCCTGCCCGGCGTGGTGGCGGGCTCCATCTTCACCTTCTCCCTGACGCTGGGGGACTACATCATCCCCGGCATCATAGGCAACTCCACCATGTACATAGGTCAGGTGGTCTACATGCAGCAGGGCACGGCGGGCAACCTGCCCTTCGCCGCCGCCTTCTCGCTGGTGCCGATCCTCATCATCGCCATCTACCTGACCATCGCGAAACGCTTGGGGGCCTTCGATGCGCTCTAATACTTCCATGAAACGGGACCATGGCAGCCAGCCCTCCGGCCTGCTCAAGTACGCGGCCATCGGCGGCCTCTTGTTCCTGCACTTCCCGATCCTGTTCATCTTCCTCTACGCCTTCACCAGCGAGAGCAAGAGCTATCAGTTCCCACCGCCCGGGCTCACCCTCAAGTGGTTCGAGGTGACCCTCAACCGCCCCGACGTATGGCGCGCCATCCAGCTGTCGCTGGAAGTGGCCGGGCTCGCTACCCTGGTGGCCATGGTGCTCGGCACCCTGGCGGCGGGAGCCATCGCCCGCAGCCGCTTCTTCGGCCAGGAGGTGGTGTCGCTCTTGCTGGTGCTGCCCATCGCCCTGCCCGGCATCGTCACCGGCATCGCGCTGCGCTCAGCCTACGGGGTGATGGAGATCCCCTTCAGCTTCTGGACCATCGTCATCGGCCACGCCACCTTCTGCGTGGTGGTGGTCTACAACAATGCCCTGGCACGCTTTCGCCGCACCAACCAGAGCCTCATCGAGGCGTCGATGGATCTCGGTGCCGACGGCTTCCAGACCCTGCGCTACGTGATCCTGCCCAACCTCGCCACGGCGCTGCTGGCGGGGGGCATGCTGGCGTTTGCCCTCAGCTTTGACGAGGTGATCGTCACCACCTTCACCGCTGGCCAGCAGACCACGCTGCCGATCTGGATGTATCAGGAGCTGATCCGGCCACGGGACAGGCCGGTCACTAACGTGGTGGCGCTCATCATAGTGGCCTTCACCACCATTCCCATTCTGCTTGCCTACTACCTCACCCGCGACGGCCAGGACGTCGCCGGCAGTGGCAAATAACGACTCAACGCGTGCGCAAGGATGCAACCATGAAACTCTCTACCCAACTCTTGATCGACGGTCAGTTCGTCACCGGTGACGGCCAGGCCGAGCCCATCCTCAACCCGGCCACCGGGGAGCTCATAGCCTCCGTGCCAGAAGCCTCGTTCGAGCAGGTGAACCGGGCGGTGAACGGTGCCCAGCGCGCCTTCGCCCAGTGGAGCCGCACCACGCCAGCCCAGCGCAGTACCCTGCTGCTGCGCCTGGCCGATGCCATCGAGCGCCACGCCGAGGAGTTTGCGGCGCTCGAATCCCTCAACTGCGGCAAGCCCTATCTGGCGGTGCTCAATGACGAGCTGCCGGCGGTGGTGGACTGCTTCCGCTTCTTCGCCGGCGCCGCCCGCTGCCTGCAGGGGCCACTGGCGGGGGAGTATATCGAGGGGCACACCAGCATGATCCGCCGCGACCCCATCGGGGTGGTTGGCAGTATCGCCCCCTGGAACTATCCGCTGATGATGGCGGCCTGGAAGATGGCCCCCGTGCTCGCCGCCGGCAATACGGTGGTACTCAAACCCTCCGAGCAGACCCCGCTCACCGCCCTGCGCCTGGCGGAGCTCGCCAGCGAGCTCTTCCCGCGCGGCGTCATCAACATCGTCTGCGGCCGGGGCGAGAGCGTGGGGGCACCGCTGGTGGAGCACCCGCTGGTGCGCATGGTGTCGCTCACCGGTGACATCGCCACCGGCCAGAAGATCCTGCAGAGCGCCGCCCGCACCATGAAGCGCACCCATCTTGAGCTGGGGGGCAAGGCGCCGGTCATCATCTTTGACGATGCGGATCTGGAGGCCGTGGTGGCCGGCATTCGCACCTTCGGCTTCTACAACGCCGGCCAGGATTGCACCGCCGCCTGCCGCATCTATGCCCAGGGCAAGATCTACGACAAGTTTGTCGCCGCCATGACGGAGGCGGTCGCCTCCATCAAGGTGGGCGGTCCGCGTGAGGAGGGGGTGGAGATGGGGCCGCTCATCTCGGATCGGCAGCGCAACCGGGTGGCCAGCTTCGTGGAGCGGGCCCAGAGCAGCGGTCACGTGGAGGTGACGGCGGGGGGCAAGATCCGCCCCGGCAACGGCTTCTTCTTCGAGCCGACCCTGATCGCCCACGCCCGTCAGGAGGATGAAATCGTGCGCCGGGAGGTGTTCGGCCCGGTGGTGTCGGTGACCCGCTTCAGCGACGCCGAGCAGGTGGTGCAGTGGGCCAACGACTCCGACTACGGCCTCGCCAGCTCGGTCTGGACCCGGGATCTCGGCCTTGCCAGCAAGGTGGCCAGCCACCTGCAGTACGGCTGTACCTGGATCAACACCCACTTCATGCTCACCTCCGAGATGCCCCACGGCGGCATGAAGATGTCCGGCTACGGCAAGGATCTCTCCCTCTACGCGCTGGAGGACTACACGGTGCCGCGCCATATCATGGTCAAGCTCTAGGCTCCACTCCATCTCCCTGAAAACAAGATGGCCCCTTGGGGCCATCTTGTTTTGCATCAGGTCTGTGCATCTCTGCAGTGCACCAACGCAGCGTCATCATTCACCCGACCGCGACCCGCATCAACGTCATGACAACCGCCACAGCCAGTGGTGATCCAGAATCAGCAGACCAAACAGCAGCATCAGGTGATAGACGGAGAAACGGAAGGTGCGCATCGCTTGGCCGGGCCGATCCCCATACTTCAACAACCAGCCATGCCAGCAGAATCCGAGGTTCAACCCAAGGCTGCCGACCAGGTAGACAAGCCCCGACATACCGATCAGATAGGGCAGCAGACAGACCAGCGTCAGGATCAGCAGATAGAGCAGGATGGCGGTCTTGGTGAAATCGGTGCCGTGGGTGACGGGCAGCATGGGAATGTCGGCACCGGCATAGTCATCGCGCCGGTGGATGGCCAAAGACCAGAAATGGGGCGGCGTCCAGGTAAAGATGATCATCACCAGCAGCCAGGGCTCGGCCGAAAGCTGCCCCGTGATGCTGGTCCAGCCCAAGAGCGGTGGCATGGCTCCCGCCAATCCGCCGATGACGATATTCTGCGGCGTGGCCCGCTTCAGCAGCAGGGTATAGACGACCGCATAGCCGAACAGGCTGGCCAGGGTTAGCCAGGCAGTCAGGGGATTTACGCCCCAATGGAGCAGAACAAACCCCGACAGTGCCAGACAGATCGCGAAACTCATCGCCTGCCCCGGCGTGATCCGTCCCGTGGCGACCGGGCGCCAGCGCGTTCTGCGCATCCGGGCATCAATGCCGCTATCCAGAGAATGGTTCATGGCCGCCGCCCCGGCAGCGAGCAGCCCAATCCCCGCCAGGCCCAGTATCATCTCGTCCAGAGAGGCGCGTGTCGGCTCGGCCAGCAGCATGCCCACCCAGGCGGTCAGGAGCAGCAGGGCGACCACCTTTGGTTTGGTCAACTGGCAATAATCGCGCACCCGGCGGAGGGCAAAGCGCTGCGCCCGCCCTCTCCCATTCATGTCCGGCTCCTGACCATCCCAGGGGGTCGCAAGGGGTCGTGATGAGGCACAGAGAGCCTCCCGCGCGCCAGCACACAGCAAACCAGAAGGTGGGCTGCCACCAGATTGTGCGCAAGGGCGTTGGCCAACGGCAGGGCCAGATGGACGTTCGCCAATCCCAAGGCAATCTGCACGGTCAGCAGACCCAGCAACAACCAGCCAAACCCTCTCAAGGGGGGCCGCTGGCAGAGCAGCGCGAGGGCGAAAGCACCCACCAGCAAGGCCGTGGTCAGCGCTCCCAGGCGATGGGCGATGTGAATGGTCTGGCGCGCCTCCTTGCCCAGCACGCCGAACTCATAGCTGGCGTGCCCCAGAGGGAGATGAAAGGCTTGCGCCCAATTCAGCTCTGCCTGCCAGTTGCCCTGGCACAAGGGAAACTCCACACACGCCATGGCCGCATAGTTCGCCGACGTCCAGCCCCCCAGCGCGATCTGCAGCAGCAGCACGCCACAGGCCATGCTGCCAAGCCAGGAAACGCCCTGGTGTACGGGCGGGGGTGAAGGGAAACCTGCCAATTCGGCCCGATAGAGCCAAAGCAAGGTCAGGATGGCGAAGCCGCCCAGCAGATGAGTGGTCACCACCAGGGGATGCAGGGCCAGGGTCACCGTCCACATACCCAGTGCCGCTTGACCCGCAACCAGCACCAGCAAGATGAGCGAGAGGTGGCGCAGTCGGCCGCCTGCCCGCCAGCCCAAGCCGGACAGGAGCACAATCACGCCTCCCAGCACCCCGGCGAAGTAGCGATGCACCATCTCGCTGCGCGCCTTGTGAGGAACAAGCGGGCTGGCCGGATAGCGCTGTGCCGCCAGTTCCGCATGCTCGGCGCGGGGAATGGCAAGGGAACCATAGCAACCAGGCCAATCGGGGCAAGCCAACCCGGCATCCGTCAACCGGGTATAAGCACCGAGCGCGATGACCAGTACTGCCAGCGCAATGGCCACGGAGGCCAGCCTCTTGTGCATCTTCATATGCCGCCTCGTTGACCGTGCAGTAGCCAGAAGATGCGAGTCCCATGCCGGCTGCATCGTCACTGCACCCCACGCTGATACTTGAGCAGTTGCTGCAGATCCGACAGTACCGCCTTGCCAAGCAACGGCCAGGTCGTCGTGCTGCCGGGTACCTCGTAACGCAAGATGGCCAGCCCGCGGGCGTCCACCAGCAGTATATCCCCCTCCCTCATTTCACTGTTTGCCTCGTGAGGTGGCGTCAAGTGGACCAGCTCCAGCTTGTCCAGATTACGGCCAAGTGCGGCCTGGATACGTGCCATCAGCGCGGGGACCTGCCGGCATTGCCCCTCGCAGCGAGGGGTCACCAGATAGACCAGTCGCCATTGGTGCTGATGGGCAGGAAGCGGTTTCAACAGGTAGATCTCCTGGTGCAGCCAGTACCCCTTGCTGCGCGTGCCGGGTTCATACCAGCCCTGGTGAAGAGTCAGAGCCGCCAGCACCACAGGCAGCAGGATCACCGCAGCAAAGAGCGCTGGCACCCGCCAGCGTCGCCATCCGCTCATGGGGAGCACCTCCTCGTCAGCATGACCCCCCCTGACAGAACCACCAGCGCCAAGCCGAGCCATTGCACCGCATAGGCCCGGTGTTTTTCAGGAGGCATGACATTGTGCTGGTAGTGATAGAGGAATGGGGTTCGTCTTTGATACAACACGGCGTCTGCAAGCGGGGCTCCGATCGCCTGTCGCAGGGTCTCGACCCTGATGGATTGCAGCCGGTTCGGGTAGGGGCCTGGTTCTATGTTCTGTCCCAGCAGGAAGCCGCCGGGAGCCATGCGCAGAACACCTTCAAGGGTCATTGCGGCGGGAATGGCGGGATTGGGCAATTGCGACCTGTCGGATGGCGCAGGCACCCATCCCAGGTTGACCAGCAACTGTGAGGATCCCCCCTCTGTGCGTACCGGAATGAGCACGTCATAGCCAACCTCCCCGTTGACGATCTGGTTGTCCAGCAACCAGACATAAGGGCTGACCCACTCAGCTTTCCCTTGCAGAGGCTGGCCATCCAGTGACTCCGGGTGTTGCCAGTCGATCTGGGCCAATGTCCTTGGCCCGGCCTGCTGCATCTTTGCCATCTGCGCCAGCCAAGCCGTTTTTTCCATTCCGCGCTGCCACTGCCAGAACGCCAGCTTGCACAAACCGGCCGTCACCACCAGAGTGAACAACAAGACGAACCAGCGTCTGTGATGCCATGGTCGTCGCTTGTCTCGTGCAGCCGAATCGCGCATATCGAGGAGGATCCCAAGATGTTGATCAAGGTCGTTCTGGTACTCATGCTGCTGCTCATCATCGGTCAGCTGTTTCACGCCCTCTGGCTGATGCTCAGTGCAGGCAATACGCAAAAGATGTCGGTACCTCTGGGCCGGCGCGTCTTCTTCTCCCTGCTGGTGGTCATCATACTGCTGCTCTCTCTCGCGATGGGCTGGCTGGAGCCCAACCCGCGCCCCTACTGAGCACGGCATCAAAGCAGGTAGACAAAGACGAACAGACAAAGCCAGACCACATCGACGAAGTGCCAGTACCAGGCCGCAGCCTGGAAAGCAAAATGACGCTGTGGAGTGAAATGATCCCTCAGCATGATGCGCAGCCAGATGATGGTCAGGAAAAGGGTGCCCAGCAGCACGTGCAGTCCATGGAACCCGGTCAGAATGAAGAAGGTATTGCCATAGATGCCGGAATCCAGCCGCAGCCCGAGATCCCGATAGGCATGCAGATACTCATAGCCTTGAAACCACAGGAATGTCAGCCCGAGCACCACGGTTACCAGCAACATCCCCTTGAGCCGCATGCGTCTGCCGTTTTCCAGACTCATGTGTGCAAACAGTAGGGTCACGGAGGAGCCGAGCAGGATCAAGGTATTGATGAGGGGGATCCCCTGCCAGGGCATGGCCTGGGTCGTGGCCCCGCCGGGCGTCTTGAGCAGGGGCCAGTGAGCGGTGAAATCCGGCCACAGCAGCTGGCCCGTCATCACCCTGTGGCCCGCACCATCCAGCCAGGGCACCGCAAGCTGGCGTGCATAGAACAGCACTCCGAAAAAAGCCAGAAAGAACATCACTTCGGAGAAGATGAACCAGACCATGCCCTGCCTGAAGGATCTGTCCATCTGGGCGCTGTAGAGCCCGGTCATGGACTCCCGGATGATGTGACGGAACCAGCCAAACAACATGAATGCCAGCAGGGCGACACCGGCCATCATCAGATACCGGCCGAAACCGGTCTGCCCACTCGCCACTTCATTGACCAGATGCCCCGCCCCCAACGCCAGGAAAAACAGTGCAATGGCACCAATGATGGGCCAGCGACTCTGGTCCGGGACATAATAGGTCTGGTTCACCTTGGCCATGGTCATTTCCTCTGTGCGAGTGCCGGTGCAGGTACGGACTCCGTGATGTCATAGAGCGAGTAAGAAAGCGTGATGGTATTGATGCTGTCCGGTAGTGCCGGATCGATATAGAACTTGAGCGGCATCAGCTTGCTCTGCCCTGCCCTCAGCTCCTGGCGATTGAAACAGAAACACTCCACTTTCTTCAGATAGGCTGCGGCGGGACCGGGAGAGACCGATGGGACCGCCTGACCCACCATGGTCCGCTCCGTGGGATTGAACACCCGAAAGTTGACCATCTTCACCTCCCCCGGCCGCACCGACAGCCGAGCCGTCTCACCGCTGAACTCCCACGGCATCCGGGTATCCGCATGAGCAAGAAACTCGATCTGGATGCTCCGCTTGCTGTCGATCACCGCCCGCTCCGTACTGGCCGCTTGATCAGACGTCTTGCCATTGAGGCCGGTGATCCGGCAGAAGACGTCATAAAGCGGCACCAGCGCAAAGGCAAAACCAAACATGACGAGCACGACCAGAGCCAGTTTTCTGAGCAAGGGGGCATGACTGACCTGGGGCATATGACCTCCCTAACGCTCTTCCGACCGGATATCCGGCGGAGTCTGGAAACTGTGATAGGGAGGGGGAGAAGAGAGCGTCCATTCCAGCCCCTCGGCCCCCTCCCATACCCGATAGCTCGCCTTGGCTCCGCCTCTGATGCATTTGACCACGCCCCAGACAAACAGCAGTTGGGACAGGCCGAAGGCAAAGCCCCCCAGGCTGATCAGCATGTTGAAGTCGGCAAATTGCAGGGCGTAATCGGGAATGCGGCGAGGCATGCCCGCCAGCCCGACAAAATGCATGGGGAAAAACAGCACATTGACCGAGACGAGCGAACACCAGAAATGCCATTGGCCGAGCCGCTCGTCATACATGTGCCCCGTCCATTTCGGCAACCAGTAGTAGGCCGCAGCCAGGATCGAGAAGACGGCACCGGTCACCAGCACATAGTGGAAATGGGCCACTACGAAATAGGTGTCGTGATACTGAAAATCAGCCGGTGTCATGGCCAACATCAGCCCGGAGAAACCGCCAATGGTGAACAGAGTGATGAAGGCGATGGCAAACAGCATGGGGGTCTCGAATGTCAGAGAACCACGCCACATGGTGGCAAGCCAGTTGAACACCTTTACCCCTGTCGGCACCGCGATCAGCATGGTGGTGTACATGAAGAACAGCTCCGCCACCACGGGCAATCCGGTGGTGAACATGTGGTGAGCCCAGACCATGAAGGAGAGCAAGGCGATGCTGCTGGTGGCATAGACCATGGAGCGATAACCGAACAGCTTCTTGCGGGAGAAGGTCGGTATGATGCTGGAGACGATGCCGAAAGCCGGCAATATCATGATGTAGACTTCCGGGTGCCCGAAGAACCAGAAAATGTGCTGAAACAGGACAGGATCCCCCCCACCGGCCGCATCGAAGAAACTGGTCCCGAAATACTTGTCCGTCAGCACCATGGTCACCGCAGCCGCCAGCACCGGCATGACAGCGATGAGCAGAAACGCCGTGATGAGCCAGGTCCAGACAAACAGCGGCATCTGCATCCAGCCCATGCCCGGCGCCCGCAGGTTGAAGATGGTCACGATGACGTTGATGGCCCCCATGATGGAGGAGATCCCCATGATGTGAATGGCAAAGACAAACAGGGCCGTGCTGTTGCCGCTGTACTGGGTGGACAGGGGGGCATAGAAGGTCCAGCCAGAACTGGGGCCGCCTCCCTCCATAAACAGGCTCGACAGGAGGATGAGGAAAGCAAACGGCAGGATCCAGAAGCTCCAGTTGTTCATGCGGGGCAGCGCCATGTCAGGGGCCCCAATCATGATGGGGATCAGCCAGTTGGCGAGGCCGGTGAAGGCGGGCATGACGGCACCAAAGACCATGATGAGGCCGTGTACTGTGGTCATCTGGTTGAAAAACAGGGGTTCCACCAGTTGCAGTCCGGGCTGGAACAGTTCTGCCCGGATCACCATGGCCATGGCGCCACCGGTAAAGAACATGGTGAGGGCAAAGCACAGATAGAGGGTACCGATGTCCTTGTGATTGGTGGTGTAGAGCCAGCGCCTCAGACCGGCCGCTGGCTGGTGGACATGTTCGCTGTGCGGGGTATCCGTGATTCCATCACTCATGCCGACGCCTCACTTGTCCTTGTCCGGATTGGCCGGGTTGAGAAGGGACTGCACCTCGGCTGGCTGCACAAGGTCACCGGTCTTGTTATCCCAGGCATTGCGTTCATAGGTGATGACGGCGGCGAGTTCCTGTGCCGTCAACTGTTTGCCAAAAGGTTGCATCGCCGTACCACTCCGGCCATGCAACACCGTATCCAGATGCTGGGCACGATGCTCCGCCTGTGTGGTCACCTTGCTGCCATTGAGCGCCGGGAAGATGCCGGGCAATCCGGTACCCGCGGGCTGATGACAGGCCGCACAGTGGCCCAGATAGACTTTCTCCCCCAGCGCCATGGCTTGTGGCAACGTCATGGTCTCCGCTGCCTGCGCCTGTTGCTGTGCCTTGGCGGTTGCCTGCTCGTCTCCCTTTCTGGCAATCCACGTCTCGAACTCCTCTGCGGATTTGGCCACCACAACCACGGGCATGAAACCGTGATCCTTGCCGCACAGCTCGGCGCACTGCCCACGATAGGTGCCCGGCTTGTCGATCCGCGTCCAGGATTCGTTGATGTAGCCAGGATTGGCATCTTTTTTCACGGCGAAGGCGGGAACCCACCAGGAGTGGATGACATCGTCCGAGGTCATCAGGAAACGGATCTTCTTGCCGACCGGCAACACCAGAGGGTTATCCACCTCCAGCAGATAATTGCCGCCCTTGGGGGCATCACCCGAGATCTGCTGTTTGCTGGTCGCCAGCAGGGAATAAAACGCCACCGGATACTCGAGGTATTTGTAATGCCATTTCCATTGCGAGCCAGTGACGAGGACGGTGAGATCGGCCTTGGAGGTATCCTCCATCTTCAACAGGGTCGAGGTTGCCGGTGCCGCCATCGCGATCAGTATCAACACGGGGATGGCCGTCCACAGCAACTCGATGCGGGTGCTTTCGTGAAACTGGGCGGCTTTGGCACCGCGCGATTTTCGATGGTGCACGATGGACCAGAACATGATGCCGAAGACGAGCAGACCGATGACGCAACAGATATAGAAAATCGTCATATGCAGGTCATAGACCTGCTGACTGATGGCGGTCGCCCCGCGCGTCATGTTGAACCGGATCTCATTGGCAAAGGCGCTGCTGCTGATGAACCACATCATCATTCCGGCACCTGCCTGAGCTGCATCGTTTCTCACATTGCACTCCCTGTGCACGTTGGAGAAGATGGCCTGCGTTCAATACACCCAACGCTAACCATCTGAAAATAATGCATTTATTAAAATTCATTTCACATTCAAGTATTAGTCCATATTCAGAAAAAACCAAAATGCAGACAGCCTTGACCAGGCTCATCAGAGCAGTGGCAATGGGCAAAACGCGAGCAGGGAAGAGGGAGAAACGGGTCCCGGGGTGCCGCGCCTTGAACAGGGAGAGCTTCAGCCATGGTGAGTCGAATCGATGTGCAGAACCCGGGAGGGGCCATGGGGTCCTCCCGGGCTCCGTGGTTTTCTGCCGTGCCAGAGGCGGGGGTCAGCCCGCTGGTGCTTGCTGAGCCAGCAGTCTGGCCAGCAGGGAGCGCAATGCTTTTATCAGGGCGGGTTTGCCCGCGACGCCCTGTCGGGCAGCCAGCTCGGACCAGGGCGCATATTGCCAGATGGTGGCGATCAGCAACCGTCGTTCATCCTGACTCAACGCATCCAGCATCATCACTTGCCGGAGCAGCCAGCGTTGCAGTGTCCCCTGGCACAATTCGAATGGTTTGTGATGGTGGGCAAAGCAATCGAGTTCCCGATGCTCGAATTCATCCAGATCCGGAACATGAGTGACAGGTCCGCCCCTGAGGGATAGCCAGACCAGTTCGGTATCCAGCCTCTTGAGTTCACCCGCCAGCAGGGCCGGCAACTGGCTCATGAAACGCTGTCGCCATTGCGCCAGCTCGGCGTGATATTCCGATTGCAGCGGCATCAGCAGCAAAGCTGCATGACTGCCGCTGGCCGCATCGCGCTGCAGACCAAGACGTAGCACCTTCAATCCCGCCTTGAGCCAGAATGGCAGCAGATCTGGACTGGCGGAGAAGGCAGATCCCAGATAATCGACCCCTAATGCCCGATAATGTGATACCAGACTGTCTAGCAACCAAGACCCCAGCCCGAGACGATGAAGGGCAGGATGGATGGCGATGCGCATCACCCTGGCATAAGAGCGCTCCCCCGCCGTCACGAAACCGGCGTGGGCCAGCAGCGACTGGGGCAGCAGATGTCCACGAGGGCGCCTTCGTCCGGCCCAGATCGCATGTGCCAGATCAGGGGGTATATTGCCCTCCCGCGCGACCAGCGCCACCCCGAGCAACTCCTGTCCCTGCTCCATCAGATGAATGTCGAGATCCGGCCCCTCCAGCAAATACCGCAGATCACTGGGGCTGGTCTGGTAGTGAGCCAGCACGAGCAGGCCGAACACCCGATTGAGCAGCGCGTCATCACGGGCCAGCTCATCTTGTCCGACCTGGCGCCAGGTCGGTGATGTCGGGGGATGAGGTGCCGATATGTCGGCATTCAGACCAAGGAGCCGGAAGATCAGAGGCTCCAGCGGATCGCTCAGGCTCCAGCGAATGGGCTCCACCAGGCGCAGCTCCTGCCAATCCGGGGTTTGCTCATCGAGTACCCTCTTGAAGCGCAGATGAAAGCCGCGCCCCGTCCCCTCATAGCCGTGCTCCGTTGTAGCGAAGACAATGCGACTGTGACGGGCCAGCATGGCCTCCAGCAGTGGGGTCGGGATTGCGGCGGCCTCATCTACCAGCAGCAGATCCGCCAGTACGTCTCCTTGAGCCACCCGATCAGGGGACACATAGCTCAGACCGGCCAGCCGCTCAGGCATCTCTGCCAGCGCGCGCTCTGCATGGGCAAAAAGTGTCGCCACTGTAGCGTGGGAAGGGGCAGTCACCGCTATCGTCAAGGCCGGATCCCGACTCAGCAAGTCGGCGCTCGCCAGCCCCAGCACGGCGCTCTTGCCACGACCGCGATCGGCGCTCAGCACCAGGGGGCGACGGCGATGGCCGTGCAACACGTTCTGGATGGCGGGCAGCGCACGGGCCTGATCCGCGCTCAGCGGCCGGTCCCCGTCGAGAGGCTGCCAGGTAATATCACAAGAGGCAGGCGTCAGATCTCGCGCCGGATCTTCTTCCAGCAGCCGTACCAGACGGGAGATGAACCCCTGCCCGGCACGATCGACCTCCTCTGGCTGGGCGACCAGCCTCTGACGATCAGGGTCTGGGTAGGTCGGCCATACCTCACGCGGCGGGGTCAGCAGAAGCAAGAGCCCCCCAGCCCTCAATGTCCCCGCCAAGGCACCGAATGCATCGGGATGAAAACCGCTGAAGGCATTGAATACCAGGGTGTCACACTCCTGACCGAGCCGTTGAAGCGCCTTGGCGGCAGGCTGCGGAGCATGACGCTCAGGACCCTGCCCCAGCCAGAACACGGCCCCCCACAGCAAGGATTCGGCACGAACGATGCAGTCATCCTCCTCCCCTTCCAGCCAGATCAGACGCCGCTCGCCGGCATGAGCGATAGCGTGGTGCAAGGCGAGCAGCTCGGCTGACATCATGGAGCGGGGCTGGCGTCTGGCTTCACGCGGGGTTCAAACATGCGCTCCCCCATCTGGTCGATGAAGGTATGGGCCTTTTGCACCATGAAGCGCTCGGCATCCGCCGGGCTGGCAAAGAGATCGGAGCGGATGAAGCGATGGGTCTGTAATTGCCCGTCGATCTCCCTGGTGATGCGACCGGCCAGCCTGTATTGCCCCCCTTCCGCCATGGGCTCGGGATAGATGAGATAACCCATGTATTCGATGGGCTCAACCTCGGGGCTCTGGGCGATCTCTCCCTTGAACAGGGCATTGAATAGTTTTTTGAACATGTTCGCATCCTCTCTGATGAAGGCATTCTCCCCAAGGGTGGAATCACTGGCAAGCACGGGATCTTATTACCATTCGTTCTTTGCACTACGAACCATTCTCATTTAGATTTCATCTCATTCCAGCATGAGGTCCAGATTATGTACGTGTGTTTGTGCCGCGGCATCACAGATAACCAGATCCGCAAGGCGGTACAGGCAGGCAAGACCGAATTCCGACAGTTGAAACAGTCGCTGGAAGTCGGTACCCAATGTGGTAAATGTGTGCGTATGGCGATGGAGATCATCGCTACCGAAATCGACAAGATGGAGTCAAAGCAGGCACCGCTCTATTACGAAGTGGCGTAAAATAGCCGACTTCTCGTCTCATCTCTCCTTCTGCCCTCCAGGGGACGATTTTCCCCATCACGTTATGGTCATGTTTCTGGACTAAGCTCTAGTGATCGTTGCCTAGGCTCGAACACGAGGAGTAATGTCGATGAAAGGAGATCCCAAAATCATTGCCCACCTCAACAAGGTGCTGGCCAATGAGCTGGTTGCCATCAACCAATACTTCCTGCATGCCCGCATCTATGATGACTGGGGCCTCAAGGGGCTGGGGCACAAGGAGTATCACGAATCCATCGATGAGATGAAACATGCCGACGAGCTGGTCAAGCGGGTGCTGTTTCTGGAAGGGCTGCCCAACTTGCAGGATCTGGGCAAGCTGCGCATCGGTGAGACGGTGGAAGAGATGCTGCGCTGTGACTTGTCTCTGGAGATGGACGCCATCCCCGACCTGAAAGTCGCCATCACCTATGCAGAGTCCGTGCAGGACTACGTCAGCCGCGACCTATTTCAGGAGATCCTGGAAGATGAAGAGGATCATGTGGACTGGCTAGAAACCCAGCTCGATCTCATCGCCCGTATCGGTCTGGAAAACTACCAGCAATCCCAGCTCCATGCCGAGTCATCCTGAATCGCGATGACATTAATAGACAATCCCAACCCGCCCAGGCGGGTTTTTTCATGGCACCAGCGGCAGAGATCTTGCCCAACGAAACAGTAGCCAACCTGGCGGCTGACAAGGCAGGCCAAAGGCTGTCAGGATGGCAGGCGCCGGATTGAACCACCTCAGGGATCACAGTTACGATGCATGGGGCAGCGGCAGGCGCCGCTTTCGATTAGGATACGACCCCATTCCCATCATTTTGCTACGGATGACCTCCATGGAACTGATTGCACGCGAGATGGCGCCCCACAAACGGGTTGCCCTGGTGGCTCACGACAACATGAAAGCCCCTCTACTGAACTGGGTGCTGCGCCGCAAGGAGGAGCTCAAGCTCCACCACCTCTATGCGACCGGCACCACGGGCACCCTGCTCGGCAAGAAGGCGCAGCTGCCCATTACCTGCCTCTTCTCCGGCCCCATGGGGGGGGATCAACAGCTCGGCGCCCTCATCGCCGAAGGGAAGATAGACGTGATGATCTTCTTCTGGGATCCCCTCAATCCCGCCGCCCACGATCCTGACGTCAAGGCCCTGCTGCGCCTCGCGGCCGTCTGGAACATCCCGGTCGCCACCAACGAGGCGACGGCGGACTTCATCATGGACAGCCCGCACATGCAGCAGGCATTCAGCGTCCAGGTGCCCGACTACGCCGGCTACCTCAAGGCCAGAACCGAATAAGCAACGCCAGACAGCAAAGAGCCGGAACAGATGTCCGGCTCTTTTCTTTCATGGGGGGAGAAGGTCAGCGCTGGAGGCTTTTCTGCGCGAATTTGGGCCTGGCATTCATGATCTGCTCCACCTGCTCGTCGCTCATCTTGCCCCGCGACAGTCCCAGAACCTTGTAGGTCAGCAGAGGGCGAGCCGGCAGGGCGATCATCAGGGCGCGGATCTGGTTCTCGTCCTCCTTCTCTCGCGCCGGCTTGCCGTAGGCGTAGGTGAGCACGCCGGCATCCATCAGGTTTTTGACGGCGGGTTCGGTGATCGGCAGGTTTATGACGCTTTTCCGTTGCAGTACGAACTCCCGCAGCACCGCCTTCTCGTTGAAGTCGAGGAAGCCAATCATCTGGGCCAGCTGATCCTGCTGGCGGCGGGACTGCCACTCGTCACAGGCCCACTCCCAGGCGATCAGGAAGCCCTGACTGCAGAAATAGGAGATGGCGATCAACATGCCGACTCCAAGCCAGGCCGCATGAGCCGTGGCCCACTGGCTCACGGCACCTTTCATCAATCCGGCCGGAAACAGCAGGATGATGCT
Source organism: Aeromonas caviae (assembly GCF_000819785.1). Classification (GTDB taxonomy): domain Bacteria; phylum Pseudomonadota; class Gammaproteobacteria; order Enterobacterales; family Aeromonadaceae; genus Aeromonas; species Aeromonas caviae. The sequence goes on along the minus strand of NZ_CDBK01000041.1, from coordinate 130,649 downwards.
GCAGCAGAGCAGCAGCCAGACCATCAGCCAGTTGAGGCGATTAAGCTGGTAAAAATGTTGGATCCACCGTTTCATCGTTCACCCTTCCCAAGTCAATGTGGACAGTAGCCAATTCATAGCAATCGCTGTGCCAGCACAAGGATCCCCGTAAAAAGATCAGGATCCCGGACGGGAGAGTCGAGGGTTGTCACATCCTTTTACAACTTGTCGCGCGGATCATCCCCTGTTGGCCTTGCGCCTCACCGAGCCACTTGGTAAAAAGCCCGCACTGTCACTGGGGAGTAGCAACCCGCCCGAAATCCGGGCAGGGCCCATGTCAACACTCTTGGATCCGCAGATCCATGGCATGGGCGGCGATAGCACCTATCGTCCTGCAAGACCTTTGGCCTCGATACGCAAGCCAGCCGGGCGAACCGTATCGAGTCCATCGGTTGTTCTGCTCGCCTGGCGGTTACTCATCATGCTGATCACCCTGCTGTTATTTCTGATCTCTGCCGTCACCATCTATCTGGCCTGCGAATACTTCGTCAACGGCATCGAACGGACCGGCCATCATTTCAAACTGTCCCAAAGTGCCACCGGTTCTCTGCTGGCGGCCCTCGGCACGGCCCTGCCCGAATGTATCGTCACCCTGACCGCCCTGCTGATGGGGGATGCCCCCGCCCAGCAGCAGATAGGCATAGGTGCGGCCCTCGGCGGCCCGCTGGTGCTGGCTACCATAGGCTATGCTGCCGTCGGCGTGACCCTGCTGCTGTGCATGAGCCGGGAGCACAGAGCCATCAATGGCGAGGTGCAGCGCGAAATAGGCCGCGATCAGACCTGGTTTGCCGGCATCTTCCTGTTGGCCGTGCTGCTTGGCATGGTGGCCTTCACCGGTAAAACCTGGCTGGCCCCCCTGTTCGTGCTGATGTACCTCCTCTATGTGCGACGTGAGCTGAAACAGACCGACAGCCACGAGGCCGAATTGCCCTCCCCCCTCAAGCTGGATCCGCACGCCAGGATCCCGGCGCTCGGCAAGGTGCTGCTGCAAACCCTGGTGGCGCTCGGTGTGGTGGCGCTGGCGGCCCAGCTGTTCGTTCACCAGCTGGAGAGCATGGGCGAGCTGTTCGGTCTCTCTCCGGTGCTGGCGGCCCTGCTGCTGAGCCCGGTGGCCACCGAAATGCCCGAGCTGATGAACGTGCTCATCTGGGTGCGGCAGGGCAAACACCGGCTGGCACTGGCGAATATCTCGGGGGCCATGATGATCCAGGGCACCATTCCCAAGGCGTTCTGCCTGCTGTTCACCCCCTGGCTGCTGGATAGCACCATGATGGCCTCCTCCCTGGTGACGCTGCTGGCGGTCGCGCTGCTGTGGTGGGGGTTCAGTCGGGAGCGGATGACAGCGGGCAGGCTCGCCCTGGTGGGGCTGGTTTACCTGGGTTTCTGCGGCTGGCTGATGATGAGCTGAGGGCCCGGCATCCGCCCCCGGCCCAACAAGAAAGGGCAGAATCCCATCCTGCCCTTCATCTCACGGGGTAGTGTCAATCAGGCCGAGCCGAGGTCTTAGAACTGCTGGAACCAGCGCTGGATCTGGGCCGGATCCTTGCTCTGGGTCAGGGCGAGCATCAGCAGCACCCGCGCCTTCTGCGGGTTGAGGGTCTCGGCGGCGACGAAGCCGTACTTGGCGTCATCGATCTCCGCATCCAGGGTGGTGGAACCGGTCGGCACGCGGGCGGAACGCACCACGCGAATGCCGTCCTTGCTCGCCTTGGCCAGGGTGTCGAACAGGGTGTGGTAGAGGTTGCCGTTGCCCACCCCGGCGCTGACGATGCCGTCAAACTTGGCATCCACCAGGGCCTTGGCCGGCAGGTCCGAGGCGTTGGCGTAGCTGTAGACGATGCCGACCTGGGGCAACTTGTCGAGCTTGCTCACGTCGAACGGGGTCTTGCTGGTGTGCAGACGGGCCGGGCTGCGCTGGTAGTCGATCTTGCCGTTGTGGATGTAGCCGAGCGGGCCGAAGTTGGGGGAGGCGAAGGTCTGCACTCCTGTGGTGTTGGTCTTGGTGACGTCGCGGGCATCCAGCACGGTGTCGTTCATCGCCACCATGACGCCACGCCCCTTGGAGGCGGGGTCAGAGGCGGTCACCACGGCGTTGTAGAGGTTCATGGGGCCGTCGGCGCTCATGGCGGTGGAGGGGCGCATGGCGCCGACCAGTACCACCGGCTTGTCGCTCTTGACGGTCAGATTGAGGAAGTAGGCGGTCTCCTCCATGGTGTCGGTGCCGTGGGTGATGACGATGCCGTCCACGTCATCCCTGGCCAGCAGCGCGTTGACGCGCTTGGCGAGCGTGAGCCACACCTCGTCGTTCATGTCCTGGGAGCCGATCTTGACCACCTGCTCACCCTGCACGTCGGCCACGTTTTTCATCTCGGGCACGGCGGCGATCAGCGCCTCGATGGCCACCTTGCCGGCCTCGTAGTTGGACTGGGTGGCGGACTGGCCCGCCCCGGCGATGGTGCCGCCGGTGGCCAGAATGTGCACGCTGGGCAGCGCCATGGCCATGGGGGAGAGGGTCAGGCCGAGCACGGCGGCGATCAGGGTCTTGCGAATGGGAAGGGTCATGCTGCAATCCTTTTGGATGAGGGAATTGCAGCATTTTTATTCTTTTTAAACGGGATTTAAGTGATCATTCTCACCAATAAAAAGAAGTAAACAGAATATTAGTCTGATTTATACCAATTAAGTGATAATTCACTCTACCTGAAAGCCTCTCGCCTCGATCAGGGCGATCAACTCGGCTTTGCTCAGCTCACTCTCGATGACAGCCTGGCGGCTGGCAAAGTCGACCGTGGCGGTGCGGACTGCTGGCTGGGCCAGCAAGGCCTTTTGCAGGCTGGCAGCGCAACCGCCGCAGGACATGCCGGTAACGGTGAGTTCGATGGTCATGGGCTCTCTCCTCTGTCGATGTGACCTCAGCCTAAAGCTGCCGCCTCCGGCAAGGTCAAGGGCGAATGCCGATCCCGTCAACCCCGGGTCGTGCATCATGGCGGCGCCCCATCACCCCATCAGTCCCAGGTAGTTCATCAGGGCGGCCCCCAGGCTGGTGGTGACGAGCGAGCCCAGGGTGGTGGTGGCGATGATGTTGGCCGCGAGGGCGCTGTCACCGCCCATGGCGCGGGTCATCACATAGCTGGCGGCGGCGGTGGGGGTCGAGCTGATGAGAAACAGGATGCCGAGGGCCTGAGGGCTGAAACCGAGCGTCCAGGCCCCCAGCACCAGCAGCACGGGGATGCAGCACAGCCGGTTGACCGTGGCCCAGCCGGTCAGCATGGCGCCGCCGCGCAGGGCCTTGAGGTTGAGGCTGGCACCGGTGCACAGCAGGGCCAGCGGCAGGGTCATGTTGGCGAAATAGTTGCCCGTGCTGATGACCAGCTGGGGCAGTTCGATGCCGAGCAGACCGAAGGGCAGGGCCGCCAGAATGGCGATGATGAGGGGGTTTTTGACGATCCCCTTGAGTATGGGTGTGAGCCCCTTTCCGCCCCCCAGGCTGCGGGTCAGGGTGATCACCGCGAGGATGTTGTAGAGCACTGTGATGGAGCCCACCAGCAGGGCGGCGGCCCCTATCCCCTCCGGGCCGTAGGCGTTTTGCACATAGGCCAGCCCCATGATCCCCATGTTGCCGCGAAAGCTGCCCTGCACGAAGATGCCCCGCAGTTTCTGCTCGCTGATGAAACGGGCCGCCAGCACCTCCAGCACCAGGAAACCGGCGAGGGTGCCGAGCAGGCCGTAGAGGATGAGCCAGGGGCTCGGCATGGTGGAAAAATCGGTGCGCACCATGCTCAAAAACAAGAGAGCTGGCAGGGTGACCTGGAACACCAGACGGGAGGCGGACTCGACGAAGCTGTCGGGCAAGAGACCCAGCCGCTTGAGCCAGATGCCGAGTACCAGCACCAGACAGATGGGGCCCGTGATGGAGAGAGAGAAGTGCAGACTTGCCAACAGATCCATGATGCGCGTCCTGTGCAACGGCGAAGAAAGTCGCCTGGGAAAGGGCATTCTAACGCCATGGGCTTGTATTCACAGGAGTTAATCACAACAATGTCTGCATCCCGGTTGTCGCCCTCCCCTGTCACGGATCCCCCATGGAAAAGAAACTGACCATCCTCGATATCGCTCGCCTCAGCGGGGTCGGCAAGTCGACCGTCTCCCGGGTGCTCAATCAGGATCCCAAGGTCAATGCCCAGACCAGGGCCAGGGTTGAATCGGTGATCGCCCAGCACGGTTTCGTCCCGAGCAAATCGGCGCGGGCCATGCGCAGCCAGAGCCAGCAGGTGGTCGGCATCGTGGTGTCGCGCCTCGACTCCAGCTCCGAGAACCAGGCGGTGCGCGGCATGCTGGAGACCCTCTACCAGCGTGGCTACGACGCCGTGCTGATGGAGAGCAAGTTCTCCCCCGCCAAGGTGAGCGAGCACCTGGCGGTGCTGGAGCGGCGCGGGGTGGACGGCATCATCCTGTTTGCCTTCAACGATCTGGACTATGCCGCCATGGCGCCGCTCAGGGAGAAACTGGTGCTGATGGCCCGCGAGCGCCCCGGCTTCTCGTCGGTCTGCTTCGACGATGACGGGGCGGTGCGCGCCGTGCTCACCCACCTCGGGGAGCGTGGCCTGACCGAGGTCGCCTATCTCGGGGTGGAACGCAGCGATCTCACCACTGGGCTGCGTCGGCATCAGGCTTACCTCGACTACTGTCGGGAACAGGGGCGCACGCCCCGCAGCGCCCTCGGGGATCTTGGTCTGCAAAGCGGCTATCGGCTCGCGGCCGAGCTGCTCACCCCCACCACCCAGGCCATGGTCTGTGCCAGCGACACCCTGGCCATCGGCGCCGCCAAATACCTGCAGGAGCAGGGGCGCACCGACATCCTGGTGAGCGGCCTTGGCAGCAATCCCATGCTGACGTTCCTCTTTGCCAACACCCTCAGCCTGGATTTCGGCTACAAGGACGCCGGCATCCTGGCCGCCAGACAGCTGCTCGACCAGATTGAAGAGGGGCAGCCCCCCAGAGCGACCATCGCCCCCTGTCAGCCCCTGTAGTCTATCTTTTCCTCCATTCCCGGCGTTTTGCGCTTTTTGTGACCAGCGCCACGAATTGGGAACGTTCCCATTGCCGATGCCAGCCACTGGCTTCATGCTGATTGGGAACGATACCAATAAACGGGCGGTCCTTGGCCAGCCGGTAAAGACACGACCATTATTCATGGAGTCACAGAGGGAAGGCTCATGTCAAAAGTCAACACACAGCATCTGGCGCAGCTGATCGAGCGGATCGGCGGCAAAGAGAACATCACCACTGTCAGCCACTGCCTGACCCGGCTCAGGTTCGTGCTGGCCGATCCGGCCAAGGCCGATCCCAAGGCCATCGAGACCATCCCTTCGGTGAAGGGGAGCTTCACCCAGGGCGGCCAGTTCCAGGTGGTGATCGGCAACGAGGTGGATCAGTGGTACAAGGCGCTCACCCAGGAGATCGGCGTGAGCGGCGGCAGCAAGGAGGCCGCCAAGCAGGCCGCCCGCCACAACATGAACCCGTTGGAGCGCGGCATCTCCCACCTGGCGGAGATCTTCGTCCCCCTGCTGCCCGCCATCATCACCGGTGGTCTGATCCTGGGCTTTCGCAACGTCATCGGCGACATCAAGATGTTCGACGACGGCACCCACACCCTCACCGAGATCAGCCAGTTCTGGGCCCAGGTGCACGCCTTCCTCTGGCTGCTGGGTGAAGCCATCTTCCACTTCCTGCCGGTGGGTGTCTGCTGGTCTGCGGTGAAAAAGATGGGCGGCTCCGAGATCCTCGGCATCGTGCTGGGTATCACGCTGGTGTCGCCGCAACTGATGAACGCCTATGGCATCGGCCAGCAGACCCCGGAAGTGTGGGACTTCGGCCTCTTCGTCATCCAGAAGGTAGGGTATCAGGCCCAGGTCATTCCGGCCCTGCTGGCGGGTGTCTTCCTCGCCTGGGTGGAAACCAGCCTCAAGCGCATCATCCCGGCCTATCTCTACCTGGTGATTGTGCCCTTCATCTCCCTGCTGCTGGCGGTGATCGTGGCACACGCCCTGATCGGTCCGTTCGGCCGCTGGATTGGTGACGGCGTCGGCTTTGCCGCCAAGGCGGCCATGACGGGTTCGTTTGCCCCCATCGGCGCCGCCCTGTTCGGCTTCCTCTATGCGCCCCTGGTCATCACCGGCATCCACCACACCACCAACGCGGTGGACCTGCAACTGATGCAGAGCATGGGCGGCACCCCCATCTGGCCGCTGATCGCCCTCTCCAACATCGCCCAGGCGTCTGCGGTCGTCGGCATCATCCTGATCAGCCGCAAGGAGAACGAGCGGGAGATCTCGGTCCCAGCCGCCATCTCCGCCTATCTCGGGGTGACCGAGCCGGCCATGTACGGCATCAACCTCAAGTACAAGTTCCCCATGTTGTGCGCCATGGTGGGCTCAAGCTGTGCGGCTCTCATCTGCGGCTTCGCCGGTGTGATGGCCAACGGCATCGGAGTGGGCGGCCTGCCGGGCATCCTCTCCATCCAGCCGCAATACTGGGGCATCTACGCCATCGCCATGCTGGTGGCCATCGTGGTCCCCGCCCTGCTGACGCTGCTGGTCTACAAGCGCCAGCAGGCTGCCGGCAAGCTGGATCTGGCCACGGCCTGATCCACACAACCTCGGCGGAGCCCTGGCTCCGCCCTTTATCGTTGCCCTGTTCCAACTAATCCGGTTTCAACCAATGAGCGAACCAACCATGACACAGACACCCTGGTGGCAAAGCGCCGTGATTTACCAGATCTACCCCAAAAGCTTTCAGGATTCCGGCGCCCGTGGCACCGGTGATCTCAAGGGGATCATGGCCCGCCTCGACTATCTCAAGACGCTGGGGGTCGATGCCCTCTGGCTGACCCCGGTCTACGTCTCCCCCCAGGTGGACAACGGCTACGACATCGCCGATTACCTCAACATAGATCCCGCCTACGGCACCATGAGCGATTTCGAAGCGCTCCTGGCCGCCGCCCATGCGCGCGGCATCCGCATCGTGATGGACATAGTGGTGAATCACACCTCCACCGAGCACGCCTGGTTCAAGTCGGCGCTGGGGGACAAGCACAGCCCCTATCGCGACTACTACATCTGGAAAGATCCGGTGGACGGCGGCGTGCCCAACAACTGGCAATCCAAGTTTGGCGGCAGCGCCTGGGAGCTGGACCCGGCCACCGGCCAGTACTACCTGCACCTCTTTGCCCGCGAGCAGGCGGATCTCAACTGGGAAAACCCGGCCGTGCGCGCCGAGGTGAAGAAGATCATCCATTTCTGGGCGAAGAAAGGAGTCGACGGTTTCCGCCTCGACGTCATCAACCTCATCTCCAAGGATCAGGCATTCCCCGACGACGAGGTGGGGGATGGCCGCCGCTTCTACACCGACGGGCCGCGCATCCACGAATTTTTGCAGGATGTGAGCCGCGACGTCTTCGCCCCCGTGGGGGCCATGACGGTGGGCGAGATGTCTTCCACCAGCCTGGAGCACTGCCAGCGCTATGGCGCGCTGGATGGCTCCGAGCTCTCCATGGTGTTCAACTTCCATCACCTCAAGGTGGATTACCCGGGCGGCGACAAGTGGACCAAGGCCCCGTTCGATTTCCTCGAACTCAAGCGCATCTTCAACCACTGGCAGAGCGGTATGCATGGCAAGGGGTGGTCGGCGCTCTTCTGGTGCAACCACGATCAGCCGCGCATCGTCTCCCGTTTCGGCGATGAGGGCGAGCATAGGGTGGTCGCCGCCAAGATGCTGGCCAGCACGCTGCACGGCCTGCAGGGGACGCCCTACATCTATCAGGGGGAGGAGATCGGCATGACCAACCCCGGCTATCAGTGCATCAACGACTATCAGGATGTGGAGAGCCGCAACATCTTCGCCATCAAGCAGGCGGAAGGGATAAGCGAGGCCGAGATCCTCGCCATTCTCGGCGCCAAGTCCCGGGACAACTCGCGCACCCCGATGCAGTGGAGCGCCGCCTCCAACGCCGGTTTCACCAGCGGGACGCCCTGGCTCAAGCCCGCCGCCAACTATTCCGAGATCAATGCCGAGGCGGCGCTCGCCGACCAGCACTCGGTGTTCTGGCACTATCGGGATCTCATCGCCCTTCGCAAGGCGTACCCCATCTTCACTCAGGGGGATTATCAGGAGCTGCTGACCGGGCACCCGCAGATCTGGGCCTATGTCCGCCGCGCCAACGGTCAGACCCTGCTGGTGGTGAGCAACTTCTATGGCAAGCCGGCGGCCTTCGAGCTGCCGGCCGAGCTGGCCGGTGGCAAGGGGCAGCTGCTGCTTGGCAACTACCCGGATAGCCCGGCCCGCCCGCAATCCTGCAAGCTGCGCCCTTACGAATCCCTGATCTGGCTGATGGAGCAATGATGACTGACGCAACAACAGTGCAGCGGCCCGCCGTGCGTGGCCCCGAGTGGCAGAAGATGGTGGCGGGAGCGCCCTATGATGCAGGGGACCCCGAACTGCGGGCTGCGCGGGAGCAGTGCCGCGCCCTGCTGGGAGAACTGAACCGGGAGCGAACCGATGCCCCTGGTTGGGATGAGCGCCTCACCCGCCTGCTGGGTGGCCGCGCAGAACGCTGTTTCATCACGCCCCCCTTCTTCTGCGACTATGGCGCCAACATCTTTGTCGGCGAGAATTTCTACGCCAATTTCAACTGCACCATCCTGGATGTGTGCGAGGTACACATAGGCGACAACGTGCTGCTGGCCCCCGGAGTGCAGATCTACACCGCTACCCACCCGGTGGCGGTAGCGCCGCGCATCAAGGGGGTCGAGTTCGGCAAGCCGGTGCGCATCGGCAACAACGTCTGGATTGGGGGCAGCGTCGTCATCTGCCCGGGCGTCACCATAGGGGACAACAGCGTCATCGGGGCGGGGTCCGTTGTCACCAGAGACATTCCGGCAGGCGTGGTGGCGGTCGGCAATCCCTGCCGGGTCTTGCGCCCCATGACGGCAGAGGAGCTGGCGCCCGGGGAACCTGGCTGACACAGAAGGGGCAGGCCGTACCTGCCCCTGTTCCTTTCCCTGACGGCGCTCCCGCAATGCCGGCAAGGCTTCGGCGCAACCCCCTCTTTACCCGGGCAGCAAGGCGCCGCAACGCTTGTGCTGTCCCATGACCACCAGAGTCTTGAAACTGCGCACCTGGTCCCTGGCATGGAGCACCCGACGGGTGAACTGCTCGTAACTTTGCATGTCCCTGGCGGCCACTTGCAGCACGAAGTCCTGCTCCCCCGTCACATACCAGAGATCCATCACCTCGGGTTCCCGCTGCAGGCTGGCGATCATCTCATCGACGATGCGGCCATGATCCCGCTCCAGGGTCACCAGCACCAGCATGGTGATGGGCCAGCCCATGGTGGACGGTGCCACCAGCGCCACTTCCCGCTCGATGAGACCGGACTCCCGCAAGGCGCGGACGCGGCGGTAGCAGGCTGGGGCGGAAAGACCGACCCTGTGGGCCAGCTCCGGCGTGGGCAGACGGGCATCCTGTTGCAGCTCGGCGAGGATGAGCAGATCAAATTTGTCGGTCATGGGGTTCATTAGATAAAAATTATCGCACAAGGCCAGTATTAGACCGGTTTTACCCAAGTATCCAGATATATTTTATTGCTCATCGTCCTGCCCGGTATGAACACCATGCAACCCAATCCCAATGCCCTCTCCTCTCTTCTGGCCGTCCTGCTCGCCATGTTGTCGATCACCCTCGGCGCCTCCCTGGCCAAATCCCTGTTTCCCTTGCTGGGTGCCGCAGGTACGACCCTGTTCCGGCTGGGGTGCGCCGCCCTCCTCCTCTCCCTGGTGTTTCGCATCTGGCGTGCCCCCCTCGACCGACGCACCCTGCTGAGCGCCATCCCCTACGGTCTGTCGCTGGGAGCAATGAACCTGCTCTTCTATCTCGCCATCGCACGCATTCCCCTCGGCGTAGCCCTGGCCATCGAGTTCATCGGCCCCCTGACGGTGGCCCTGCTCTCCTCACGCCACCGGGCAGACTTCATCTGGCTGATACTGGCCATCGCCGGGCTGCTGCTGCTCTTGCCCCTGCGGGCAACACAGCAGGCCATCGATCCCCTGGGGGCCGCACTGGCTCTCGGGGCTGGCCTCTTCTGGGGGCTCTATATGCTCACCGGAAAGCGGGCAGGAGCCTTGCTGGGCGCACAGGCTCCGGCGCTGGGCATGTGGGTGGGCACCCTGCTGGTATTGCCCTTCGGGCTGGAGGGTGCGATCGAGGCGTCATTCACCGTCCCCGTGATCCTCACCATCATCGGGGTGGGGCTGCTCTCGAGCGCCATCCCCTACTCTTTCGAGATGTTTGCCCTGCGCCGCCTTCCCCTCAAGAGCTACGGCATTCTCACCAGCGGTGAACCGGCCATGGGGGCCTTGATGGGACTGGTATGGCTGGGTGAGCAGTTGCCCCCGTCCCAGTGGCTCGGGATAGCCGCCATCATCGCCGCCTCCATGGGCACCACCTGGCAGGCGGGTCGTCGACAAGCGGGCTCCGCCTGAACCAAAAAAATCGGGGCCGGCGATGACCGGCCCCGGGGATGGCACGAGCGCGTCAGGACGAGTAGTCGTAACAGCGTTTGAGCTCGCCGAAGTCATAGAAGAAGCTACCCACCGCAATGGGGGCGCAACCTGCCTTGAAGGCGAGCTCCTTCTCGTTGTAAAGCATCTTCACCAGCACCCGGCCGGCCTCGTTGCGGTAGACATCCCACTGGATATTGGCCGCATAGGGAGAGACCCAGCCGCCACGCCATTCGTTGTTTTCCTGGCTCATCAGCACGCCAGGCTGGGCGCTCTGACGACTCCCTTCCAGCTTCATCAGGGCCGCCAGCGGAATCAGGGTCTCCGCATGGGCGAAGCGCAGCTTGGCGACATGCTCGCCCGCCTCTTCCACCACCTGGGTCTGTACCTCGTTGAAGAGGCCGTCAAGCAGGGGCTGGGCCACGGCGTAGGTGGCGCTCTGGCTGGCAAGACTCGGCCCCTTTTCGTAGAAGTCCTCGGCATCGGAGAGGTAGGAGAACCAGGCAGACTCCTCTGGCGTGATGAACTGCTCGAGATCCCAGGACCCGCCTTGTGCCTGCGCCTCCCGGATCATCCCCGGGCCGATGATGAAGAGGTTGTAGAGCATGAGGGCGGCGTCCACCTCGTCGCGCACATGGGTCTTGCCGCCGTCTTCCGGGTTCACCGCCACATAATCCACCCCGGCGGCCAGCTCGTCGACGAAGGCCTTGCTGTAGAGACGCTCGAGCATCTCGCGGGCCATCACCCGGGTCCTGGGCAGGGCCTTGAGCGCATCGAGGGCCTCGGTCAGCTCGGGAGCGGGAGCCACCCCGTTGTCTTCGTCCCCGACAAAGGCCTGATAGGCCTGGAAGGTGGGCAGATACCGGATGTACTCCCCCTGCGGCTCGGTCTTGTGGAAGTAGAGCTCGAACTTGTTGCGCAGCCCCTTGTCGATCTCGGAAGGGTTCTCCTGGCTGACGTAACAGTCGGGGCTGTCCGTCACCAGAGAGGCCCGTTTGGCCAGGCTCTGCATGAAGAAGTAGGCGCTTTCGTTGGCGCGATCCTTGCCCGATGTCTCGACCTTGAGGCAGAGGGGAGTCGATTCAGTGGTCAGCAGGGTGGGCAGCCGTTCGGCGAGCCGGGTCGCCAGGTTGGCGTGCTCCTCCTTGCCGAGCGCACTCAGCAGGCCATAGCCGAGGGTCTGGTTGGCGGCCGTGACGGCGTCCACCTTGGCGCCGAGCCGTTGGCCCAGCTCGGTCAAGGCCCCCTGTCTCGCGGCCTCCTCCCACACCAGCTTGGTCAGCACATCGTATTTGGGGCTGGACAGCGAGCGGGAGCCATGGCGTGCCACCAGTTCAGTGAAGACGGGACTAAAGCCTTCAGGGGCCACCTCATAGCTGTTCATTGCCTGACGGGCGGCATAGACCGCCTTGGTGCTGTATTGATAGTCGCCGACGGCAGGCGAGGAGGAGTCGTTGCCCGAATGGCAGCCGCTCAGCAGGGTGGCCGCCACGCAGGCGGCAAGGGAAGAGACGCGAAACATAGTCATCCTTGAACCAGTGTGAAAATGAAGCCGCACAGTACGCACCGGATGTGACAATCCGGTGTCAGGTCTGGGACATGCACCTCTCTCCTGAAGGGTGACTCCCCTCCAACCGGCCTGCTTCCTCCCCACAAAACATCATTCACATTTTTTGAACGTGTAGGCCAGTTTATCTCGCTAACAATGACCGGGTGAGGCGCTTAATATTCACACATCGCTTAGGCAGGAGCGCCAAGCCGCAAAACAACTGGTCGTTCATGGCAGTCCCCCATACACATGGGTGACAAACATCCGTGACAAAACAACACACCATTTGAATGACCTCTTGCAAGGATGCATTGATGCAGGCCTGTCAGGCCTTGCCAATGACATAAAAACCAAGAGAGTGAATGAACATGAAAAACGTGATCAAGATGCTGGCCGTGGCAGGCCTGATGAGTGCCGGTGTTGCCCAGGCTTCCGTCCCCGCCGACTTCAATGCCACCCCGGGTGTGCTGTTCGTGAACTGGCATGCCAGCGCCGCCATGGCCGGCAAAGCCAACCCCATGCTGGAGGTGCGCGATGAATCCGGTGATCTGGTGGCATCCGTCCACGCCAACCTGATGGGTACCCAGCAGGTACAGATCCCGAGCCGCGCCCAGGGCAACCTGACCGTCAGCCTCGGCGATCAGAGCAGCGATTACCGCATCCCGTTCGGCATCGGCAGCGGCAATCCCCGCTGATCAACGCAGACGACTTCCCTCCCGGGTCTGGCAAAGACACGCCGACCAGAGAGATCAACGACAAGGGCGCCATCAAGGCGCCCTTGTCGTCGTTGCCGTCGGCATACACGGCTACTGGGTGAAGACGGGACCGAAGCCGGATCCCCACAGGATGGCCGTGGCAGCCAGCACGCAGACCAGCAGCACCAGGCCGACCGTCACCACTGAGCTGGCGTAGATGAATCCCTGCTCCTTGGTGATGTGCATCAAGATGGGCACGCCGATATAGAGCAGGTAGACGGAATAGGTCAGCCCGACCAAACCGATGAGCATCACGAACCAGAGATGCGGGAAGAAAGCGGAGAAGCCCACCATGAAGAGTGGCGTGGAGGTGTAGGCCGCCAGCTCCAGCGAGGTCGTGTAGCTAGGATCCGAGCCGAAGGTATGCCCCATCCAGTGCACCAGATAGGAGAGTGCCAGCACGCCGATGATAAGGGTCACGTACATGGCGACCGACAGCTTGAATGCGCTGTTGGCGGTCAGGGTGATGGGATCGCCGACCCCGATGCTCCAGCCGATGTGAACGGCGGAATAGTAGGCGCAGATGGGAGGGATAAGGGCCACGAGCAGGATGTGGGTCAGACTGTTTCTGAAGCTGTCGTGCCGCTCGTCTATGGTATGCCATTCGGTGTGGGGATGGGCATACAATCCCCATAAGTGATTCAATATCATAGCGTTATTCCTTCTCTACATCGGTGGTTGGCGGATCGATACCGGGCTTTCTCCTCTGATTGCGTCATGTCCGGGCGCTGGTGGCGCCATCGCTTGCCATGGCATGCGATGACTTTAAATAAAGTCGCTCCACCGCCGCTGCGTCAAGCAGGGTCGCCGGGCCAGCCGGGAGGGATGGGAAGACAGCAGGAGGGCACCGGAGGCGGGCACTGATGGCACCCGCCGCCGGCACTCCCGTCAATACTGCTTGGTTTTCGAGGCAAAACCCGCGAGGAAGAGACCGGTCAGGAACATGCCGCAGAAGGCCTCGATGGCCGACAGCAGTTGCAGCGGCGAGGAGGTCTGGGAGATGTCCCCATAACCCAGGGTCACGAAGGTGACGATGCTGAAATAGAGAGAGCGCCCCAGATGGCCGTGGGTTGCAGACTCCGGCGCCAGGAAATAGGTCAGGGTCGCCAGCAGGATCACCCCCATCGACATCAGCAGGCTTCTGATGGGACGCTCCCCAAACCCCCAGGTGATGAAGCTGATGAACTTGCCCGCGCACTTGAGATAGCACAACAGGGAGAGCCAGCACTTCGTCATCGGACCGCTTCGCAGCCAGCGCTCCCGGTACAGCTCCCGCGGGCTCGCCAGGGACTTCATCTCGTGCAGCTTCTCCTTGTAGTAACACTCGCCGGCATCGACGGTGTCACCCACGCTGGAGAAGAGGCGCTTGGCATTGCGATAGAGTTTGCTCGCCTCGTTGTGGTCGATCCGCCCATTGTCGTTGTAGACCACCTCCACCTTGTCCAGGTTGGTGTGCTCCATGGTGGCATCGAAGTTCTTGGCGCTGACGCTGAAGTTTTTCAGCACCGCCCGGGAGGAGTGGAAGCGGATCTCCTCGCACTCTATGGTGAAGTCCTGAAAGACCCCGTCCTCCAGCGCCAGCTCCCGCTTCTTGGCCCAGGCCCTGTGGTCCCACAGCAGGGAGTCGAACAGATCGAGCCCGATCACCCCGCCATTGACCCTGACCCCCTTGGCCGAGCAGTGCCACAGATAAACCTTGGAGTTGTTGACGGCCCCATCGAGAGAGAGCTCGTCGAGACAGGTAAAATCGAGCAACCGGCCGGAGATGATGGGGCTTTTGAGGGTAACACCGCCGATGTTGAGCAGACGATGCTTGCCCAGCACCTGGGCCTCCCCCTTGTTGTTCTCCGAGACCGAGAGCAGGCTTTGCACCCGTTTCACCTCGTCATTGCCATGTTTTCCCGCCAGCCACATGCTGTAAGGCTCGAAACGGGTCTCCGAGCGGATGAGGCCGCTCTTGCGCAGGGATTCCAGTGCACTCGAGGCGCTCTCATACAGGCGGACCTTGTCGTCGCTCATGTAGACACAAAGGCTCAGCACGCAGCGGGAGCTGATGAAGCGGGCGATGCCGATCTGGAAGATCACGCTTTTTTCTATCTTCTGCTCCGCCATCCAGTCGTCGAAATGGGGCAGCGACGCCACCAGCAGCGCCCAGATACGGGGATAATCGTTCTCACGCCGCCACTCGTTGAATTGCTCGGGGGAAAGCTGCCAAAGCTCTGTTGCATTCATGCATGACCTCACTCAAGAAACCGATCCCGTTTTGCCGGGCCGGGGTGACGGCAAGCGTCGATCACGACAGGGTGATCCGGCGGGCACAGCATAGGGACTCACCACGCCATCATACTCGGCAGACGGGCCAAGTCACTGGGAGGAAAGATTCAAGAGGGGCGCTGCGACAGCTTTGTCACCGGACAGGACGCTTTTCGAACAGCGGGAAGCGGAACATCGAAAAACGGGAAAAGAAAAAGCCCAGCATTGCTGCTGGGCTTTTTATTTGGCTCCTCCTGCTGGGCTCGAACCAGCGACCTGCGGATTAACAGTCCGTCGCTCTACCGACTGAGCTAAGGAGGAATTATTCGTGGTGCCCAGAGACGGAATCGAACCGCCGACACGGGGATTTTCAATCCCCTGCTCTACCGACTGAGCTATCTGGGCAAATGGTGCCGGCTACCGGAATCGAACTGGTGACCTACTGATTACAAGTCAGTTGCTCTACCTACTGAGCTAAGCCGGCACACTTCAAACCATTGTGCATGAACACGTTTTTATTTCATGGCACCAAAATATGGTGCCCAGAGACGGAATCGAACCGCCGACACGGGGATTTTCAATCCCCTGCTCTACCGACTGAGCTATCTGGGCGTGGGCGCTATTAAACGGATTTTAGGGCAGGTGGTCAACGGGAAATTTCACTTTTCGTCTCGTTCGTCTCTTTTTTGCGCAGCATCATCCATTTTCATCACTTCTGCTGGCGGGACCGCTCCCCGGCGCCCCCAGAGGCGGGACTCCTCCCCCTTGAGCAGGCGGGTAATGTTCTCGTGATGACGGATCAGGATGAGACAGGAGAGCAGGGAGACCGGCAACGTGTATTCCGGTTTGAGCAGATAGGTAAAGAGCGGAGTCAGCAACACGGTCACGATGGACGCCAGTGACGAATAGCCGCTCACCAGCAGCACCAGCAACCAGGTGGTGATGACGGCGCCCCCCATGGCAAAGCCGATGGGCAGCATGGTACCGAGGGCGGTAGCGACGCCCTTGCCGCCACGGAAGTGGAAGAAGAGGGGGTACATGTGGCCCAGACAGGCGGCCACCCCGATAAAGCCGAGGTAGACGGGCTTGATCTGCAGATACCAGGCGAGGTAGACGGGGGCCATCCCCTTGAGCACGTCGAGAAGCAGTACGATCAGCGCCGCCATCCGGCCGCCGAGGCGCAACACATTGGTCGCCCCCGGGTTGTGGGAACCATGGTCACGGGGATCCGGCAGACCCGTGATGCGGGAAACCAGCACGGCACTGGACAGCGAGCCGCCCAGATAGGCCAGAATAATCATCAAAATCGTCAGGGCCGTCATCTTGGTCGTTTTTACCACGATATGAATGGGGTATGATGCGGGCCACATTCCCAGGCCCGGGCTTGCCCGAAAGCGTGTCGCCCAAACCGGCCGCCAGCGGCAATCTGCTTGCCGGGCCTGCATCCCTGCGCTGTTTTCACAGCCCATCAAGAGTAAAGAAGAAGTACTGTCATGGACAAGGTGTTTATTCGCGGACTCGAGGTTTTGACCACCATCGGGGTATATGAGTGGGAGAAGGGCATTCGCCAGAAGCTCTGTTTCGACCTCGAGATGGGGTTTGACAATCGCCCAGCCGCCGCAACCGACGATATCAATCTGGCGCTGGATTACGCCACCCTCTCTCGCAAGATCTGTGATCACGCCCAGGGCAAGATAGTGGAGCTGGTCGAGACCATGGCCGAGCAGGTCGCCGCCCTGGTGCTGGAAGACGAGCGGGTACAGTGGGTCAAGGTGACCCTGACCAAACCGGGTGCCGTGCCCAATGCGGCAGGTGTCGGGGTCGAGATCCTGCGCCATCGCACGCCGGCTGCGAGCGCCAACTGATGACCCGCATCTATATCAGTCTGGGATCCAACATCGATCGGGAACGCCATATCCGCGCCGGCCTCGATGCCCTGCACGCCGAATTCGGCGAGTTGCAGGTCTCCCGGGTATTCGAGAGCGAGGCAGTGGGCTTCAACGGCCGCCCCTTCTACAACCTGGTGGTGGGTGCCGATACCGAGCTGCCCCTGGCGACCCTGTGCCAGCGGCTGCGCGCCATGGAGTTCGCTCACGGCCGCGAGCCGGATGCCAAGAAGTTCGCCCCGCGCACCCTGGATCTCGATCTGCTGCTCTACGGCGAGCTGGTCTGCGAGACGCCGCTGGTGCTGCCCCGCGGCGAGATCCTCACCAACGCCTTCGTGCTCTGGCCGCTGGCGGAGCTGGCTCCCACATTCCGCCATCCCATCGATGGTCGCACCATCGGTGAGCTGTGGGCAGGTTACGACAAAGCCTCCCAGCGCCTTGACCCCATTCCCTTCCACTGGGAAGCGGGCGAATTGCAGCATCACTGAACGACAAGGGCACCCTCGGGTGCCCTTGTTGATGACTCCGCTGATGACGGATAAGAAACGGTGATTGGGCCTGCGCCGGTGCAAGTGGCAGGATGACCGCCATCACAGGAGAACCCCATGCCACTCGATGCCATTCACGACTTCAACCGTCAGTTGCTCACCGACCTGCCCCACCAGCACTTCGAGCACGAACCCATCCTCGATTACGCCACTGACGAGCGGGTCAAGGCTCGCCTCGGCTGGCAGGCCGAGTTCAGCAAGACCCTTTTCCTCAAATTCAAGGATGGTCGCTTCGCCCTGCTGCTGACCCACAGGGACGGCCGGCTCGACAGCAAGGCGGTCAAGGCGGCGCTCGGTGCCAAACCCTCCATCTGCACCGCCGACGAGATGCAGACCGAGATTGGCTGCCTGCCGGGAGCCGTCTGCCCCTTCCTGCCCCGCGCCGACATCCCCCTGCTGGTGGATCCCGTGCTCATGAATCACCACGCCTTTACCTGGACGCCGGGCCACCCCGAGCAGACTTTCCTGCTGGAGACCACCCACCTGGCCGGACTGCTGGCCCGATTGCCCTGCGACGTGAGCTACCTGCCCGCCCCCTGAGCCTGGGACTCAGCGCTTTTCCCGCGCCAGCTGGGCGAAGATCAGCGCCGCCAGCATGGACATCAGGCCGATGCACAGATAGGTGAGGTGGAACCCCTCCAGCCAGCGGCCACTCTCCTCGGGCTGGCCGATGGAGAAGAGCCCCAGCAGGCTGGCGGCGATGGCCACCCCCAGGCTCATGGAGAGCTGCATCACCACCGACAGCAGACCGTTGCCGCTGCTGGCGTGCTCGCTGCTGAGATCCTGCAGGGTCAGGGTGTTCATGGCGGAAAATTGCAGGGAGTTGATGGCACCAAAGACCGCCAGCCACACCAGCAGTACGCCGTGGGGCACCTGGTTGTCGATGAAATAGAAGCTCGCGATCATGGCCCCGAGCGCCAGGGTGTTGCCGATGAGGATGCGGCGATAACCGATGCGCGGAATGAGCTTGTTCACCAGCGTCTTGGTCAGCATGGCGCCGATCACCGTGGGGATCATGGTCATCCCCGCCTTGCTCGGGGAGAAGCCGAGCCCCAGTTGCAGGAAGAGCGGGGTGAGAAACGGCATGGCGCCGCTGCCGAGGCGGGCAAACAGATTGCCCCAGATACCGATGGCGAAGGTGGACGTCTTGAACAGCGCCAGACTGAACAGGGGCTGCTCCGCCGTGGCGGCATAGAGCCAGTAGCTCGCCATGGCGGCCAGACCGAACAATACCGCAAACAGGGCCCAGCCGGTTGAGATGCTGTGCTCCCCCAGGCCTTGCAGACCGACGGATACCAGCACCATGCCGGCACTGAACAGCACAAACCCCTGCCAGTCAAACCTGGCGGTGTGCTGGCGCAGGTCGGGCATGAAGTGCCAGCTCGCCACGAAGCCGAGCAAGCCCACCGGCAGGTTGATGAGGAAGACCCAGTGCCAGCTCGCCACCTCCACCAGCCAGCCCCCCAGGGCCGGGCCGATGAGGGGGCCGAGCAGACCGGGGATGGTGACGAACGACATCACCCTCAGCAGCTCATGCTTGCTGTAGACCCGCAGCACCGCCAGACGCCCGATAGGCATCAGCAAGGCCCCCCCGACCCCTTGCAACACCCGGGCTATCACCAGCATGGGCAGGGTGTTGGCGATGGCACAGGCCAGGGAACCCAGGGTAAACAGCAGGATGGCGACCAGATAGACCCGGCGGGTGCCGAATCTGTCCGCCAGCCAGCCGGAGGCGGGAATGAGCAGGGCCACCGTCAGCATGTAGGCGATGATGACGGACTGCATCTGCAGCGGACTCTCGCCCAGGGCCTCGGCCATGCTGGGCAGGGCGGTGTTGAGGATGGTGCCATCCAGGGTCTGCATGAAAAAACCGACCGCCGTCAGCCAGGGCAGCCATTTGCGCTGGGCGGGCGTCACCATCGGGGAGCTGTCAGGCATGATTCTGTCTCTCCTCATCACATAAGAAAAGACCCGCACGAGCGCGGGTCATATCAGCATATCAGGCATCCGGCTGGCCGAGCATGGCCTTGAGGTGCTCTTCCAGGCTGGGTTCGGGGGCCTTGAGGGTCGAGAGGAACAACTGCTCTATACCTACCCTGTCCTGGCTCTTCACGATGAACACCAGCCGGGACTGGGCCTTGCCTTCGGGCCACTCCCCCAGCGCCTGCAACGGATAGAGCTGGCCGTGCACGCCGTGGATCACCACTGGCTGGCTCTCCCCTTCCAGTTGCAATATCCCCTTGAGGCGCAGCAGGGCATCGCCGTATTGTGCCTGCACCGCGTCGATGGCGGCCAGCAGGCGGGAAGGCTTGAGCGGCTCGCCGATGCGCAGGGAGAAACTTTCGATATTGCCGTGCTCGAAGCGGGTGGGCGCTGCCGTCCCCACCTTGGCGGCAAACGGCGTCATCTTCGGCTGCATGGGCGAAGCCAGCCCCTGTTTCGGGGATTCGGTACGCAGCCAGGCCAGCAACTGGCGCACGTCGCGCCCCGCCGCCTCGTTGTAGGCGCCGAGCTTCTCCAGCACCGCGGGCGAGAGCACCCCATTGCTGACCCGCTGGATGGGGGCTGCCGGATTGAGGGCCGCCAGTTGGGCTTCCACCCGCGCAAGGGTCTCTTCATCCACCAGATCGCCCTTGCTCACCACCAGCAGATCCGCCAGCGCCACCTGTTTGACCGCCTCATATTGAGCCGCAAGCTGCTGCTCGATATGGCCGGCATCCACCACGGTGACGGTGCCATCGAAGCGGTAGCGCTGGGCGATAAAGCCCTCTTCCCTCAACGTGAACAGCACAGGGGCCGGATCGGCCAGACCCGTGGTCTCGATGATCAGCCGTTTGAAGGGTTTGATTTTGCGCTGGATGGCCTTCATGAAGAGCCCCTGCAGCGCCTCCACCAGGGAGCCCTGCACCGAGCAGCAGATGCAGCCGGAATCGAGCAGCACCACCTGCTCGTCCACCTGCTGTACCAGATGGTGATCCAGCCCCACGGAGCCGAACTCGTTGATGAGCACGGCGCACTCCCCGAGCTCGGGCTGCTTGACCCAGTGGTTGAGCAAGGTGGTCTTGCCGCTGCCGAGAAAACCGGTCAGCAGGGTCACGGGGATGCGGGTGTCTTGCATGTCTGTCATCGGGTTGCCCCCCCTCTGATCGGCAGG
Organism: Aeromonas caviae; assembly: GCF_000819785.1. Taxonomy (GTDB): domain Bacteria; phylum Pseudomonadota; class Gammaproteobacteria; order Enterobacterales; family Aeromonadaceae; genus Aeromonas; species Aeromonas caviae. Next base: position 109,909 of record NZ_CDBK01000041.1, on the reverse strand, counting down.
AGGATGAGTAAGCGAGTGTCTTGCATATCGGTCATGTCAGATCCTTACCGGTTGGCGAACAGGTCGCCGAGCCAGCGGTTTTCGAAACGGCCATGGGGGTCAAGCTCCCGCTTCAGTGCCAGGAAGTCGTGCCAGCGCGGCAACAGGGCCGGGAAGTCATAGAGGTCCATCGCCAGGTGCTTGCCGAAATGGGGAATGCCGCCAAGCGGCACCAGCAGTTGCTGCAACTCGCGCATCTGCTCCATGGAGCCCCCGACAAAGGTCCCGTCCGCCGCCAGATAGACCAGAAAACCTATCCAGCACACCGACTTGTCATGGGCGGCACTGAGCCAGGCCACGGAGGGACCGGTGCAGCGCAGGATGAAGGGGTAGTGCAGCACGCCGGGGTTCGCCTCCTGCCATGCCTGCAGGATTTCAAGGGCCTCCCCCATGCGTTCGAGGGGCACGGCCACCTCGCAGTTGATCTGGGGTGCAGGGATCCCCTTGCAGAGGATCTGGTAGACGTTGCCCACCAGATCCGAGGCGTCCTTGAAGCGGCGTACCGTCTCGAAGTGCTCGCCTGCCCTGGCCTCGTCCTTGGTGTCTCTGGCCATCTTCTGCAGGGTTGCGTCTATGGTGGCATTGAGCGCCAGGTTCATGCGCTCGTCCATGTCTCCCTCCAGCACCAGCGGCTCGCTGCCCCCGGCCCGGTAGCGGGCCACCTCGTCATCGGAGGCGGGATCCACCAGCCAGATGTGGCTCTCGCCGGTCCAGGCGAACCACCAGCTCTTCACGAAGGCGTGCTCCCGGTTGAGGCGCTCGTTGTGTTCCAGCAGGAAGGGGTAGTCGGTGGTGAACTTGGTGCAGCGCATGATGCGGTTGGGCACGGTGTTGAGGGTCACATCCAGCAGGATGCCGAGCATCCCCATGCCCATCACGAAGGCGCCGAAGCGCGGGTCGGATCGATCAACCCGGATGATCTCGCCATTGGCCAGCATCACCGTCATCGCCTCTACCGCATCGCACAGGGCGGACTGGTGCAATCCCTGCCCATGGGTGCCGGTGCTGAGCGCACCGCCCAGGGTCTGGATGCCGATGACGCCGGGGGATGCCGGCAGCATGCGATCCATGGCGATGAGATCGGCATAGACGGTATCAAGCGGCGTCCCCGCCAGGTAGGTCACCGTATCGGCAGTCTTGTCCAGCTGGCCGCGCAGGTGGTGCAGGTCCACCAGCAGCGCCTGGCTGCCTTCGGCGTAGACGCTGTGGATGGGTTCGAAAGAGAGGCCGGAGCCGATGAGCCGCAGCTTGCGCTCGGGATATTCCCGCAGCAGTTGCTGCAGCTCGTCACGGGTCGTCGGGCGCCACACCTGATCAAGGGCGCCGAGGGGGTTGGTTCTGGACCAGTTGAACAGCACCTCCCGATTGCCAATCGCCTTGATGCTGTGAAATGCCTGGAACCTGACCGTCATACCGCGCCTCATCTGACTTCAAAATGAGCGCCAATTCTACCGAAAAGTGGCTGCCAAGGCATGAAAAACAAGACCCTACAGTCGGGGGTGGATAGGGGGAGCGCCCCTCCCCGCCTCAGCGCGTTTGCTGGGTCAATGCCAGCAACATGCCGAATCCCACCAGCAGGCCCCCGAACACCCGATCGAGCCAGTGGCGTACCGCCAGCAGTCGGTCCCGCACCGCAGGGGTGGAGAAGAAGAGCGCCACCGCACCAAACCAGAGGGCGTGCGCCAGCGCGATGAAGGCGCCATAGCCGATCTGGACCGCCAGCGGCGTCTGCGGCTGCACCACCTGCATGAAGAGGCTGACGATGAAGATGGTCGTCTTGGGATTGAGCACATTGGTCAGAAATCCGGTGCGCAGCGCCCCCAGGCTGGAGAGGGCAGGCTGACAGATGCTCTCTTCATCGGCAGCCGGTTTGGCCCGCAGCATCTTGATGCCGAGGAAGATGAGATAGGCGGCCCCTGCCAGCTTGATGAGGTTGAACAGCCAGAGGGATTGCTGGATCAGCAAGCCCACCCCCAGCAGGGTGTAGGTCACGTGCACGCAGACCCCGGCCGCGATGCCGATCGCCGTCAGCACGCCGGTGCGGCGCGAGAGCAGCAGGCTGTTGCGCGACACCATGGCAAAGTCGGGCCCGGGGCTGATGACGGCAAAGAGAGTAATGGCGACAACGGCTAACAGTTCGGTCATGAAAAGAGTCCTGATTAGAGGGGGTATCGGCTATTTTATTTGCCAATAACACCAATAACTAACGATGATTTCTGACATGAATGGTGAAAAAAACTCACAAAAAACCCTCTCGCTTCCCTCCCTCACCGCCCTGCGCTGTTTCGAGGTGGCGGCCCGCACCGAGCATTTCGGCCGCGCCGCCGACGAACTGCATCTCACCCATGGCGCCATCAGCCGGGCGGTACGACTGCTCGAGGAGGATCTGGGGGTCATGCTGTTCGAGCGGCGCCAGCGCCGGGTCTTTCTGACCGACGCGGGTGAACGGTTCTATCAGGCGGTCAGAGAGGGGCTGGGCAGCATCCGCCAGACGGCGCAAGCCCTGCGCCAGCAGAGCCGTCCCCAGTCGCTGGTGCTCTCCTGCGAACCCACCCTGCTGATGCGCTGGCTGATCCCGCGCTGGCCCGCCTTTCAGGCCCTGCACCCCGAGCTGGACGTTCACCTGATGGCGGGGGGCGGCGCCCTCAGCTTTGGCAGCGGCATCGATCTCGCCATCCGGCGCAACGACTTCGACTGGCCCGAGGATCTGCACAGCCAGCTGCTGTTCGAGGAGCTGACCGGACCTGTCTGTCAGCCGGGCAAGGTGGCGCAGTTTTTTGAACCCAGGGGGGATGTGCAGGCCCTCAGACCAACGGCCCCCCGCCTGCACACCAAGACCCGTCCGGGCGCCTGGTTGGAGTGGCAGCAGCACGCAGGCATGCCCGCCGACGAGGAGGTGCCGGGTCAGACCTTCGAGCACTTCTATTTCAGCCTGCAGGCGGCAGTCGCCGGGCTGGGAGTCGCCATCGGCCCTTACCGGCAGGTGTGCGACGATATCGAGGCCGGTCTGCTGGTGGCACCGCTCGGCTTCGTCCCCGACGGCACCGGCTATCACCTGCTCGCCCCCGCCCCTCCCGAACCCGGCAGCCCCCACGACATCCTGGTGAACTGGCTGCACAGCCTGGTGGGCGCGGCCTAGCCCTGGGCGGTGCGCCCGGCGGCGACCTGTATCTCTCCCGCCGTCAGCTCCCGGCAGAACTGGCGTATCGGCATGGGGCGGGCAAACAGGTATCCCTGCAGATACTGGACCCCCTTGCCTCTCAGATAGGCGGCCTGCTGCTCCGTCTCCACCCCTTCGGCCACCAGGGACAACCCCAGCCGTCCCCCGAGGTCGATGACGTTGTCCACGATGTGCTCGGAGAGGGACTCCGTCCCGATACGGCCGATGAAGGAGCGGTCGATCTTGAGATAGTCCACGTGGAATTGCTGCAGATAGATGAGGCTGGAGTGGCCGGTGCCAAAGTCATCGATGGCGAGCTGCACCCCCATCTCGTCGAGCTGGCGAAACAGGGAGAGGGTCTGCGGGCTGGTCACCAGCAGCTCCCGCTCCGTGAGCTCCAGCACCAGCACCACCCGTCCCGGCACGAAGTGGCCGAGGAAGTCGCGGCACTCCGCCACCAGGGAGAGGTCCCGGCAGTGGATGGCACTGATGTTGAAGCTGATGTGAAATGCCTCGGGCAGCTGCTCCTGTACCGGGTGGAGTGTCTTGGCCACCGTCTTCATCAGGTTGACCGTCATGGGCACGATCAGGCCAGACTCTTCCGCCTGGGGGATGAAGAGATCGGGGCGGATCAGCCCCTCGGTGGCATGTTGCCAGCGCATCAGTACCTCGGCCCCCACCATCTTGCCGCCCTTGCTGGCGATCAGCGGTTGCAGATAGGGGACAAATTCCCTGGCTCGCAGCCCGCGCCTCAGCTCGTCCGCCAGGGCCCCAGGCCGCCCAAGCAGCCACCACACCAGCAGTGAGAGCACCAGCGAACTGGCTCCCAGCCAGATCAGTTGCAGATGGCGAGCCTCCCACAGGGCACGCCAGTAGATCGGCATGGCATAACCGGCGTGGATGGTGAAGGGGTAACGCTGGGAGGCGAGTATCAGGGCAAACTTGCTGTGCAGTTTCGGCGGATCGCTTTGGAAGTGGCCGGACTCATCGAGCCAGGCGGACCCCACCTGCAAGAACAGCTCGCTGGGATCGCTGCTCAGGGTGAGCATGAAACTGAGCTGGCTGCTGTCAATGGCGCTCAGTGCCGCATCACGCCCCCGCTCCTGACGCACCACCAGCAAGGGGTGATTCTTGCGCACCAGGTTGCCGCTCATCAGCAGCAACTTGCGATCCGTGTAGCGGGAGCCGTCATCCACTTCCCTGGCAGGCCCGAACAGCGAGGTGCAGTTGATGATCCCCTGTCGCACCAGATTGATGGAGCGCAGGAACGGCTCCAGCGCCACCCGCTTGCGCAGCAGCAACAGGTTGTCGCTGCAAGGTCGACCGGCCAGCGGCAATACCTCGAGGTTGGCCCGCTCGGCCTGATCCAGCATGCGCTCCAGCAAGGTTCTGGCCTTGCTGGCTGACGCACTGGCATCGTTCTTCAGCTCCTGCTCGTAGCTGTCGTGCACCATCCACCCTCCCACCACCAGGGGCAGGGCCAACACCAGCAGGGCACAACCAAGGCGCCACTTCATGCGGGCCAGATCAATCCGGAACAGAAACATAGCAACCACGCCGCAATGCGCGGGCCCGCTTCGCAGGTACCGCGGTATAAAAGTGCCCACCAGGAAACGGTGGGGCCATCATGGCCAGACAACGAAAGCGCAACGCGCATACCAGGCAAATCGACGACGCCGTTGCTGGGCATGGCGGGTCATTATCGCGCAGCCCCCTGAAATGGAAAATGCCGCGTCGAGACGCGGCATTGTTATTTTCAGTGGTCAGACCGGCGAGTCTCAGACCGCTTGCTGCAGGATCACCGCATCGGCCTTCTTGGTGTAGGAGGCGATCTCGTTGAAGTTCAGGTAGCGGTAGGTGTCGGCCGCAGTGGCGTCCAGCGCCTTGGCATACTGCAGATACTCTTCCACGGTCGGGATCTTGCCGATGATGGCGGCAACCGCGGCCAGCTCGGCAGAAGCCAGATAGACGTTGGCACCCTTGCCCAGACGGTTCGGGAAGTTGCGGGTGGAGGTGGAGACCACGGAGGCCCCTTCCGCTACCCGCGCCTGGTTGCCCATGCAGAGGGAACAACCGGGTATTTCGATGCGAGCACCGACGCGACCAAAGATGCCGTAGTAGCCCTCTTCGGTCAGCTGATCCTTGTCCATCTTGGTGGGCGGGGCGATCCACATGCGGGTCGGCAGCTCGCCCTGATACTTCTCGAGCAGTTTGCCGGCGGCGCGGAAGTGGCCGATGTTGGTCATGCAAGAACCGATGAACACCTCGTCAATCTTGTCACCTGCCACGTCGCTCAGCAGACGGGCATCGTCCGGATCGTTCGGCGCGCACAGGATCGGCTCCTTGATGGTGGCCAGATCGATCTCGATGATTTCGGCGTACTCGGCATCCTTGTCCGCTTCCATCAGTACCGGGTTGGCCAGCCACTCTTCCATCCCCTTGATGCGGCGGGTGATGGTGCGCACGTCGCCGTAGCCTTCGGAGAGCATCCACTTCAGCATCACGATGTTGGACTTCAGATACTCGATGATCGGCTCTTTATCCAGCTTGATGGTGCAACCGGCGGCGGAGCGCTCGGCGCTGGCGTCCGCCAGCTCGAATGCCTGCTCCACTTTGAGGGTCGGCAGACCTTCGATCTCGAGGATGCGGCCGGAGAAGATGTTCTTCTTGCCCGCTTTCTCGACGGTCAGCAGCCCTTTCTGGATGGCGGCATACGGGATGGCATGGACCAGGTCACGCAGGGTGATACCCGGTTGCAGCTTGCCCTTGAAGCGCACCAGCACGGATTCCGGCATGTCCAGCGGCATCACGCCGGTGGCGGCGGCGAAGGCCACGAGGCCGGAGCCCGCCGGGAAGGAGATGCCGATGGGGAAACGGGTGTGGGAGTCACCACCGGTACCCACGGTATCCGGCAGCAGCATGCGGTTCAGCCAGGAGTGGATGACGCCGTCGCCTGGACGCAAGCTCACACCGCCGCGGTTCATGATGAAGTCCGGCAGGGTGTGGTGGGTCTGCACGTCGATGGGCTTGGGATAAGCGGCGGTGTGGCAGAAGGACTGCATGGTCAGATCGGCGGAGAAGCCGAGGCAGGCCAGGTCTTTCAGCTCGTCGCGTGTCATGGGGCCCGTGGTGTCCTGGGAGCCGACCGTGGTCATCTTGGGTTCGCAGTAGGTGCCCGGGCGAATGCCCTTCACGCCGCACGCCTTGCCCACCATCTTCTGGGCCAGGGTGAAGCCTTTGCCGGTGTCGGCGACAGGCTGCGGACGGCGGAACACGGTGGAGAACGGCAGGCCCAGCGCTTCGCGGGCCTTGTCGGTCAGACCGCGGCCGATGATCAGCGGAATGCGGCCACCGGCGCGCACTTCGTCGATCAGCACCTCGGTCTTCAGTTCGAACCGGGCCAGCACCTCGTCGGTGCCGTGGCGGGTGATCTTGCCCTCATAGGGGAAGATGTCGATGACATCGCCCATCTCCAGTTTGGAGACGTCCACTTCGATGGGCAGGGCGCCGGCATCTTCCATGGTGTTGAAGAAGATCGGGGCAATCTTGCCACCGAGGCAGACGCCGCCGGCACGCTTGTTCGGCACGAACGGAATGTCGTCGCCCATGAACCAGAGCACGGAGTTGGTGGCGGATTTACGGGAAGAGCCGGTACCAACCACGTCACCCACGTAAGCCAGCGGGAAACCTTTCTCTTTCAGGGCATCGATGGTCTTGATGGGGCCGATGACGCCATCCTTGTCCGGGGTGATGCCGGGGCGGGCGTTCTTCAGCATCGCCAGGGCGTGCAGCGGAATGTCCGGGCGGGACCAGGCGTCCGGCGCCGGCGACAGATCGTCGGTATTGGTTTCGCCGGTCACCTTGAAGACGGTGACGGTGATCTTCTCGGCCAGGGCCGGGCGGTTCAGGAACCACTCGGCGTCGGCCCAGGATTGCAGCACCTGCTTGGCGTGAGCATTGCCCGCCTTGGCCTTCTCTTCCACGTCGTGGAAGGAGTCGAACATCAGCAGGGTGTGGGAGAGGCCCTTGGCGGCAAGAGGAGCCAGGGTCGCATCGTCCAGCAGGTCGATCAGCGGCTGGATGTTGTAACCACCCTGCATGGTACCGAGCAGCTCGACGGCTTCGGCGGCAGTCAGGATGGGGGAATGGGCCTCGCCCTTGGCGACGGCGGTGAGGAAGCCGGCTTTCACATAGGCCGCTTCATCAACACCCGGGGGAATGCGGGAGGACAACAGTTCTTTCAGAAAGTCCTGTTCGCCGGCGGGCGGATTCTTGATCAGCTCAACCAGGGCGGCGACCTGCTCTGCGTCCAGAGGTTTGGCAACCACGCCTTCGGCGGCACGTTCTGCGACGTGTTTACGGTATGTTTCAAGCACGACTAATTCCTCTTTGGTCTTTTTTTTGGGGTTCGCCCAAGCTCGCGGCGATCGTCCTTGCGGGACACCCGTAGGGTGCCCCCCACTATATAAGTTTTAACGACTAATTAAAATCCAAACCCTGTGCAGTTATTCATCAAACCAGCATAACCATATAAACCCATTAGGTTTTTTTAGAGTGACAAGCCGCCCACCCAAGGTGAGTTAACAAAAAGGCAGCATTTCGCCCTTATTGGAACGTAGTGCCCAATTGCAGATAGAACATGTCGTGTCCCCCCTCCGCCACGCCATAGCCGAGGAAGATGGGACCGAGGAAACTCTCCACCCCCATATAGAGGGAACCCGAGGTATAGGAGGATTCGATGCTGATGTCCTCTCCCTTGTCCCAGACCCCCCCTTGCTCGAGGGAGCCCCCGAGGAACAGGGGGGCCTTGAAGGCACCGAAGTCGTTGTCCGCCACCCGGTAGATGTAGCGCAATCCGCCGAACAGGCTGTAGCGACCGCTCAACTGGTAATGCTGGAAGCCGGACATGCGGAACAGCCCCCCCAGATCCTGCACGAACAGCGGTACCGTCTCCTGGGAACTTGAGCCGCCCCCTTCCAGCATCAGGTTGAGGCTGTGCCTGTCCCAGGACCAGGGCTTGATCATCACCAGCCGGTAATTCACCCCCTCGGCCTGCTCGGAGGGGCCGTCCGAGGGGTCGAGATCGACGTAGGAGTAGCCCCCCTTGATGTCCCAGTAGACCCCCTGATAGGGGAAGTAGCGGCTGTCGAGGGTATCGTGCTCGAAGCGGATGTAGGGTCCCCAGGCGGAGGCATCGGCATCCGCATTGGTGAGGTTCTGGATCTCCACGCTGCCGATCTTGCCCTCCAGTCCAAGGGAGAAGCGACTCCAGGGCTGGCGATTCCAGCCGACGGCAAGATCCACGCTGGTGAAGCTGTATTCGGAGTCCAGATAGCTGACCCCGGACGACGACCTGCTCTCTTCCGGGAAGAAGACCCGTCGCTGGGTCTTGTCGTAGGCCAGGCTCGTCTCGCCGAAGTAGGTCTGGGAGGGCTCCAGCGGGGTGTAGAAGTCGGTCTTGAGGTGCTTGGCGGTCCCGAGGGACGCCTCGGTCAGCCACTCGCCTCCCCAGTCGTTGACGTTGGTCAGGGTGTAGGACATGCCGACGTTGTAGTTGGAGCTGCTCTCGAAGTCATCGGAGAAACCGAGCTGGAAGTTGAGATAACCCGGCCCCCAGTTCTTCTCGCTGGCGTCCACCACCAGCACGTTCTCCCCGTCCCGCTCCTCCACCTCGTAGGTGATGCGATCGAACGACTCCAGAGCGTAGAGGCGACGGATCCCCGCCTCCAGGCTCTCGTAGGTCTGCACCTTGTCCGGACGCACGTTCAGCATGGCCCGCACCGTGTCGTCGGAGAGGCGCGACTTGTTGATGATCTCCACCTTGTCGATGTAGTAGGCGGGCTGGCCGCTGCGCTCGGCGCGCCGGCTCAGCTTGCCGTTGCGATAGTCGGCGTAGGCGGCGGGCGAGAGAGAGAGCGCATCGAGCCGGGTCGCTGCACTGTTGGCGACCGCCTCCCCGATCTTGATCCCCTCCGGCATCAGGGCGAAGTCGGCGATCCCCATGTTGCCGAACTCGGGGGTCAGCAGGATGTCCCTGGGGCCGAGCAGCGCCTTCTGCTTTTCGGTCCCCACCTGGGTCATGTAGGTGGTGAGCTGATCGATCATGGCCAATCCCGACTTGAGGGACTCCCGGGTACGCAGCTTGGCGCTGATGTCCACCGCGATCACCACGTCGGCCCCCATGGCCTTGGCCACGTCCACCGGCATGTTGTTGACCGTGCCACCGTCGGCCAGGATGCGGCCGTCCCAGTCCACCGGCTTGAGGGCACCGGGAATGGACATGGAGGCCTGCATCGCCTTGGCGAGGCTGCCGTGATCCAGCACGAAGGGGGTCACCGTCTCCATGTCGGTCGCCACCGCGCGATAGGGGATAGGCAGGTTGTCGAAGCTCTTTTGCGCCGGCAGGTTGGAGGTGGCGTGGCGCAGCAGGCTGGCCATGGACTGCCCCTGGAAGAAGCCGTCCGGCAACTGGGTCTGGTCACCGTTGACCCCGATGTCGGTGCGCAGCTGGTACTTCTCGGTCTGCTGCTTCTTGCGCAAGGAGAGCTCGTCGCGCCCCACCTTGTCCTGATAGCCCTTGTTCCAGTCGATGGCCAGCGTCGTGCGCTCCACCTCCTCGGCGCTGAGCCCCATGGCATACATGCCCGCCACATAGGAGCCCATGCTGGTCCCGACGATGATGTCCACCGGGATGTGCTTTGCCTCCAGCACCTTGAGCACCCCGATATGGGCCGACCCCTTGGCCCCGCCGCCGCTCAGTACCAGGGCGATCTTCGGACGATCCATCTTGGTTGCCCCCGGGTTTCTGGCCGAAGGCGCGGGATCATTGGCTCCGGCCGCCGCCATGAACGGCAGGGTCGCCAGCAGGAGCACGAGCAGGTGGGTCCATCCCCGATGAAAGATGCGCATATGAGAGTCCATAAATCCGGTGCGGGTCGAGCGGGCAGGCCGCCAGTCAGGTGCAGCCTACTATAAGTGCAAGCACTTTAACCGCAAGCCGGGGTGCTGGCGAGGGGTCGCCCCGCTTGCGACGATGTCTTGGCAAAATCGGGCGCCAATCCAGTCCAATCCGGGTGTGAGCGCAAACGTTAATCGACAATAAACGCCCCCGCCGCCTCAAGAGCGCGCCAAATCAGCCGCTATTATGAGTTCAACCCTGGTTCACACTTCCGAGTCACCCTTATGTTCGCAAGCCTGACACTGAAACAGAAAATTCTGGCCACCGTCATCCTCGCTGTGGCCCTCTCCTGCCTGCTGGTGGGCTATTTCAGCCAGCGTTCTGCCCAGCAACTGATCGAGAACCGCATGTTCGAGCAGGAGCTGCCCAACCTGACCCAGCGCATCGGCAAGGAGATCGAAAAGGATCTCACCTCGGTCGCCAATGCCGCCAGACAGCTTGCCAACGACCGCTTCGTGCTGGACTGGGTCGAGCGCGGCATGCCAAAAGAGCAGGAGTCCATCCTCATCAACCAGCTCAAGGACATGACGAGCCAGTATGGTCTGGTCACCGCCTCCTTCGCCGATCGCCAGAGTGCCGCCTACTACAACCAGGACGGTTTTCTGCGCATCCTGAACCACGAGCAGGACAACTGGTTCTATGACTACACCAAGAGCCGCCAGGATCTGATGCTCAGCATCTTTCGGGAGAGCAATGGCGAGGTAAAACTGTTCGTCAACTTCCAGCAGCTCGACGGACGCGGCCTCGCCGGCCTCGCCAAATCCCTCGACAGCATGGTCAGCATGCTCGCCAACTTCCGTATCGGCGACAGCGGCTTCGTCTTCATGACAGATGGCAGCGGCAAGGTGAAGCTGCACCCCGACGCCGCCCGCATCGATCGGGACAACCTGACCCAGCTGGCCAGCGGCAGCAGCACCAACCTGCTCAACAAGCAGCCCTTTGCCGCCACCCGTGCCGAGGTCGACGGCCAGCCCGTGATCCTGGCCAGCAGCTACATCCCCCTGCTCGACTGGTATCTGGTGGCCCAGGTGCCGGAGGCCGAAATTTATGCCGAACTGGACAGAGCGCGCCTGCACATAGTGCTGGTCAGCCTGGCCATCGCCGTCGGCATGGGGCTGCTCGGCGTTCTCCTGGCGGGCTCCGTGAGCCGCCCCCTCAACGAACTGGCCCGCCTGTTCCGCGAACTCGGCAGCGGTGATGGCGACCTCACCCATCGCCTCAAGGTCGATGGCCGTGACGAACTGGCCCAGGTGGCGACCGGCTTCAACAACTTTGTCGCCAAGATCCACGGCTCCATCGAACAGGTGGCGAGCAACTCCCGCCAGCTCGCCGCCACCGCCAACGAGGTGGCCGCCAAGGCCCAGCTCACCCAGCACAACTGCACCGCCCAGCGGGATCGCACCGTCCAGGTCGCTACCGCCATCCACGAGATGGGAGCCACCGTCAGCGAGATCGCCGGCAATGCATCCCTGGCAGCCGACGTCGCCAAGCAGGCCAACGAGCAGGCCGATGCTGGGGCCCAGGTCGTCGCCCAGGCCCGTCATGGCATCGTCGGCCTCTCCGGTGAAATCGAACAGGTGGCCGGGGTCATCGAGTCTCTGGCGAGCCAGACCGACTCCATCGGCAGCATCCTCGACACCATCCGCAGCATCTCGGAGCAGACCAACCTGCTGGCTCTCAACGCCGCCATCGAGGCCGCCCGCGCCGGCGAGCAGGGCCGTGGCTTCGCCGTGGTGGCCGACGAGGTGCGCAACCTCGCCAGCCGCTCCGCCGCCTCCACCGCCGAGATCCAGGGCATGATCAACAGCCTCCAGGAGCAGAGCGCCCGCGCCGTCAGCGCCATGGCCCAGGGGCGCAACCAGAGCCTGCGGGTGGTGACCCAGGCCGACGAGGCCAACGGCGCCCTCGACCAGATCACCGGGCACATCACTCAGATCAGCGACATGAACATCCAGGTCGCCACCGCCACCGAAGAGCAGTCCAGCGTGGTCGGGGAGATCAACCGCAACGTGGAGGACATCAACCAGCTCACCATGGAGACCGCCGACATCGCCCACCAGTTGACCGAGTCCAGCCGCAGCCTGCAACAGCTCTCCGGCGAGCTCGACAAGCTGGTCGGCAACTTCCGGTTATAAGATGAAAGGGCGCTGCGGCGCCCTTTTTTCACCGGGTCGACAGGGAATATACCGACCCCCATGACGGCGAACCGTCATGACAAGCCGCTACAGTAGCGACACAGCAACACACCAAGGAGTCAACATGCTGGCAGGCAACCTCACCCTCAAAACCCAACTGATCCTGGCCGTCACCGTGCCCTGTCTCGCCCTGCTGCTGGTTGGCGCCGCCAGTCTGCGCAGCATGGACAACATCAGGCAGCAGGCCGAAGAGCTGTTCCAGAATACCGCCACCCCCATGCGGGCCATGGCGGAAGTGGCCTCCCGCATCCCGCGCATGCGAGTCGGCATCGACATGATGCTGCTGCAGGACACCTCCCTGCGCGACGAAAAGGGGGTGCTGACCCGGGTCAAGGAGACCCGCGAGGAAGACATTCCCGAGATGCGCCAGGCCATGGAGCAGGCCGTCAAGGCCCAGGTCGATCCGGACGCCCGGGCCAGGGCCCAGACCCTGCTCGATCAATTCACCCGGGTGGAGCGGGAGGAGCTGACCCCCATGTTGCAGGCGCTCTCTGACAACAAGATGGACGAGGCACGCGCCATCTACCGGGATCGCTACAGCCAGAGCTACGGGGTCATGCGCAAGGGCGCCAATGAGCTGCTCGACGGGTTGATAGGTCAGGCCCAGCATCGCAACGACCTGAGCGAAAACAGCTATGACAGCGGTCGTACCCAGATGATCGCCATCATCGTCATCGCCATCGCCATCTCGCTGCTCGTCTCGACCCTCATCCTCATCGGGCTGCGCCGCCGGGTATCCTTCCTGCAATCCCATATTGGCGAAGTGGCCCGCCACCTCGCCCTCGACAGCCGCGCCAGTCTCAAAGGCAAGGACGAGCTGGCCGAGATTGCCCACAGCTTCAACCAGTTCGTGACCCGGATCCACGGGGCCATCGTGCAGGTGGCGAGCAACTCGCGCCAGGTGGCCGCCACCGCCAGCGAAGTGGCCGCCAAGGCCCAGCTCACCCAGCACAACTGCACCGCCCAGCGGGATCGCACCGTCCAGGTCGCCACCGCCATCCACGAGATGGGGGCCACCGTCACCGAGATCGCCGGCAATGCGTCTCTCGCCGCCGACGTCGCCAAGCAGGCCAACGAGCAGGCCGATGCGGGGGCCCAGGTCGTCGCCCAGGCTCGTCACGGCATCGTCGGCCTCTCCGGTGAAATCGAACAGGTGGCCGGGGTCATCGAGTCCCTGGCGAGCCAGACCGACTCCATCGGCAGCATCCTCGACACCATCCGCAGCATCTCGGAGCAGACCAACCTGCTGGCCCTCAACGCCGCCATCGAGGCCGCCCGCGCCGGCGAGCAGGGCCGTGGCTTCGCCGTGGTGGCCGACGAGGTGCGCAACCTCGCCAGCCGCTCCGCCGCCTCCACCGCCGAGATCCAGGGCATGATCAACAGCCTCCAGGAGCAGAGCGCCCGCGCCGTCAGCGCCATGGCCCAGGGCCGCAACCAGAGCCTGCGGGTGGTGACCCAGGCCGACGAGGCCAACGGCGCCCTCGACCAGATCACCGGACACATCACCCAGATCAGCGACATGAACATCCAGGTCGCCACCGCCACCGAAGAGCAGTCGAGCGTGGTGGGCGAACTCAACCGCAACGTGGAGGACATCAACCAGCTCACCATGGAGACCGCCGATATCGCCCATCACCTGACCGAGTCAAGCCGCAACCTGCAGCACCTCTCCGGTGAGCTCGACAAGCTGGTCGGCAACTTCCGCCTCTGAGCGTCCGGCACCTCTTCCTGACCCGCACCAGGGCGCTTCGGCGCCCTTCTTCATGACCACGGCAAGCCGTGACGCACGGGGGATACACCGCCTCCCACCGCCCTGCCACATGCCTCATAATCAGGAAAACGCGAGGAGGTATGATGGGCAAGCTGGTCGTGATGATAGTGCTGGGGGGGCTGCTCAGTGCCTGCAGCAGCGGGCCCGTGCGGGTGCACGGGGCCGATGTGAGCGTGGACGATACCCGGATCCGGGTCAGCGACGGGGATCGCGGAGGCGACGGTACCTTCTGCCCACCGGGACAGGCCAAGAAGGGGCGCTGCTGACCGCTGGGTGCCGAAAGACAGACAACAAAAAGCCGCTCCATGGAGCGGCTTTTCTTATGAAACGGGCAGAAGATTATTTTTTCTTCTTGGCCTTGGCGTTCGGCAGGTCGGTGATGGAGCCTTCGAACACTTCGGCAGCCAGACCCACGGACTCGTGCAGAGTCGGGTGAGCATGGATGGTCAGCGCGATATCCTCGGCGTCGGCACCCATCTCGATGGCCAGACCGATTTCACCCAGCAGTTCACCGCCGTTGGTGCCCACGATGGCACCACCGATGACGCGGCCGCTCTCCTTGTCGAAGATCAGTTTGGTCATGCCGTCGGAGCAGTCGGACGCGATGGCGCGACCGGAAGCAGCCCACGGGAAGGTGGCGACTTCGAAGTTCAGCCCTTGTTGCTTGGCTTCCTTCTCGGTCAGACCCACCCAGGCCATCTCAGGCTCGGTATAGGCGATGGACGGGATCACTTTCGGGTCGAAGTAGTGCTTCTTGCCGGCGATGACTTCGGCCGCCACGTGGCCTTCGTGTACACCCTTGTGGGCCAGCATGGGCTGACCGACGATGTCGCCGATGGCGTGGATGTGGGCCACGTTGGTACGCAGCTGCTTGTCGACTTCGATGAAACCGCGCTCGTTGACGGCAACACCGGCCTTCTCGGCATCCAGCATCTTGCCGTTCGGCACACGACCTACGGCAACCAGCACGTTGTCGTAGCGAACCGGCTCGGCCGGGGCGTGCTTGCCTTCGTAGGAGACGTACAGACCGTCTTCACGGGCTTCAACGGCGGTGACCTTGGTCTCCAGCATGATGTTGAATTTCTTGGCGACGCGCTTGGTGTAGATCTTGACGATGTCTTTGTCGGCAGCCGGTACCAGCTGGTCGGCAAATTCCACCACGTCGATCTCGGAACCCAGGGAGGAGTACACGGTACCCATCTCCAGGCCGATGATGCCGCCACCGATGACCAGCAGCTTGCCAGGAACGGTCGTCAGCTCCAGCGCATCGGTAGAGTCCCATACGCGGGGGTCGTCATGGGGGATGAACGGCAGCTTCACCGGACGGGAACCGGCGGCGATGATGGCGTTGTCGAAGGTGACGGTGGTCTTGCCGTCGGCGCCTTCCACTTCCAGGGTGTTCGGGCCGGTGAACTTGCCGAAACCGTTAACAACCTGGACTTTACGCATCTTGGCCATGCCAGCCAGACCGCCGGTCAGCTGGTTGATGACCTTCTCTTTCCACAGGCGCACCTTGTCGATGTCGGTCTGCGGGGCACCGAAGACGATGCCGTGCTCGGCCAGCGCCTTGGCTTCTTCAATGACTTTGGCGACGTGCAGCAGTGCCTTGGACGGGATGCAACCCACGTTCAGGCAGACGCCACCCAGGGTGGAGTAACGCTCGACGATAATGGTATCCAGACCCAAGTCAGCCGCACGGAAGGCAGCGGAATAACCGGCAGGGCCAGCACCCAGTACTACGACCTGGGTTTTGATTTCTTTACTCATCATGACCTCTTTGTCGTTCTTATATCCCCGGACAGCACAGTCTTATGCCAAACAAGGCCGCTGCAGCCGTGAAAAAAACGGGGCAAGTTTACAATCCTGTTAACGAAATGAGAAGCAAAAAGGGCGGGCTCTGGGCCCGCCCTCTCACTTACAGGACCAGTCGACGAATGTCGGACAACACACCACTCAGGGTGGTGATGAAGCGGGCACCGTCGGCGCCATCGATGACGCGGTGGTCGTAGCTCAGAGCCAGCGGCAGCATCAGGCGCGGCACGAACTCTTTACCGTTCCACTTCGGCTTCATCTCGGACTTGGAGACGCCCAGGATGGCCACTTCCGGCGCGTTGACGATCGGGGTAAAGCTGGTACCGCCGATGCCACCCAGGCTGGAGATGGTGAAGCAACCGCCCTGCATGTCGGCAGCGGTCAGCTTGCCGGCACGGGCCTTCTTGGAGATCTCGGCCAGATCGCGGGACAACTCGTGGATGCCCTTCTTGTTGACGTCGCGAACCACCGGAACCACCAGGCCGTTGGGGGTATCCACCGCCACACCGATGTGGATGTACTTCTTCATGATCAGCTTGCTGCCGTCTTCGGACAGGGCGCTGCAGAAGCGCGGATGGGCTTCCAGGGCCTTGGCGGCCGCCTTCAGGATGAACACCAGCGGGGTGATCTTCACGTCCAGCTTCTGCTTCTCGGCCAGGATGTTCTGCTCTTTGCGGAACGCTTCCAGATCCGTGGTATCGGCTTCGTCGAACTGGGTGACGTGGGGGATCATGGCCCAGTTGCGGTGCAGGGCAGGACCGGAGATCTTCTGGATACGGGTCAGTTCCAGCTCTTCGACCGGGCCGAACTTGCTGAAATCAACCTTCGGCCAGGCCACGACGCTCATGCCGTTGCCAGTACCGGTGCCGGCAGCCGGAGCGGACTCGGCGCGCTTGACCGCATCCTTCACGTAAGCCTGCACGTCTTCTTTGACGATGCGACCCTTGCGACCGGAGGCTTTCACCTTGGCCAGGTTGACACCGAACTCGCGCGCCAGACGGCGTACTGCCGGGGAGGCGTGGACGTAGGCGTCGTTGGCGACGAAATCGGAAGCGGCAGCAGCCTGGGCAACCGGTGCAGGAGCGGCGGCAGCCGGCGCGGCAGCAACGGGCGCTGCGGCAGGAGCCGGAGCAGCCACGGCAGCCGGAGCGGCACCCGCCACTTCGAATACCATGATCAGGGAACCGGTGGAGACCTTGTCACCCGCCTTCACCTTGATCTCCTTGACCACACCGGCGAACGGCGCAGGCACTTCCATGGAGGCCTTGTCGCCTTCCACGGTGATCAGGGACTGGTCGGCTTCAACCTTGTCACCCACGGCGACCATGATTTCGGTCACTTCCACTTCGTCACCGCCGATGTCCGGCACGTTGACGTCCTTGGCACCGGCGGCAACCGGAGCAGCGGCAGCCACGGGGGCAGCAGCAGGAGCCGGCGCGGCAACAGCGGCCGGGGCAGCGCCCGCCACTTCGAAGACCATCACCAGGGAGCCGGTGGAAACCTTGGCGCCGGCGGCGACCTTGATCTCGACCACGCGGCCGGCGAACGGTGCCGGTACTTCCATGGAGGCCTTGTCACCTTCCACGGCGATGATGGACTGGTCGGCTTCAACCATGTCGCCCACGGCAACCATGATCTCAGTCACTTCGACTTCGTCACCACCGATGTCCGGCACGTTGACGTCCTGGCGAGCGGCAGCAGCAGGAGCGGCGGCCGGCGCGGCAGCAACCGGGGCAGCAGCCTGGACCGGAGCCGGTGCGGCAGCGCCCTCGGCTTCGAAGACCATGATCTGGGAACCGGTGGCAACCTTGTCGCCCACCTTGATCAGGATCTCTTTGACGATACCGGCGGCCGGAGCCGGGACTTCCATGGAGGCCTTGTCACCTTCCACGGCGATCAGGGACTGGTCCAGCTCGACCTTGTCACCCACGGCCACCATGATCTCGGTGACTTCAACTTCATCGGCACCGATATCCGGCACCATAATCTGTTTGGACATTGCGCTTTATCCTCTTGCGTGCATCCGCGTGGCAGCCTGAGCATCACCACGCGCATCCCGCGTTATCCGTTTAAACCCAGGCAAGGTCGCGCCGGATACCCGGCGCGACACTCAATCCTCTTACGCGTACAGCGGGTTGACCTTGTCGGCATCGATGCCGTACTTGGCGATGGCTTCGGCCACAACCTGCTTGTCTACCTCGCCGCGCTTGGCCAGTTCGGTCAGGGCAGCAACCACTACGTAGAACTCGTTCACTTCGAAGTGACGACGCAGGTTGGCACGGCTGTCGGAGCGGCCGTAACCGTCGGTACCCAGTACACGGTAGTTCTCGGTCGGAACGAAGGCACGCACCTGATCGGCGAAGGACTTCATGTAGTCAGTCGCAGCGATGGTGGCTTCGGAACCCAGTACCTGAGCGATGTAGGGCACACGCGCTTCGGCGGTCGGGTGCAGCATGTTCCAGCGATCCGCGTCCTGACCGTCACGAGCCAGTTCGTTGAAGGAGGTGACGCTGAACACGTCGGAACCCACGCCGTACTCGCTGGCCAGGATCTGGGCGGCAGTGCGCACGTGACCCAGGATGGAACCACAACCCAGCAGCTGTACCTTGGCCTTGGTGCCGGCCACGGTTTCCAGCTTGTAGATACCCTTGCGGATGCCTTCCTCGGCGCCTTCCGGCATGGCCGGCATGGCATAGTTCTCGTTCAGGGTAGTGATGTAGTAGAACACGTTTTCCGGGTTCTCACCGTACATGCGGCGCAGGCCGTCCTGTACGATCACCGCCACTTCATAGGCGTAGGACGGGTCGTAGGAGATGCAGTTCGGGATGGTGTTGGCCAGGATGTGGCTGTGACCATCTTCGTGCTGCAAGCCCTCTCCGTTAAGAGTGGTACGACCGGAGGTCGCGCCCAGCAGGAAGCCACGGGCTTGCTGGTCGCCGGCTGCCCACGCCATGTCGCCGATCCGCTGGAAGCCGAACATGGAGTAGTAGATGTAGAACGGGATCATCGGGCAGTCGTTGGTGCTGTAAGAGGTGGCAGCAGCCAGCCAGGAGGACATGGCGCCCAGCTCGTTGATACCGTCTTGCAGAACCTGACCCTGCTTGTCTTCCTTGTAGTAGGAGACGATGTCGCGGTCTTGCGGGGTGTACTGCTGACCGTGCGGGCTGTAGATACCGATCTGGCGGAACAGGCCTTCCATACCGAAGGTACGGGCTTCGTCAGCCAGGATCGGGACGATGCGCTTGCCGATGGACTTGTCTTTCAGCATCACGTTCAGGGAACGCACGAACGCCATGGTGGTGGAGATTTCGCGCGCCTGTTCACCCAGCAGCGGACCGAAGGCATCCAGCGCCGGGATTTCCAGCTTGGTGGTGCTCTCGCGCAGACGGGTCGGTACATAGCCCTTCAGTGCGGCACGGCGGGCGTGCAGGTACTTGTGCTCTTCGGTACCCTCTTCGATCTTCAGGTACGGCAGGTTTTCCAGCTGCTCGTCGGTGACCGGCAGGTTGAAACGATCGCGCAGGTGGCGCACGGAGCCCAGATCCATCTTCTTGACCTGGTGAGCGATGTTCTTGCCTTCGGCCGCTTCGCCCATGCCATAACCCTTGATGGTCTTGGCCAGGATCACGGTCGGCTTGCCCTTGGTCTGTGCAGCCTTGGAGAAGGCGGCGAACAGTTTGCGGGGGTCGTGACCACCACGGTTCAGGGCGAAGATCTCCTCGTCGGTCATGTCTTTGACCAGCGCGGCGGTTTCCGGGTAACGGTTGAAGAAGTGCTCACGCACGTAGGCACCGTCGCGGGACTTCATGGTCTGGTAGTCACCGTCCACGGTCTCGTTCATCAGCTGGATCAGCTTGCCGGAAGTGTCTTTCTTCAGCAGCTCATCCCACTTGCGACCCCAGATGACCTTGGTCACGTCCCAGCCAGCGCCGGCGAACAGACCTTCCAGCTCGTTGATGACCTTGCCGTTGCCGACAACAGGACCGTCCAGACGCTGCAGGTTGCAGTTGACCACGAACACCAGGTTGTCGAGCTTTTCACGCACGGCAACGGTCAGGGCACCCTTGGCTTCCGGCTCGTCCATCTCGCCGTCACCCAGGAAGGCGTAAACGGTCTGCTCGGAGCAATCCTTGATGCCACGGTCGGTCAGGTACTTCAGGAAACGCGCCTGATAGATGGCGGCGATGGGGCCCAGCCCCATGGAAACGGTCGGGAACTGCCAGAATTCCGGCATCAGTTTCGGGTGCGGGTAGGAAGGGATACCCTTGCCATCCACTTCCTGACGGAAGTTGTCCAGCTGCTCTTCGGTCAGGCGACCTTCGGCGAATGCACGGGCGTAGATGCCCGGGGAGATGTGACCCTGGAAGTAGACCAGATCGCCACCGTCCTTCTCGTTGCGGGCACGGAAGAAGTGGTTGTAGCAGACTTCGTAGATGGTCGCGGAAGAGGCGAAGGAAGACATGTGACCACCCAGGTCCAGGTCCTTCTTGGAAGCGCGCAGCACGATCATCATGGCGTTCCAGCGGATGATGGCGCGAATGCGGCGTTCCATTTCCAGGTCGCCCGGGTAAGCCGGCTCGTCGCTGGACGGGATGGTGTTGATGTAGTCGCGGTTTGCCTTGGCAGCCACGTCCACACCGCTTGCGCGGGCTTTCTCGGCCAACTGTTCAAGGATGAACTGAGCGCGTTGCGGACCCTCTTCACGCAGCAGGGATTCCAGAGAGGCAAGCCACTCCAGCGTTTCTATCGGGTCCACATCGTTCTTCAGGATATCAGACATGGCTGGTTCCTATGTTGTTGTGATTGCACGGCATTGCACGGCGAAGGGCGCAAGCATTCGACAATTAAGAAAGCCTTGTGGGATTAGTTTTCCTGCTGACGGATCCGACGCATGGATCGCTGGATCCGGCTGTCTTCCCTCTGCATATCCAACAAGGTGTCCTCGATAAAGGCCAGGTGCTCATGACAAGCAGCCCTGGCCCGCTCCGGAGCCCCCGACAGGATAGCCTCGATCAGGCTCGCACGATGGCGACGGATCTTGGCGACCACTCCCGGACGGCGATTCAAAATTTCGTTATTGCGTAAAATGTTCTGCTCGAGCATGGGGCCCATGGCCCGCAACAGGTGCAGCAGCACCACGTTGTGGGAGGCCTCGGCCACGGCCAGATAGAACTGGGTCACGGCGGCCGATTCGACCACCAGCGACCCTTGCTGACCGGCTTCTTCGATGGCGGCTTGCGCCAGGCGAATCCGTTCGAAATCAGCCTCGGTGCCCCGCAGCGCCGCATAGTAGGCACAGATGCCTTCCAGCGCGTGACGAAACTCCAGCAGGTCGTACTGGGCTTCCGGGTGAGTGCTGAGCAGTTCGAACAGGGGGTCGGCGATCCCCTTGCTCAGGGCATTTTGTACGTAAGTGCCACCGCCCTGACGACGATACAAGAGTCCTCTCGCTTCCAGGCGCTGGATGGCCTCGCGCAAGGAAGGGCGCGACACCTGAAACTGGATGGCGAGTTCCCGCTCGGGCGGCAACTTCTGGCCCGGCTGCAGGCTGCCTTCCAGAATCATGCTTTCCAGCTCGGCGACAATGGCGTCGGCCAGCTTGGGCTGAGTTATCTTGATATAGGGCATGAGGCTACTTTGTTAAATTGGTATTACCAATTTTATGGTTGGGGCGAAAATTAGCAGAGGGCTTGAAAAAAGTCCACCCAAAAGATGATCTGAATCAAGAAGCTCGGTTTCCACTTTGGGGGTAAAAACGCGGAATCATGATATAGCTCATAGAAAATGGTCTGACCAATATTTGTGAGCTTGCTCACCGATAACATTTGTTCAACAGCATGAAAAATGGCTTGCCAGACAAGGCAAGCCATTGATTCTAAAAACACAAAATAATTTTTAGATTTTTCACTCAAAGTGAAGATTTTCCCGATAGCGAGGCCATTCGAAACTGTCACCCGGATCCGTCTTGCGGCCCGGCGCGATGTCGCAGTGCCCGACAATACGGTCCGCCGTGATGGCGGGATAACGGTGAACAATCGCCCGGCTGAGGTCCGACAGTACCTCGTATTGCTTGTCGCTGTAGGGAAGCTCGTCGGTCCCTTCCAGTTCGATCCCGATGGAAAAATCGTTGCACGCCTCCCTCCCCTCCCAGCTCGAGACTCCCGCATGCCATGCCCTGGCGCCAAAAGGCACGTACTGTACCAGTTCCCCATCGCGGCGGATCAGGCAGTGGGCCGAGACCCTCAGTTGATGAATACCGGCGAAATAGGGGTGAGCACCGGGATCGAGCCGCCCCAGAAACAGATCGTCGATAAAGGGGCCACCAAACTGCCCGGGGGGCAGGCTGATGCCGTGTATCACCAGCAAGGAGACATCCTCCGGGCTGAGCCTCTCATTGTGATAGGGGGAAGGCACCTTGCGGGCCTGCTCGCACCATCCTTCTCGATCGATGGAAAACAGGGTTGTGGGTTGTGTCATCGTCTGCTCGACTCACAAATGGAAGCGATGTGCCTCTGGCGGGATGGGAAAACTGGGAACAAGTCTCTGAATTCATGGATAACGCTATGTTAGGCTGAGCCATTCACTCGCGCGATATGGGACACACTATGCACCCGATGGCACGCCGTCTCTGGCTGCTCGCCTGGCTCTCGCTGCTGGGTCTGCTGACCCTCTACTTCCATGGTCGTGAACAACCGTCGGTGACCGCCAGCGGCGATCTGCTGCTCAGGGCCGATGCCAGCGGCCATTATCGTCTGGAGGGTGCCATCAACGACCAGCCGGTGCAACTGCTGCTGGACACAGGAGCAACCCGGGTGACCATACCGAGCCAGGTGGCCGCCCGGCTCGGCCTCGTCGCCACGGGCCGCAGCCGTGTCAACACGGCAGCCGGAGAGATCCAGGTCGAAACCGGCCGGATCGAAAGTCTGGCGATGGGTCCGCTGACCCTGTACGATTTGTCCGTCTTTATCAATCCGGCTGCCGACGGGGAGGAGATCCTGGTGGGCATGAATGCCCTGGGCAGGCTGGAATTGCGCCAGAAAGACAGGCAATTGCTTCTCAGACCCTTGCAGGAATAAGGCATGTTACAACAGGACATCCGCCGCGCCGTGCGCGCCGCACTTCTCGAAGACTTGGGCGATGCCCTCACCGCGCTGGATCAACCGGATGCCAGCGCCGACATCACGGCACAGCTGATCCCGGCCGATCGCATCTCGACCGCGCGAGTCATCACCCGCGAGGCGGGCGTCTTCTGCGGCCAGCCCTGGGTCGACGAGGTGTTTGCCCAGCTCGGTGGCGAAGTGAAGGTCGAGTGGAAAGTGCAAGATGGTGAACGCCTTGCCCCCAATCAGGAGCTGTTCCGCCTCCATGGCCCCGCCCGCGTGCTGCTGACCGGCGAGCGCAATGCGCTGAACTTCGTGCAGACCCTTTCCGGGGTCGCCACCCTGACCGCCCGTTATGTGGCCGAGCTGGAAGGCACTGACTGCCGCCTGCTCGATACCCGCAAGACCCTGCCAGGCCTTCGCAGCGCCCAGAAGTATGCGGTCACCTGCGGCGGCGGCAAAAACCACCGTATCGGTCTGTTTGATGCCTACCTCATCAAGGAGAACCACATTCTCGCCTGCGGCGGCATCGCTGAAGCAATCAGCGAAGCGCGCCGTCTCAATCCGGACAAACCGGTGGAAGTTGAGGTCGAATCCCTGGCCGAGCTGGAGCAGGCCCTGGCCGCACGGGCCGACATCGTGATGCTGGACAACTTCGACATCCCCATGATGCAGGAAGCCGTTCGCCTCAATCAGGGCAGAGCCAAGCTGGAAGTCTCCGGCAACGTCACCCTCGATACCCTTGCCGGATACGCCGCGACCGGGATCGACTTCATCTCGGTGGGAGCGCTGACCAAGCATGTGCGGGCACTGGATCTCTCCATGCGCTTTGTCGCGGCTTGAGCAAGCCCCATCCGTTGCTCGTGCCCAAAAATATTACAGGGCTCGAAACTTGCAAAAGGCGCCATCGGCGCCTTTTCTTTATGCAGGATCCCACGACATAAGGAGTGTGAAGATGGGCCCTCCCGCCTCATGACAAGTGCCAATGGAAGCCATTTAATCTTTGATTTTTCTACACATTTCACTAAATGACATAAAAGTGGCTAACAAGGTCCCCGCCTCTGTTGCCAACCCGAAGCGCTCGGATAAGATACCAGCGTGGATAGCATTCCACCGGTGCTTATCAGGAAACATGGAAAAAAGGATATTTCACATGAAAAGACAGTCAGGGTTTACGCTAATCGAATTGATGATCGTCGTTGCGATCGTCGCCATCCTCGCCGCCATCGCCTTGCCGGCGTATCAGAGCTATACCAAACGCGCCAAATTCTCCGAGGTCATTGCCGCTGTAGGTCCGGCCAAGACCGCCGTAGAAGTCTGCGTTCAAGGGTGGGCTGGCACATCTGCAGCCCTTGGTAACAGTTGTGCAACTGCAGGTCAGAATGCCCTCTCGGGCGCTAGTGCTGTCACACAGAATTTTGCCAGCGCTGCAGTTACTAATGCTGCCGGAGTTATCACTGTTACAGGTACTGCCGCCGCAGCCTTGGATGGCTCGACTTATTCACTCGTCACTTCTGGAGCAGTCCAAGCCGGACGGCAAGTTTTGTGGAAAATTTCTGGCTCTTGCGTCACCGACGGCAAATGCTAACGCATGACCTCTAGCCTCAATAGCGGCCTGGCCACCAGCCTGGCCGCTTCTTCCCTCCTCAGTGAGCCGGACTCACAGCGCTATCTGAGCCAGGCCAAGGCGCAGCGCAAGCCTTTTGTCACCTTCCTGATTGAAAATGACATCCTCGACAGCAAAGCCCTCGCCGATTTCTGCGAGCTGGAATATGGGGTACCTCTGCTGGATCTGGCGGCCTTTGATCTCGCCGAGATCCCGCAGAAATACCTCAATCAAAAGCTGATTGAAAAGCACCATGTCCTGCCCATCTACACTCAGGGGCATACCCTCTATATCGCCATGTCCGATCCGACCAATGTGTCGGCTCTGGAAGATTTTGGCTTCAGCTTCGGCCTGCATACGGAAGCCCTGCTGGTTGAAGAGAGCAAGCTGACCGCCGCCATCGGCAAGCTGATGGAGAGCGAGCAGGATACCCTGGGCATGGATCATATCGACGAGGCCGAGATCTCCGAACTCGAGGTCTCCGACGAGAGTTCCCGCCTCGACGAGAGCGTCAACACCGCGGACGATGACGCCCCCATCGTCAAATACATCCACAAGATCATGATGGATGCCATCAAGCGCGGGGCCTCCGACCTGCATTTCGAACCCTACGAGACCAAGTACCGGATCCGCTTTCGGGTAGACGGCATACTGCACGAAGTCGCCACGCCGCCGGTCAACCTGGCCAACCGCTTCGCGGCTCGCCTCAAGGTGATGGCGCGGCTCGACATTGCCGAACGGCGCCTGCCCCAGGATGGCCGCATCAAGCTCAAGATTTCGCGCAACAGATCCATGGACATGCGGGTCAACACCCTGCCCACCATGTGGGGCGAAAAGATCGTGATCCGGCTGCTGGACTCCTCGGCCGCCCGGCTCAATATCGATCAGCTCGGCTTTGACGACCGGCAGAAGACGCAATACCTGCACGCCCTCTCCAAACCTCAGGGCATGATCCTGGTCACCGGTCCCACGGGGTCTGGCAAGACGGTCTCACTCTATACCGGCCTCAACATCCTGAACACCAGCGAGGTCAATATCTCCACCGCCGAAGATCCGGTCGAGATCAACCTGCCCGGTGTCAACCAGGTGCAGATCAATCCCAAAGCGGGGCTCACCTTCGCCAGCGCCCTGCGCTCCTTCCTGCGCCAGGATCCCGACATCGTCATGGTGGGGGAGATACGGGATCTGGAAACCGCCGAGATCGCCATCAAGGCCGCCCAGACCGGTCACCTGGTGCTCTCCACCCTGCACACCAACTCGGCGGCAGAAACGCTCACCCGGATGATGAACATGGGGGTGCCGGCCTTCAACATCGCCTCTTCGGTCACCCTCATCATGGCCCAGCGCCTTGCCCGCAAACTCTGCGATCACTGCAAGGCGCCGGAAGTGGTGCCGGAAGCCGAGTTGCTGGAGCTGGGCTTCACCCAGCAGCAACTGGCCGCCGGGTTGCGGCTGTTCAAGCCCGTGGGATGCAAGGAGTGCTCGGGAGGCTACAGAGGCCGGGTCGGCATCTATGAGATCATGCTGATGTCCGACAACATCGCCAAACTCATCATGCAGGGAGCCAACTCGCTGCAGATTGCCGCGATAGCCCAGAAGGAAGGGATGCGCACCCTGCGTACATCCGGCCTCGAGAAAGCGCGTCTTGGCGTCACCAGCCTGGCCGAAATCAACAGGATCACCACCAACTGAGTTCGCAGTGCCCGAGTCATCTCGCCGGGTGAAGCCGCTGCCATCACCCCGATGACCTTCTTCAAGCCAAGATGAGCCGGACAGGCAGCAGCATCCGGCCACCGTCGCCCAATTGCAGGATGCAGTGATGGCCACATTAGCTCAAAAACGCAACGCACCGAAAAAAGTCTTCTCCTACCGCTGGCACGGCGTCAACCGCAAGGGACAGAAGGTCTCCGGCGAGCTGCAAGCCGACAGCATCACCACCGTCAAGGCCGAGCTGCGCAAGCAGGGCGTCAACGTCACCAGGGTCAGCAAGCAGAGCCAGGGGCTCTTCTCCAAGGGCGGCGCCAAGATCAAGCCGATGGACATCGCCGTTATCTCCCGCCAGATCACCACTATGCTCTCCGCCGGCGTGCCTCTGGTGCAGAGTCTTCAGATCATTGCCCGCGGCCACGAGAAAGCGGCGGTGCGCGAGCTCATCGGCCAGATCGCCGCCGATGTGGAAACGGGCACCCCGCTCTCGGAGGCGTTGCGCCGCCATCCCCGCCACTTCGACGACCTCTATTGCGATCTGGTCGAGGCCGGGGAGCAATCCGGTGCCCTGGAGACCATCTACGACCGTATCGCCATCTACCGCGAGAAGAACGAAGCCCTCAAATCCAAGATCAAGAAGGCCATGTTCTATCCGTCCATGGTCATTCTGGTGGCCATCGTCGTCACCTCCATCCTGCTGCTCTTCGTCATTCCCCAGTTCGAGGATATCTTCAAGAGCTTCGGTGCCGAGCTGCCTGCCTTCACCCGGTTCGTCATCGCCATCTCCCGCTTTATGCAGGAGTGGTGGTACGCCATCTTTGGCGGCGCTGCTCTCGCCGTCTTCCTCTATGTGCGGGCCTGGCGAAAATCCCAGAAGGTCAGGGACAACACGGACAAGTTCATCCTCACCATTCCCGTGGTGGGCAACATACTGCACAAGGCGGCCATGGCCCGTTTTGCCCGCACCCTCTCTACCACCTTCTCCGCCGGTATCCCGCTGGTGGATGCCCTGGTCTCGGCGGCCGGAGCATCCGGCAACTATGTCTATCGCACTGCGACCATGGCCATTCGCAACGAGGTGGTGGCCGGCATGCAGATCAACGTCGCCATGCGCACCGTGGATCTTTTCCCCGACATGGTGACCCAGATGGTGATGATCGGTGAGGAATCCGGCGCCATCGACGACATGCTCTCCAAGGTCGCCGCCATTTTCGAACAGGAGGTGGACGACATGGTCGACGGCCTCACCAGCCTGCTCGAACCCATCATCATGGTGGTGCTCGGGGTGCTGGTCGGCGGCATGGTCGTGGCCATGTACCTCCCCATCTTCAAGCTGGGCTCTGTGATACACTGACCCCCTCGACAGAGGGCCGGGCGGTGCATTTCCCCCGGCCATCTGCCATCCCCGTTCCCGACACAAGCGATTGATCTATGGTGCCTTTGATCGAACTGGCCCAGGGCTTGCCCTGGCTCTATCTCTCCTTGATTTTCCTTTTCTCCCTGATGGTGGGCAGCTTCCTGAACGTGGTGATCCATCGTCTGCCCATCATGATGGAGCAGGCCTGGCATGCCGAATACAGCGACTATTTCGGTGACGGTGAAGAGACTCCTCCTGCAACCGGACGATACAACCTCATGGTGCCTCGCTCCCGCTGCCCCCACTGCGACCACCCCATAGGGGCGCTGGAGAACATTCCCCTGCTGAGCTGGCTATGGCTCAGAGGGCGCTGCCGCAACTGCCACGCTCCCATTTCGGCTCGCTATCCCCTGGTCGAGCTGCTCACCGCCCTGCTGTCGGTCTCGGTGGCAGCCGCGCTTGCCCCTGGCTGGGGCACCCTTGCTGCTCTGCTGCTCACCTGGACATTGGTCGCACTGACCTTCATCGACCTAGACAAGATGCTCTTGCCGGATCAGCTCACCCTGCCCCTGCTCTGGGGTGGCCTGCTGTTCAATCTGGCGGGCGGTTTCGTGCCCCTGGCCGATGGGGTGGTCGGCGCCATGGCTGGCTATCTGGTGCTCTGGAGCCTCTACTGGGCCTTCAAGCTGCTCACCGGCAAAGAGGGGATGGGGTACGGGGATTTCAAACTGCTGGCGGCGCTGGGCGCCTGGCTGGGCTGGCAAGCCTTGCCCATCGTGCTGCTGCTCTCTTCGCTGGCGGGCGCCATCATCGGCATCGGTCTCATCCTGCTGCGCAACCACCACCAGGGCAAACCCATTCCCTTTGGCCCCTATCTCGCCATCGCGGGCTGGATAACGCTGCTGTGGGGCGATAGCATCACCCGCTGGTATCTTGATGTCGTGCTCTAGCAAAAGGATCTCTGACCCATGTATGTAGTCGCAATCACAGGGGGAATCGGCAGCGGCAAGACCACGGTTGCCAACCGCTTTGCCGAGCTGGGCATCGAGGTGGTGGATGCGGACATCATCGCCCGTGAGGTGGTGGAGCCCGGCACCCCTGCTCTGGCTGCCATCGCCGCCCATTTTGGCCCGGATGTCGTTGCCCCCGATGGCCAGCTCGATCGCCGCCGGCTGCGAGAGCGGATCTTCACCGATTCGCAGGCCAAGGAGTGGCTCAATGCCCTGCTCCATCCCCTCATCCGCAGCGAGATGCTGCGCCAGTGTGCGGCAACCCGCTCCCCCTACTGCCTGCTGGTCGTCCCCTTGCTGGTGGAAAACAGGCTCACTTCCCTCGCCGATCGGGTACTGGTGATCGATGTGGACGAATCGACACAAATCGAGCGTACCTGCCGCCGCGATGGCGTCAGTCGGGAACAGGCCCAGGCGATACTGGCGTCCCAGGCGAGCCGCAGCGAGCGCCTGGCGATGGCCGACGACGTCCTGGACAACCAGAGTGGTACGAGTGAGACCATCTGGCAGCGAATTTTCGCCCTGCACCAGACATATCTGGCATTTGCCTCTCAACAAGCCCACCAACTGTGAGTACACTAGGCCGGTTTATGGCTGGCCAGGATTAGGCATGATTTACGATTTTCCCCTCAATGAAAAAAGCCGGACCTATCTTCGTCTGGAGTCCCTGTTTTCCCAGATCCGCGACAATCTGGAGAGTGACCAGTCCTGGGCACATATCGCCTTCTTCAAGGGGTTGTTCGATTTGCAGGAGTTGCTGGAGCGTGGTGACCTGCGTGCCGATCTCATCAAGGATCTGGAACGCCTCGGCCAACGCCTGAGCCACTGGGCCAGTCTACCTGACGTCGATCTCGAGCAGATCCAGCGGATGCAGCAGGAGAGTACCCAGCTCTCCCGCAACTTGCTGAACTCCCCGCGCCCCGGTGCCCGTCTGAAAGAGGATCGCCTGCTCGGCTCCATTCGTCAGCGCTTCTCCATTCCGGGTGGTCTGTGCGCCTTCGATGTGCCGCAACTGCACCACTGGCTGGCGACCCCGGCCGTCACCCGCCACCAGCAGATGCAGCAATGGCTGAGTGACATCACCCTGTTGATGAACGCCATCTCCCTGTTGCTGCGCCTGTGGCGCGAGTCGGGCAACTTCAGCGACCAGGTGGCCACCAACGGCTTCTTCCAGGATACCGCCGAAGGGGCTGAACTGATCCGCATCCGTCTGGCGGGCACCCAGCCCTGCTATCCGACCCTGAGCGGCCACAAGAACCGCTTCGCCCTGCGCTTCCTGCCGACGACGGAACAGCAGATAGGCGACGTCTCCTTCCAGCTCGCCTGTTGTTGAGGAGCGCCCCATGGTGACCAAGGTAAAGTGCCCGACCTGTCAGAGCGAGATCGAATGGGGCCCGCAGAGCCCGTTTCGCCCCTTCTGCAGCAAGCGCTGCCAGCTGATCGACCTCGGCGAGTGGGCGGATGAACAGAAGCGCATCCCGGGCGAGATCAACCCGGATCTGCTGCCCGACCCGGAACAGGGCGATCCCTGGCAATAAACACTTCACGATCAAAAAAGGGCCCTCAGGCCCTTTTTCGTTGGTATCGATTCCCTTTCAGGCAAGCGAGGCCTGCAACCGCGCGACGATGGGGCCGTTGGCATCCGGGAAGCGGTATTCGTGCAGCGAGGCCAGTGGCACCCAGCGACACTCCTGCCCCTCCTTGCCAAAGGGCTCGCCGTGGAAGCGGGTCACCTTCCAGATATCCAGCAAGACCTGCTTGTCGGGGTAGTCGTGGTGCAGCTCCATGAAGGGGGCACAATCCTGCACCCGGATCCCGATCTCTTCCCACAATTCCCTGTCCAGCGCGGTGAGCAGATCCTCCCCCGACTCCACCTTGCCGCCGGGAAACTCCCAGCGATCCCCCTGATGGCGATCGGCTGAGCGTTTGGCGATGAAGATATCGCCCCGTTCGTTCTCGATGACGCCCACCGCCACCCAGATCCGTTTCTTCTGTTCCATCATTGTCCTCAGCGTAAACACGGCAAACGGGCGATCCAGGGGGCAAGCCGAATGGCCTGCTGATCCCCCCGGGCCCTGAAGAGATCCTGCCCGACATGCTCATTGCCCGGCGGCGCAACCTGCGGCCAGGGCACCGCACCGGGCGGAGTGAAACAACGATCGTGTACCCGCGCGCTCTGGCGCAGATAGCGCCATAAACAGTCTCGCAAGAACCACTGGTCGATGTTCGGTGTTTCCATGGTACTGGGCTGATAGCTCGCCATCAGCGGCGCAAGGGGAGGCAGCACACCGGCCACACCGCCCCACATGCCGGCCAGCACCAGATCGGTGTGGCTCCACCAGTCACGCATGATATGGAACCAGCGCCCCGATGCAAGCCAGTCATCGACCGCCAGCCGCTCCCGCAGATTCAGCACGGAGTCCGCATCGCGCACAAGGAAGCGCCCCACTCCGGGATCATTGGCGACCTGGAAGCGCCAGCAGAGGCGCTGACGCTGGGATTGACCATCGGGCTGCACCTTTATCTCGGCGCCATGTTCCTGCAGGCAGGCCAGAAACCCCTGAGGGACACTGCCATCCACATAGAAGCGCACCCGCCAGCCCGGATAGAGGTAAGCTGCGGCCAGCACATTGTCGAGCGCTCCCCGCAAATAGCGAGGCTGTGCTCCCCACAAGGAGAAGGCGATGACTGCCTGCTTGTCCCCCTGCTCCGCGAGCCAGACATCCGGCCCCTCTGCCGGCAGCACCCACCCCGCGACAGGCTGCGAGACGGCCTCATCCTTGAGAGTCAGGGCACGGGTTCCCGCTTGTGCCGCTTCTTCATGGCGTCCTAGCTTGGCAAGGGAAGTGCAAAGCCCGTCATGGACCAGATAATCATCCGGCTCGCGCCGCACCAGTTCGGCCAGGTGCGTCACGGCCCGCTCATGCTGATCGGAGCGCGAGAGGCAGACACAGAGATTGCGCAGCACCTCAGTGTTATCGGGCGCGGACCGGTACGCCAGCGTCAGCACCTGTGCCGCCGAGGCGGGATCGCCGGACAAAAAGAGGTAATAGGCAAACTGCAGTTGCAGGGGAACGGATTTGTTCGTCTCTGCGTTCAGCCTGCTCAGCACACAACGGATCGCCTCCTGGCGTCTCTCCTGCAGCCAGTACCCATGTGACTCCCCATCCCATCCCGCCGGCAATCTGCTCATCGTCCCCTCCTTGGTCCGAAAATGAATACACCGCCCGGAGGCGGTGTATTCATCATGGCAGGGTGTCAGGTCAGCTGACCGTGACAGTGCTTGTATTTTTTACCCGAACCACAGGGGCAGGGATCGTTGCGCCCGATCTTCTGCTCGTCGCGCACGAAGGTGGTATGGCCCTCGGCCCCACCCGTATCCTCGTCAGCCAGCTGGTTTTCGGCCGTGGCATGGGTGTAGGTACGGGGAGCGGCTTCGGCCTGCTGGCGCTGCTGCTCTTCCATCGCCTCCACATCCCGCTCCTGCACCTGTACCCGGCTCAGGATGCTGACCACGTCGCGCTTGAGGGTCTCCAGCATCTGGGTAAACAGATCGAAGGATTCGCGCTTGTACTCCTGTTTGGGGTTCTTCTGTGCGTAGCCGCGCAGATGGATGCCCTGACGCAGGTGATCCATGGCCGCCAGGTGCTCCTTCCACAGACCATCCAGCGTTTGCAGCATCACCGCCTTCTCGAAGTTGCGCAGCACCTCCTTGCCGACCAGCTCTTCCTTGTGGGCATAGAGCTTGGTGGCTTCATCCAGGATGCGTTCACGCAGCTTCTCTTCATACAGCTTGTCGTCTTCCGCCAGCCACTGCTGCAACGGCAGATCCAGGGCGAAATCGGACTTCAGACGCGCTTCCAGACCCGGCACGTCCCACATCTCTTCCAGGGACTGGGGCGGGATGTACTCGTCGATGATGGCGCCGTAGACGTCGTCACGGATGACGTGAATAGTCTCGGAGATGTCGTTGGTGTCCAGCAGTTCGTTGCGCTGCTCGTAGACCACCTTGCGCTGATCGTTAGCCACGTCGTCAAACTCGAGCAGGTTTTTACGGATGTCGAAGTTGCGACCTTCCACCTTGCGCTGGGCATTCTCGATGGCCTTGGTCACCCAGGGATGCTCGATGGCCTCGCCCTCTTCCATGCCCAGCTTCTTCATCATGCCGGTCACGCGGTCGGAGGCGAAGATCCGCATCAGGGTATCTTCCATGGAGAGGTAGAAGCGGGAGGAACCCGGATCACCCTGACGACCGGAACGGCCGCGCAGCTGGTTGTCGATACGGCGGGATTCGTGACGCTCGGTACCGATGATGTGCAGACCACCGGCCGCCAGTACTTCGTCATGACGCACCTGCCAGGCCGCTTTCAGCTCGGCAATCTGCTCGCTTGACGGGTTTTCCAGCTGGGCGATCTCCGCCTGCCAGTTGCCGCCCAGCACGATGTCGGTACCACGACCGGCCATGTTGGTGGCGATGGTGACGGCGCCGGTCTGGCCGGCCTGGGCGACGATCTCCGCTTCCATGGCATGGAACTTGGCGTTCAGTACCTTGTGCGGGATATTTTCCTTGGTCAGGATGCCGGAGAGCAGCTCGGAGTTCTCGATGGAGACGGTACCGACCAGCACGGGCTGGCCGCGCTTCACGCACTCGCGAATGTCCTGCACGATGGCCGCGTATTTCTCCTGGGCGGTCAGGTAGACGAGATCGCCCATGTCCTTGCGCACCATCGGCTTGTTGGTCGGGATGACCACGGTATCCAGGCCATAGATCTGTTGGAATTCAAAGGCTTCGGTATCCGCAGTACCGGTCATGCCTGCCAGCTTGTCGTACAGACGGAAGTAGTTCTGGAAGGTGATGGAGGCCAGGGTCTGGTTCTCGTTCTGGATCTTGACCCCTTCCTTCGCCTCGACCGCCTGGTGCAGACCGTCTGACCAGCGACGACCCGGCATGGTGCGGCCGGTGTGCTCGTCGACGATGACGATCTCGTCCTTCTGGACGATGTAGTCGACGTTGCGCTCGAACAGGGTGTGCGCACGCAGGCCGGCATTGACGTGATGCAGCAGGCTGATGTTGGTGGCGGAGAACAGGGAGTCATCCTCGGCCAGCAGCCCCTCTTTCTTGAGCAGCTCTTCCACGAAGATCTGGCCGTTTTCGGTCAGCAGCGCCTGGCGGTTCTTCTCGTCCACCGTGTAGTGGCCGTCGCCGGTGTACTCCTCGGAGTCTTCCTTGTCCTGCTTGACCAGCAGGGGGATCAACTTGTTGATCTGGGTGTACATGGCGGAGCTGTCTTCCGCCGGCCCGGAGATGATGAGCGGGGTGCGGGCTTCATCGATGAGCACCGAGTCCACCTCATCCACCAGCGCGTAGTTGAGCGGACGCTGTACGCGCTGCT
Organism: Aeromonas caviae; assembly: GCF_000819785.1. Lineage (GTDB taxonomy): Bacteria > Pseudomonadota > Gammaproteobacteria > Enterobacterales > Aeromonadaceae > Aeromonas > Aeromonas caviae. The sequence continues at coordinate 75,801 of NZ_CDBK01000041.1, read as the reverse complement.
CCGGCGAGAATGCCATGTTGTCGCGCAGGTAGTCGAAACCGAATTCGTTGTTGGTACCGTAGGTGATGTCGGCAGCGTAGGCATCGCGCTTCTGGGATGCATCCATGCCGGGCACGTTGCAGTCCACCGTCATGCCGAGGAAGGCGAACAGCGGGCGGTTGGCTTCCGCATCACGCTTGGCCAGATAGTCGTTCACCGTCACGACATGCACACCGCGGCCGGTCAGGGCGTTCAGGTAGGCCGGCAGCGTGGCCGTCAGGGTTTTACCTTCACCTGTCTTCATTTCGGCGATGCGGTTGGAGTTCAGCACCATGCCGCCGATCAGCTGGACGTCGAAGTGACGCATGCCGAACACACGGCGGGAGGCTTCACGGACGGTGGCGAACGCTTCCGGCAGCAACTGCTCCAGTGTTTCGCCCTGCTCCAGACGCTGACGGTACTCGGCGGTCTTCGCCTGCAGTTCCTGATCGGACAGTGCCTCGAACTGAGGCTCCATCGCATTGATTTGTTTTACAATTTTGCGCAAAGCCTTGAGCGTTCTGTCGTTCCGGCTGCCGATAATCTTGGTGAGCAGTGTGCTAATCATGGGTACCAACTGTTTTGGTTATATAAGCGTTCCGTCACTGGAACCTGAAGAAAAAACCTAACCCCGTCTGGCATTCAGAAAGCGCGCGGGGTTGACCTGACGACCATCTTTCAACACTTCGTAATGCAAATGAACTCCGGTTGCACGACCGGTTCGCCCCATCAGGGCAATCTTCTGGCCCTCATCGACCAGGGTGCCCACATCCACCAGTAACTTGGAATTGTGGGCATAGCGGGTGACCAGACCATTGCCATGGTCAATCTCCACCATGTTGCCAAACTCCGGATGGCGCCCCGCCCAGCTGACAATCCCCTTGCCTGTCGCCAGGATGGGGGTGCCGGGCCTGCCGCGGAAATCCACCCCTTTGTGCATCTTGGCGCGACCGTTGAACGGATCGACCCGCCCACCGAAACCGGAGGAGATCCAGACACGCTCCTGCTTGACCGGTGAGCCGGGGATGAAACCCGCATCGGTGATATGGTGGTTCATGATGAAGGATTCAAGTACCGACAGCTGTTCTTCGCGGCTGCTGAGCTGACGGCTGAGGTGTTCCATGGAATCTTGCAGCTCACCCAGGCTGACTTCCAGGTCTGCATCGTAGGAAGGGCCGCCCATCGGGGGCAGCTCCTTGAAGTTGAACTCCTCGGGATCGAGGTCCGCCTTCTCGGTCAGGCGCTCGCCGAGGGCGTTGAGGCGACCAAGTTGTCCCTGCATGGTGCCCACCTGGGCGGCCAGCATGGCAAGCTGTTCGCGGGCTTCATCGGCCCCTTGCGTGGATTTTTGCTGCTGCGCCAGGGTCAGCGCCACTTCCAGCGCCTCCATTTTCTGCTGCCAGCTCTGCCAGAGCCAGCCGCCCCCCAAGGCCAATACAGTGAAGAGAATACCGCCGACCCAGGCCAGACGTTGTTTGGGTAAGTGCAACCTGCGGCGCTGCTTACCGTGGAGGATCAGGGTAATGCTCATAGAAATCTGTCTTCTCGGTCAGGTGAGGCCAAGGGCCTGCACGGGCAATAAAACCGGGAGATAATCGGTATTAAAGGATGGAATAAACAAATGACAGGACGTCGGTGCGGAGAGATGACCGACGTCCTGTTGCACAGCTATCAGGCCAGAACCAGACCGTTGTCGTAGTAAGCGATAGGCGCTTTGTCGCCCTCACCCTCGAAGGTCACCAGTTCCCAGGCCTCCTGCTGGGCCAGCAGGGCACGCAGCAGCTTGTTGTTCAGGGCATGGCCCGTCTTGTATGCACGGAATTCACCGATGATGCTGCGATTGCACATGTACAGATCGCCGATGGCATCCAGCATCTTGTGCTTCACGAACTCGTCTTCGTAGCGCAGACCATCTTCGTTCAGCACCCGGTAGTCATCCAGCACCACGGCGTTTTCCAGGCTGCCGCCCAGTGCCAGGTTCTGGGAACGCAGGTACTCGATATCACGCATGAAGCCGAAGGTACGGGCGCGGCTGATCTCTTTCACGAAGGAGCTGCCGGAGAAGTCCAGCACGCAACGCTGGTTGCGGCCTTCAAACACCGGATGCTGGAAATCGATCTCGAGATCCATCTTGAAGCCGTTGCGATAGGGGTGGAATTCCGCCCACTTGTCGCCGTCTTCAACCCGGATGCTCTGCTTGATCCGCACGAACTGCTTGGGTGCGTTCTGTTCACGAATACCCACTTCCTGCAGCAGATAGATGAACGGATGCGCACTGCCGTCCATTACCGGGATCTCGGGGGCATCAACCTCGACATAGAGGTTGTCGATGCCCATCCCGGCCAGAGCGGCAGACAGATGTTCGATGGTCGACACGCGAACACCGGCTTCGTTCACCAGAGCGGTACAAAGCACGGTATCACGCACCTGATCGGCGTTGGCTGGCAGCGCGACCACAGGATTCAGATCGGTACGCAAGTAAACGATCCCTGTGTTAACAGGCGCCGGACGGAACGTCATAGTGACTTTCCGGCCCGAATGCAGGCCCACACCGGTGGCCTGGACACTCGTTTTCAAGGTTCTTTGTCTAATCATGGGCGTATCCGCTTTAACAGCTCAAATTCCTGACCAGATGGTCGTTGCCGGGCCATCTTAGCACAATCCTTAAGCAACAAACAAACCAGAGCCATCAGAGGCTTAGTCTGCCTGCTTGCGCAGGAACGCAGGAATATCGAGATAATCAGGTTCGCGACGAGCTTGCGGCTCGGCGTTCACCACCTTGGCCGGGGCCTCTTCCATCACGCGAGACTGCAGGGCTTCGCTGATCAGGGGCTGACGGGCCGGACGCTCTTGAACCATGTTGTTCTTGACCAGAGTGATGTCGGGCTTGCGCTCGGCACCGATACCGGTCGCCACTACGGTAACGCGCAGTTCGTCGTGCATTTCCGGGTCGATTACGGTACCCACCACCACGGTAGCGTTCTCGGACGCGAAGGCCTTGACCGCGTTACCCACGGTCTCGAACTCTTCGATGGTCATGTCCATGCCAGCAGTGATGTTGACCAGGATGCCGCGGGCACCGGCCAGATCCACGTCTTCCAGCAGCGGGCTGGAGATGGCCTTCTCGGCCGCTTCTTCGGCACGATCGTCACCTGAGGCGGAACCGGTACCCATCATGGCGGTACCCATCTCGCGCATCACGGTACGTACGTCCGCGAAGTCGACGTTGATGAGGCCCGGGCGGGTGATCAGCTCGGCGATGCCCTGTACTGCACCCAGCAGCACGTCGTTGGCCGCCTTGAAGGCGTCCAGCAGGGAGATGCCGCGACCCAGCACCTTCAGCAACTTGTCGTTGGGGATGGTGATCAGGGAGTCGACGTTCTTGGAGAGCTCTTCGATGCCGTGAGCGGCGAAGCCCATCCGCTTCTTCCCTTCGAAGGAGAACGGCTTGGTCACGACGGCAACGGTCAGGATACCCATCTCGCGGGCCACTTCGGCCACGATCGGTGCAGCACCTGTACCAGTACCACCACCCATGCCGGCAGCGATGAACACCATATCGGAACCGGTCAGCAGCTCGCGCAGCGCTTCCCTGTCTTCCATGGCGGCGTCACGACCCACTTCCGGGTTGGCCCCGGCACCCAGACCCTTGGTGATGCCACCGCCGATCTGCAAGGTGGTATTGGCACTGGAGTTGCGCAGTGCCTGGGCGTCGGTGTTCACGGTGATGAACTCGACACCTTCGATGTTTTGACGAACCATGTGCTCGACTGCGTTGCCGCCGCCGCCACCCACACCTATCACCTTGATGACGGCTTCGTCAGTGTGGCTATCCATAAATTCAAACATGTTGTCTCTCCGCTTTATTTGCCTGACTCAGCAAAATCTTTAGAACTCGCCACGCAACCAGTTGCTGACCCGTTTGACCAGCCCACCTACGCTTGCCTTGGCGGCATATTCCTTGTTACTGCCGGTGGATTGGTTGGTGCGGCCGTACTGCAACAACCCGACCGCAGTCGAGTACACCGGTGCCTGTACGTAGTCACTCAATCCCCGGATATTCATGGGTTCGCCCACCCGGACCTGGCTCTGGAAGATCTGCTCTGCGCACTCCACAATGCCTTCGATCTGGGCCGCGCCACCGGTCAAGACCACACCGGCGGCCAGCTGATGCTTGACCCCCTGTGCCTTCAATTCGCTCTGCACCCGCACCAGCTCGTCATTCACCATGGAGAGCAACTCGGTGTAACGGGGTTCAATCACTTCCGCCAGTGTCTGCCGTTGCAGGCTGCGCGCCGGGCGACCGCCGACACTGGGCACTTCGATATTGTCTTCCTTGCTGACCAGGCGGCCGAGGGCGCAGCCGTAGCGCACCTTGATCGCCTCCGCATCCAGCGGCGGCGTGCCGAAGGCATAGGCGATGTCGCTGGTCACCGTGCTGCCGGCATAGGGAATCACCTTGGTGTGACGCAGGGCGCCGCCGGTAAAGAGCGACATGTCCATGGTGCCGCCACCGATGTCCACCACGCAGACACCCAGCTCCTTCTCGTCTTCGGTCAGCACGGCGTAGCTGGAGGCCAGGGCGGAGAAGATCAGCTGATCCACCCGCAGACCCACCTTCTCCACACACTTCTCGATGTTGCGCGCCATGTCGTTGTGGCAGGTGATGAGATGCACCTTGGCTGCCATCCGCACGCCGGAGAGGCCGACCGGGTTCTTGATCCCTTCCTGATAGTCGATGGCGAACTCCTGGGGCAGCACGTGCAGCACCCGCAGCTCGTCAGACAACCGCACCGACTTGGCGGTGTGGATGACGTTGTCCACATCCTCCTGGGTCACCTCTTCGTCGGAGATGGGCACCATGCCGGTCTCGTTGCGGCAATCGATGTGCTTGCCGGACAGCCCCAGATAGACGGAACTGATCTGGCAGTCTGCCATCATCTCGGCCTCTTCCACCGCGCGGCGCAGGGACTTGACCACGGAGTCGAGGTCATTGACCCCGCCCTTCTCCATCCCGCGAGAAGCGTGGCTGCCCATGCCGATGACATTGAGTTCGCCATCGGGCAATACTTCGCCAACCAGTACCGCCACCTTGGTCGTGCCGATATCCAGTCCGACAATCAAATTTCTATCTGCGGTGTTGGTCATTCACTTTCTCTTCGCTTTTCTTCCAGCCAACTGCCATCCCGGTGTCGTATCGAAGATCCACGTAAGCAACCCGCTCACGAGGCTCGATGACCGGAAAGGCATCGATAAACCGCTGCAGACGAAGCGCGATATCCGAGCGCCCCACAAACAGCTGAATGTTGCCATCCAGGGTCAGTTCCCAGGCATGGCGGGGGGTCAGATTCACCCCCAGCAACTTGTATCCCTTGGCCGCCAGCAGCGTTTCGTACTGATGGCTGGCTTCCAGCACCTTGGCGGCCTGACCATCGGGCCCGGACAACTGCATCAGGGGCTTCTTCACCCTGTCCGGGGCACTGAATACCTCACCCTTGGTGTTGACGAAGCGGTTGCCGTTCCAGCGAGCCGCCACATCCTGTTCCGTGAGATAGACCTTGATCTTGTTCGGCCACTTCTTTCGCACCGAGACCTGGGCCACCCAGGGCAGGGCGTTCAGACGCGCCTGCAATTCGTTCACATCCAGCTCGAAGAAGTTGCGAAGTTCGGCACCATCCAGCACGGCAGCACGCAACTCATCGGCCTTCAAATATTCGTGTTGCCCCTGCAGCAACAGCTCGCTCATGGGCAACCGACTGGCATCCGTCAGCCAGTCTTTAACATCCAGCGCAGTCTGGTAGAGCCCCCACATGACCAGGATGAAAAATGCCACCCCGGCGATGAAGCCCCCCTTGGTGCGCCCTTGTGCCCTTGCCTCCACCCGATCGATCCCCGTAAAACGCGCCATGCCGGCCACTTGCAGACCGGTTCGCCATTATATAGGCCTCGGCTTGGCGGTCAAAATACTCATTGGGCCCTCAGGCACCGGATTTCATGCTATCCACGCTCAATTTCATCTCGCCGAGACGACGGGCCAGCGCACCGACGTTACCCGCCCCCTGGGTCAATACCAGATCCCCCTCGCCAATCAGGTCGGCCAGCACCGCGGGCACATCATCCGGCGTTGCGACAAAGATGGGCTCCAGGGTGCCGCGGGAGCGGATGGAACGGCACAAGGCACGGCCATCGGCACCGGGAATGGGCTCCTCACCGGCGGCATAGACCTCCAGCATCACCAGCACGTCCACCTTGGAAAGCACATCCGCGAAATCTTCGTAGAGATCCCGGGTGCGGCTGTAACGGTGGGGCTGGAACACCATCACCAGCCGCTTCTCGGGCCAGCCGGCGCGGGCGGCGTTGATGGTTACCTTGACCTCGCTCGGGTGGTGACCGTAGTCGTCCACCAGCATGGCCTTGCCGCGACCCGTCTCGAACTCGCCATATTGCTGGAAGCGGCGACCCACCCCTTCGAACTTGGCGAGCGCCTGGATGATGGCCTCGTCGCCGATGCCGTCTTCGGTTGCCACCGCGATGGCAGCGGCGGCGTTGAGGGCGTTGTGGATGCCCGGCAGATTCAGGGTCACCTCCAGCTCACCCGCCCCTGCCCGGCGCACCCGGAAGCGGCTGCGATTGCTGGTCTGCACGAAGTCCAGCACCTGCACATCGGCATCATCGCTCAGACCGTAGGTGAGGGTAGGACGGGCGATCTCCGGCAGCATGCCGCGGATCACGGGGTCATCCACGCACACCACGGCCAGGCCGTAGAACGGCAGGTTGTGCAGGAAACCGATGAAGGTGGCCTTCAACCTGGAGAAATCGCCACCATAGGTGTCCATGTGATCCGCTTCGATATTGGTCACGATGGAGACCATGGGTTGCAGATGCAGGAAGGAGGCGTCGCTCTCGTCCGCCTCGGCAATCAGATAACGGCTGCTGCCCAGGCGGGCATTGGTGCCGGCGCTGTTGAGCAGACCGCCGATGACGAAGGTGGGGTCGCGATCCGCCTCGGCATAGATGCTCGCCACCAGACTGGTGGTGGTGGTCTTGCCGTGGGTCCCAGCGATGGCGATGCCGTGACGGAAGCGCATCAGTTCCGCCAGCATTTCGGCGCGGCGCACCACGGGAATACGCAGCTCGCGGGCAGCCAGCAGCTCGGGGTTGTCCTGCTTGATGGCGGTGGAAACCACCACCACGCTGGCACCGTCCACATGCTCGGCACTGTGACCGACAAAAATGTGTGCGCCCAAAGAGGCCAGGCGTTCGGTCACCCCGTTGCGGGCCAGATCCGAGCCGGTCACCTGATACCCTTCATTGGCAAGCACTTCCGCAATACCGCCCATACCGGCGCCACCGATGCCGATGAAGTGGATGCGACGCACGCGGCGCATTTCGGGGATAACGGTACGCAGTTTTGCCAGTTCAACCTTGGTCATAGTTCTTTCTCAATTCGCGGCCACAGGCCATTTTCATTCGGCGACATTCATCAGTTCGAAGACAGAAGCGGGGCCTTGGCGGCACATCTTGGCCTTCCATCTCGTTTGGCTCAGCCGGTGGCGAGCCGTTTGCACTCATCGGCAACCCGTTCGGCGGCATCGATGATGGCGACCCGGCGCGCGGCCTGGGCCATGTTCAACAGGGTTTCCCTGCGCCCGGCGAGCCAGGATAGGCGCGACGCCAGAGCCGCCGGCGTCAGCTCGGACTGGGGCAGGAACTCGGCCGCACCGCCGTCGACCAGGGTCAGGGCGTTGCGGGTCTGGTGATCGTCCACCGCATGGGGCAGGGGCACGAAGATGGCGGCCACACCAGCGGCGGCCACTTCGGAGACGGTCAATGCGCCGGCGCGGCACACCACCAGGTCCGCCCAGGCATAGGCATCCGCCATGTCCTTGATAAATTCACTCACCTCGGCCTCGACCCCCAGCCCGGCATAGGAGGCAGCCACGGCCTCCCCGTTGCCCTTGCCGCACTGGTGACGCACCTCGATGGGCACACCGGCAGCTGCAACCGCAGGAGGCACCTGCTCGTTGAGGACCCGGGCCCCCAGGCTGCCACCGACCACAAGCAGGCGCAGAGGATCGCTGCTGCTGCGCAGTTGGGGATCCGGCAGCGCCACCACCTCGGGGCGCACCGGGTTGCCCACCACGGCGGTGCGGGCATTGGGTGCGAAGGCACCGGGGAAGGCCATCAGTACCCGCCTGGCGATACGGGCCAGCAGCTTGTTGGTCAGGCCGGCGGCGGCATTCTGCTCGTGCAGCAGCAGCGGAATGCCGGACAGCCAGGCGGCCACGCCACCCGGGCCGGAGGCGAAGCCCCCCATGCCCAGCACCACATCGGGCTGGATGGTCTTGAGCACCTGGCGGGCCTGCAGCACGGATTTGATGACACGGTAGGGCGCCGCGAGCAGACGCTTGATGCCGTTGCCACGCACCCCTTGGATGTCGATGAAGGAGATGGGATAACCATGGGCAGGCACCAGCTCCGCCTCCATCCGGTCGGCAGTGCCGAGCCAGTGGATGGTCCAGCCCTGGGCCTTGAGGCGATCGGCGACGGCCAGGCCGGGGAACACATGGCCCCCGGTACCACCCGCCATCACCAGTAACGTCTTGCTCACACAACCTCCCGCACGCGCGCCTGGGCACTCGCCTGGCGTAACTCGAAATCGATACGAATCAACATGCTCACCGCCACCATCATGATGATGAGACTGGAGCCGCCATAACTGACCAGCGGCAGGGTCAGCCCCTTGGTAGGCATCATGCCGCTGGCGGCACCGACGTTGACGAAAGTCTGGAAGCTGAACCAGATGCCGATGCCGATGGCCAGATAACCTTCATAGAGCCGCTCGGCCACCAGCGCCTGGTGACCCAGCTTGAGCGCCTTCACCGCCAGCGCAAAAATCAGGAAGAGTGCGCCAAGCACCCCCACGTAGCCCAGCTCTTCGCCCAGAATGGCGAACACGAAGTCGGTGTGGGCCTCCGGCAGGTACTCCATCTTCTGGATGGAGTTGCCGAGCCCCTCGCCAAACCAGCTCCCCCGACCAAAGGCCATCAGGGACTGGGTCAGCTGATAGCCGCTGCCGAAGGGATCGGCCCAGGGGTCGAGGAAGGAGGTCACCCGCCGCATCCGGTAGGGCTCCGCGATGATCAGGGTCACTACGGCGCTCACCCCCACCAGGATGAGACCGATGAACTGCACCAGCCGGGCACCGGCCAGGAACAGCATCCCGAGGGAGGTGACGAACATCACCACCACTGACCCGAGATCCGGTTGGGCCAGCAGCAGGATGGCCACCACGAACAGCACCGCCATGGGTTTCATGAAGCCGATGAAGCGCTCGCGCACCTCGCTTTGACGGCGCACCAGATAACCCGCCAGATAGACGAACAGCGCCAGCTTGCCGAACTCGGCCGGCTGCAGGTTGAAGGGGCCCAGCGGCAGCCAGCGTACCGAGCCGTTGACGCTGCGCCCCACCAGCAACACCATCACCAGCAGCACGATGGCCAGCAACAACATGGGGCCGTTGTAGTGCTGCCAGCGTGCCATGGGTACCTGCAACACGAACCAGGAGATACCCAGCGCCATCACCAGGAACATGCCGTGGCGCTTCACGAACATGAAGGGATCGTTGTTGATGGCGATCCCCTCAGGAATGGAAGCGGACGCCACTATCACCAGCCCGACGCCCATCAGGGCGAGAGCCAGTACCACCAGTTGCCGATCGTAAAGACCAGCGGGGCGTGCCGGTAGCAACCAGCGCTGCAAGAATCCCGCAACCACGCGCAGGGCGTTCATAAGCCCATCACCAGTTCGGTGAAGCGATCGCCGCGCGCTTCAAAGGATTTGAACTGATCCAGGCTCGCGCAGGCCGGCGCCAGCAGCACCCAGTCTCCGGGCCTGGCGTCGGCCGCCGCCTTGGCGACAGCAGCGTCAAGATCGGCAACCCGCTCGGTCTGTTCGCCCAGGGCCAGCAGCACCTCGGCATCCTGGCCAAAGCAGTACATGTGATCGATCTGGCTGCCGAGCAGGGCCTGCACCGGGCCGAAGTCCTGGCCCTTGCCCTGGCCACCGGCCAGCAGCAGCAGGCGGCCCTTGACCGCTTCACGCACCCCGGCCACGGCGGCCAGGGTCGCCCCCACGTTGGTGGCCTTGGAGTCGTTGATCCAGCGCACCCCATTTACCTCCCGCACGAAGCGGGCACGGTGAGGCAGGCCTTCAAAGCGGCGCAGCACGGCAAGTTGTGCCTCGCGGGGAATGCCCACCGCATCGCACAGGGCCATGGCCGCCAGGGCATTGGCCTGGTTGTGGGCACCCACTATCTTCATCTCGTCCACCGCCAGGAGCGGCTCACCGTGCAAAGTCAGCCAGTGACGGCCCTCCAGCTCGCAGCGACCGTAGCCGTTGCAGTCGAGGCCGAAACTCTGCCACACCTGACCCACATCGGGCAGGGTCTGGGGATCGTCGCGATTGATCAGGATGTGCTGGGAGTGCTGATGGATCTCCATCTTGGCGGCGCGGTAATCCGCCATGCCGGCATAGCGATCCATATGATCTTCACTGAGGTTCAGGACCACGGAGGCGGCGGCCCGCAGGCTGTAGGTGGTCTCGAGCTGGAAGCTGGAGAGCTCCAGCACGCAGAGATCCATGGGCTGCTTGAGGAGCGACAGCGCCGGGGTGCCGATATTGCCCCCCACACCGACCTTGAGCCCCGCCTCGGCGATCATCTCACCCACTAGCGTGGTGACCGTGCTCTTGCCGTTGGAACCGGTGATGGCGATGACGGGTGTCTGGGTTTCACGCACGAACAGTTCGATGTCACCGACGATGCGCACCCCGAACTCGGCGGCGGCCTTCAACTCCGGAGTCGCCAGGGCGATGCCCGGGCTCGCCACTATCATGTGCGCCTGCTTGAGCCGCTCCGCGTCCAGCCCGTGGATGAGCTCTACCTCAGGGGGAAGCTCGTCCTTGCCCGGCGGATTGGCACGGGTGTCCATCACCAGCGGCGTGACGCCGCGGTCGAGGAAGTAATCGACGCAGGAGAGTCCGGTTTTGCCGAGTCCGATGATGATGACCATGGCTTACCTCACCTTCAGGGTGGCGAGGCCAAGCAGCACCAGCATGAGGGTGATGATCCAGAAGCGCACGATGACGCGCGGCTCCGGCCAGCCCTTCTTCTCATAGTGGTGATGGATGGGGGCCATGCGGAAGATCCGCACGCCGCGCAGTTTGTAGGATCCGACCTGCAGGATCACCGAGACGGTCTCCATCACGAAGACGCCCCCCATGATCACCAGCAGGAACTCCTGGCGCACCAGCACGGCTATGGTACCGAGCGCGCCGCCCAGGGCCAGGGAACCCACGTCCCCCATGAAGACCTGGGCCGGGTAGGTGTTGAACCAGAGGAAGCCCAGCCCCGCGCCCACGATGGCAGTACAGACGATCACCAGCTCGGAGGTGTAGGGCACGTAGGGAATGTGCAGGTAGTTCGCGAAGTTGACGTTGCCGGTCGCCCAGGCGATCAGGGCGAAGCCCCCCGCTACCATCACGGTCGGCATGATGGCGAGGCCATCCAGGCCATCGGTCAGGTTGACCGCGTTGGAAGTACCGACGATGACGAAGTAGGTCAGCAGGATGAACATCAGGCCGAGCTGGGGCATCACATCCTTGAGGAAGGGCACCACCAGCTGGGTCTGGCCATCGTGGGTGGCCGTGGCGTAGAGGAAGACTGCCACACCCAGCGCGACCGCAGACTGCCAGAAGTACTTCCAGCGGGCGATGAGGCCGTCGGTGTTCTTGCGCACCACCTTGAGATAGTCATCGGCAAAGCCGATGGCACCATAGGCCCCCAGCACGAACAGCACCAGCCAGACATAGGGGTTGTCGAGGCGGCACCAGAGCAGCACAGAAGTGAAGATGGCGGCAATGATCATCAGGCCGCCCATGGTCGGGGTGCCCTTCTTGCTGAGGTGGGATTCGGGACCGTCGTTGCGGATCACCTGGCCGAACTTCATGATCTGCAGGCGACGGATGAGGCGCGGCCCCATCCAGAGCGCCACCACCAGACCGGTGATGATCGACAGGATGGCGCGAAACGTCAGGTAGGAGAAGACGTTGAAGAAGGTGAAGTGCGGGGTGAGCAGTTCCGCCAGCCAGACTAGCATGTGGCTGACTCCTGATGGCCCTTGACCATCTCGACGATATCTTCCATGCGGGAGCCACGGGCGCCCTTGACCAGAATCGAAATTTCCTGATGTGTCTTTATCATTTGCGCAAGCACTTCAAACAACGACGCCTTGTTATCGAAATGTCGGCCAGCCGCGGCATCTGCGGTGTGGCGACTCTGTTCCCCTACGGTCAGCACGGCATCGAGGCCCTGCTCACGGGCGTGGTGTCCGACCCGGGCATGCTGCGCGGCGGACTCCTCACCCAACTCCTTCATGTCACCGAATACCAGCACCTTGTAGCCGTTCATGGCGGTCAGGGCATCGATACCCGCCAGTACGGACTCCACGCTGGCGTTGTAGGTGTCGTCCACCAGGGTGAGGCCACCCCAGCGTTGCACGCAGAAACGGCCCTTGACCGGCGCCATCTGCTCCAGCCCCGCCTTGACGGACGCAAGCGATGCGCCCAGCGCCAGGGTCCCGGCGGCAGCAGCCAGGGCGTTGGCCACGTTGTGGCGACCCGGAATGGCCAGGGTCAGGTTCACCTCTCCCTGGGGCGTCACCATCACGAACCCAGCACAACCCTGCTCGTTGAGCACGATGTCGCGGGCGTGGAACGGCTGACGCTGATCCTCGAGGGAGAAGGCGCAGTGGATGCCCTTTTCACGCCACTTCGGCCAGAACTCGTTGTCGGCATTGACGATGGCGGTGCCGCCCTCGCCTAACCCTTCGAAGATTTCGCTCTTGGCATGGAACACCCCTTCCAGGGAGCCAAAGCCTTCCAGGTGCGCGGCAGCGACGTTGTTGATGATGGCGGCGTCGGGTCTGGCGAGCGACGTGGTCCAGGCGATCTCGCCCGGGTGGTTGGCTCCCAGCTCCATCACCGCGAACTGGTGTTGCGGCTCGAGGCGCAGCAGGGTCAGCGGCACCCCCACCTCGTTGTTGAAGTTGCCGGCGGTAGCCAGCACCCCCCCTTCACAACGCAGGATGGCCGTCGCCATCTCCTTCACCGTGGTTTTGCCACAGCTGCCGGTGATGGCGAGCACTTTCGGATTGATGCGCTCGCGCACCAGCCTGCCCAGACGCCCAAGCCCCTTGAGGGTGTCGCCCACCACCAGTTGTGGAATGGCCAGCGGCAATTCGCGCTCCACCAGCAGGGCACTGGCGCCGGCGGCAACCGCCTGGTCGCAGAAATCGTGGGCGTCGAAACGCTCGCCGCGCAGGGCCACGAACAGCGCCCCCGCGCCCAGGGTACGGGTGTCGGTGCTGACCGCCGTGATCTCATGGTCGCCCCCGATCAGACGGGCATCGAGCACCTGCGCCAGGTCGGCAAGCCTGAGGGTCATCATTTGAATGACTCCATTAATGTGTGCAAGGCGGCTGCGACGGTTTCCCGATCGCTGTAGTGCCGCTTGTCGGTTCCAATGATCTGATAATCCTCGTGGCCTTTGCCGGCCACCAGGATGATGTCCTCTTTGCTCGCTTGACTCAGTGCCAGCTGGATTGCCTTGGTCCTGTCGTGCTCGATCTGCACGGCGCCGGGATCGCGAAGACCCGCCACCATGTCGGCCATGATCCGGGCCGGCTCCTCGGTACGGGGATTGTCGTCGGTCAGGATCACGCAGTCCGCATGCTGCTCCGCCATGGCAGCCATCATGGGACGCTTGCCGCGATCCCTGTCGCCACCACAACCCACCAGGCACCAGAGCCGGCCGTGACAGTGCACCCGCAGGGCCTGCAATGCCTTCTCCAGCGCATCCGGGGTGTGGGCGTAATCGACCACGGCGAGCGGCGCATCGCCACCGCCGAAGCACTCCATGCGACCGGTCACCGGTTGCAGTCTGGGGGCCGTCGCCAGCAGGTCATCGAAGTCGTAGCCGAGCACCAGCATGGCGCCCATGGCGCCCAGCACGTTGCTGACGTTGAAGCGGCCGAGCAAGGGGGCGGATAATACACCATTCCCCCAGCTGGAGTTAATGCGCGTATCAAAACCTTGTTGGTGGAAATGGGGATCCTGCGCCGTCAGTTGTCGTCCGGCATGGTTTTCAATCGGACCATGAACCCCGAAGGCCACCGCACCGGGATAGGTCGCCAGCCATTGCCGTCCCAGATGGTCATCGGCGTTGATGACGGCGCAAGGCTCATCCACCAGCTTCAGCAGCTCCTCCTTGGCGGCGGCATAGGCCTCCATGGTGCCGTGATAGTCCAGATGATCCCGGCTCAGGTTGGTGAAGACTGCCGCGGCAAACGGCAGGGCCGCCACGCGATGCTGCACCAGACCGTGGCTGGAGACCTCCATCGCCACCAGATCGGCCCCCTGCTGCTGCAAGGCGGCCAGATTGGCCTGCACCTGGACCGCGCTGCCCGTGGTGTTCTCTGCTTCGATGAGCTCGCCAAACAGACCGTTGCCTATGGTGCCCATGACCCCGGCCTTGCCCCCCAGCAGGGTGCGCCAGTTGGCCACCAGCAGGGCCGTGGTGCTCTTGCCGTTGGTGCCCGTGATGCCCACCAGTTGCAGCTTTTGCGCAGGGTGACCGTAGAAATGACCGGCCAGCTCGGAGAGACGAGCGGGAAGATCCCTCATGCCGATGCAGGGGATCTGGGTCGCCGGAGGGACGAATTCTCCGTCCTCCTCAAACAGCACGGCGGTCGCTCCCTGAGCCACCGCCTGTTCGATGAAGCGCCTGCCATCCACCTGATGGCCACGAATCGCCACGAAGAGCGAGCCGGGACCGACCCGCCGGCTGTCGAGCTGGAGATCGGTGAGGGAAAGCGCCGGGGCATCGATGCCGAAGCGGCTCATCAGTTGATCAAGTGTGCGGGGCGGCATGGGAAGCCTCCGAAAATGCGGGAATGCGGGCGCTCTTACACGCCATGGAAAACGCCCCGACAGCAGCGGGGCCGATGGAGAAAGCCGGATGCCCGTCAAGTACGCGGTGCGCCATTGTTGGCCTCCGTGCGGGCAAGCTTGGCGGGTACCTCGGGCGGGATCGCATCGGGACGGATGTTGAAGAGCTGCAACACGCCTCCCATGGCCTCCGCAAAGGGCGGGGTCGCCACGGCACCGCCGTAGTAGGCATCCCCCTTGGGCTCGTTGATCACCACCACCATGACGAAACGGGGATTGCTGGCTGGCGCGAAACCGGCAAACCAGGCCATGTAGTCCTTGCCATAGCCCCCAGCCACGGCCACCTTGGCGGTACCACTCTTGCCACCGACCCGATAACCGGGGATCTGGGCCTTGGGAATGGCATTGCTGACCACGTACTCCAGCGCCTGCAACATGGCAGCGGCGTTGTTGTGATCGATGACCTGCTCACCCTTGGGCGGCTTGGTCACCTTGATGATGGAGAGCGGTACCCGCTTGCCCTTGTTGGCCAGGGTGGCGTAGGCGGAGGCCAGCTGCAGCGGGGTCACTCGCAGACCATAACCGAACGACAGGGTGGCTCGCTCGATGTCGGACCAGCGGCGACGCTGGGGCAGCATGCCGCTGCTCTCCCCCATCAGGCCGCTGCCGGTGTCCATGCCGAAGCCCACCATGCTCAGGGTGTTGATCATCTCCTGGGCCGGCATCCGCAGCGCGATGCGCGACATGCCGATGTTGGAGGAGTAGCGCAGGATGTCGTACAGGTTGGTCGCCTTGTGGATACTCACGTCACGGATCTGCTTGGCCCCGATGAAGAGGGGGCCGCCCGGGATGAAGTCCTTCCAGCTGGTGACACCGGCTTGCAAGGCACTAAGCAAAATCAATGGCTTGACCGTGGAGCCCGGCTCATAGGTATCGGTCACCACCCGGTTTCGCACCCGGAAACTCTGGTACTGGCCGCGGTTGTTCGGGTTGTAGGAGGGGGTGTTCACCATGGCGAGCACCTCGCCGGTCTTCACATCCAGCATCACCATGGAGCCGGAGGTGGCCTTGTTCTCGTCGGTAGCCCGTTTGAGGGCGCGATAGGCCAGCGCCTGCACCCGCTGATCGATGCTCAGTTGCAGATCGTTGGCGTGCTTGCCCTCTTTCACCAGGCCCAGGCGCTCGATGACGCGGCCCTGCCTGTCCTTGCGCACCCTCATCTCGCCAGGGGTTGCGGTCAGCCACTCGTTGTAGCTGCGCTCAATCCCCTCGATGCCGCTGCCATCGATGTTGGTCACCCCCACCAGGTGGGAGCTTATCTCGCCGGTCGGGTAGAAACGGCGCGCCTCGGGGCGCAGATAGATGCCCCCCAGCTTCAACCCCTTGATGTACTCGGCCACCGCAGGCGTCACCTGACGCTGCAGATAGACAAAGCGCTTGCTCGGGTTGGCGATGCGATGCTTGAGGGTGTTGATGTCGAGCTTGAGCACGGCGGAGAGTGCCAGCCAGGCACGCTCGTTGTGGATGGCACCGGACTCATGCACCGTCTTGGGATCGGCCCAGACCGCTTCGACCGGCACGGATACCGCAAGCTGCTCGCCATTGCGGTCCGTGATCATGCCGCGCACCGCCTGGGTGGAGGTGGTGCGCAGGGAGCGCATGTCCCCCTCCTGGCGCAGTCTGTCCGGATCGATCACCTGGATCCAGGCCAGCCGCAGGATCAGCCCCGCAAACGCGATGCCGATGAAGAAAACCAGGGTACGAAAGCGCCACGGGTAGAGTGAGGGTGCTTTCGCCTTGGCTTTGTCCTTTGCCGGAGCCTTGGTGGCGGCCTTGCGTGTCATGGTTGTGTAATTACCTTTTCAGTGGTCACCAGGGGACGAGCCATCTGCAACTTGTCCATGGCCAGACTCGCCACCCGGGAGTGCTCAGCCAGTGTGCCCTGTTCCAGCAAGAGGTGGCGCCACTCGATGTTGAGCCTGTCCTCCTCCGCCATCAGATCGTTCTGCTTGGCCGTCAGACCCCGGGTCATGTTGGTCACCAGGATCACCGCAAAGGCGGTGACCAGCACGGCGACGGTCAACAGGACCTGCAACTTGTGGCGCCAGAGATCCGCAACGATCTCCCTGGCGAGGTGAACGCGCACGTCGCTCATCGCTTACTCCGCAAGACGCTCTGCGACCCGCAGCACCGAGCTGCGGGACCGGGTGTTTTCATTGACCTCGTGGTCGGAAGGCTTGAGTGCCTTGCCGATCGACTTCAGCTTGCGACCACCGGCCAGCTGGGCTTCGGTCAGAGGGATCCCGTGGGGTACTTCCGGACCTTTCTCATGCTTGCGAATAAAATGCTTTACCAGCCGATCTTCCAGAGAGTGGAAGCTGATGACGGAGAGACGACCGTGAGGAGCCAGCACGTCCAGCGCGCCGTTGAGGGCGGTTTCAATTTCGTCCAGCTCGCTGTTGATATAGATGCGGATGGCCTGGAAGCTGCGGGTCGCCGCGTGCTTGCCCTTCTCCTTGCTCGGGTTGACCCGGGCAATCATCTCCGCCAGCTGGCGGGTGCGCACATAGGGCTCTGTCACCCGATCGTGCACGATGGCGCGAGCAATCTTCTTGGCGAAGCGCTCCTCACCGAAGGTTTTCAGCACCCAGGCGATGTCGTCCACATCGGCACGGGCCAGCCACTCGGCGGCGCTCTGACCGGAGGTGGGATCCATCCTCATGTCGAGCGGGCCGTCCTTCATGAAGCTGAAGCCACGTTCGGCATCGTCAAGCTGGGGGGAGGAGACACCGAGATCCAGCAGGAAGCCATCGACCTTGCCCAGCAGGCCGCGCTCGGTCAGATAGCGGGTGATGCCGGAGAAGGGACCGTGCACGATCTCGAAACGGGGATCCTGGATCTTGGCCGCCTCGGCAATGGCCTGGGGATCCCGGTCGATGGCGATCAGACGGCCGTTCGGGCCCAGATGCTGGAGAATGAGACGAGAGTGACCCCCCCGGCCAAAGGTACCGTCGACGTAGATACCGTCCGGCTTGATGGCCAGCCCTTCGACGGCTTCGTGCAACAGCACTGTGATGTGTTCAGCGGCTTGGGTCATTTATAAAGAAAAATCCTGTAGTCGTGGTGAACTTGCCCAGTCGTCCTCGGGCAGGCCCAGGATGTCGTCGTTGATCTGTTGTTGCCAGCGGGCTTCATCCCACAGCTCGAATTTGTTGAGCTGGCCCACCAGCATGACTTTCTTGTCCAGCCCGGCATGGCTGCGCAGCGGTTGGCTGAGCAGCAGACGGCCATTGCCATCCAGTTCGCATTCGGCCGCGTGGCCGAGCAGCAGACGCTGCAGGCGGCGTTCCGCCGGGTTGGTGCTGGAAAGGGTCTTCAGCTTGCGCTCCACCTCTTCCCATTCATTCAGGGGATAAAGCAGCAGACAGGGATGGGCGATGTCGATGGTGCAGACCAGCTGACCGTCGCATTCGTCGCGCAGCCAATCACGAAATTTGGTCGGAATCGCCAACCGCCCCTTGCTGTCCAGGCTGATGGCGTGAGCGCCACGCAACAAATTGCAGTCCCCGAAGGTGAGTTATGGAGGCTAGATGCCCAATAAAACCACTTTGATCCACTTTTCTCCACCATGAAGTTTAAGGACGAGCAGGGGGCTTTTCAAGCAAGGATCTCGGGCATGGGGAACATATTGACGCAGCGTGATGGGACTACCGATTAAATGAATTGATTTTCCACAAGTTATTCATGGGGGAATTAAATCATCCCGGCGAAGTGTGCCTCGTAATTAATCGATTTCACGGGGAAATGATGAAACGGAACAGCACGACGGCGCACAGGATAATGCTGACGCCCACCACGGGATAGATGATGTATCCATCCCCTACCCGACGGGCTCGCAGCACCACCAGCTGGCAGAGCAGCAGGTTATAGACGATGAGAAGAAAAGTCAGCAGTAGATTGGCGCCCAATGTCAGCTCGTCGGCATACATGATATAGAGCCACATCAAACCAAAATTAACGAGGATCAGATAAAGCAGAAATTTCTGAATCGCCCTGCCCGCCTTTGGGGTCTTTTTTACTCGTGTTATCATGCTTATCACGTCCTGGATACCACATGAACAGTCGACAGATATTGTCAAAAACTGTTGAGATACATCGTGTTTTTATCATTTTCCCGCCAGGCTCTGTCCGCTGTTGCCAAAATATCCCTGCGCCTTCTCCCCGGGCTCTCGCTACTGAGCAGTGCCGTTTGTTACTCCTATGATCATTATCACTGGCAGGCGGGTTTTCCTACCCCCGTTGTCGGCCCGGGTGCCGAGCTGGTCAACGAGCAGACCCGCTTTCTGCTGCGCCAGCGCAGCCACCTGCAGACGAGGCTCGCCGAGTCCCAGCCCATGATCCGCTGGGTCACGGAGCAGGTTCAGACGCGCAATCTCCCACCCATGCTGGCACTGCTGCCCCTGATCGAGAGCAGCTACCGGCTTGACGTGATCTCCTCGGCGGGCGCCGCCGGGCCCTGGCAGTTGATGCCGGATACCGCAGCCCGCTTCTCCGTCCCCATGACGAACGGCTTCGATGGCCGCTATTCCCTGCCATTGGCGACGGAGGCGGCGCTCTCCTACCTCGGGTGGCTGCATCAATTCTTCGGGCAGGACTGGTTGCTGGCACTGGCGGCCTACAACGCGGGAGAGGGAAGAGTACTGAAGGCGGTGCTCAACGGCGGGACACGCAATGTGTGGGAGTTGCAGTTGCCTACCGAAACGCGCCTCTATGTGGCGCGCTTCCTCGCGCTCTCCCAATTGCTGGACAGAGCGGCGCAGCACGGGTTTGTCCTGCCGCCCTGGCAGGCGGGAGAAAATATCCGGGTCTGGCGGCAGCCAGGGGGCTGCTCATTGCTGGAGTGGGCCATGGAACGGGGGGTTGCCATGAACGAGGCAAGCCGGTGGAATCCCGCCTGGCGATTGCCCGATCCCCGGGAGGTGAGTGACTGCCCCATCATTTATGGCGGAGGCAAGGCCCCTCCAGCCCCGCGTCATCAAGAGACACGCCCGCAGCTGGTGCGGGCCGTGTCCCTGGAAAGCCTGCACGATCCCCTGCTGTTGCTGCCTGCACGGGGACTGGACATGGGGCGGGGAGGCCTCACTCTTGAGCGGTTGCCGGATCCACTGGGATTGGAGCAGGCTCGCCCTCTGCTGGCGCCATGAAACAGTGGCGCCAGTGGCTCAGAACAGGCGCGAGATCCACCGAGTCAGGATCGACCCATCGCGCGCCGTAGAAGCTGAGGTACTGGCCTATGGCCCTGCGATGGGTGATATGACACGCCAGCACGATCCGCGGTGACAACGACAGGCTGACGTTATCGGGCAAGGTAAAACGGGCGGGGGCGAGGAAACCGACCCCACCCGGTCCGATATCCTTGATGACCGCCCGTCCGATGCGCTTGTCGAACAGCAGGCCGGAGACCATGAGCCGGGCCGCGATGCCGCAACTCTGGGATTCCAGGGGCGTGGTCCCGTCATGGAGATACCAGCGCGGCAGCTTGCGCCTGGGATCCTTGAACGGTGTCACGGGGGGGAGATCGGCGTCAGGGGTTTCCATGGGCAACGGCGTCCTTGGCTGTCCGGGTGGCGGCTTGGGTTTGGGCACTGAACAGCTGCTCCAGGCTCTTTTCCGCCTGGGTCGTCATCACCAGCAACTCGATGCGGCGGTTCTCGCTGCCTTTGGGATCGGCGGTGTTGTCCAGCATGGTATCCGACATGGCGACCACCTGACCCACTCGCTCGGGGGGCATGCCGCCAGCAAGCAGGACACGCCTCGCCATCATGGCACGATCGGAGGAGAGCTCCCAGTTGCTGTAGTTGTCACCGGCAAAGGGGGTGCTGTCGGTGTGGCCCGAGATCATGACCCGGTTCTCCACTCGCTGGAAGACAGGGGCCAGTGCCATCAGCAGGTGGCGGAAATAGGGGCTGATGCGGGCGCTGCCACGGCTGTACATCTCGCGCTCGTCATCGTCGCGGATCAGGATCCGCAGACCCTGGGGCACCAGTTGCAGCTCCAGGTTGTTTCTGGCCTGCATCTGATCCGCCATGGACCCGATGAAACCGGCCAACTGCGCCATCTGCTTTTCTCCCTCAATCTTGCCCACCAGCAGGCTCTCATAGCCTCCCTTGGCACCATCGGTAAAGATGCTGCGATCCCGCTCCATGTGTCTGGGCATGCGCTGCCCCTCCTCCACGAACTGGGGACTCAACTCCTCCAGTACCGAGGGGTTGCCGCCAAGATCCACCGGATAGGGGCTGTTGCTGATGTCGAACGGGTTTGCCTCGCTGTCCATGATGCTGTAGTCGCGCAGACGGCTGGCCACCACATCCCGCTCCTCCTGGCTGGAGACGGCCAGGATCCAGAGCACCATGAAGAAGGCCATCATGGCCAGGGTGAAGTCGGCGAAGGCCACCTTCCATGCACCGCCCCCCTTGGGAGCGCTGCTGCGCCGCTGCTGGCGCTTGATGACGATCTGCTCGTGGTTGCGCATCACATGGCCCTGTTGGTCACCCAGTCTTCCAGTTCGAGGAAGCTGGGTTTCACGTCAGGTTCCAGCATCTTGCGGCCGGAATCGACGGAGAGCAGCGGCGTCTTGCCCCGCAGCTGAGCGATCAAAATCGACTTGATGCACATCAGCATGCCGATACGACGCTTGACCATCTCTTCCATGGCATTGCTGATGGGCTCCAGCAAGCAATAACAGAGGAAGATGCCGATGAAGGTGCCCACCAGGGCGGCCGCCACATGCACCCCTATGTTGCTGAGGGGGCCGTCGAGTTGCTGCATGGTGATGATGATCCCCATCACCGCCGCCAGGATCCCGAAGCCGGGGCAGGCCTCCCCTGTCTTGTGCAGCGCGTGGGGGGGCTTGAGCATGTCCTCCTCGATGGCCATGATCTCCTGCTCCAGTATGGTGTCGAGCTCATGGGGCGTGATCTTGCCCATGCCCAGCAGACGCAGGTTGTCGATGATGAAGCCCAGCAGTTGCGGATCTTCCGATACCTGGGGATACATGAGGAAGACGGAGCTCTGCTGCGGATTCTCCACGTGTTCGTCCAGCGCCTTCATCCCCTTGTTGCGGGTCTCTTCCAGCAGTTGGTGCATCAGGGTCAGCAGTTCGCGATAGATCTCCTTCTCGTCCTTGTTGGACTTGAAGCAAAGCTTCATCTGGCGCCACATTTCATGCATCACCTCCTTGGAATTGCCAAGGAACATGGAGCCGACCGCCGCCCCTATGATGATGATGAGTTCGGCAGGCTGCCACAGGGCGATGGGGCGCCCCCCGGCCATCATGAAGCCGCCGATCACACACACGAAAATGACACCAAGACCAATCTGTTTTTGCATGGATGCTCCCGCAGAAATCAACAAGACTCCCCCCGCGGGGAGAGGCATAACTATATGGAGTCGACCAATCGCTGCTTGAGCTGAAGGACGCACTGCTTGTGGAGCTGACACACCCGCGACTCGGTCAGCCCGAGCACCAGTGCAATCTCCTTCATGTTCAATTCCTGCTGGTAATAGAGGGAAAGCAGCAGCTGTTCACGCTTGTCCAGGGTGCCGAGCACCTTGGCAAGGGTCATGGCCAGATCCTGATCGTCAGACTCGGATGCGGGCGCCCTGCCCCCGTTCTCCAGCCACTCCTCCAGACTCTGCAACGCCTCGGCCTGGCTCGCATAGGCGAGCTGGCGCACCTCCTCGACGGTGCAGGACAGCGCCTGTGCCAGCTCCTGCTCGGTCGGGTTGCGCCCCAGACGGTTGAACAGCTCCCGCTGTACCTGGTTGTGACCGTGCACCTGCTGGCGCAGCTGACGGGGGCGCCAGTCGAGGCGCCGCAGCTCGTCCAGCATGGCTCCCCGCACCCGCTTGAAGGCATAGCTCTCGAACTGGGCATCCGGTTCACCCCCATAGCGACGCCAGGCTTCCAGCAGCCCCATCATGCCGACCTGCTCCATGTCCTCCTGATCGAAGCTGGCGCTCACCTGACTGCGCAGGTGAGTGGCTGCCCGCTTCACCAGAGGCAGATAACGGCTCAGGATCGCCTGCTCACCGGTGCGGGGAGCGGAGGCGGTCAGTTCGCAGGGAGTATCCCAACCAGCGTCCATCATGTTCGCTACTGCACCAGGACCTTGGTGACCAGCACTTCATCCAGATAGGGCTTGTAGCCATACCCCTCCAGGGTTCCCACCAGTTTGCCGAGCAGAGAGGTCTGAAGGGCCGAGATGTTCTGCAGCTCCTGCTTCACCGCCTCATGGGAGCGATGGCTGAAATATTGCACCATGGCATTGCGGATCAGGGGGGTCAGCTCGTTGAGCGTCTCCAGTTGCTGGGGATTGTGGGTGACCAGCGCCAGCTCCAGCACCAGATAGTGGGGCTCTCTGTCCCCCTCCAGGCTGATGACGAAACGCTCCATCGGTTTGAACAGCGGCGTCTTGCTCAGCTCGGGCTTGGCCTCTGCCAGGCCCAGCCAGACGGCAACCGTATCCCGCTTGAGATAAGCGCCATAGGCCAGCGCCGCCAGCAGGCACAGCGCCATCATTATCACCATCAACCACTTCATGACACGCCGCATAATTTGAAATCACTCTCGCTATTGCCAGATCTTGAAATGTCACACCAGGGTGTTGAGCCAATCCTGGCCAGCACTACCCGATGCGTCCTGTTCTTCCTGCCACTGTCGTCGACCTGCCAGGATCTTTTCCTGCTGCCAGCGATCCCCCCGCTCCTGCTCTCCCCCCTGGCCCACGTTCACCTCGACGCCACCGGCATGATGGGGAGCCAAACTCATGCGAAGCCGCTCCATCGACTGGATCAGGGCTTCACGCACCGCCGGGTTGGTCACGTTGAGCTGCACGTTGAGCCGCTCCCCTTCCATCCTCACGGTCAGTTCGAGGCGACCCAGCTCGGGGGGATCGAGGCGGATATGGGCCTGCTTGATGCTATGGTTCACCTGCAGCTCGACCCTGTCTTTGAGCACATCGACCAGCTGCTGGCCCCACTGGGCCTCGCTTGCGGCAAGACGCGCCGGTGCCCACTGGTATTCCGCAGGCCTGGCGGCAGATAGCGCGGGCGACAACCCCGCCATTGCCTTGAATTCGGTGACGCTGACCTCCCGCTCCGGGGCGGGCTCCCCGGGAAGAGGCACCACCACTGCCGCACTCCGGGTCGCAGGCTGCTCGCCCTGGGTGGTTGGCTGGAGCATTCGCATGGCCAGCTCCCCGGCGGGTTGAGGGAGGCTCTCCTTGCCAACGGAAACCGGCGGCACCAGCATCCGCTCCCCTTCCATTCGCTCGAACCCGCTGAGGGCGCGCAGCACAGGCGAGGAGGCGGGTTGCACCTCCCCGACGGGAACAAGGCCGCCATTCGATGACAAACGGACAGGAGGAAGGCGTCCCTCCTCCTGTCGGACAAAAGGTGGTGGCATCTGGTTAAAGGCGGCGAGTTGCTCGGCGACATCCGCAGCCACTTCGACGCTCTCCTCCTGCTCCGTCTCGTCGACGGGGGCGGAAGGGGCGGTGGACGGAGGAAGCATCGCCTCCTGCGGAAGATCCAGAGGCTGGTACTCTTCCCCCTGCCCGTCAGGCTGGCGGGAGAGGCGGGTAAAACCACCGGATGGGGAAGTGGGCAGTGTCTCTGCCACGGGGAGAGGGATCATGCCCATGTCTGCGCCTCGTCGTAGGCCTGCAATCCTTCCCGCTTGCGGGAGAGGCTGTCCCACTCCTGCTTGCGCAGCGCCGTTTCCTGCTCACAGAGCGCGAAGGCTTCCCGATGCCAGTGGCGCACCTGATCCCGGGCCGGCATCAGGGATTGCCACAATGCAGGCTGGCTGTTCAGATGCGCCACCAGCTGGGCCAGACGCTGATCCGCCAGCCGCACCGCATCCCACTGTCCGGCGCGGGCCTGCTGCAAGATAAGACGCCCGAGCCCCAGGAGCTGGCGCTGACGGGTCTCGCGTTCCGCACCGGGGGGCACGGCTCCTGTCATGGACATGATGATGGCCTCAAAATAGGACGACCTTGCGGGCAAGCAAGGAGCAGGCCAAATATATAAACATTATATTTCAATACGTTAGTTCCGACCTTTGCCCCATGAGGAAGGTGGATTTCCGCATCAACGGGGATGGCGGGCCATCGCTTCCCAACCCTCTTTCAGCTCCAGCAGGATGCGACGCACCTCTGCAAAGCCCGCGACATCGTTGGCCACACTGATCTCGAACAGCCGCTGGCCGCAGTAGTCGTACAGACGGTGCAGGTTGCTGGCCAGCTCCCCGCCCTTGTCCATGTCGAGGGCACTGTCGAGCCCTCCCAGGATCTGCAGACACTTGTTGATGGACTGCCCCTTGCGCTCGTACTGCCTGGCCAGAATGTGGCCCTCGGCCCTGGCTATTTCGTCGAGCAGGCCATCCATCAACATCAGCACCAACTGGTGCGGATCGGCGCTCGCTGCCTTGGCCTGGGTGGCGGCGAACTGGTAGGCGTCATAGCCTTCTTGGGGTTCAAACATGAAAAACTCGCTTATTCAAAGTGTTACGGGCTAGCCGTCTCACAAGCCGCCCATGGTCTGCAACATCTGGTTCATGGTGGTGAACTGATTGAGGTAGCGCTTATACGCGGAATCCATGCGCCGATCCAGCGCCTCCATCCGCTCATTCACCCGCTTCTCGTTCGCTTCAAGACCTGTCTTGCGCCCCTTGAGTGCACCGTCCCGCTTGGTATAGGGGTCCAGGGCATTACTCATCCGCTTGAGCAGACCATCGTCGCCCATGAGTGCCTTGCCGAGCAGCTCGGGATCCTTCTCCAGCGCCTTGTTGAAGTCAGTCTCGTTGAAGGAGAGCTTGCCCGCCTTGTCGGTCTTGATCCCCAGGCTCCCCAGGGTCAGATCATCGGGCAGCTCCCGCACGCTGCGGGCAATCACGCTCTTGAGGCTGCGAACCCCGCTGTCGGAGGAAAGGGCTCCCGGTGCCTTGGGATCGCTGGAGGTCATCTTGGCCAGCTCGTCCACCAGCTCGTTGTAACTGTCGACAAACTTCTTGAGGGAGCCGGTAACCGCCTCCTTGTCCTGATCCACCGTGACCAGCAGCGGAGCGTCATCCGCCTTTTGCGCCTTGGTCAGCTGGAACGTCAGGCCATCCACCACGTTCTCTATCTTGTTGCTGGCAGAGGTGATGGTGAGAGGGTTGTCCCCCCCCATGCGCAGCTTGGCGTCCTGCGCCTGGGTGATGTCCGTCTTGCCGGCCATCGCCACCCCGATGGCATTGGCGCCATCCCCGCTGTACCCCAGGGTGATGGCGTTCTCCACGCCGCTCTCCTTGCTGGTCAGTACCATGCTGACCTTGCCGTCGGTACGTACCAGGGTCGCCTTCACCCCCGGGTTGTCCTTGGCATTGTTGATCTGGGAGACCAGATCCTTGACGGTGGCGCCAGCCGGGAGGGAGGCCAGGTCGATGTCCAGGGTCTTGCCCTTGACGGTCAGGGAGAAGACGCCGTCTGCCGGCAGCGGTGCCGTGTCACTGTCAAGCTGCAAGCCGACCTGATGGGACTGGGCAAGCTGCTCCACGAAGAAGCTGTACTGACCCGAGCTGGCCTTGCCATTGCTCGTCACCGTCATGAGCCCTTCCTGGGACAGGGTGGCCTTCTGAGCCTGCAGGCTGCTCGCCTTGTTCAGATCCTTGAGCAGGGTTTGGAAACTCGACAGCTTGGTAGTGAGGCTGCTGATGGCGCTCTGCTGCGCCTTGACGCTGTCCAGCTGCTTCTTCAGCAACTTGTCCATGTTCTGGCGCTCGACGGCTACCAGTTGCATCGCCGTGCTGGCCGGATCTATTTGCATCTTTATCCCCTTATTCGGTGGCATGCCTGTTGGAAAAGACCGGCTCGGCCCTTTCCAACCGGCAAGCGGTTGTCAAACAAGAGCCGCCCCTCTCGGGGCGGCCCGGCAAACCATCAACGCAGCAGGGAAGTCACCATGCCGGTCATCTGGTTGGAGTTGGACAGCACGGACATGCCAGCCTGCATCAGCATCTGGTTCTTGGTCATGTTGGTGCTCTCCTGGGCGAAGTCGGCATCCATGATGCGGCCGTTCGCCATGTCGGTGTTCTCTTTCATGTTGGAGAGGTTGTTGACGGTGTGCTCCAGACGGTTGATGTTGGCACCGAACTGGGAACGGGCGGTACCGATTGCGCCCAGAGCAGTCTCCATCTTGGTGATCTGCGCATTGAAGTCAGTGGAAGCCAGAGCGGTGGCATCGGCGGTGGACAGGTCGGAGGTCGCCGTGGTGATAGCGGTGTTGACGGCCTTGACGTTGGTGTCGGCCTTGACGTCCAGCTTCTCGGCGGCAGTACCACCGATCTGGAAAGTCACAGTACCGGCTTCGAACTTGCCACCAGCGCCGATCAGAGCCTCACCACCGAAACGGGTGTTATCGCTGATGTTCTTCAGCTCGGCGGTCAGTTCCTTCATTTCGGTGCCCATGGCCAGACGGTCTTCCGCGCTCGCAGTGCCGTTGGCGCCCTGAGTGGCCAGGTCTTTCATACGCTGAACGATGTTGGTCATCTCGTCCATGGCACCTTCGGCGGTCTGCATCATGGAGACGGCGTCCTGGGCGTTGCGCATGCCGACCTTCTGGCCGTTGGACTGGGCTTGCAGGCGGGTGGCCATCTGCAGACCGGCGGCATCATCGGCGGCGGAGTTGATGCGAAGACCGGTACCCAGGCGCTGCATGGCGGTGCCCAGCATCTTGTTGGTGTTGTTCAGCTGGTTCTGAGTGGTCAGAGAAGCGAAGTTGGTATGAATGGACAAACCCATGATCTATTCCTCGAAGAAGGCTGCTACCGCAGCGGATAACCCTACGAACAAGAGAAGCGACAGGTGCGAGGCAAGACTTGAGCTGCGGGTGAAAAATATGATGAAAAAAGAGGGCGCGGGAGGAGCTGGGAGGGGAAACGGGAAAAAGGCACCCACCAGGGGATGGGTGCCACCAGCATCAACGCAGCAGGGAAGTCACCATGCCGGTCATCTGGTTGGAGTTGGACAGCACGGACATGCCAGCCTGCATCAGCATCTGGTTCTTGGTCATGTTGGTGCTCTCCTGGGCGAAGTCGGCATCCATGATGCGACCGTTCGCCATGTCGGTGTTCTCTTTCATGTTGGAGAGGTTGTTGACGGTGTGCTCCAGACGGTTGATGTTGGCACCGAAGGAAGAACGGACAGCACCAATTTGATCAAGCAGGTCACTTGTGGCGGTAATCGCGTCACTGGCTTTGGCTTGATCACCAATACCCGCGACAATCTCTGCGCCTGCAATACCACTAGTTGCGGTAGTGCCAGTAAGGTCCTTCATCGCGGTAGCTACATCAACCTTCAATGTTTCAGTACTAGAGCCACCAATCTGGAAAGTCACACCAGCGGCAGCCTCGAACGACCCGCCTTTCAACAACTTCTGGCCACCAAAGCTGGTGTTGTTAACAATATTACCCAGCTCCTTGGTCAGTTCGCCGAACTCGGCGTTCAGGGCGGTATAGTCATCGGCGCTGGTAGTGCCGTTGGCACCCTGGGTCGCCAGGTCCTTCATGCGCTGAACGATGTTGGTCATCTCATCCATGGCGCCTTCTGCGGTCTGCATCATGGAGATGGCATCCTGGGCGTTGCGCATACCGACCTTCTGGCCGTTGGACTGGGCTTGCAGGCGGGTAGCCATCTGCAGACCGGCTGCGTCGTCGGCGGCGGAGTTGATGCGAAGGCCGGTGCCCAGGCGCTGCATGGCAGTGCCCAACATCTTGTTGGTGTTGTTCAGCTGGTTCTGGGTGGTCAGGGAGGCGAAGTTGGTATGGATGGACAAGCCCATGATGTATTCCTCGAGTTAAACGCTGCACAGCAGCCCGTTAGGTTGACATCAGATAGAGACGACCCCTTTCGCGCAGAAATGTAATCTTCCCTCCGCATATTTTTCTTCTGGCCCCCTCCCGGGCATTCCGGTATCCCGGGTGCTCGCCGCCTCCCCCATCCGGCATGCTTATTGCTTTTAAAACGTCCTCTCTCACTACCGGATGGCGACATGGCTGCTTCGCTCTACACACCGCATTTCGTTCAACATTTCCAGTGCATCGGCGATCGCTGCGAGGACAACTGCTGCCACAGCTGGACCATCAGCATCGACAAGCAGACCTTCCGCAGCTATGAACGCCACCCCGACCCCACGGTCAAGTCCCTGAGCAAGCTGCACATCATCAAGGTGAAGCAGAGCAACGAGCGCTGGGGGGAGATAAAGCTCGACGAACAGGGCGCCTGCCCCTTCCTCGATGAAAACCGCCTGTGCCAGATCCACAGCAAGGCGGGTCCGGATGCCCTGAGTCACACCTGCAAGACCTACCCCAGAGCCCAGACCCGCATCGGCAACCAGCTCAAGAGGTCCCTGATGCTCTCCTGCCCCCAGGTATGCCGCCAGTTGTTGCTTGACCCCCTGGCGATGCAGACCGAGGTCTCCGAGCTCACCCAGCCCCTGCCCTTCGCTCCGCCCCCCTCCAACGCCATGGCGACGTTGCACAGCCTGAGCATTCACGTGCTGGCCGCCACGGATATCCCCGTGGCAATTCGGCTATGGCTGGTCGGCATGCTGATCCATCGGGATCCTGCGCAACTCTCCCACGAGGCCTTCCTCGATCAGGTGGCGGTACTGGCCGAACGCGGGGAGCTCAACACCATGTTCGAGCAGTTGCCCGCCCTGCCCAGACTGCAGTGGTGGGGCCTCAGAACCATGACCCACCAGTTGCTGGCCTATTCCCAGGGGAGACGGGGGCGGCAGACCATGCAGGTCTGCCTCGACAAGATCAACGAGGTACTGGAGGGAACCTACGACGAGGACAAGCTTGCACGCCTGCAGCAAGTCTGGCACGACAGGGCCGCCCCCTTCCTGGCCAGCCATCCCCAGATCCTGGACAACTACCTGCTCTACTACGTCTATCACCACAACTTCCCGTTGCAGCAGGGCGACAAGTGCCAGGCCTATCAACTGCTGGTGGTCGACTACTTCCTGCTGCGCAACTACCTCTGCCTGCTGGCCATGGACAAGGAGCTGGACGAGCAGGACGTGGTCAACCTCTTCTACAGCTA
Organism: Aeromonas caviae; assembly: GCF_000819785.1. GTDB lineage: Bacteria > Pseudomonadota > Gammaproteobacteria > Enterobacterales > Aeromonadaceae > Aeromonas > Aeromonas caviae. The sequence continues at coordinate 45,631 of NZ_CDBK01000041.1, read as the reverse complement.
CCACACCATACGCCAGCACAATGCGAGTTTTATCAAGACCATAGAACAGGGGCTCAACGACTCAGGCTTCGCGTCGGACATCTCCCTGTACGCCCTGCTCAAGCCCTGAGAACAGAAAACCGCCAGCGAGCTGCATGGCGGTTTTCTGTCGTGAACGGGACCTGGCACCCTAGGTGAGCAGCGCCACCACGTTCTGGCGCGAGACGTTGGCCTGGGCAAGCAGGCCGGACATGGTCCCCATGAAGCCCCCTTCCTTGAGCTGGAGGCTGAGCTTGCCCTGCAACTGGACCAGCTCCTCCTGCTGCAGGTTCTGGCTGCGAGACTTCACCCGATCGAGCTGCTTCACCATCCTCTGGCGAAACTGCTTGAGCTCGCGCACCGACTGCTCTATCTCCCCGAGCAGTCGCTTCAGCCGTTGCTGTTCCTGTTTGATCTCCCCTTTGTCGAGCCCCTCGCCGAGCTGGGTCAACTGCCCCGCCTTTGGCTTGAACTGCACGGGTACCGGGTTCCCGGCGGGAATGCGGATGCCCTCACCGCTCAGCAGCACGGGTTCATCCAGCTTGCGCCTGTGCTGATCCGGCACGCTCAGCTCCAGCTTGCCCAGCTCGTTCAGGCGCGCCTGGATATGCTCCTTGCGCAGTGCGCGATCCAGGCGGGCGGCCGCCTCCGCTTCACTGGCATCGGCGGGCAGCAGCACCTCGACGGCGCTGCTGGTCTGAGGGAAGGAGAAGACGAGACGCTCGGCACTCGCCCTTGGGCTCAGCAGATCGAGCCGCTCCGCGCTGTAGTGCACCCTGCTGTCCGTGGCCGACGCCAGCAGGCGTGGCCTGAGCTCGCTCGTCAGTGGCGCCTGCGGCTGGGTCAGCTTCTCTTCCAGTACCTTGAGACGGGAGACCAGATCCCCGCTCGCCGCCTTCTGCTGGCCGAGCTGCTGCTCCAGGCGCTTCAGCTCGCCCCACACCTGGCTCAGGGCCTGCTCGCCCCCCTGGGCATGGGCGATGCGCTGCTGCGCCGTGCCGATCAGGGCCCAGCGATCCAGCCGGATGACATTGGGCTGGCGTTCATTGCGAGGAGTCTGGGGAGAAGTAGCCTGGGCAGTCGAACGACCTTGCAACCTGGGTTGGGCCGGCGTTTCGGCCACGCTCCCCGGACGGGTTTGTTGAATCTGCATCCTGGCTCCTTAGACAGATTTAGGGCATGTAGTTGAACAGGCTCAGGCCATTCACCTTGGCGAAGGCCTGCTGTTGCACCTGCAGAGCCATCAGCACATGCGCCTGCTGGGTCACGGCCCCCGCGTAGTCGAGGGACTCTATCTGATTGCTCACTTCCTTGCTATAGGTGCTCTTCTCGGCATGACCCTCGTCCACCTGATCCAGCAGATTGATGCGTGCCCCTATGGTGCTCACCATCTGGCTGATGTCATCCTGCAGGGTCTTGCTGCGATCCAGCATGGCTCTGGCCTGATCCGCCGCATCCGGTGCGCCAGCATCGAAGGCCGCCACCATGTCGTCCAGCTGCTTGAAGAAATCCCCGTTCTGGATGAACAGGCTGTCTGCGGTCTGGTTGAGGGACACCGTCACCCCCCGGGCAATCTCCACCTCCCGCACCAGGGCATCCCCCTGATAGAGATAGCCGCCACCCGGCCCCTGGACGATGGGGGTCTTGTCCACCTGGCTGCCGCTGAACAGGCTTGAACCGTTCTCGTTGCGGGCATTGGCGAGATCCAGCAGCCCCTCCTTGATGATGGCCGCCTCGCTGGACACCGCCCGGCGATCGTCCTCGGAGAGGGAACCGTTGGCCGCCGTCTGGGTCAGCTCCCGCAACCGGCTCAGCATGTTGGTCATGGTCTCGAACTGCAGCTCCCCCTGGGATAGCTGGCTCTTGGCATTGGCGATGTTCTTCTGGTACTGGGCCATGGCCACCTGCTCTTTCTTCAGACCGAGCAGTTGCACGCTGCCCACGGGATCGTCCGAAGGCTGCAGGATCCGCTTGTTGGAGGAGATCTGGCGATCCAGCCGGGCGTAGTCGCCAAAGCCCCGCTGCAGGTTGTCGAGCATGCTGAGCTGGATCTGGTTGGTGCTGATGCGCATGCGGACTCCGTCAGAACATGTTGAGAATGGAATTGAAGAGTTGATCCGAGGTGCTGATCACCTTGGCATTGGCCTGATACGCCTTGGTGTAGGCCATCACCTTGACCCCTTCCTCATCGAGGTTGACGCCGCTCACGCTGCTGAGCTTGGTGGCGAGCTGTTTCTCCATGTTGGCATCGGCCTCCATGGTCGCCTTGGCCTGACCGCTCTGCACCGCCATCTTGCCAAGCAGGGCGCTGTAGGCATCGTACTGATCATCCTTGATGGTCAGCAGCTCCTGCAGGTTGCGGTTGTCGCCGTTGCCGCCCCCCGCCTTGGCGAAGGCGAGGTGATCCCCGGTAAAGCCGTCGGCCACCTTGAGGGTGCCGGAGGGATTGAGGGGGTCGTAGCTGAACAGGGGTTTGCCGGGATCGCCGTTCAGATCGACGCCACCCGCCTGCTTGGCGTTGAAGTCATCCGCCAGCTTCTTCGCGATCTGGTTCAGCTCGTCGCGCAGGGGGCGCAGCACTGTGGTGCGATATTCCAGCACGCCCGCCAGGGTGCCGCCCTGAAGTCTGGGGACCTCGAAGGATTGCGGCCCGAAGCTCAGGCTCAGGGTGTCGCCGGCCAGAGAGAGGGTGCTGCTGCTGCCGGCCAGCACCAGGGGCTGGCCCTGGGGCAGGCTCAGGGAGAAGGAGCCGTCGCTCTGACGATTGACCCGCACCTCCATGAAGGTCGACAGCTCGCGCACTATCTGCTCGCGGCTGTCTTCCAGCGCCGAGGTGTTGACCCCTTTGGAAGCCTGCTCGCCGATCTGGGTGTTGAGCTCCGCCACCTGCTTGAGATAGCTGTTCACCTGGGTAATGGTGCTGCCCAACTGATCGTCGATCTGCTTCTCCTGGGTCAGCAGGCTCTCGTTCAACTGGCCGAAGCGGTTGGCCAGGGCACCGGCCGAGCTGACGATCTGGCTGCGCTGCGCCGGTGTTTCCGGGCTGTCGAGGGCGGCGCTCAGGGACGCAAAGAAACTGTCCAGCCCCTTGGTGATGTTCATCGACTCGCTGCCGAGCAACTGCTCCGTCGTATTGATGTACTGGTGAAACGCATAGGAGGAGCCGGTCGCGGAGCGGCTGCGCCAGTGCTGGGAGACCAGATAGTCATCGGTGATCCTGCGAACCCCGGTCACCTCGACCCCCATGCCGTTGTCCATCCGGCCAAAGCCCGACAGGCTGCCCATCATGGCCTCCTGGCGGCTGTACCCGATGGTATTGACGTTGGCGATATTCTGGGCAGAGATGTTCAATGCGATCTGCGATGCATTGAGTCCGCTAAAACCGATACTGAGCAGCGACATCAGTCAACTTTCCTCATTTTTGCCGAATTCAGAGGCTGACTGAAGGCAGCCAGGGTCTGGGAGTCTGAAGCGACCACCGGCTCGGCATTCTTTAATGTGGGGGCCAGTTGATTGACCATCTGCTCCTTGAGCCCCATGCCGCCGCGCTTGACCAGGCTCATCGCGAGCTGGCTGTCGTACATGTCGCGGTAGAGGGACTCCCCCTTGATAAGCCTGTCCTCTTCATCCTGCATGGCGTCGGACGCCGAACGCATGTGCTTGAGCACCGTCTGCAGGAAGCTCACCTCGAACTGGCCGGCCGCCGCCTCCAGGGCCGCGCGCTGATCCGGGTTGCTCTTTATCTGCTGCAGTTCATTGAGATCCTGATAGAAACCAGGCTCCGAGGTAATTCTGGTCATAGAGATCCTTAGATGACCACCAGCTCGCCTTCGAGGGCTCCCGCCTCGTCGAGGGCTTGCAGGATGGCCATGACATCATCCGGGGTCGCCCCCAGGGAATTCACCGCCTTGACGATCACCTCCAGGGAGGTGCCATCCGGCCAGACAAACATGTTGTTGCGCTCCCGGTCAACCTGGATCTGGGAGTTGGGCGTCGTGGTGGTCCGCCCGTTGGAGAAGGCATTGGGCTGGCTCACCGTCTGGCTCTCACCTATGGTGACCGTCAGGCTGCCATGGCTGACCGCCGCCTTGTGCACCTTGACCCCCTGCCCCATGACCACGGTGCCGGTACGGCTGTTGAAAACGACTCGCGGCCGCTCCTTGCCCATGTCCACCTGGATGTCCTGCAACAGGGCCATGAAGGAGATCCGCTGGCTCTCATCGCGGGGGGCCGCAATCTGGATGCGACCGGCGCTGACCGCCTTGGCCACGGGACCGAGCTGGCGGTTGATCTCCCGTTCCACGTTGCGGGCCGTCTTGAAGTTGGGCTGGTGCAGGTTGAGCGTCACTTCCGGCTTGTCCGAGAAGTTGCTGGCCACCTCCCGCTCGATGATGGCACCGTTCGGGATGATGCCGGCCGTCGGCACGTTGATGGTCACGGAGGAGCCGGATTGCCCCTCCGCCTTGACCCCGGCCACCACCAGGTTGCCCTGGGCGACCGCATAGACTTCACCGTCGATGCCGCGCAGGGGAGTGAGCAGCAGCGAGCCGCCTCTCAGGCTCTTGGCATCGCCGATGGAGGTCACGGTCACGTCCATCTGCTGACCCTTGCCGGCGAGGGCGGGCAGCGTCGCCTGCACGGAGACGGCAGCCACGTTCTTGAGCTTGGGATCGATGTCATCGGGCAGTTGTACCCCGAACTGCTTGAGCATGTTGGTCATGGACTGGCCGGTGAATTTGACCTGGCTGCGATCCCCGGTACCGGAGAGGCCGACCACCAGGCCATAGCCCACCAGCTGGTTGGCTCTCATCCCCTGCACGTCGGCAATGTCCAGCAGGGCCCGTTTGGCGGGGGCAGCGGCGCCGGCTACGCCCGACAGCGCCAGGCAGAGCAGGGCGATATACCATCTGTTCATCGAAATCCTCACAAGGGGGAGAAGGCGGAACTGAAGAAGCGCGACAGCCAGCCCATCTGGTTGCTGTCGGCCAGGGCGCCGCGACCGGCATAGGTGATGCGGGCATCGGCGATGCGCTGGGACGAGATGCGGTTGCTCTGGTCGATGTCCTCGACCCGCACCATGCCCCCCAGACGGATGTACTCATCCCCCTGGTTGAGGCGGATCCACTTCTCCCCCCGGATCCCCAGCACCCCGTTGGGCATCACTTCGGCCACGGTGACCGTGATGGCCCCCGCCAGGGTATTCTGCTGGCTGGAGGTCGCCCCGCCGTCGAAGTCGCGATCCGCCTTGATAGAGGCACTCCAGTCCGGTCGGGAAACACCGCCGATGGAAGGCACAGGCACGCTCAGATTGCTGTTCTTGTTCATGCTGGTGTTGGCCTTCTTGCTGGACTGGGTGCGCTCCTCCAGCATGACGGTCAGGATGTCGCCGACCCGGTAGGCACGGCGATCCTGGAACAGGGTCATCATGTAGTCGTTACGGTAGAGGCTGCCATCCTCCCCCACCCCGGCTTTCGTCAGCTCGGAGCGGGAAGGGGCCCACTTCTCGTCACCGGGCTCGGGGGCCTGCAACTCATAGGTGGAGCAGCCCCCCAGCAGCAGGGCGAGCACGACGCAATACCACACCGGCTTCATCATCACAGCGCCTGGGCCACGAACTTGAGCATCTGATCGGCGGAGGAGACCACCTTGGCATTCATCTCGTAGGCGCGCTGGGTGGTGATCATGTCCACCATCTCTTCCACCACGTTCACGTTGGAACTCTCCAGGGTGAACTGCTTGATGGCCCCCATGGCCTCTTCACCCGGGACCCCTTCGATGGCTTCACCGGAGGCACCGGTCGCCCGGTAGAGGTTGCCCCCCAGGGCTTCCAGACCGGCCGGGTTGGAGAAGTTGGTCAGGGTGATGCGCCCCAGCTCCACGTTCTCCTGCTGTCCCGGCAGGGTGGCGCTCACGGTGCCGTCGGTGCCGATGGCGATCTTGGTCGCGTTGTCCGGGATCTGGATCTGCGGCAGCATGGGCAGGCCGTCGGCATTGACCAGCAGCCCTTCCGCATTGCGGTGCCATTGACCGTTGCGGGTATAGGCCGTCTCGCCATCCGGGCGCTCGACGCTGAAGAAGCCGGCCCCCACCACCGCCATGTCCAGCTCCTGGTTGGTGTTCTGGAACTGCCCTGGCGTGAATACCTTCTGGGTGCCGACCACCCGCACACCATTACCCATCTGGATTCCGATGGGGGACAGGTTCTGCTGATCCTGCTGGGCACCGGGCTGGCGCTGAACCTGATAGAACAGATCCTCGAACGCCACCCGATCCCGCTTGAAACCGACCGTGTTGACGTTGGCCAGGTTGTTGGAAATGCTGGCCATCTTGGCATCCTGTGCCGACAGACCCGTCTTGCTCACCCACAGCGCTGCATGCATCTTCGTTTCTCCACCTGATTCGTTCGAACGGGGTGCATCCCGTCAGTATTCATTCCCGGCCGCCATGGCCGACCGTCAGCCCTGGCCAGAGATCAGCCTGGCACCCTGCCTGGCCTGCTCGTCCGCCGTCTTCATCAACTTGACCTGCAACTCGAAATTGCGGGTCAGGGACATGCTGCCGATCAGCTCGTCCACCGCGTTCACGTTGGCCCCCTCGAGGAAACCGGACGCCAGCACCACCTGCTCGCTGATCTCCGCATCCCCGCCCTGGCGCTGGCGGAACAGGCCGTCAGCCCCCTTAACCAGCTCGGCCGGATCCGGGTTCACCAGCTTGAGCCGGCCCACGTCCAGACGGGCGCCGCCCCCCGGCGGGGTGATGCTGAGGGAGCCATCCTTGCCAAAGCTCAGATCCCGATAGGCGGGCAGTACCATCTCGCCGCCATCCCCAAGCACGGGACGGCCGTTGAGGGTCAGTAACCCCTCCCCGTCCACCTCCAGGTTGCCGGCACGGGTGTAGGCCTCCTTGCCGTCTGCGGTCTGCACGGTGAGAAAACCGTCGCCGCGGATCGCCACGTCCAGCTTGCGGCCGGTCTGCATCAGGGCGCCCGCCCGAAAGTCGGTTCCCGCCTGCTCTTCCCTGGCCATGACCCGGCTCTGGTAGCCATCGCCGGTCAGGGCATAGGCGGACGCCCGCTCGAAGTCGGCACGAAAACCGGCGGTATTCACGTTGGCCAGGTTGTTGGCCCGGATCTGCTGGGCCATGAGGGTGTGTTGCGCCCCCGACATGGCGGTATAGATAAGCTTTTCCACGGATCACGCCTTAGAAGGAGTTGAACAGGACCTGGGTCATCTTGTCCGCCGAGCTGATGGTCTTGGCGTTGGCCTGGTAGTTGCGCTGGGAGGTCATCAGGCTGACCAGCTCTCCGGTCAAGTCGACGTTGGATGCCTCGTAGGCGCCCGCCGTCAGGCCGCCCAGGGTCCCGCTACCCGGCGCTCCCAGCACGGGCTGGCCCGAGCTGAACGACTGCTGCCAGGTGGTGTTGTTGGCTTGCAGCAGGCCCTGGGGATTGGCGAAGTTCGCCATCACCACCTGGCCCTGGAGCAGGCTCTGGCCGTTGGTGAAGGTGGCGTAGACGCCGCCGTCCGCATCCACCCTGACCCCGGACAGATCCCCGGCGGTATAGCCGTTGGATTGGTTGCGCGTGGCGTTGAAATCGGAGGCGTACTGGCTGACCCGGGCCAGATCGGCGGTGAGGGTGATGGGCTCGGCACCGGCGGGGGCCAGGTTCAGCACGGGGGCCGTGGTCGGCGACTTCAGGGTGCCGTTGGTGTTGAACTCCATGGTCACCGGCGCACCGGTCTGGGTCCCGTTGAAGGCATAGTTGACCTGCCAGGTGTTCTCGCCGGTCTTCACGAAATACTGGGTGACGGTGTGCTCGACCCCGAGAGAGTCATACACCTTGCTGGACTGGGAGTAGCTGAAGCTGTCCGCCTTGGCGGGATCGAATGGGTGCAGCCCCTGGTCGATGACGCTGGCGTCCGCCTTGAGGTTCGCCACGAACTCCAGGGTGTCGGACGGCTTGGCCGCCAGGCTGCCCGCCTTGACCTGAATGTCACCCACCACGCCGGATTGCAGCTCACCCGCATCATTGGTCACATAACCCTGCAGACGGTTGCCGCTGGCGGTGATCAGGTAGTTGCTGGCATCACGCTGGAACAGGCCGGCCCGGGTATAGGAGGTCTGACCGTTGTCATCCTTGAGCACGAAGAAGCCGTTGCCGGAGATGGCCAGATCCAGGCCCCGCCCGGTACGGGTCACATCCCCGTTGCGATCGAAGTTCTGGGAGACGTTGCTCATCTCCACGCCGCCGGCCTGGCCGCCACCGTAGATGGCGGCAAACTCGGCACGGCTGGACTTGAAACCGGCGGTGCTGGCGTTGGCCACGTTGTTGCTGATGACGCTCAATTCCTGGTTGACGGCGCGCAGGCCACTCAGTCCGATATTAAAAGACATGTTTCGCTCCTATCTGGTTACGCCGACTTGCCAAACTGGACGGCGCTGAACAGGGGAACCTCCCCCACGCCTGCCACTTGCAGCATGATCTCGCCCGTGCCCGGCAAGCTGACGCGCTCCACCTGGCTGGCTACATAATTGCGGGTGGTGGTGGCGACTCCCCCCAGGGAAGCCTTCACCTCGAAGCTGTATTCGCCAGCGGGCAGCACCGGCAATTCGTAATCCAGCGCCCCCGCCTTGCTCTCGCCCCAGTTCTTGGTGGCGACCAGGGTGCCGTGCTTGTCATAGACCTTGAGCTCGACCGTGTCGGCCGCGCCGCCCAGCTCCACCTGACCGCGGATCGCCTTCTCCTGCTCCTGGCCAAGGGTCTGGCTCGGCACCATCACTTCCTTGTCGATGAGATCCGTGCTCTGGAGCACCTGCTGGGTGTCCATCATGTTGATGGACTTCTGCTGCAGCACTTTCAGGCTCTCGACCCCTTCCACCATGCTGAACTGGGCCAGCTGGGTAACGTACTGGGCACCATCAAGGGGGTTGGTGGGATCCTGGTTCTGGATCTGGGCCACCATCATCTGGAGGAATTCGTTGCGAAGCTGGACCCCCTGCCCCTCGGAAGTACCGTTGGCGGCGATCTCAGGGGTGGCGGCGCGCTGGCTGGCGCTGCGGGCGGTATCCAGGCTGCTGACTTGAGGCAGGCTCATTTACACCCCCTGACCAAGACGCAGCAGCCCTTGCTGCATACTGTTGATGCGGTTGATCACCTCGACCGAGGTCTCGAATCCCCGGGAGGCGCTCATCATGTCCGCCATCTCTTCCACCGCGTTGACGTTGGAGTAGTAAACGAAGCCATCCCCGTCGGCCAGGGGATTGGTCGGCTCCAGACGTTTCTCCACCTGGCGGTCAGACTGGACGATACCGGCGATCTGCACCTGGGCTGCCCCCAGCCCCTCGGCCTCCTGCACCCGCTGATAGAGGGTGGAGAAGACGGGCTTGATGGCGCGGAAGGCGGCCTCTTCGCTGCCAGCGGCGCTGTCGACGTTGGCGAGGTTGGAAGCCACGGTGTCAAGGCGGACGGTCTGCGCCCGCATGGCGCTGCCGGCGATGTCATAGATGCGATTGAACGACATGATTAACGGCCCTCGATCGCCTTGGCGATCCCGGTGATTTTCATATTCAGGAAGGTGAGACTGGTCTGGAAGTCGGTGGCATTGCTGGCAAACTTGCTCTGCTCCACGCTGAGCTCTGCGGTGTTGCCATCCATGGAGACCTGATAGGGTATGCGGTAGAGGGGATGTTGCATGTCATTGCCCATGGTGCCCTCGCTGATGGTGCTGCCCGGCTCTCCTGCCTCCACCTGCCGGGCGACCCGGCCGAGGATGGCCTTGTAATCCACATCCCGTGCCAGATAGCCCGGGGTATCCACATTGGCCAAGTTCCCTGCCAGAATACGAGCCCTGTCTGCCCGCACATCGAGGGCATAGGGGTGTACGCCAAGCGCACTGTCAAATGAGATACTCATGCTTCATCCTTCTTGTGAACCAGTCAGACCGGTGCATCCTTTATCAAGACTCATGCCAATCATGAAAAACCGTTGTTTCCGCTGGTCAGGCCATCACCCCTGGCTGACAAGAGTGACAAAAGGGGAAGCATTGTTTCCCATAGGGAAGCGAGCAGGTCTCCTTGCCCTGCTACTCCTGGCACTCCCCTCGTGGGCGGCACCTTCGTCGCTGTCGCAGCAGTTGATCGACGGTCTGAGGGCGGATGCCGAAACGGCACTGGGGGAGTATCTGCGCCAGCAAGGCTGGCCAGAGACCCGGGCCGACTATCAGGTCTGGCTCTCCCCCGCCGTGGCCCACCTGCCGGCATGTCGTCAGGCGGTTCGCTTCCAGGCTGGCGGGCAGTATCGCCAACCCTGGGGGCGGCGCCCCTATCTGGTGGAATGTACCGAGCCCGCCTGGCAGTTGCGGGCCCGGGTGGAGGTCACCCTGATGTTGCCGGTCTGGGTGGCGGCACGGGACATCCCCAAGGGACATGTCATCGCCCCGGAGGATCTGCTGGAGAAATCCCTCGATGCCAGCCGGTTGCAGCGGGGCTTCACCCACAGCTCGCAGCCCCTGGCAGGCAGCAAGAGCCTTCGCCATCTGAGGATGGGGCAACTGGTCGGTGAACTCGATCTGCAACAGGCCTGGGCCGTCCGGGCAGGGGAAGGGGTGCTGATCCGGGCCGGGCAACCGGGCTTTTCCGCCACGACCCGTGGAACGGCCTTGTCAAACGGCGCCATCGGTGAAGGGGTGAGAGTCAGGAATCTCGGCTCCGGCAAAGAGATCCAGGCCTGGGTGGTTGACAAGGGGGAAGTCGAAACCCGCTTTTAGCGCAGAAATGGCGAGTTTGATTCAAGTTCGGCCACCTCAGGGTCGCCTGTCACAAGAGAGACCACCAGGAATTCACGTTATGAAAATCACACGCACCGACCCTGTCTACGTTCAACCCCAGTCTCAGCGCAAGGCGGGAGCCACACCGGCACCTCAGCCCCAGGCCAGCCAGGGGGAAGCCAGGATCAGCGCCACCGCCCAGACCATCAATCAGGCGAGGGTCGAGCTGGCCTCCACCTCTGATGTGGACATGGAGAAGGTCAACCAGATCCGCCAGGCCATCAGCGAGGGTCGGCTCGAACTGGACATGGATGCCCTGAGCCAGGCCATTCTGGACATGCATCGCCGATGAGTCTGCCTCCCAAACAACGGATCCAGCAGTTGATCATCGGCATCCGGCAGGATTGTGGCCGCTACGCCGACCTGCTGCAGTTGCTGCTCAATCAGTACCGTCTGCTGGCAAGCCACGACGTGGCAGGGCTGACGGAACACAACCGGCAACAGACCCGGCTCATGGGCGAGATCCAGCACCAGGTCAGGCTGCGCTGCGAACATCTTCAGGCACTGGGGCTCAAGCCTGACGAACGGGGCATGGCCATCCTCATCGGCAAGCTCCCCTCCCCGCTGCGCCAGCAAGTGGACGAGCAGTGGCAGCGGCTGGAGCAGTTGCTGCTACAGTGCCGCCGCCAGAACGAGCAGAACGGCCGCCTGCTGGCAGGCCAGATAGAGACCATCCACACCCTGCTGGGCCAGGAGTCATCCTATGGCAGGCAGGAACACTTCCCCGACTGACCCTTTACGTTCCCTGCCGGGCACGATGGCCCAATGCGGCGAGTTCGTCGAGCTGCCGCTGCTCACCTGACTCCTGACGCTGACGGGCCGCCAGGGCCCGCTTGTCCAGCAACAGCTCCAGCCCCTTGACCCGACCGAACTGCCTGACGAGCTGCCCCTCGTGATGAGCCAGATCCTGGCTGGCGAGCGCACACTGCTGCAACTGGTGGGTCAGCAGGTGGCGAAGCTGCCCCTGCATCTGCTGCTTGTTCTGCCACAGCAGGGGATGGAAGCTCGACGAGCCCGGATGCATCGTCTCGATGACCTCCTGCAGCCTGAGGGCTCGGTGCTCCTCCTTCATCGCGACCTCGCGCAGACGCTCCCGCTCCTTGCCCATGGCCTCCAGGGCATCCTGCTGCAGACCGAGATAGGATTTCAGCACGCCGCCTCCTTACGCCCTGCCGAGCACATGCTTGAGACCGCCCAGCACCTGGGTGATGGGCGTCTCTTCCTGAATGCCCTGCTGCAGGAAGCTGGCGATGGCAGGATAGCGCTGGACCGCCTCGTCCATCTGGGGATCCGCCCCGGGCTGATAACCCCCCAGGGGCAGCAGCTCACGCACCTGCTGGTAACGGCCCCAGAGCTGGCGCAGATTCACCGCCAGCCCCTGCCATTCGGGAGAGACCACCTGAGGCATCACCCGGCTCACCGAGGCACCGATGTCGATGGCGGGATAGTGCCCCTCCTCCGCCAGGCGGCGGGTCAGCACGATGTGACCATCGAGAATGGCCCTGGCGGAATCCACCACGGGATCCTGCTGGTCATCCCCTTCCGCCAGCACGGTATAGAAGGCGCTCAGGCTGCCCTCGGGGTGCGTGCCGTTGCCCGCCCGCTCCACCAGCTGGGTGAGCAGGCTGAACACCGAGGGCGGATAGCCGCGGGTCGCTGGAGGTTCGCCGATGGCCAGCGCGATTTCCCGCTGGGCCTGGGCGTAGCGGGTCAGGGAGTCCATCAGCAGCAACACATCCTGACCCTGTTCGCGGAAATATTCGGCGATGCGGTGGCACAGCTGGGCGGCGCGCAGACGCATCAGGGGGGACTGATCCGCCGGTGCCGCGATCACCACGGCGCGGGCAAGCCCCTCGCTGCCCAGGCTGTGTTCGATGAACTCCCGCACCTCCCGGCCACGCTCGCCGATGAGCCCCACCACCACGATGCGGGCGCTGGTATTGCGGGTCATCATGCCGAGCAGCATGCTCTTGCCCACACCGGAACCGGCAAACAGTCCCAGACGCTGACCCTTGCCCACCGTCAGCAGCCCATTGATGGCCCGGATGCCCACGTCGAGCGGCTCGCGCACCGGGGTGCGCAACAGGGGATTGGGAGGGGAGGAAAACAGGGGAACCCGTTCCCCTTCCTCTTTCAGGGGACGGCCGTCCAGCGGTTGCAGCAGGCCATCCACGACCCGGCCAAGCAGATGCTCGCCGACCCGGATGGTCTCCTCTCCGTCGACGGGCAGCACCCGGGCGCCGGCATAGAGACCGCTCATGGGCTGGAGCGGCATCAGGTAGGAAATGTCCCGGTTGAAGCCGACCACTTCCGCCAGCAGGGCGGCGCCGGTGGCGGTCTCCACCTCGCAGCGCTGCCCCATGATGAGCTGGCACCCCACGACTTCCAGAGTCAGGCCGGTCACGCGCACCAACCTGCCATAACGACGATAGCCGGGCACCTCCTCCAGGCTATCGAGGGCACAGGTCAGCGCCTGTTGCAGCGCATCATGCATCCGAAGAGAGTTCCAGGGTCTGGTTGAGTTGTTCTATGCAGCGGCCGAGGCGCTCCCCCGTGTTGATCTCGACCACCGCGGCCCGTGTCTCGATGCGGGCGTCCCCCACGGCCAGTGCCGGGTCCACCTGCAACGGCCACTTCTCGCAGCGGGTCACCCCCTGCTCGGCCAGGCGCTGCCGGTCTCCTTCGTTGAGGTAGATCACCAGCTCTTCCGACTCGCTCGGCAGGCTGGCCATGGCCTGCTCCACCTGCTGGAGCACCTGCTGGGGATTGAGGGTGAACTCGGCCTGGATCACGCGCTTGGCCACCTGGGCCACCAGCTGTGCGACCAGGGCCTTCTGTTCCAGCATCCGGGCCCGGGTCAGGGATTCCCACTGCTGCTGCAGCGTTGCAAAGGGCACCATGGCCTCATCGAAGGCGGCACGTCCCTCGGCCAGCCCCTGGGCCAGACCACGCACCTGTCCCTGTTGCAGCCCCTTGGCTTCCCCCTCGAACAGGCCACTGGCCAGCCCCTGCTGGTAACCGGTCTGATACCCTTCCGCCTGCCCCTGCTCCAGCCCCTGCTGGTAGCCGTATTCGAACTCTTCCTGCTGGCTTCTGGCCTCTTCCCCGCTCTGGCCCAGTGTCGGGAAGCGGTAGAGACGGGTGGCACCTGCCGCCAGTTTGCGCACATGCTGACTCATGCCTGTCTCCTGTTAACTGACGGTGGGCTCTTCGAACAGCTGGAACTCGATCTCGCCCTGCTCCACCAGCTCGCGCACCAGCTTCATGGCCTCTTCCCGGGCCTGCTCCACCTTGCGCAGGGAGACGCTGCCCTGATCCTGGATCTGGGCCTCCAGTGCCTGTGCCATCCGTTTGGGCATGGCGCCAAGCACCACCTTACGGAAACCGGCATCGGTGTTCTTCAGGGCCAGGGCCAGCAGATCCGCTGGCAGCTCCTGCACCAGACGTTGCAGGGTATCGTCGCTCTGGCGACGCAGGGCCATGAAGTCGAACATGTTCTTCTCGATTTCGAGGGCCAGCTCACCATCGTGCTCCCGCAGCAGGGTGAGCATCTGCTCCTTGTTCCCCTGATAGCGATTGAGGATATCGGCCACCTGGCGCACCCCGTTGACCTTGGCGCCGGACTGATCGGCCACATAGGCGAGGCAGCGATCCAGGGTGAGCCGCAGCTCACCCAGCACGTGCTCGCTGACCGAGCTGAGGCTCGCGACCCGCACCAGCAGATCGTCGTGCACCGACCCCGGCAGGGCATCGAGCACGGCAGAGGCGGTCTGGGGTGGCAGGAAGGCGAGCAAGACAGCCTGCATCTGGGGATGCTCATTGCGGAAGAAACGGGCCAGCACATCCGCCGGCACCCATTGCAGACGCTGGATGTCCTGGCTCATCGCATCGCCATAGAGGCTGTCGAGCAGGCTGCGGGAAAGCCGCTGGCCCAGCGCCAGATCCAGGGTCTGTTCCAGATATTCCCGGGAGGCGCTGCCGATGCCGCTCTGCTCGCGATACTGGTTGAAGAACTGCTGCAGCGTCCACTTGGCTTCTATCGAACTCACGCCGGAGAGGCTGGCCATCTTGGAGATGAGGCGCTGCACTTCGTCGCGGGACAACTTCTGCATCACCTTGGCCGCCGCCTCGGTGCCCATGCTCAGCAGCAGGATCGCGGCTTTTTCCAGATTGTCGATGTCGATGTCGACCGCGTTCTGATTCAGATTAACGTTGCTCATTGCCACTCACCCATTGTCTGACCACTTCCGCCACCCGGGCCGTGTCCTTGTCTACCAGTAGTTGCAGGTGCTTGAGCTGGACTTCCAGCTCGGAACCCGGTTCGGGCAGCGCCTCCAGATCCAGGGAGGAGAACTGGGGCTCGAGCCGGAACTCGGACTGAGACTGGGACAGGCTATTGCCCGTCGCAGACTCTTCCAGTTCCCCATCCCCTTCCCGGCGCATGGAGAGGCCCATGGTCGGCTCCTGCTCCTCGTCCGGCTCCTGTGCGGCATCAGTGTCGGGATATTGCTGGGTACGCACCAGGTGCTTCACCAGAGGACGGATACCGAAGAACACCAGGGTCAGCCCCAGCAAACCACCCACCAGGTAACGCAGGGAGTCTTGCCAGTAAGGGGTTTCCAGCCAGCTCGACGCTGGCGGCTCCACCGGCACCGCACCGGTGAAATCGAAGACCTGCAGGCTGATCTGGTCGCCACGGGAGCCGTCAAAGCCCACCGAACGCTCCACCATCTGGCGGATCTGCTCGAGCTGTTCCGGACTCCACCCCTCCTTGGGGGCGCTCTGCTGATTGAGCAGGATGGAGACATTCATTTTCTCCAGTCGTCCCTGCTGATAGCGGGTATGCACTATGGTGCGGCTGCTTTCATACTGCCTGCTGACTTCCTGCCGCTCGGTGCGGGTATCGTTCTTGGCAGGCTCCTGGGCAGCATTCCCCTCGGTGGCGGCCTGATCGGTCTTGGGAGCGGTTTCGGGCGGTCGATTGGAGAGCGCACCGGGGATACCGAGGGCCAGGGCATCGATGGTCTTGTCCGATTTGTTGGACTCCCTGGTCACCACGGCATTGGGATCGAGCTGTTGCTGGGTCTCTTCCACCGCATTGAAATTGACGTCCGCGGCGATCTGCACCCGGAAGTTGCCCGTGCCCAGCATGGGGGAGAGCATGTCGCTGGCACGCTGGCGAATGTACTGCTCCAGCTTGCGCACATATTCCATCTGCTGGACGCTCTGCTTGCCGAAACCGGCCTTGTCGCCGAGCTCGGCACTCAGCAGCTGGCCGCTTTGATCCACCACGGTGACGGCCCCGGGCTTCATGCCGGAGATACTGCCCGCCACCAGGTTGGCAATCGCCTCGACCTGGCCCGGCTCCATGGTCTGGCCCGGTTGCAGATCCAGCATCACGGACGCGCTGGGTTTCTCCTCGTCGCGCCCCACGAACAGGGTCCGCTTCGGAATGGCCAGATGCACCCGGGCACTGCGCACCGCATCCAGGGAGATGATGGTTCTGGCCAGCTCCCCTTCCAGGGCATGGCGATAGCGCGCCCCTTCCATGAATTCGCTGGTGCCAAGGCCTGTGACGTTGTCGAGCCCCTCCAGGCCGGACGGCATGGCCGCCCTCACGCCCCGCGCGGCCAGCGCCATGCGGATGTGGGCCAACTGGCTTTCAGGCACCAGGATCTGGCCGGAACTTTTCTCCAGCCGGAAGGGTACCTGCTCCTTCTCCAGCATCTCCATGATGTTGGCGGTGTCGTAAAGCTCCTGCTTGCCGTAGAGGGGCACGTAATTCTTGCTGGAGGTCCAGAGGATGACCACTATGGTGGCGGCAACCACGGCGGCCAGCAGCGCGATGGTCAGAATGGATTTGTTGTCGCGAGACAGGGTACGCCAGTTGCGAACCCCGTCCTGCACCCGGGCCAGCAGGGAGCCCGACGCCCCCGGTGCGGAGGATACCAGTTCAGTCATGATCAACCTCAGAGCGGCATGCGCATGATGTCATCAAAACCCGTCATCAGTTTGTTGCGCACCTGCATCAGGGCGGAAAAACTGAGACCGGCCTTCTGGCTGGCCACCATGGCCCCCACCAGATCGTCGCTCTGACCCGCATCGACGGCGGTCATCAATCGGGAGGCGATGTTCTGCTGCTCGTTGACGCGGCCGACGACGTCGCGCATGGCGTCGCTGAACGAGACGCCTGACGCCTCGTTCGGTTCGATGGAAGGGGGTTGACTGGCGACTCGCTGCATTTCCTGCATCTGCTGCAGGAGCGTCACCTGTGATGACATGATCTCAATCTTCACTCGGTTATCCCTTAGTTTTGTATCTGCTGCTCGACATCGATGCCCTGCTCGCGCATGGCAGCCAGCTTGTATCTAAGTGCCCGGGTCGTCATTCCGAGGGCTTCGGCCGTGCGTGTCCGGTGACCACGGAAACGGCGCAACGTCTCAAGGACGAATTGAAATTCAGCATGCCGCTTGGTCTCGCTGAGCCCCTCGGGGGCCGCAAGCGCCTGCGGTTGCGGGGTGTCGGCTTCGGCGGCGTAATGGGGCAACATCAGATCGACGGCCTGAATATGCAAGCCGCGAGCCATAATTAGCGCTCGCTGAATCACGTTGTCCAGCTCACGCACATTGCCAGGCCAGTCATAGGAGAGCAGTTGCTGACGGGCACTCTCGCCGAGGCGATAACCCTGCTGTGCGGCGTAGCGTTCGATGAAGTATTCCGCCAGAGGCAGGATGTCATCCCGCCTCTCCCGCAGTGCCGGCCAGCTCATGGGGAGCACGTCGAGCCGGTAGAAAAGGTCCTCGCGAAACGCGCCCTGCAGCACCAGCTCCCTCAGGTCCCGGTTGCTGGCGGCGATGATCCGCACATCCAGCGCGATCACCTGATGACTGCCGAGGCGTTCCACCTCTTTCTCCTGCAACACCCGCAGCAACTTGGCCTGCAGCGCCAGCGGCAGTTCGGAGATCTCGTCGAGCAGCAGGGTGCCGCCCTGAGCCAGCTCGAATTTTCCCTGCTGGTTGGCGGTTGCCCCGGTGAAGGCCCCCTTGCTGTGTCCGAACAGGATGGATTCGAGCATGGCTTCCGGGATGGCCGCACAGTTGATGGCCACGAAAGGCTTGCCGGCCCGGCTGGACATCTCGTGGATGTAGCGAGCCAGTCGCTCCTTGCCTGTCCCTGATTCGCCACCGATGAGGATGGTGGCCGATGTCTTGGCTGCCCGCCGGGCAAGCTGCAACACCTGCAGGCTCTGGGGGGACGTGGCGATCAGATTGGGAATGGCCTGGCGCAGGCGCAGGGCCCCTCTCACCACATCGAGGATCTGGCGCTGGCTGAAGGGCTTGATGATGTAGTCGATGGCGCCGGCCCGCATGGCTTCCGCCGCCAGGTAGGCCTGATGCTCGTTGACCAGAATGACGCAGTCGGTCCCTGCCAGCGTCTGCACCATGGCGGGCCCGGCCTCGGTCATGACCGCCATGTCGAGCAGAATGAGATCGACCGCATGGTTCGAGAGAAATTGCTTGGCCAGCGACACGGAATCGACACAGGAAACACGATAACCGGCACTGAGCAATATACGTTCAACATCGTTTCCATTTGATAACGAAGCGGAAACTAATAATAAATGAGCATGCATTTCAATACCGGTCGGTATTGAATTTTCCTTGCTAGATAAATCAGAAAACATATATCCCGAACCTGTGATTGCACATGAATCAATCAACAGAACTGATGCGTGAAAAATAAAGACACACAAATAGAGACCGCACCCATTATTGAGTGAATAGTCTGTATCGGTATAAAAACAAGGCGGGAAATCATGGCCTTGGTAACCCCGCTATCATTAGCATCAATGCTGTTAGACCGGAGGCTTTGCGTCCTGACTTTTCAGTTCAGTTTGCCTTTATCATGCGACGACCCGTATTTGGATGGCATGGCTACGTTGTCCCTGAAGCCATGTGATACATCCGACTATTTCTATTTTTTTCTTAACTGTCAGTATGTATCGCGTCAAAAGTCGTCACATGATAGCGGCTTTATATGACAATTCAAGCAGATATGCGGAATAGGCGCTTCCTGTCCCTGTGACGCCAAGGCAATTCCACTTCAGCCCAGAGTCCCGATGACTTCGACTCGCAAATCTTCCGGTATCTCGTTATAGGAGAGCACCTTGAGGCCTTTCGAGAAGGAACGGGCATAACGGGCTATCAGCGGTCTGAGCTGGGGCATCACCACCAGCACGGGCGCATATCCCTGTTGCTGCAGTTGCTCCTTCACCAGCGGCATATTCTGCTGCAACTGCGCCAGCAACTGGGGATCGACCGGGAAGCTGTCCAGCTGGATCTTGCCCTGCTGCTGTGACTGGCTCATGGCCGTCAGCAGGGTCTGCTCCAGCCGGTCATCCAGGGTGAAGGCCGCCAGCACGTCGCGGGACCCGATCGCCTGTCTGACGATCTGGCGCTTCAGTGCGCAGCGCACATCGGACGCCAGCAGGACGGGATCCTTGGTCAGCTCGCTCGCATCCAGCAAGGTGGTGGCGATGGTGCGGATGTCGGTGAGGCTGATCTGCTCCTTGAGCAACTGGCGGAAGACCCGCAGTTGCTGCATCTGGGTCAGGGCCAGATTGAGCTCTTCCGCAAGACGGGGGGACTGGGTCGCCAGATGCTGGCCCAGCTTGCCCACCTCGTCATGACCAAACAAGCCGTCGAGCTGCTCCCTGAGCAGCTTGCTGGCGT
The DNA here is from genome assembly GCF_000819785.1 of Aeromonas caviae. Lineage (GTDB taxonomy): Bacteria > Pseudomonadota > Gammaproteobacteria > Enterobacterales > Aeromonadaceae > Aeromonas > Aeromonas caviae. The sequence continues at coordinate 26,055 of NZ_CDBK01000041.1, read as the reverse complement.
GAGTCGCGATGACGGTGGCGGAATCCACCACCGAGTAGCCCAGATTGAGGGCCTTGGCCTTGTTGTCCGGCGAAATCCAGACCGCACTCATGCCATAGGCAGGATCCTGTGTCAGCTCGCCATCCAGGGCGCCATAGGTCTCACCGCTGCTGATGGCCATCAACCGCTGGCAATCCACATTGCCCGAAGCCAAAGGGATGCCGGATAGCTTGATGCGGTACTGATCCGGCTGCAATTGCAGGTTGTCCCTCACCCGGATCTCGGGTAGCAGGAAGCCGTACTGCTCGGAGAGTGTCTTGCGAATACCGCGCACCCGGGCCAGCAGCTCGGCCCCCTTGTCCGCCTCCGCCAGCGGTACCAGGCGATAACCCAGTTCGATGGCGACCGCATCCACCGGGGGCAGGTCCTGCCACTCCAGCCCCTGGGGCTCCGGCTGCACCATCTGGCGCGTCAGCGCCTCAGCCGCATCCAGCGCGGGATCCTGCACCCGGCGCTTGCTGACGCTCCAGCCGGTCCAGGCCAGCACGGCCGCAAAGCTGAGGAAGGCCAGCATGGGCATGCCGGGAACCAGCCCCAGGATCAGCATGACGGTCGCCGCCGTGTAGATCACCCGAGGAGAGGCCAGGATCTGCTGGCCAACCTGATCCGACATCTCCCCTTCGTCACTCACGCGGGTGACGATGATGGCTGCAGCCGTGGACATCAGCAGGGAGGGGATCTGGGCGACCAGACCGTCACCTATGGTGAGCAGGGCATAGATGCGGAAGGCATCGGAAACCGGCAGCGAGTGCTGGAAGATGCCGATGGCCAGGCCCCCGACCAGGTTGATGATGAGCACCAGCAGACCGGCGATGGCATCACCACGCACGAACTTGGAGGCCCCGTCCATGGCCCCGTAGAAGTCCGCTTCCCTGGCGATCTCCTCCCGCCTTGCCCGGGCCTGGTGCTGATCCAGGGTCCCCGCATTGAGGTCGGCGTCGATGGCCATCTGCTTGCCCGGCATGGCGTCCAGGGTGAAGCGGGCGGACACTTCCGAGATCCGCTCGCCCCCCTTGGTGATCACCACGAAGTTGATGATCATCAGAATGACGAAGACCACCAGACCCACCACGTAGTTGCCACCGATGACCACTTCGCCGAAGGCCTGGATCACCTTGCCGGCCGCTTCGTTGCCCTCATGGCCGTGCAGCAGCACCACCCGGGTGGAGGCGACGTTGAGGGAGAGCCGCATCAGGGTGGCCACCAGCAGCACGGTCGGGAAGACGGAGAAGTCGAGGGGCCGGCGGGCCGAGACGGAGACCAGCAGCACCAGCACCGCCAGCACGATGTTGAAGGTGAACAGGGCATCCAGCAGCCAGCCTGGCAGAGGCAGTATCATCATCGCCAGGATGGCCAGCAGCATCATGGGGATGGCTGTATAGGATTGGGTAAAGACACGCCAGTTCACAACTTACCTCTCAGGTTGACGTAATTCGGGCGGCACGTGCAGGGGGGCAAGGGGATTGGGTTTCCTGCCCTTGCCAGCCTCATAGGCCCGTAGCTGCAATACATGGTTCAATACATAGGCGACCGCGGTGTACAGACCCGCCGGCACCTCCTGATCCACCCGGGTGGAGTAGTAGATGGCCCGGGTCAGCTCGGGCAGGCTCATCACCCGCTTGTCATGGGCTTTGGCCACCTCGCGGATCCGCTCCGCCATGCCGTCCACCCCCTTGGCAATCACATAGGGGGCGTTGGCCCGCTCGGGATCGTACTTGATGGCCACCGCATAATGGGTCGGGTTCACTATGATGACATCGGCCTGGGGCACCCGCTGTTCGATGCGGGCCCTGGCCAGCATCCCCTGCACCTGGCGGATCCTCGCCTTGATCTCCGGACGCCCCTCGCTGTTCTTGTGCTCGTCCTTGACCTCCTGCTTGGTCATCTTCAACTGCTTGTTCAAGGACCAGCGCTGGTAGGGCACATCCAGCACCGCGATGAGCATCTGCACACTGCCTAGCAAGATGAATGCCTGGGAGAGGATCCGCAGCGCCTGTTCCATGGCCGCCTGGGGCGGCATGCGGTTCATCATCATCAGGGTGGGCCACTGGTGCTGGAGCATCATGGCCAGGGTGCCGCCGATCAGCAGCACCTTGAGCAGGGATTTCAGAAGTTCCATCAGACTGTGGGTGGAGAACATCCGCTTGAGCCCCTTGAGCGGGTTGAGCTTCTCCCCGCTTGGCATCAGCTTCTTCCAGACCAGCACCATGCCGCCAGGAACGCTACTGAGCAGCACCAGCAGCAGGGCCAGCACGCCGAACAGAGGCAGCAGCACCCACAGCATCCCGATCAGGGCGTCCGCGGTCCACTGGATCATCATCTGGGGATCCCGTGCCCCTTGCCAGTTGAAACGCTGAGGCTGCTTCATCAGCTCGGCAAAGAAGAGCCCGAAACTCGGTACCATCCACTGCATGACCAGACCGCCGACGAGCAGCAGGCCGGCCGAGCTCAACTCCCTGGAACGTGCAATCTGGCCCTCTTCCCGCGCCTTGCGCCGTTTCTGGGAAGAGGCCTCTTCGGTTTTGTCCTGGGCGCTGTGCTGGCTCATGTCGGCGTCAATGCCCTGAGCTGGGTCAGCACGTAACCGACCAGATCCAGATAGCGGGCCGGGACGCCGCTGATGGAGATGGCCATGGTGAGTAGCCCCAGCAGCAACGTCATGGGGAAGCCCAGAGAGAAGATGTTCAGGGAAGGGGCCGTACGATTGAGCACCCCGAAGGTGAGGTTCACCATCAGCATGGCCACCACGGCAGGCAGGGTCAGGATGAGGGCAGCTCCGATGCTCCAGCCAAACAGGCCGATGACCCCCTTCAGATCGAGGACGTAGAGCGAGGTTCCCGGCGGCCAGGTGCGCAGGCTCTGCACCAGGACATCCAAAGTCACCAGATGGCCGTTCAGACCGAGGAACAACAGGGAACAGAAGACCAGCATGATCTGGCTGACGATGGGCGCCGTGTCTCCGTTGGAAGGATCGTTCATCACCGCCATCCCCAACCCCATCTGCATGGAGAGGATCTGCCCCGCCATGGTCATCACCATGAACAGCATCTGTATGCAGAGCCCGAACAGCAGACCGAACAGCAACTGCTCCAGGGTCAGCACCATCATGCCGGCACTGAGGGGATCCAGCGCCGGCAGGCCTTTCATCATGGGGGCGATCAGCAGACTGATGACGAAGGCCAGCAGGATGCGAACCTGTGCAGGCACCCGGCCGTCGCCGAATACCGGCATCACCCAGAAGGCGGCCGCGATGCGAATGAAAGGCCACCACCACTGTCCCAGCCAGGCGGTCAGCTCGGCCGCACTGAACGACAGCAGGGAGTTCATCCGATAAGCCCGGGGATCTTCTGGAACAGGTCGGCGAACAGGGTGGTGATCTGCGACAGCAGCCAGTTTCCCGTGAAGATGAGGGTCAGCAGGGTCACGATGAAACGGGGCAGGAAGCTCAGTGTCTGTTCCTGGATCTGGGTCGCCGCCTGGAAGATGCTGACCACCAGCCCGACGATGAGACCGGGCACGATCAGCACCGAGACCATGATGACCACCAGGTTCACGGCCCCGCCCACCAGGGCCACACTCTGTTCGGGGGTCACGTCAGCCTCCCCCGCCGAAACTGGCCGCCAGGGTACCAACCGTCATGGACCAGCCATCCACCAGCACGAAGACCATCAACTTGAATGGCAGCGAGATGATGAGAGGGGAGAGCATCATCATCCCCATGGCCATCAACACGCTGGCGACCACCAGATCGATGACCAGAAAGGGGATGAACAGCATGAAACCTATCTGGAAGGCGGTGTTCAGCTCGCTCAGCACGAAGGCCGGCAACAGCACGCCGAACGGCACCTCGCTCTTGGCGAGGGTGGTCGGCTCTCCGGAGATGCGCAGCATCTGCTCGAGATCCGGCTCCCGGGTCTGGGCCAGCATGAATTGGCGCAGCGGTTTTTCGGCGCGGGCCAGCCCTTCCGTCAACGTGATTTCGTTCTGGTCGTATGGCACGAAGGCGTTCTGGTACATCTCGGTCCAGACCGGCCTCATGATCACCAGGGTCAGGATCAGGCTGATGCCGATCAGCACCCGGTTGGGTGGGCTTTGCTGCAATCCCAGGGCCTGACGCAGGATGGCCAGCACTATGATGATCCGGGTAAAACTGGTCATCATCAGCAGCAGGGTCGGCAGCAGACCCAGCAGGGTCATGAAGAAGAGGATCTGCAGCTTGACGCTGTAGTCCTCTCCCCCTGCTTCGCTCGGCGATACCGAGAACAGCGTCATGTCCGCGCCCCAGCTCGGCAACGCCAGCAGGAGCAGGGCAACCAGCAGGTAACGCATCAGTCGTTCATGCCGCGCAGCAATTTGGTGTCAACGACGTCCACCAGCCGCAGCCCGTATTTGCCGTTGACCACCACCACCTCGCCCCTGGCCAGCAGGCGCCCGTTGACGCGGACATCCAGCGGCTCGCCCGCCAGCTTGTCCAGCTCGATGACGGCCCCCTCTTCCACCTTCATCAGCTCGCCCAGCGCCACCTCGGTGCTGGCCACTTCCAGCGTCACCTTGACCGGAATGTGATGAAAGAAGGAGAGATCCCGCTGCTTGGTACTGCTGGTCGGCGCCATGTAGTCGGCCGCACTCGGCATGCTGATGTCGTCCCCAAACAGCTGATCCAGGCCATCCAGATCCAGCGGGTCATTCATGTTGTGCTCGTTCACGATTCGACTACTCCTCTACCACTGTTGCGACCTGGTACACCAGGCTGCCTTTATGCTCGGCAATGCGTCCATTGAAACAGGGGCGCTGGCCGATCAGGGCCGGCACCACCTCGGGTAAATCCAGCGAGAGCACATCTCCCACCTTGAGGCATTCGAGATCCGCCAGCGTCATGGACATCTGCCCCATGACTACCCGCAGCCGCACCGGCACCTGGATCAGCGCCTCCTCCAGTTGCGCCACCTGCACACGCTGACCTTCAGCGATACCGGGCGCCTCTTCGGGGGGCGCCAGCCAGAACTGCCAATCGTGCTGGCTGCCACCGGCCAGCATACTGGCCTGCGCCTTCCAGAGCGGGCCTGCGGGCAGGGCCTCCCGGGAGATCAGATTCAACTGCCAGGAGAGGTCTCCCTGACCTTGACAGGTCGACCAGATTTCCACCTGGTACTGGCACAGCCGCAGCAGCAGTCGCTGTTCGGTGTCGGTCAATCCCCTGCCATGGGGTGCCGTGGCCCCCTTGTGTTGCAGAGTGCCGCCGAAAAACAGCACGGCAAGCCGATAGATGACCGCAGGAGAGATGGAGAAAAAGGCGACACGCTGGGCATCCAGAGGAGTACGGGCTTCGACCCAGACCTGATGATCATCCTCCTCTTGCGGCAACGCAGAAGAAAAGTCCTGGTAACCCAGATCGCAATCCGCCGCATTGAACAACTGGGCCATGCAGCCCGACGCCTGCTGGGAAAAGACGCTCAGTTGGGTGTTGAGTTGCCTGAGACGGGCCTGATTGGCCCTCTCGACCCCCAGCAAGTCATATTGAGGCAGGGCTTTGCCCCGCTCGGCACAGATCAACCGGGAAGGGGTGTGCATTACGCCGCTTGATGACATTACAAATCCACCTTTGCCATTTTCATCTCGTCCTGCTGCATGGAGACATGCCGGCTCCATGATCGATACCGATAGCCCAGACGACACAGAGCGACCGAAAGGGGCGAGAACTTTATTACAAAACCCCAAAAGGCGCCACGCGACCGCGTGACCAGCCGAAAATAAAAATCCCGGCACCAAAAGGTGCCGGGATTTCGAGGTAATCACTTACCAGAAAGAGGTCGGAGTCGGCCTGTAAGCCGGGTTCTGTACCGGGTTGCCCCGGGTAGCAATCATTCCTCTAGGCCAGCAATCGCTCGCTGGCTCAAGCAACCTACCCGCCCCCAACGCGGGCCGCGCCAATAGGGGCCTATTTGGTCTTGCTTCGGGTGGAGTTTACCGTGCCACGAACTGTTGCCAGTCGCGCGGTGCGCTCTTACCGCACCCTTTCACCCTTACCTGATCCCTTGCGGGCCATCGGCGGTCTGCTCTCTGTTGCACTGGTCGTAGACTCGCGCCCCCCAGGCGTTACCTGGCACCCTGCCCTGTGAAGCCCGGACTTTCCTCCCCTCCGCCCGTCTGTCCCGAGGGACACAACGACGAAGCAGCGATTGCCCAGCCAACTCCGAGGCGCGGATTATAGCCTCGCGAGACGGACGGGGTAAACCGTCAATTCCGGTTTACGGCAATTAATAGTGCTCAAGACCGTATTTGTAGAGGGCGTTCTTCTTCACCCCGTGGATCTCGGCGGTGAGGGCTGCAGCCTTCTTGAGGGGCAGCTCGCTGACCAGCAGGCCCAGGGTGCGGATCGCCTCCGCAGGCAACTCGTCATCCACCTTGCTGGCACCGGCGACCACCAGCACGATCTCCCCGCGGCAACGGTTATCGTCCTCTCCGAGCCAGGCCAGCATCTCGGAGGCGGGCAGACCGTGGATGGACTCGAAGGTCTTGGTTAGCTCGCGGCACACCACCACCTGGCGCTCGCCAAGGATGCGAGCAATCGCTTCCACGGTATCCTGCACCCGGCGCGGCGATTCGTAGAACACCAGAGAGCGGGTGTCTTCGATGACGGCTTGCAGGCGATCATCCCGCCCCTTGGCCTTGGCCGGCAGGAAACCCTCGAAGGCGAAGCGGTCGGTGGGCAGCCCGGCGGCGGACAGCGCCGTGATGGCGGCGCAGGGACCGGGCAGCGGCACCACCTTGACCCCGGCTTCGCGACAACGGGTGACCAGGTGATAACCGGGGTCGCTGATGAGCGGCGTCCCCGCATCGGAGACCAGGGCCACGCTCTTGCCCTCCTTGATGCGGGCGATCAGCACATCCGCCTTTTGCTGCTCGTTGTGATCGTGCAGGGCAAAGGTCGATACCGAGATCTGGTAGTGGCTGAGCAGGATCCCGGTATGCCGGGTATCCTCGGCGGCCACCAGATCGACGCTGCGCAGCACGTCCAGTGCTCGCTGGGTGATGTCGGCCAGATTGCCGATCGGAGTGGGGACTATATACAGGGTTGGGATGTCACTCATGGGAGCTCCGAGTGTCCCGACAATTGTGTCGCCATATTGGCCCGTTTACACTATGGAGAATTTCAACACTGGTCGGGGAATGAACTTGAACCGGGTTATAAAGCAGCTAAGTGTATCACGACTCTTCGGCATCCTACTCGCGGCAGTCCTGCTCGCCGCCTGTGCGTCGGAGCCCAATCAATCTTCCGGACAACCCGGCATGCCGTCAGCCTTCTCGGATCTGACCAAGAATGCCCAGTGGTATCTGGAGCAGGTGGATCCCGCCAAACCGGCAGAGGCCTTCGTGTGGCAGATGATGGCGGCGCGCAGCTATCTGGCGCTCGGCCAGGCCAAACCGGCTGCCGCCCTGTATCAGCAGTTGCAGAAGCAGGCGAAGAGCCCGGTGCAGCAGGCGCAGTTGCAACTGCTGCAGGCACACCTGCTGCTCGCCCAGGGCAACGCCAACCAGGCGCTGATCCTGCTGGAAGGCAAGCCGGATGTGGTGCTGGATGCCGATACCCAGAAGGACTGGTACCGCCAGCGCGTGGTGCTGCAGCTCGACATCAACAACAAGTTTGGTGCGGCCAAGTCGCTGATTCTGCTGGAACCTTATCTGGCCAAGAATGAGCTGGCCACCAATCACCAGCAGATCTGGTCACTGCTGAAAAGCATGACCCCCTCCACCCTGCAGGCGCTCGAAGAGGAGCCAGCTCCCGATGTGACCACCGGCTGGCTGCGTCTTGCTGCGCTGGTGAACGAATTCGGGGCACAGCCGAGCCAGCTGGCCCGCCAGCTTGCTGGCTGGAAGCAGAGCTTCCCTAACCACCCTGCCCAGAGCGACATGCCGGCCGGCCTTGGGGATCTCGCTACTACGGACAACGGTTCGCTGCAGCAGATCGCCGTCTTCCTGCCGCTCTCCGGCAACCTGGAAGCCCAGGGCGCCGCCATCCGCAACGGCATGTTGATGTCCTACAAAGAAAATCAGAGCCAGTTCACCCTGAACTTCTATGATACCCAGGGCAAGGCGATGGGGGACCTCTACAAGCAGGCCATTCAGGAAGGGGCCAACATGATCATCGGCCCCCTGCTCAAGGATCAGGTGGAGGAGCTGCTCAAGTCGAGTCCGACCGTGCCGGTGCTGGCGCTCAACGAGCTGGACAAGCCAATCGTCAACGACAATACCTTCTATTTCTCGCTCTCCGCCGCTGCCGATGCGAGCCAGGCGGCCCAGTACCTCTATGGTCAGGGCTATCGCAAGCCGCTGCTGATCGCGGCACAAGGCCGGATTGGCTACAGCAGTATCAAGGCGTTTGAGCAGGCCTGGGCCGGCGTCAGCCAGGAGAAGCCCGTGGTTGCCACCTTCGGGGCGCGCAACGAAGTGCAGGGCATGGTCAAGAACGCTCTGAGCGGCCGTTCCACGGCTCGAGCCGGGGAGATTGTCCAGCTGTCCGATGCTGCGCCGCGCAGCATCGACGCCGTCTATGTGGTGGCCAACAGCCTGGAGACCCGGATGATCAAGCCCTATGTGGACATCTCGGTCAATCCCATGGGCAGCCTGCCCATCTACAGCAGCTCGCGGGGATACGACGGCGGGACGACCGAGGTAGCATCCGAGCTCAACGGTATGCATATCTCCGACATGCCACTGCTGCTGGGTGGCTTCGAGACGCAGCGTGAACAGATTGCCCTGCTCTGGCCCCAGACCCAGGGCGACCTGCTGCGCCTGTTCGCCCTCGGTTACGATGCCGTCAGCCTGGCAGGCAACCTGCCGCAAATGCGCAAGGTCAATGCCATGCAGCAACCCGGCATGAGCGGCCAGCTGAGCGTGGATCCCCAGGGCAACATAGTGCGCATGCTGGACTGGGCCACCTACCAGAATGGCAAGCTGGTCAGCGACAGCGCCGCCCCCCAGCTGGAGGATGCGACTCATGAAGAGGCTACTGACACAACTTCACCAGCAGTGGTTGAACCTGTTGCCGCCGGCAGCGACGAGCAAGGGACAACACTTTGAGCAAATAGCGGAACGCTGGTTGCAGGCACGAGGCCTGCAACCCGTTACCCGCAACTACCGCTGCCGTGGCGGCGAGATCGATCTCATCATGCGCCAGGGGGAGACCCTGGTGTTCGTTGAAGTGAGATATCGCGCCAACGCCACTCATGGCGGTGCAGCCAGCTCGGTCACCCGGCGCAAGCAGCACAAGATCGTGCTGGCCGCGCGCCACTATTTCAAGCAACATGCCATCAATGAGGCCAACCAGGCCTGTCGATTCGATGTGATCGCGTTCGAGGGCGACCAGCCGGACTGGATCCAGAACGCGTTTTAAGAGGACCCCATGACTGATCCCATCAAAGAGAATTACACCGAAAGCATCCAGACCAAGATAGCCGCCGCCGAAGCACTGCCGGATGCCATCCATACGGCAGCCCAGATGCTGACCATCTGCCTGCTCAATGGCCACAAGGTGATGGCATGTGGCAATGGTCCCTCCTCGGCATTGGCACAGCTATTTATTTCCGAGTTGGTGAACTGCTATGAAACTCCTCGCCCCTCCCTGCCCGGTCTCGCCCTGACGCCCGACATGGCGACCATCAGCGCCATCGCCACGGATCACGGTTTCGAGGAGGTCTATGCCAAGCAGATCCGAGCTCTGGGACAACCAGGCGACATCCTGGTGGTCATCACCACGACAGGCAACAGCCGCAGCCTGATCAAAGCCGCGGAGGCCGCCCTCTCCCGCGACATGACCATCATTGTTCTCGGTGGCGGAGACGGGGGAGAGATCGCCGGTCTGCTGGGCCCCAATGACGTGGAGATCCGCGTTCCTTCCGCTCGCCGTCCTCGTATTCTGGAAGTGAACCTGTTGACCCTGCACTGTCTCTGTGATCTCATCGACCAGACACTTTTCCCGCAACAGGAAGACTGAAACCATGAAGAAGCCTATTCTCGCTCTTGCCCTGCTGACCGGCGTCCTGCTGCTGCAAGGCTGTGCTGCCGTGGTGGTCGGTGGCGCGGCTGGCACCGCCAAAGCGAGCGGCGATCGCCGCACCCTGGGTGCCCAGTGGGACGATCAGACCATAGAGCTGAAAGCCGCCAACCTGTTGGCCGACAACAAGCCCCTGAGCGCCGCCAGCAAGATCAGTGTCTACAGCAACAACGGCCGTGTGCTGCTGGTGGGTCAGACACCCTCTGACGCTTACAAACAGGAAGCGGGCAGAATCGTGAGCCGGATTGAAGGGGTTCGCCATGTCTACAACGAGCTGCGCCTTGGCAAACCAGTCAGTATCGGCGTGCGCAGCAATGACACCTGGATCACCTCCAAGGTGCGGGCCGACATGCTGGGCACCAAGAACTTCGACAGCGCCAAGGTGAAGGTTGTCACCGAGAATGGCGAGGTGTTCCTCATTGGGTTGGTCACCCGCCAGGAAGGGGATCAGGCCGTAGAAATCGCCCGCCACGTCAGCGGCGTTAAGCAGGTGATCAAAGCCTTCGAGTTTGCCCAGAATTGACCATCTGGCAGGATGAAAAAACGCAGCCTTCAGGCTGCGTTTTTTATTTGATGACTTTCAGGGTCGGGCGACCGCTCGGGCGCGGTGGTTCCGGCTCGGGGTCAACCGGCGTGGGTGTCTGTGCCTGTTCCAGCCAGAGGTCATACCCGGGCTCCGGCGGGAACAGGGTGCCCACTCCGTTCTCCCTGGCATGGATGGCCAGTACGGCCGCCATGGGGATATAGACCTGCTGCGATACGCCACCGAAACGGGCGCTGAAGCTGACAGCGTCATTGTCCATGTGGAACTGGCCCACGGCCCGGGGGGCGATGTTCAGAACAATCTGGCCATCCTGCACGAACTGCATCGGTACCATCACATGGGGAATGTTGGCATTGACCACAAGATGGGGAGTCAGATCGTTATCCAGCAACCAGTCAAAAAACGCCCGCAGCAGATACGGGCGACTGGGTGTCATTGTCGGTTCCATGCTCATACGCCGGCACGGATCTCGCGCTCGGCCTCGGTCAGGGAAGCCTGGAAGGATTCACGCTCGAACAGGCGTACCATGTAAGCCTTCAGCTCTTTGGCGCCACGGCCGGTGAAATCGATGCCCAGGCTCGGCAGACGCCACAGCAACGGCGCCATGTAGCAGTCGACCAGACCGAACTCTTCGCTCATGAAGTAGGGCATCTCGCCGAAGATGGGAGCGATGGCCAGCAGGTTGTCGCGCAACTCGGCACGGGCGGCTTCGGTATCGGTGCCCGCCATGATCTTGTCGGCCAGAGAGTACCAGTCCAGCTCGATGCGGTGCATCATCAGACGGCTGTTGCCGCGCGCGACCGGATAAACCGGCATCAGGGGCGGATGCGGGAAACGCTCGTCCAGATACTCCATGATGATGCGCGAGGTGTACAACGCCAGCTCGCGATCCACCAGAGTCGGTACAGTGTTGTACGGGTTCAGCTCGGCCAGCTCATCCGGCAGGTTGGCAGGATCAACCTGGCAGATATCCACGCTAACACCCTTCTCCGCCAGGACAATACGCACCTGATGGCTGAACATATCGTTGGCACCGGAAAACAGCGTCATTACCGAACGCTTATTGGCAGCTACAGCCATTGAACCCTCCCGTCATTAAAAAGCAGAAACGGCAATGAAGCATGTCTGTCTTCATTGCCGTGCGTCATATTACTCCGATCTGGTCGCTTAGTGAACGTCGCGCCAGAATTCCTTCTTCAACAGCACAGTGAAGATGAAGAAGATAGCGATGAATCCGAGTACCCAGAAGCCCATGCGTTCGCGCTCCTGCTGCACCGGCTCAGCCGAGTAGACCAAGAAGTTTACCAGATCCAGTACCGTCTGATCATATTCTTCGTTGTTCATTTCACCGTTGCCGTCAGATTTGATGCTGACGACTTGCTGCATCTCCACGCCATCCAGGGTGTGCGTCTCGAACTCGGCGCGGGGCGTCCCCTGCAACGGCTCCAGCACATGGGGCATACCCACGGACGGGAAGACGGCGTTGTTCACCCCGAATGGACGGGTCTCGTCCACGTAGAAGGATCGCAGATAGGTGTAGATCCAGTCTGCACCACGCACCCGGGCAACCAGGGTCAGGTCGGGGGGCGGCGCGCCGAACCAGCGCGCAGCATCCTTCTCGGACATGGCGCTCTTCATCAGATCGCCGATCTTTGCACCGGTGAAGACCAGGTTCTCCTTCATCAGATCGTCCGGAATGCCGATGTCGGCCGCCACCCGGTTATAACGCTGGTACTGGGTGGAGTGACAGCCGGCACAGTAGTTCATGAAGGTGGCGGCCCCCCGTTGCAGGGATGCCTTGTCACTCAGATCGTACTCCGCCTTGTCGAGAGGGAAGCCACCGCCAGAGGCAAACACCAGACCAGGCAGCAGGGCCAGCACTGCAAAAATTATTCTTTTCATTTGAATGTCACCCTCTCCGGCAGCGGCTTGGTGTTCTCATTCTTGCTGTAGAAGAACAACAGGACGAAGAATCCGAAATAACCCAGAGTACAGAGCTGTGCAATCAGCGTCAGGGTCGGGGTTGATGGCAGCACGCCCAGCACCCCCAGGATAATGAAGCAGACCACGAACTGGGCGATGTTCAGCTTGTGCAGGGTGCTGCGGTAACGCACCGAGCGCACCTTGCAGCGATCCAGCCAGGGCAACAGGAACAGCACCACGATGGAGAGGCCCATCATGATGACCCCCAGCAACTTGTCAGGCACCGCACGCAGGATGGCGTAGAAGGGGGTGAAGTACCAGACCGGGGCGATATGCGCCGGTGTCTTCAGGCCATTGGCCACCTCAAAGTTCGGTTTCTCGAGGAAATAGCCCCACATGTCCGGTTTGAAGAAGATGATGGCACAGAAGAAGAACAGGAAACCGGCTACCCCGATCATGTCCTTCACGGTGAAATAGGGGTGGAACGCGACCGCATCCAGTGGCCAGCCGTTCTCGTCCTTGTGCTTCTTGATGTCGATGCCATCGGGATTGTTGGAGCCCACTTCGTGCAGCGCCAGGATATGCATGGCCACCAGCATCACCAGTACCAGCGGCAGAGCGATGACGTGCAGCGCAAAGAAGCGGTTCAGGGTCGCACCCGAGATGACATAGTCCCCCCGGATCCACAGGGTCAGATCGTCACCGATAACGGGGATGGCACCGAACAGCGAGATGATGACCTGGGCCCCCCAGAACGACATCTGCCCCCAGGGCAGCAGGTAACCCATGAAGGCCTCGGCCATCAGCACCAGGAAGATCAGCATGCCGAAGATCCACAGCAGTTCCCGTGGCTTCTGGTAAGAGCCGTAGATCATGCCGCGGAACATGTGCAGGTAAACCACGATGAAGAAGGCGGATGCCCCGGTGGAGTGCATATAACGCAGCAGCCAGCCATAATCCACATCCCGCATGATGTATTCCACGGAAGCGAAGGCACCTTCCGCCGAAGGGTTGTAGTTCATGGTCAGCCAGATGCCGGTGATGATCTGGTTGACCAGCACCAACATGGCAAGCGAGCCGAAGAAGTACCAGAAGTTCAGGTTCTTGGGCGCCGGATACTTGGCCATATGGTCGTTGTACATGGCCGTGAGCGGGAAACGATCATCGATCCAGCCCATGAGTTTGGCAAACATGGTCAGGCCTCCTTGCCATCGGCACCAACCAGAATGGTGGTGTCGCTAAGAAATTGGTATGGCGGAATGACCAGGTTCAGCGGTGCGGGGACGCCCTGGAACACTCGACCAGCCATGTCGAATTTGGAGCCATGGCAGGGGCAGAAGAAGCCGGAAGTTACCCCTTGAACCTGCTCGCCGAAGCTGTCGGGCAAATAGGAAGGGGAGCATCCCAGATGAGTGCAGATGCCAACGGCCACGAAGATTTCCGGTTTGATGGATCTGTAGCCATTGTGGGCATAGTCCGGTTGCTGTGGCTCGTCTGACGCAGGATCCCGCAGCTTGTCATCGTGTGCAGCCAGAGCATCCAGCGTCTGCTTGGTGCGCTTCACCACCCAGACCGGTTTACCGCGCCACTCGACGCGGATTAGCTGACCCGGCTCCAGCTTGCTGATATCCACTTCAACCGGGGCGCCTGCCGCCTTGGCTTTGGCACTCGGATTCCATGACTTAATAAACGGCACTGCGGTAAAAGCAGCTCCTACACCGCCAACGGCAACCGTTGACCAGGTAAGAAATCTGCGGCGACCGGTATCAACTGGCGCATTGCTCATCCAAAAACTCTCCCATGTGGACTCCGCTCATTCTTATAGTGTCCCTGTTTACTTCTCCTCTCCCTCTGACAACTGCAATGGAAGCGGAGTGGCAATTGACACAGAAAGACCATGGAAATTTTAAAGAAAAGATAACAATTTGACAAGAAAGGGAGTCGATGGGCAAAAACAATAAATACACAATTTTTTGTCTTTTGTGACGTATGCTTAGCATTGTCACATGTAACATTACCAATAAAAAAAGCCTGGCAAATTGCCAGGCTTTTTTGACACTCCTGAGAGTGCGTACCAAAAGCGAATTAACGCTTGGAGTACTGCGGACGCTTACGCGCTTTGTGCAGACCGACTTTCTTACGCTCAACCTTACGGGCATCACGAGTAACAAAGCCAGCTTTACGCAGTTCGGAACGCAGGGTCTCGTCGTACTGCATCAGAGCACGAGTGATACCGTGGCGGATCGCACCAGCTTGACCGGAGATGCCACCACCGTTAACGGTGATGTACAGATCCAGTTTCTCGGTCATCTCGACCAGTTCCAGCGGCTGACGAACTACCATGCGGGCAGTCGGACGGCCGAAGTATTGCTCCAGGGAGCGCTGGTTGATTACGATTTTACCGCTACCCGCTTTGATGAATACGCGAGCAGTGGAGCTTTTGCGACGGCCGGTACCGTAGTATTGATTTTCTGCCATGTTGCCAGTTCCCGTTAGATATCCAGTACTTGAGGTTGCTGAGCAGCATGAGCGTGCTCTGCGCCTGCGTAAACTTTCAGCTTACGGAACATGGCACGGCCCAGCGGACCCTTCGGCAGCATGCCCTTGACGGCAGCTTCGATTACCATTTCCGGCTTACGCTGAATCAGCTTGTCGAAGCTGATGGACTTGATACCACCCGGGAAACCGGAGTGAGCGTGGTACATTTTGTCGGTAAATTTCTTACCGGTTACGTGTACCTTCTCAGCGTTTACAACGATGATGTAGTCACCGGTGTCAACGTGCGGAGTGTACTCGGCTTTGTGCTTACCACGCAGACGAGCAGCGATCTCGGTTGCGATACGACCCAGAGTTTTACCTTCTGCGTCCACAATGTACCAGTCACGTTTTACGGTTTCTGGCTTGGCAACGAAAGTTTTCATTAAGTTAAACCCAATTACCTGTTACAGACCCAATTGCTTATGGGGGCTCTCCCACAAACAACAAACGATGGCCTACCTGTACCCCTTCGAATACAAGTAAAGCTTAAAGTGTTGCTGTCTTATCGACAGCTGTAACGTGGGCCGGGCGATTATAAGTGAAGTTGCCTTAAATATCACCTGCTAATTTCACTGCCATGAAGCTAGCAAATGTCGCCCGGCCCTACCTGCCGCAGATGCCCATCCGACTGGCAGGCGCGGTATTGTGACTAAGGAAGGTGCACTCTGGCAAGGTATTCGTGCGATTGCATCTCCTGAAGCCGTGAAAGGCAACGCTTGAATTCGAAATTCAGCAGGCCTTCGCCATAGAGCCCGGTCATGGGGACCGCCGCCGATATGATGAGCTTTACATGCCGCTCATAAAACTCGTCCACCATGGCGATGAAGCGGCGGGCCGCGTCATCCGTGCCGCTGCCCATGGGTTGCACATTGGCCAGCAGGACAGTGTGGAACTCACGGGCCAGTTCGATGTAGTCGCCCTGGGAGCGTGGAGTACAGCACAGCTGTTCAAACTCCATATAAAGCACCCCTTCCCCTACGCCCAGCGCACTCAGTTGGCGATGGTTGACTTCCAGTGCGGCGGCAGTCACCTGCCCAATCCCGGTCAACTGGCTGAAATAACGATCCAGGTTGCTCCTGGCCTGCTCATCCAGCGGGAAGTGATAGATCTCTGCCTGTTCAAGGGTTCGCAGCCGGTAATCGACACCGCCATCGACATTGATCACCTCGCAGTGACGCTCGATAAGCGCGATGGCAGGCAGGAAGCGAGCACGCTGCAACCCGTTGCGGTAGAGATCCTGAGGGGGAATGTTGGATGTGGCCACCAGCACCACGCCATGGCCAAAGAGTTCCTGGAACAGAGTGCCGAGCAGCATGGCATCCGTGATATCCGAGACGAAAAACTCGTCGAAGCAGATGACGTCGGTCTCGTCGGCCAGCTTGCGGGCGATCAGCTTGAGCGGATCGGACTGACCGGTCAGCCCTTTGAGCTCGTCGTGCACACGGTGCATGAAACGGTGGAAGTGGATGCGCAGTTTGCGCCCCCCCGGCAGGCTCTCAAAAAAAGTATCCATCAGCCAGGTCTTGCCTCTGCCCACACCACCCCACATATATAACCCCTGGACGGGGTCACGGGTTTTCGGCTTTTGCAGCCAACCCAGCAGGCCACGGGATCTGGTCGGAGTCGGGCTTGCGCACAGATCCTGATAGAGTCGCTCCAGGCGGGCGACTGCCATGGCCTGGGCCGGATCGGCCACAAAGCCGGGGCGCTGCAAATCCTGCTGATATTTTTGCTGCGGGGTCATCCTGTAAACCGCCTCCAAGTCCCTGAATGAGGGACAAAATGGTATCACGCTCTCGGGGGGCACGGTATAGTGCCAACGAGGCGTTGCGGTCCATCCGACCGCTTCAAATTCATCGTGTTAGCTGTAACAAGGAGCTTCTATGACTCTGTTTAACGGGATCCTGCTGGCGATCGCCGCCCTGATCATCGGCGTGCTGATCGGCCGCTTCTCTGTCCGTAGCCGGGATGCCGGACGCCTGGAACAGGAGCTGAAAAAAGCCCACAAGGAGCTGGAAAGCTACCAGGGGCAGATCACCACCCACTTCGCCGACAGCGCAGCCCTGATGGAACAACTGGCCGAACAGTACCAGACCCTTTATCGCCACATGGCGGAACAGAGCAAGTTCCTGGCCAAGGTACAGGAACCACTGTTCCGCGAACCCGAAGTGGAAGAAACAGGCGATGCCGCCAACAGCGAAGAGCCGGGCCTTCCTCCTCGCGATTACGCCGGTGCATCCGGCCTGCTCAAGCAGCCGGGCTGATCGTCGGTTGAACTAATTACGCTTTATCGTGGTCAGACCTTGACGATTGCACTGCAACTTTTTCTGGGAGCTGTTTCTCATATGCGTAAATCTCTTTCTGTATTCAGTGTCTTAGCCCTCAGTGTCGGTATCGCCATGTCCTCAGCACCGGCGCAGGCCGCACTGCCCCTGATGGCGAACAACCAGGAGATGCCGAGCCTGGCCCCCGTCCTCGAGCAGGTGACCCCTGCCGTGGTCAACATCTCCGTCTCTGGCAAGAAGATCACCCGCCAGCGCCTGCCGGAACAATTCCGCTTCTTCTTCGGCCCCAACATGCCTGACGAGCAGGTGAGCGAGCAGCCCTTCCAGGCGCTTGGTTCCGGCGTCATCATCGATGCCAAGAAAGGCTACGTGATCACCAATGCCCACGTGGTCCACGAGGCGGACGAGATCAAGGTCAACCTGAAGGATGGCCGTGAGTATGCAGCCAAGAAAATAGGGGAAGACAAACAGTCGGATATCGCCCTGCTGCAAATCAAGGCCGAGGATCTGGTGCAGATCAAGTTCGCCGACTCCGACGAGCTGAGAGTCGGTGACTACGCGCTGGCCATCGGCAACCCGTTCGGCCTGGGCCAGACCGTCACCTCCGGCATTGTCAGCGCCCTGGGTCGCAGCGGCCTCAACATCGAAAATCTGGAGAACTTCATCCAGACCGATGCGGCCATCAACTCCGGCAACTCGGGCGGCGCCCTGCTCAACCTGCGCGGGGAGCTGATCGGCATCAACACCGCCATCCTGGGCCCCAACGGCGGCAACATCGGCATCGGCTTTGCCATCCCGTCCAACATGGTGCGCGATCTCTCCGAGCAGATCGTGAAATACGGCGAAGTGCGCCGTGGCCAGCTGGGGATTACCGGCACCGAGCTCACCAGCGAAATCGCCAAGACCTTCGGCTACAACAAGAAGGACGGTGCCTTCGTCAACCAGGTCATGCCTGACTCCGCCGCCGCCAAGGCAGGCATCAAGGCAGGCGACATCATCATCAGCATCGATGGCAAGCCCATCCGCTCCTTCGGCGAGCTGCGTGCCAAGATCGCCACCATGGGGGCCGACAAGCAGGTCTCGCTCGGCCTCATCCGTGACGGCAAGGAGCAGACCGTCAAGGTCACCCTGAAGAAGGCGGATGACAGCGAGATCCTGGCCAGCGCCCTGCATCCGGCACTGGAAGGAGCCAAGCTGAGCACCACCACGGACCCCGTGACCGGCGTGGCCGTCTCCGACATCGATCCCCGCTCACCGGCAGCCGCCTCCGGCCTGCAAAAGGGCGACATCATCATCGGGGTCAACCGCCAGCGCATCAACTCCATGGGTGAACTGACCAAGGTGTTGAAAAACAAGCCGGAAGTCCTGGCGCTAAACATCCAGCGCGGTGACTCCTCGCTCTATTTGGTGATCCGTTAAGCCCCTCACACCCGCGGCAACCGCCGCGGGTGATTTTTATCCATCGATAATGTTATTCTCTGCCCGCAGCCTGCACGGACGAGAAAGACATGAAAATCCCACCTCTGATCAGCTACTTGGGCAAGTCCGTCGGCTTTGGCCTCGCCATGGCTGCGCTTTTGTTGCTGGTGTTCCCCAATTTTCGTGGCGGCGCCCCCCTGCCGGGCCTCATCACCAATGCCCGCGAGCTGAGCTTCTCCTACGCGGCCCATCGTGCCGGCCCTGCCGTCGTCAACATCTACACCCGCAGCTTCGCCGGCAATCGCGGTGAAAAAGCCGAACTCAGACCCCAGGGGCTGGGCTCCGGCGTCATCATGAACCAGCGCGGTCACGTGCTCACCAACTATCACGTCATCGCCGATGCGGACCAGATCATCGTCGCCCTGCAAGATGGCCGGGTATTCAGTGCAGAGCTGGTCGGCACCGACAAACTGACCGATTTGGCGGTGCTCTACATCGAATCGGACAACCTGCCGGTGATCCCGCAGGACCCGGATCGTCTGCCGGACGTGGGAGACGTGGTGCTCGCCATCGGCAACCCCTACAACGTCGGCCAGACCATCACCCAGGGCATCATCAGCGCCACCGGGCGTATCGGCCTCTCCAGCATGGGGCCGGACAGCAATGGCAGACAGGATCTGCTGCAAACCGATGCCGCCATCAACGAGGGCAACTCCGGAGGCGCCCTGGTCAATGGCCGTGGCGATCTGGTGGGTATCAATACCGCCGCCTACCACCTCAACGGCAATCAGGAGAGCTATGGCATCAGTTTTGCCATCCCCTACAAGCTGGCCAAGCGCATCATGGACGAGCTGATCGCCAACGGTCGGGTCATCCGCGGCTACCTCGGCATCTCCAGCGTCGAGATCAATCCCATCGTCGCGCGCATGCTGAACCTGGGGGACTTGCAGGGGTTGGTGGTGGAGAGCCTGGATCCCAATGGCCCAGCCACCAAGGCCGGTCTCAAACGTGGGGATGTGCTGCTCAAGATCAACGGAGAGGCCATCACCGGCGTGCGTCCCGTCATGGACAAGATCGTCGAGAGCCGCCCCGGCACCAAGCTCACCATCTCGGTGATCCGCAACGGCAAGCCGCTGGACGTCGATGTCATCATCGAAGAGGACCTGCGCTACCAGAATCAGACCCTGCCGACCAGCAGTGCGGCACCCGCCACCTGAGGGGCGGATCCTCGCAGGGCCCGACAGGGCCCTTTTTTGTGCCCGCTTTCCTCCGGCTCCCACCTGTGCGTGAGACAGCTCACACATTGCGCCAATGAGCAATCGGGCGAAGACGCCGTCAAAACGCGCCACCGATCACACTCCCTTGCCGCCAGTCCGCTCCTTTCCTCTCCTTGATCGCCAAAAGGGCTTCTTTGGATGCCTTTCCCTCCGAATTTCCACTTCGAATCGGAAAAAACCTGCCTCCTCCCGCACTCTCCTCCGCTTTATGGTGATCTCATCCTTTCTGCCAGCCTGGAGAGCAGACCTTGAATACCGACACCCATGACGCCCCCCTGACCCCGGACAGCCCGGCACTGCTGCGCAAGACCGACCTGACCCTGGCCCGCATTCACAACCTGCTGGCGGATCAGGGCATACGCCCCAACGACGTGCAGCAACAGATGCTGGCCTCCCACGTCAAGGCCATGGTGTGGCGCTCCTACAGCGGGGAGTCCCTGCCGGAGGTCGACCTCAGCCTGTTCGAGGAGATCTCCCCCCTCTCCCTGCGCCTGGCAGAGCAGGTCGTCGCCTGGCTCGACCGCCTCGCCTACGAGGAGGCGCACCTCTTGTCCGTCCATTTTGAGGTGGCCAAAGAAAACGAACTCAGCTCAGTAAAAGGAGAAAGCTAAATGACTGCCATCAAACTCGTGATTGGAGATCGTCTCGGCAAGGGTCAGAAAGTGGGGGCAGGCGCAGAAGCCGCCGGCGCCACCGTGACCGTCATCCCCGGCATGGCCGCCGACATGAAGCTCGGTGATGTGATGAACAAGGAGCAGGCCGACCTTGGCATCTCTTTCTGCGGCAGCGGTGGCGCGGGCGCCATCACGGCCCAGACCAAGTACGGCTACAAGTGCCGCTACGGCATGCGATCCATCGAGGAGGGTGTCACCGCCATCAACGAGGGGTGCGTGGTACTGGGCTTCGGCTTCATGGACAAGGAAGAGCTGGGCCAGAAGCTGATCGAAGCCTTCGCCAAGAAACACGGACGCGCCTGATGAAAGAGCACTTCACCACCCGGATCACGGTCAACGGCAAGGGGGCGACTCGCCAGCAGGCGTTCGCCGCCGCCCTCAGCCAGGTGCAACCCAGCCTGCTCAAGGAGAGCCCCAAGGTGATGCTGCGCATCGAACCCCTCGAGGTCGAGGTGCTCGAGGCCGAGGAGTCGGTACGGGTGGAGAAGTTCCTGTTCTTCTTCCTGCCACGCCAGCGCCATGAGTTCCGGGTCCGGCTGGCGATCACCGTCAAGGTCACCAGCCTGGATGTCGACAAGGTGGATTTCACCCGGGCCTGACCCCACAACCAAAAGGACAAGTTGGATGTTTCTAATCATTTTGATGAAGTCACTCATCATCGGCGGCCTGGTAGGCGTCGGGGTGGGGGCTGGCGCGGCGCGGATGTTCCACGCCCCGACCGTGCAGGGGATGGGCGCGTTCCGCACCCTGGGCGAACTCAACTCCTGCGAAGGGGACCCCGCCTCCCACTTCTCGTTCGGTCTGGGCTTCTTCTTCAACGCCTGGGCCTCCACGGTCGCGGCCGGCGCCTTCACTCAGGACGTGGATCACCGCATCCTGCCGAACTGGGGTGCAGCGGCCCTGATGATCAAGAACCGGGATCTCGCCACCACCCTCCATGACCCGAAGAAGATGGCCATCGCCTGCGGCATCATAGGTGCCATCGTCGTCGCCTTCCTCAACAGCACGGCCGCCGCCGTGCCAGCCGCCCTGCAGGTCACCGCGGTCAAGGTGTTGGTGCCCGCCGCCAACCTGCTGGTCAACACCGTCATGCCGGTGATCTTCTGGCTGGCCGCCATCGAGGCAGGCAAGAAGTCCGGCTTCTGGGCCACCATCTTCGGCGGTCTGGCCCAGCTCATCATGGGCAACGCGGTACCGGGCCTGGTGCTTGGCATCCTGATCGGCAAGGGGGTGGAGGAGAGCGGCTGGAACCACGTCACCAAGGTGATGATGAGTGCCATCGTCCTGTTGTTCGTGCTGAGCGGCTTCTTCCGCGGCTTTGACATGAAACTCATTGAATCCTTCCACCTGGGCGTTCCCCTGTGGCTGGAAAACGTCCATAACCTCATGAGCGGCAAATAAGGAAGCACACCATGGATGAGAAACTGAGAAACAACTTCTGGTATGCCGACTGGTCCTTCCCCATCTTTGTCGGTCTGCTCTCTTCCGGCGTCTTCGCCGGTACCCACATGTTCTACCTCTACGGGGTCGGCGCCTTCAACGAGGTGGCCTTCGTTGCCATGCTAAAGGCCGGTATGGACACGGGGGCCTATGGTGCAGTCGCCGCCTTCGGTGCCAGCTTCCTGTTCGCCCGCATCATCGAGGGCTCCCTGGTGGGCATCCTCGACATCGGCGGCGCCATCCAGACCGGAGTCGGCCTCGGGGTGCCCGCCCTGCTGCTGGGGGCCGGCATCGTCTATCCGGTGGAAAATTTCACCGCTTCCCTGATCACCGGCATGGGGATTGGGATGGCCATCGGCTACGTGATCATCCTGGCGCGCAAGTTCACCATCAACCAGAGCAACTCCACCTACGGCGCAGACGTCATGATGGGGGCTGGCAACAGCTCGGGCCGCTTCCTCGGTCCCCTCATCATCCTCTCCGCCATGGGCGCCTCCATTCCCATCGGGATAGGCTCCCTGCTGGGTGCCCTGCTGTTCTACATCTGGGAGAAGCCCATCACGGGCGGTGCCATTCTGGGGGCCATGCTGTTCGGGACCTTCTTCCCCATCGCCCTGGCTTAATCCAAGGCCGTCTCTTGGGCGGCATTCAAGAACCTGTTTGCGCTCTGTCGCGAGAGGTCGTCAGCAAGGTGAAGAGCAACACATGAGCCTTGGAAGCGGTCTCGCAGTAAGAGCGCAAGCAGGTTACAAGAGGGATATCAGCATGTACGACACGATCATCAGGGCGGGACGCCTGGGAAACGGGCAGCTCGTCGACGTCGCCATCAAGCATGGCAAGATAGCGGCGCTGGGTTCGCTGCCAGAGAGCACGGTGGCGAAGCAAACCCTCACTCTGGACGGGCAGGTCCATGTGAGCGCCGGCTGGATTGACGGCCACACCCACTGCTACCCCGCCTCCCCCCTCTATCACGATGAGCCGGACAAGGTGGGCGTGGAATCCGGCGTCACCACCGTCATCGACGCCGGCAGCACCGGAGCCGACGACGTGGACGACTTCCAGCGTCTCGCCGCCGACTGCAAGACCCGGGTGCACGCCCTGCTCAACATCTCCCGCATCGGTCTGCTGCGCCAGAACGAGCTGGCGGATCCGGCAGACATCGATCCCGCCCTCGCCCAGGCGGCCATCCGGCGCCATCCCGGCTTCATCGTCGGCATCAAGGCACGCATGAGCGGCAGCGTGGTGGGTGAAAGCGGTCTGCAACCCCTGCGCATGGCCAAGCAGATCCAGCAGGCCAATGGCAACTTGCCACTGATGGTGCACGTGGGCAACACGCCGCCGGATCTGGACGAGATCGTCGCCCTGCTGGGGGATGGCGATCTGCTGACCCACTGCTTCAACGGCAAGCCCAACCGCATCCTGACCCCGGCGGGTGAACTGCGCCAGGCGGTGCGCGAGGCGATGCGGCGGGGGCTCTTGCTCGACATCGGCCACGGTGGCGCCAGCTTCAGCTTCGAAGTGGCGGAGCTGGCCATTGCCCAGGGCATCCTGCCCCACACCATCAGTTCAGACATCTACTGCAAGAACCGCATCAAGGGGCCCGTCTACAGCCTTGCCCACGTGATGTCGAAGTTCTTCGCCATCGGCATGACCCTGGAGCAGGTGCTCGCCTGCGTCACTCACCAGGCCGCTGATGCCCTGCGCCTGCCCGGCAAGGGGCGACTCGAGGTGGGCGCCGATGCAGACATCACCCTGTTCGAGGTGAGCTGCGGCCCCACTCTCTTTACCGATACCGAGGCCGGCGCCCGCAACGGTGACCGGCAACTGCTCCCTCTCGCCGCCCTGGTGGGCGGCGAACTGGTTCTGACTCACTACGGGAAATCACACCATGCCTTCTGTGTATGAGAAATACCGGCTCAAACCGGTGATCAACGCCTCCGGGCGCATGACCATCCTCGGCGTATCCACCCCCGAGCAAGAGGTGGTCGATGCGGTCAACTTCGGCCTCGGCCACTACTTTGAGGTGAAGGATCTGGTCAACAAGACCGGCGCCTACCTGGCCGATCTGCTGGGCGTTGATGATGCGGTGGTGGTCTCCTGCGCCAGCGCCGGCATCGCCCAGTCGGTGGCCGCCGTCATCGTGCGCGGCGACCCCTATCGTCTCGAGCAGTTGCATGCTCATGCTCACGACGTGCCGAGCGACATCGTGCTGCCCAAGGGCCACAACGTGAACTTTGGTGCCCCCGTCGGCACCATGGTCAACCTGGGGGGCGGCAGGGTGGTGGAGGCAGGCTACGCCAACGAGTGCTCACCCGCCCAGCTGGCCGCCGCCATCCATGCCAATACCGCCGCCATCCTCTACATCAAGTCCCACCACTGCGTGCAGAAGAGCATTCTGTCGGTGGCCGAGGCGGCCGAGGTGGCCAAGGCCCACGGGATCCCGCTCATCGTCGATGCAGCGGCCGAAGAGGATCTGCGTCTCTACTACAACCAGGGTGCGGATCTGGTCATCTACAGCGGCGCCAAGGCCATCGAAGGGCCCACCAGCGGCCTGGTACTCGGCAGACGTCAGTATGTGGAGTGGGTCAAGCAGCAGGCTGGCGGCATAGGCCGTGCCATGAAGGTGGGCAAGGAGGGGATCCTCGGCCTGACCCACGCCATCGAGCGCTACCTGGCCAAAGAGAAGGAGAGCGGCGCCGCCATGGTCGCCAAGATGACCCCCTTCATCGAGCGCCTCAACCAGCTGCCCGGCGTCACCGCCAAGGTGGTGTGGGACAGCGCGGGGCGCGACATCGCCCGCACCGACATCGCCTTCGACCACCAGCAGATCGGCATGACCACGGTGGAAGTGGTCTCCCGTCTGCAACAGGGCACGCCTGCCATCTACTGCCGCGGCTACAAGGCCAACGAGGGGCACATCGAGATAGACGTGCGCAGCGTCACCCTGCCCCAGCTCGACCAGATCCACTCCGCCATTGCCCACCTCGTTCAGGAGAACAACTGATGTCTCTTACCCCCAATTACTACAGCGATCGGGTCTGCCTCAACGTGCTGGCTGGTTCCAAAGAGAATGCCGTCGACATTTATGAGGCTGCCGAGGGCCACGTACTGGTCGGTGTGCTCTCCAAGAACTACCCGGACATTCCCTCTGCCGTCGCCGACATGCTGGCCTACGCCAAGCTTATCGACAACGCCCTCTCCATCGGGCTGGGAGCAGGTGATCCGCGCCAGTCCGCCATGGTGGCCGAGCTGGCCCGCCAGCTGCAGCCCCAGCACGTCAATCAGGTGTTCACCGGGGTCGGGGCCAGCCGGGCGCAGCTCGGTCAAGCTGACACCCTGGTCAATGGCCTTGTCTCCCCCACCGGCACGCCGGGGATGGTGAAGATCTCCACCGGCCCCCTCAGTAGTCAGCAGCCCGATGGCATCGTCCCCATCGATACCGCCATTGCCCTGCTCAAAGACATGGGCGGCAGCTCGGTCAAATTCTTCCCCATGGGGGGACTCGCCTGCCGCGCCGAGTATCAGGCAGTGGCCGAGGCCTGTGCCCGCCACGGCTTCTGGCTGGAGCCCACCGGCGGTATCGATCTTGAGAACTTCGAGGAGATAGTGCGGATCGCGCTGGAGGCAGGAGTCGAGAAGGTGATCCCCCATGTCTACAGCTCCATCATCGACAGCGAGAGCGGCCAGACCCGGCCGGAGGATGTGCGTACCCTCCTCGCCATGGTGAAGGCACTGCTGGCATAGCAACCCCACAGGCACCGGTCCGATCACTGGGCGGTGCCTGGCTTGTTAATGACCCCCTTGTTAACATCGACCCACCATGCGCGACAGGAGTCCCCACCCCCTCATGACCAAGCTGCCC
>NZ_CDBK01000040.1 GCF_000819785.1 Aeromonas caviae | reverse complement strand
AAACCAGGGGCGATTCACCCTCAATGAGATCGTGCAGCAGCATCACGCCATGTTCTGCATAAAAGAAGATACCGACTCTCCCTCCTATCGGGAATTCTGGCGAGATCTGGCAAATGGGCACAGCCAGCATGGCACCTTCCACCGGGTTGGCAAACAAGGCAAGGAAATATGGCTGGAGGCCACCTATTTCCCTGTCAGCCAGGGCGGAAAAATAATCAAGATCATCAAAATAGCGTCAGATGTAACGGTGCAACATGATCTGCTCATGACTCAAAAAGCAATATTTGAGGCGCTGGATCGTTCCCTCGCCGTCATCGAGTTTGAACCGACTGGTGTTGTTATTTCCGCCAACCGTAATTTCCTGGATACCATGGGCTATCGACTCGATGAAATTAAAGGCCATCAACATCGCATGTTTTGTGATGAGCTGTTTTATCGGGAACATCCCAATTTCTGGCAGGAGCTGGCTCAGGGGACGTTCAAATCGGGGCGCTTTCAGCGATTTGATAAAAAAGGCCATGAAGTCTGGCTGGAGGCAACCTACAACGCTGTGCGGGGCAGCCATGGCAAGGTGATCAAGGTCATCAAGTTTGCCTCCAATATCACCCCGCAGATTGTACAGATCTAGTTATCA
>NZ_CDBK01000039.1 GCF_000819785.1 Aeromonas caviae | reverse complement strand
TTGGCAGCAGACAGGTTGGACGGCATCACGGCATCGGTACGCTCGCAGATGGTGGCCATGATGGTCACGGCTTCCAGCGGGTACTTGCCCTTGGCGGACTCACCGGACAGCATGACTGCGTCGGTACCGTCCAGGATGGCGTTGGCCACGTCGCCGGCTTCGGCGCGGGTCGGACGCGGGTTCTTGATCATGGAGTCCAGCATCTGGGTGGCGGTGATGACCACTTTGCGGGCTTTGTTGCACTTCTCGATGATCATCTTCTGGGCGAAGATCACTTCTTCCACCGGGATCTCGACACCCATGTCGCCACGGGCAACCATGATGCCGTCGGAGACAGCCAGGATCTCGTCGAAGTTG
Organism: Aeromonas caviae; assembly: GCF_000819785.1. Classification (GTDB taxonomy): domain Bacteria; phylum Pseudomonadota; class Gammaproteobacteria; order Enterobacterales; family Aeromonadaceae; genus Aeromonas; species Aeromonas caviae. The sequence goes on along the minus strand of NZ_CDBK01000039.1, from coordinate 698 downwards.
TCCAGGCCTTCCTGGTTTTCGATCTTGGAGATGATCTGGATGTTCTCGCCGCCGTGGGCTTTCAGGTGCTCACGGATTTCCAGCACGTCTTCTTTCTTGCGAATGAAGGAGGCGGCAACGAAATCAACGCCTTGCTCGCAACCGAAGATGAGGTCGCGCTTGTCTTTCTCGGCCAGGGCCGGCAGCTTGATGGAGACGCCCGGCAGGTTGATGCCCTTGTTCTCGCCCAGGTCACCGTTGTTGAGCACTTTACAGATCACTTCGCGCTCGGTGATTTCGATGACGTCCAGGCCAATCAGGCCGTCGTCAACCAGGATGCGGTTGCCGACGCGCAGGTCGCTGGCAAAACCGGCATAGGTGACGGCGACTTTGTCTTTGTTGCCCACCACGGTCTGGTCGGTGGTGAAGGTGAAGGTCTGGCCGGCGACCAGGGAGACGTCGTTGCCGCCTTCGAGCTTGATGGTGCGGATTTCCGGACCCTTGGTGTCCAGCAGGATGGCTGCGTGCTTGCCGGTTTCGGCCATGACAGCGCGCAGGTTGCTGATGCGACCACCGTGTTCGGCGTAGTCGCCGTGGGAGAAGTTCAGGCGCATGACGTTCATGCCGGCATCCAGCATCTTGCCCAGCATTTCTTTGGATTCGGTCTTGGGACCGATGGTGCAGACGATTTTGGTCTTTTTCATGTCAGTCTTCATGGT
>NZ_CDBK01000038.1 GCF_000819785.1 Aeromonas caviae | reverse complement strand
GCGTCTTCCCCTCCCCACCCGCACTGGTCAAAATGGCGACAAAAAAACACCAAGCCGATATTTAGTCTTGATTTGTGAATTTATTTTCATATATTGGGCGAATTGCTGCTTTTTTATGGAATGAAACACGTGCGTGAACGCGAACCCAGCCTGGTCCATGCCTTTCGGCAATCCACCCCCTATGTCAATGTGCACCGGGGTGCCACCTTCGTCCTGATGATCGGCGGGGAAGCCATTTGTCACCCCAATTTCGCCAACATCGTCAGCGACATCGCCCTGCTGCAGACCTTGGGGATCCGCCTGGTACTGGTATTTGGTTCGCGTCCGCAAAATGACGAGGCCCTGGCCCGTGCCGGCATCCAGGCCCAGTATCACAAGCGGATCCGGGTCACCGACGATGCCAGTTTCGCCATCATCAAGCAGGTGTGCGGCGGTCTGCAATACGACATCACCGCCCAGCTCTCCATGGGCCTCGCCAACACCCCCATGCAGGGGGCCCGCATCAGCGTGGTGAGCGGCAACTTCGTCACCGCCCAGCCGCTGGGTGTGGATGACGGCATCGACTTCTGCCACAGCGGCCGGGTGCGTCGCATCGATGTGGAGGGGATCACCCGCCAGCTGGATCAGCACGGCCTGGTGCTCATCTCCCCCATCGGCTGCTCGGTCACCGGCGAGAGCTTCAACCTGAGCTCGGAAGAGGTGGCCCGCCGGGTGGCGGTGGATCTCAAAGCCGACAAGCTCATCTGCTTCAGCAGCACCCAGGGGGTCATGGACAGGCACGGGGAAGCCATCTCCGAGCTCTTCCCCGAGCAGGCCGAAGAGCTGCTGGTGGCGCTGGAGCAAGCGGGGGAAGAGATGTCAGGCACCGCCCGCTACCTGCGCGCGGCCATCGCCTCCTGCCGGGGTGGCGTGCCCCGCTCCCACCTGGTGAGCTATCAGGACGACGGCGCCATGCTGCAGGAGCTGTTCAGCCGCGAGGGGCTGGGTACCCAGATCGTGCGCGAAAGCGCCGAGCGGGCGAGGGCCGCCACCATTGAGGACATCGGCGGCATCCTGGATCTCATCCGTCCGCTGGAGGAGGAAGGGATCCTGGTGCGCCGCTCCCGGGAGCAGCTGGAGATGGAGATAGACAAGTTCACCATCATCGAGCGGGACGGCCTCATCATCGGCTGCGCGGCGCTCTACTGCTTCATGGAAGAAGCCATGGCCGAGATGGCCTGCGTCGCCATCCACCCGGAGTATCGCAACTCCAACCGAGGAGACACCCTGATCGCCAAGGTGGCCGAGCGGGCCAAGCGGCTCGGCATCCGTCGCCTGTTCGTGCTCACCACCCGCTCCATCCACTGGTTCCGGGAGCGGGGCTTCGATCCCCTGGAAGTCGAAGATCTGCCGGTGGAGCGCCAGCGCTTCTACAACTGGCAGCGTCGCTCCAAGGTTTTGTCCAAGACCATTTCGTAACTGATTGATCTTGTGCCTGGTTACCGTCAATTTTGTTCTTTTTTACGAACTCGATTGACAGTGCAATCCAGACCAAGGTATTTGTACATGCACGCCACCTGTCACAGGTGGCACCAGAAGAGGAGCGCTGCCCAGGCAGCCCAAGGGAGGACACCAGTGTCCGGTGAACTTGGGTCAGGGGGAGCAGCGCCGAGACGAGGCGAGTGACTGGACACCGCCACGTCGGCTGCGGGGGCTGAATCCCCCGGGTTGTCATCGGTAGTGGTCATCCCACACCGCGCCCCACCTTGGGGCGGGTACGGGATGGGCTCTGCAGGTGGAGTGCTTCTGGCCGGGATCCTCGCGTTTTCCTGCCATTTTTTGCCTCCTCCTCTCTATTTGCCCGATGAAACCGGATTTTCACCTTGAGACAGGAGTATGCAATGAACCCGATCAATGTCGCCAAGTTTGGCGGAACCAGCGTCGCCAATGCCGCGGCCATGAACCACTGCGCCGACGTGGTGCTGGCCAATCCGGCGACCCGGGTGGTGGTGCTGAGCGCCAGCGCCGGCGTCACCAACCTGCTGGTGAGCCTGGCTCAAGGTGAACTGGACGAAGCCGGACAGGATGCCCAGCTTGCCAGGCTTGCCGACATCCAGCTGGCCATTCTGGCCGCCCTTGGCAACCCGAGCGACGTGAGCGCCCTCATCCATGCCCAGCTCGGCGACATTCGCACCATGGCCCGCCAGGCCAGTCAGCACACCGACGCCGAACTCGCCGATCGCCTCATCGCCTGTGGCGAGCTGATGTCCACCCGTCTCTTTACCGAACTCCTGCACCAGCGCGGGGTCAAGGCCCAGTGGCAGGATGCGCGCCAACTGCTGCGCACCGACAGCCGCTTTGGCAAGGCCACCGTGGATCTCGCGGCAACCCGCGCCCTCTGCCAGCAGGCGGTGGGCCCGTTGCTGGGTGACAGCCTGGTCATCACCCAGGGCTTCATCGGTGCCGACGGCGATGGCCGCACCACCACCCTCGGCCGTGGCGGCTCCGACTACAGCGCGGCCCTCCTGGCCGAGGCCCTGGACGCAGGCAGCATCGAGATCTGGACCGACGTGCCCGGCATCTACACCACGGATCCCCGCCTGGTTACCCGCGCCCGCCCCATCCCCGAAATCAGCTTCGTGGAGGCGGCGGAGATGGCCACCTTCGGCGCCAAGGTGCTGCACCCGGCCACCCTGCAACCCGCGCTGCGCCAGGACATCCCGGTGTTCGTGGGCTCCGCCAGGGATCCCGCCGCCGGTGGTACCTGGATCCGCGCCACCACCCGCAGCAACCCGCTGTTCCGGGCCGTGGCCCTGCGCCGCCAGCAGGTGCTGGTGACCCTGCACAGCCTCAACATGTTCCACGCCTACGGCTTCCTGGCCGAGGTGTTCGGCATCCTGGCCCGTCACCGCATCTCGGTGGATCTCATCACCACCTCCGAGGTGAGCGTCTCCCTGACCCTGGATCACACCGGCAGCCAGAGCAACGGCGAACCCATCCTGAACGACAAGGTGCTGGCGGAGCTCGGCCAGCTGTGCAAGGTGGAAGTGGAGACCGGCTTCGCCCTTGTGGCGCTCATCGGCAACCGCATGAGCGAGGCGGCCGGGGTGGGCAGCCAGGTGTTCGACGCCATCCGCGAGCACAACATCCGGATGATCTGCTACGGCGCCAGCGCCCACAACCTCTGCTTCCTGGTCAAAGAGGACGAGGCGGGCCACATCGTCAACTGCCTGCACCGGGAACTGCTCGACTGAGTCGCCCCGGCGCTGGCACACAACGAGCCTCCTCCGCCCCATCACCCGGGGCGGCCTTCCCCACTCAGCAAAGAGGGGCGCCGCGGCGCCCCTCTTGTCACTCTTCTTCCACCATCAGCTGGTGACCAGGGTGGCCCGGGTGGGCAGCAGATTGGCCCGGATCTGCTCGCGCAGCCCTCCCAGCCGTTGCAGCAACCCGGCCTGACCGAGCCCCGCTTCGTCAGGGGCCAGATTGTCCACCAGGGCCGGGAAGTGCTCCCGTACCGCCTGCTCCAGCCAGTCGAGGCGGCGCAGGGTGAGCGGGCCGCAGCTCTTGCCGCTGAGGTCGTCCAGGATGTCGAGCCGATGGCTGCGGTACATGTCGCGCCACCAGTTGGCCGCCAGCGCCTCGTCGCTTGCCAGCGCCGCACTCCACTCCCCCACCAGTCCCTGCATCCGCGCCAGCACGGGGGCGCTCGCCCCCTCCCGCGACAGGTATTGCAGCTCTCCCCTGGCCCAGGCGAGGCAGAGCTCGCGCCAGCGGCGAAACAGCGGTAAGGGATCCGCCTCGTCCAGCCAGAGCCCGGAAAGGGTGCGGGTTTCCAGCCGCTCAGGCACGTGGAAGTCGGGATCGGTGAGGCCGTTGGAGTTGAACTCGTGCAGGGGATCGAAGGGCCACATGTAGCCAAAATCGAACACCGAGATATGCTGGCCGTCATCCAGCAGGTTGCCCGGGCTCGGATCCCAGTCAAACCAGCCCCAGCGGGCCAGCTCCGCCTCCACCGCCAGCATCTGCGCCAGGTTGCGCTCGCAGAGCGTGCGCACCGGCTCCCCCCGCAGCCAGGGGGAGACCAGCACCCCGGCCCGGGCGGAGCCGAAACTGGTGCAGACCACGTTGGAGAGGATGGTGGGATGCAGCTCCCGCAGGCTCTCTATCTCCCGACGCCGCTCCAGCTCGGTGAGAAAGGCGGTCTTGCCGTCCACATTGGCCACCAGAGAGTCCTGGCGGCAGCGTTTCAGGCACCAGTGGTGCCCCTCCACCTTGAGATGGAACACCTCGGCGGTGAGCCCGTGACCGTAGACCTTGACGACGTCCGGGTGATCCTCGGTCAGCCGGACGAGCTGGGGCAGCGGCAGGGGGCAGTCCCGCTCCCGCCCGATCCGGATCTCTTCTTTGCTCTCCAGCATCTGGAGCAATCTGGCCTGACGCGCCGCAACTTTGGGATTCATACATGTACCTCCAACCGTTACTGAGAGACTAAACAGCGCCCCCCTCCCAGACCAGCGGCAAAGGCTCATGATGACGCTTTCATCACAGAATGAGTGCCCCTGGCGGATCGGGATCACAAATTGCTTCACAGTGCTCATCACGGAATATTCATCTTGTTGTCATTAAATTGACATCAAGGAACAAGCCACGCACCATCGGGTCAAAATAGAGGCAGTCGTCGCTGCCATGACCGCTCCAAGGATGAGCCCTTATGAATGCCCCCGTCACCGGCCACCGCCCCGCCTCCCAGCCCCTGGCCGGGCTGTTGCTGGGTCTGCTGACCGCCCTGCTGCTGCTGACCCTCGCCCTGCCGCTGCTCAACCCCGGCAGCTGGCTCGGGCGTGCCGCCCCCCTCATTCTGGGCCCGGCGGATCAGCCCATCGCGACCCTCAATCGCTACAGCCTGCTCTACAAAAGTGACAACCGGGGCTTCTATCTGGTGGTGCGCAGCCAGTGGCAACTGCTCAAACCCCTGCAGGAGGGGGACAAGGTGCGGGTGGAGCTGCTCAACGACAAAGGGGTGCGCATCGATCAGCTGAGCCAGGCGGTGGACAAGCGCCAGAAGTGCCGCAAGGAGCGCTGCACCCTGAGCCTCAACAGCGCCCTGCGCGCTCCCGACGACGCCCTGGACAGCCGCTACCAGCTGCGCATCGGGCTGCTGCTGGCAGACAGGCCGGAGAGCGCCGAATACAGCCAGATCCTCCAGACCCTGCCGGAGCGCGGTTTCAACCTCCTCTACCTGATGACCAGCCTGCTGCTGGTGCTGCTGGTGAGCGCCGCCGTGCTCAAGGCCCTGCTGCCGCGGCTGCGCCGAAGCTACCGCGCCCGGGTGGCAGGCAGCCTGCTGCTCGGCAACCTCACCTTCGTGCTGCTGCACGGCTTCGTGGTGTTCAAGCTGGGGGAATTCCTGTTCTGGTCGGGCTTTCGGCCCGAGCACTACTACCTCGCCTGGGGCAGCATGGTGCTGGGCTGGAGCCTCTGCGCCCTCGCGGGCTTCAGTCTCTATATGGGGCTGCTCTTCACCGCCCTCTCAGGCATCGGGCTGCTCGCCAACTTCATGAAGATCGCCATCTACGGGGTGCCGCTGGGGGGGGACGATCTGGGCAACCTGCTGGCCCTGCTGCACATCCTGCTCGATCAGCACCCTGTGGTGCCGGTGCTCGTCGTGCTGGGGCTCCTCTTTCTGGTGTGGCGCTTCGCCCTCTCCCGCTGGATCCTGCGGGGCTTGCTGCGCACCGCCGCCGCCACCGCCGCCTTCTTCGCCCTCTGCGTGTTCGCCACCCAGACCGGCAACAAGCTGCTTGGGGCCAACATCCGCTACGTGGACAGGGCGGTGAACTACCACAGGGACATCATCCGCGCCGGCCCCGGCCTCTACCTGTTCAACCTGGTGGACGAGATGCTGCAAAGCGGCAACGTGTTTCGCTACCCCTTGCAGATCAACGAGCGCACCCCGGAGCTGAGCCTGCCCGCCCAGCCCAGGGCTCCCCGCTTCGAGCTGGTGATCGTGCTGCAATACGAGTCACTCTGGCTTGACTGGCAGGGCCGTCTCTGCGCCCCCGCCCCCACCTTGAGCCTGCCCGCCAGCGTGGCCCAATGGCGCAAGACCATCCACTCCCCCACCACGGGCGGCATGACGGTGCTGGCGGAGTTCGAGATGAACACCGGCCTGCCGGTGGGCCTGCTCAAACAGGGGGTGGTGCCCTACTACTACCTCTCGGACAAGGTGCCCGGCCTTGCGCGCAGCGCAGCCCAAAGCGGCTACCAGACCCTGTTCGCCCACCCCTATGTGGAGAAGTTCTGGGGCCGTGCCAAGGCGATCCCGGCCCTCGGCTACCAGGAGCGCTGGTTCGATACCCGCTTCACCGCCCTCGAGCACAAGGGGCTCTACATCTCCGACGATGCCCTCATCGATCACCTGCTCAAACGCAGCAACCAGGACGATCAGCCCCTGTTCGCCTACGCGGTCACCATGCAGGGGCACGGCCCCTTCGACGGGGATCGCTACCGGGCCCAGCAGCGCAGCGGCGCCTGCCCGGATCAGAGCCCGGCGGATACCCAGTTGCTCAACACCTACTACACCGGGGTGGTGGATGCCATGGCCTCCCTGGAGCGGCTGCTCAAGACCCTGGACAGCTCCGGCAAGCGCTACCTGGTGGTGGCCTTCGGGGACCACCAGCCCTTCTTGATGTCGGCGGGCAAGGGTATCCACGGCGCCAAACCGCCACGGGATGCCAGCTACCAGATCCCCATGATGGCCTTCACCCGGGCCGGGGACGGGCTGGATCTCGCCCGCCAGTTCGACCCGGTGCGCCAGCTCTACCAGATGGGCCAGGCCACAAGGCAACTGCTGGCGGGGGACTTCACCCCCATCGAGGACAAGCCCCTGCTCCACCCTGTGCTTGGGGAGGAGAAAGGCTTTGACCCCTCCCCCCTGGTGCCGCAGATCCGCGCCAGCTTCCGGCCCAATGCATTGCCCTGATCGATTGAGACACGAGGGACACAGATCCTTGCAACACCTTCCGGCCCGATGCCCTGCCCTGATCCGCAGCGAAGTAGCAGACGACAAAGAGGTCGCCCGGGCGACCTCTTTTTATGGGCGGGATGCGAGTACAGTGCCGCCTGCACCTCGCCATGTTCGTCCCGACCTGGGCTCTACGACCCCTGACAGGTCATTTTTTGTTTAGATATATCAAACGATAACTCATTATCGAATAGCAAAATTGAACAACTTTGCCGACCTTCAGGCCCTGTGCCCCCCCATGTTCCCGCACCTTCTCCGGGCCGGGCCATTTTCTCCCTCATTCCCGGCCAGCCCAGAATCATCGGAGCGTTCGATACGTTCAGGCCTTGAGCCACACTCACTTGCGCCCAGACTACCCACGCACTCGAAAAACGTCTCAAAACTCTCAAAGCCTTTGATGGTGCCGACTACAGAGAGAACAATATCTAAAATACACATGGACTAGTATTCTCTCGAAAATCTCTGAAAATGTGCACCATAAATTTTATGGTGTAACAGTTATTCGAGAGGTAGAGGAATCCCTTTTGTAGCATTTTGACAACAAGCTCACCCACTTAGACTAAGAATGCTAAGAGTATTGGTTCTTTGAACTGCTGTTCCGCAGGCATTCCTTGCGGCTTGTACCAAGCAAGCACCTTATGGCTAGATACGATCCCCTAATCTCGGACTCAGTGACTTGTTTGACCTCTTCGACTTTGAATGTTTAGGGATATGATTGACGAGTTACAACACATCCAATAGTGACCTCATTTCAAAATATTGAGGTGCCTAGGGAACTAGCGGCGATTCAGTTCAGCTATGCAGAGGCAGACATGTATCAGGTTATCGGGTTGACGGGGACTCTTAAGTGGTTCGGTATCTCATGTGTTCTGGTGTTCATCTTGTTGCACTTAGGAAACATTACTGAATTCTTAGATCTTGGAATGGCGCCGACAGCGTTGTTCGATGGAGCCTCCAAAATGTTCAAAGAGGCATGCAAGGCTGCTGCGATTGTTGGGGTAATCACCTACTTGCTAGGGCAGACATGCATATTTCCATGGATTTGCAAGATACCAGGAATACGTAACTGGTTTCCTCCAATCGACGGCGAGTGGCAAGTCACTTCGCACTCGAATTGGAGTCGGCTTGCCAACGGTGGTGGTGATAAAGATGCTGACTTGCATATCACCTACGGTAAGGTAAAGATAATTTCTCGCTTCTTCAGTGTGCACATGACTTTTGTATCAGATGACGCCTATTCAGAATCACGTACTGTACACATATCTGTTCAGCGAAGCCCACACTTGGGAACAACACAGCTCAACTATATCTACGAGAATTTTACTCTCATCCCAAAGGCAACTGACACGAACCTTCACAATGGCGCGGCAAGACTTTACATCACAGATAACCAAGGTGAACTGACAATGGTTGGAACCTACTTTACTGACCGTAAGTGGACAGAGGGTTTGAATACCGCAGGTAAAGTGACCTTTACTCGGTTACCGAAGCATAAGGGCTAACGCTGCCAAGACACCATATATAGATGTACCACATCACCATTGCACTACATGTTGTGCCGTGGCAATATTATCCCGTGTGCTGCTCCATGTAGGAAGAGTCAGCCTGTCAGTTCGTTCAGATAGTAGTTGGCGAAGGCCTCTAGGTTGCATCGGTGTGATGCATAAAACCATAGATACAACACCCCAAAAATGATCGGGAATCTCTATGCCAAATTTCAGTTCGCTGTTGTACACCACCACCCAAGAACGTTGCTTCCTGAACGAGCTTGACCTCACTACTTCCGAATACGAGAGTATCGACTCTGCGCGAAAGCTTATCCGTGACACTCTGAAAGCTCAGTTGCCTAGCGTGCTTAAAGAAAAAGGGTTTCAGGGAAATATGAGGGAACCACGTTTCTTCATCCAAGGATCCCGAGCTTACAAAACCCTGAACCGCCCATGTATAACCCCACCACAGCAGTCAGACATCGACGATGGTGTCTACCTGCCAATGACCACAATCCAAGAAGAAGAGCGGCCTAGCTTGGCTATCGAGACCTTCTTTGAAGCCGTGGTCGAAGTTCTTGAGCCATTGGCAGATAAACAGGGGTGGAAAATTAGCCAAAAGGATACCTGTGTGCGAGCAGTTATCTCAGATGCTGCCCATATTGATTTGCCTCTTTACGCAATTCCTGATGCTCAGTTCGTACTTCTGAAAGCTATGATGGAGAGTCGGGGATGCGAAAGTTTGAAGGACGTAGCCATGGATGCGTCAAATGATAACTGGTCAGCGTTACCTTCAGATAAAATTCTTTTAGCCCATAAAACAGAAGGTTGGATAGAATCTGACCCGCGGGCTATGAAATCTTGGTTCGTACAACAAGTAAGCGACAAGGGCGAACAACTCCGCCGAGTAGTCCGTTATATAAAAGCCTTTCGCGATTTTCAATGGCCTACTCGAGGGCCGAGTTCAATCCTACTCATGGCAGCTTCTTGCCCTCTGTTCAAACAGTTCGATCGTCGAGATGATATTGCTCTCCTAGAAGTGGTGAAAGGTATTCCTAAAGCGTTGCAAGAAGGTGTGCTCAATCCTGTCGATTCAACTAAATACTTGACCGGAGCCCTCAGCCGCGAAGAGATCCAAGACGCAGTTGAGCGCTTCACAATTTTTGCTGAGCAGCTAGAAGAAGCCATCAATAGCATGGAGAGTATCCACGCGTGTAAGTGTATGACAGCAACACTGGGAAAACGTTTCCCCAATGAGCCTGATCGTATGAAGGTCAGTAATGAAGAACTTCCTGCGGCTATAGCGTCATATCTTCCGGAACGTGGTCCATCTGAAAAGATACAACGCACCAAGGCAGGCTGAGTGTACATGGGCGTATTCCCTGAACTGATCTCGCTGCTCCAAGCGAAAGGCTTTTTCTACAGTGACAAGCAGCCAGTTTCTGGTTGGCTGACTCTCACTGGTTCCTTAAATACCCGCTTTGGACCTGTTGAATGTGAAGTGCTGATTGATCGCACCCATCAAACTCACCCACAAGTTAGATTGCTAAAAATACCCTCACAACTTCAGCCAATTGCCCCTCATGTCACAGCAGGGGGGCATTTTTGCTACGTTGCAGCAAGTACAGAGGTGGTCGATATCTTTGATCCCATAGGGTTCACACTCTTGTCACTTGATCGCGCAGCTTATGTCCTCGATCGGATCATGGCTAAAGAAATGCTTGAAGATCTCGAGGAAGAGTTTTTCGCTTACTGGATAAGTGATCAATGGTGTTTAAGTGACGTCCAGCGTCAAGACTCCGGAGCATTACAACTACTTGGGCTTCAACGAAAGGGGGTGATGTTCCTAACCGATGATGTTAATCGTAGTGCAGGAAAAATCCAAAGCCTTGGTGGCCAAATTAAAAAACGAAGCGCTACAGTCGCGATGATCGTAACGAAAGTAAAACCCAGACCGTCATTGCAAGTATGGCCACCAGAAACTCTCTCTGATATTTTGCATTGGCAACAAATGCTTGACAGAACATGTTGCAGAAAAATAAAAAAGCACATTATTAAAGCTTATCGCTCTGGCTACGATGCGCAACTTATTATCATCGAATCACCAAGTATGCCCTACGGTTTTTTAGTCACAGACCTACAGGAGCATAAAGAGTCGGCCATTACTCGACTATCTCGCGAGCGAATTTATGATCGGCCTATCAAGCGTCTTATGATAGCGAAAATAGATGATCGATACCTCGCACAACGGAATGTCCCAGACACTCGATCTTTAGCTGGAAAAAAAATAGCCCTGGTGGGGTGTGGAACAATTGGCGGATACTTAGCCGAAATGCTGATCAAATCAGGCGCTGGCACCATAGGGGGAAAATTGACGCTGGTTGACAGTGAGATACTCCTGCCTAACAACTTGGGACGCCACCGATTGGGCTTTAATCGTTTATTCCAGAACAAAGCCGTGGCCTTATGTGATGAATTCAAGCTCATCATGCCATCTGCTAACACTATCGCTCATCCTGTGGATGTTAGAGAGACCAACCTTGCTGATTATGACTTACTGATTGATGCTACAGGAGAAGAAGCAATAGGGCACTGGTTGTCAGCTAAGTACGGAAAGTTGATGCCTATGCTGCATGCTTGGATTGAAGGTGCGGGAGTCGCAGTTCGGACTTTGATGCGAAAAAAGGAAGGAGAATGTTGTTATCGATGCCTTAGTGGGCATACACAACACGGTAATTATCTTTCCGTTCAAGGAGGGTTTGCACCAGTATTCTCAGGTCATGGATGTGAGGGATTATTCGTTCCATTTCCGGCCTCAGTATCTGTGCAAGCAGCCAGTCTTGCCATTGATGCTACCTTAGCCTGGGCCAATGAAACGCCTTGGCCTGCTTTGTCTACACGTGTAATTAGCCGGGAGCATATTGCTGCCGGTGAAGATTGCTGCCCGCCAGTGCTTAAAGGGTGCCCTGCATGCCGTTCGTAAAAACCTGGGCTGTTGCGACCTCTGGCCAACTTGTTCATATCGGGCCACAGCCGATCGAGGTTTTCTCACGCCACATCCAAGAGCGCGGGGATGCAAGAGAGGCAGGCGGCATCTTGCTAGGCCATGTCCGAGGCCCACACCTTGAAATAATCAAGGCATCAGAGCCAACATTCAGGGATCGACGTTTCCGCTTCCTATTCGAACGACAGGTCTATCACCATGATTCGTTTGCAAAACGCTGTTGGCTCGAAAGTGGCGGGACGATTCGCTATATTGGCGAGTGGCATACTCATCCTGAAGACTATCCAATCCCTTCACTCCTAGATACAGCAGAGTGGAAAGCGCTTGCAGCAAATCGATCTGATGGACGAGCGTTAATGGCTCTAATCGTTGGGTGCCGTGACTTGCATCTTGAATATATGCATGCAGATGGTGAACGGCTATTTTTGAGACATGCAACCGAGGCGGAGTGTCGGTAACAGGTGATAACTAGATCTGTACACCCCTTTTCGAGATATCAATAGTGTGAGGGTGTATTTTTGCTTTTTCGTGTGGGGGTACCACCTTTGCGCGTCACACCCAACAAAAAGCCGACCTCGGGGTCGGCTTGTGACGGGGCGTTTGGCCATGCAGGGCCGGACGCTGGCGGGCTAGATCACCACGGCGGTGCCGCTGATGCTGACCATCAGCATGCTGCCGTTCTGGCCCACCACCTCGTAGTCGATGTCGATGCCCACCACGGCGTTGGCCCCCAGCGCCTGGGCACGCTCCTTGAGCTCCTCGAAGGCGATCTCCCGGGCCCGGGCCAGCTCTTTTTCGTAGGCGCCGGAGCGACCGCCGATGATGTCGCGGATGCCGGCGAACAGATCCTTGAAGATGTTGGCGCCGAGGATGGCTTCGCCCACGACGATGCCACGGTACTCGCGAATGGTCTTGCCTTCCAGGGTGGGGGTGGTTGAGAGGATCATGAGGTCTCCTGTGAGTTGGGCTGAGTGCGCGAAGCACCGTTGCCGTCATGGTAGCAAGGTGTTGGCCAAAGCATAAGCCCGGCGTGGCCAGGGGCTTCAAGCACAGCGCCCGCCAGGTTCCCATACGGCCTGTGTCGTGCCACTTACCGCCGCAAAGCGACCTTGGGCACCGGTGCTGGGGAGAGGGCTTCCGGGCCACGATGAAAGCGGGGCCTTGATGATGCAGACACGACGGCAGCTGCACCGGCCCTCTACTTCTTCGCCCTCAACTACGGCAGACGTTTCTAGCGTCACCCTGCGTCGGCCATAAAAAAAGGAGAGGCAAGCCTCTCCTTTTTGATGTTCGCAGCGGCAGCCGCCATGCACTCAGTGCAGCTTCATGCTCGGGCGCAGCACCCGGTTGATGCGGCCCACCAGCATGATGAGGCCGGTCTTGATGTAGCCGTGCAGGGCGACCTGGTGCATCCGGTAGAGGGAGATGTAGACCAGGCGCGCGATGTAGCCTTCTACCATCATGGAGCCGCGCATCAGGTTGCCCATCAGGCTGCCCACGGTGGAGAAGCGGCTCAAGGAGACCAGGGAGCCGTGATCGTGGTAACGGTAGGGCTTCATCTCGCCGCCGTTCATCTTGGCCAGGATGTTCTTGAACGCCTGGGTCGCCATCTGGTGGGCGGACTGGGCGCGGGGCGGCACGAACTTGCCGTCCGGCTGCGGGCAGGCGGCGCAGTCGCCGATGACGAAGATGTTCTCGTCCCGGGTGGTCTGCAGGGTCTCGTGGACCACCAGCTGGTTGATGCGGTTGGTTTCCAGGCCCGCGATCTCCTTCATGAAGTCCGGCGCCTTGATGCCCGCGGCCCACACCATGAGGTCTGCTTCAATCAGCTCCCCATCCTTGGTGTGCAGACCATCGCTGGTCGCCTCGGTGATCATGGTGGCGGTACGCACGTCCACGCCCAGTTTCACCAGCTCCTGATGGGCGGAGCCGCTGATGCGCTCCGGCAGGGCCGGCAGGATACGGGGGCCCGCTTCCACCAGGGTCACCTTGAGGCTGTCGGTGGTGAGGTTCTTGAAGCCGTAGGCGTAGAGCTGCTCCACCGCGTTGTAGAGCTCGGCGGAGAGTTCGACGCCGGTGGCGCCGCCGCCGACGATGGCGATCTTCACCTTGTCACCGGGCTGGTATTCGGTGGCGAACTGCAGGAAGCGGTTCATCATGCTGTTGTAGAAGCGGTGCGCCTGGGAGGGGCTGTCCAGGAAGATGCAGTGATCCTTGATGCCCTTGGTGTTGAAGTCGTTGGAGACGGAGCCGATGGCCATCACCAGGATGTCGTAAGCCACTTCCCGCTCGTTGACCACCAGGGCGCCGCTCTCGTCGTGGATCGGCGCCAGCACGATGCGTTTCTCGTCGCGCTTGATGTCGGTCAGGCTGCCGAGCTGGAATTCAAAGCCGTGGTTCTTGGCGTGGGACTGGTAGCTCAGGGCGTCGATGCCCGCATCCATGGAGCCGGTGGCCACTTCGTGCAGCAGGGGTTTCCACAGGTGGGTGCGATTGCGATCCACCAGGGTGATCCTGGCCTTGTTCTTCTTGCCCAGCTTGCGGCCCAGGCTGGTCGCAAGCTCGAGACCACCGGCGCCACCGCCTACAACGACAATATTCATCATGATGATTTTCCTTGGTTCCTCAAAACGAAAGGGAGCCATTGGCTCCCTAAAACGAAATCGGTTGACGTGATGGCTCAGGCTTCTTTGAAGGCCTTCATCCGTTGCAGATGGTGCGAGATGTTCTTGAACTTATGGGTCTCGCGCTCATCCCATACGATGTCGTAATAGTTCTTCAATTCACGTTCAGTGTCCCGATTATCGCGGATTTCATCCTGAACGGAAAGGATGCACAGGCAGTTTCCTGAATTTTTATTACGAAATTCGGTTACACACTTGGTGCCGATGTCCTCGTACTCCTCCGGCCTGTCGATCTTGCCCTGCATGTTCTCTTCCGGGTGCAGATTGGGGTTGAAGACCACCTGCTTGATGCCGCACAGAAACCCGATCCGCTCGCTCCAGTAGCCACCCAGGCCCACGCCGCAGATGAGGGGTTTGGGATCGGTGCTCATGTCGAGCTGCTTCTTCACTTCCTTGAGCAGGTGGCTCATGTCGTGGCGGGGGTGAACCGTGCTGTAGTGCACGAAACGCACATCATCATCGATAAACTGCAACTGCAGCACTTTTTCATGATTGCCGGGGCTGGTGGCATCAAAGCCATGCAGATAGATGATCATGGACAAGACCTCAAAAACTGTGTCGGTTCTATCGAAACTACCCCAGCGACAGGGCCTTGCGCCACCAAAACATCCCACTTTCTTGCTTTGGATCACGCCCCTTCGGGCCACCGAACCGCGCGCCGGTGCCGCTGTGGCAGCGCCATGCCCCGGCGGGACATGGCGCAAACCGGGTCTGGCGAGGTTAACTGCCGCACTGGGCGAAGCGCGCCACCGCCGCTTCCACCAGGGCCAGGCTCCCCTGCCAGAAGGCGGGTTCGCGAATGTCCTGCCCCAAATGCCGTTCGACCAGTTCTTCGGCGCTCATGCGACCTGTGTCTCGCAGCAGAGCGCGGTAGGCCTTCGCCACCCCCGCCTCCCCTGCGGCCTGGCGGCTCATCAGCTGCTGATAGACCCCGAGGCTGAACAGATAGCCAAAGAGGTAGGGGTAGTTGTAAAAACCGAAGCCCGCGATGGAGAAGTGCGCTTTGGCGGCCCAGAACAAGGGGTGATAGCGGTCAAGGCTCTGCTCGTACCAGCGCCCCCAGGCCTCGTCGGTGAGCCCCTTGAGCCGGGCCGACGACACATAGCCCTGCTCGCGCTCGGCCACCAGGGCCCGCTCGAAGTCGAAGCGGGCCGGGATGTTGACCAGGAAGGTGGCGGCGCCGTCGGCATCCGCCCAGGCGATGGCCAGACGCTCCTCGGCGCTTCGGGCCTGCTCGTAGAGGGCGCTGCGCACCAGGGTCTCGGCGAAGATGGAGGCGGTCTCCGCGAGGGTCATGGGGTAGCTGCGCTGGCTCATGGGCAAGTCGCGGATGAGCCAGTTGTGCCAGGCGTGACCGAGCTCGTGGGCCAGCGTGATGACGTTGTCCATGGTGCCCGCATAGGTGATGAAGACCCGCGGCTCCACCGGCTCGGCAAACTTGGTGCAATAGGCCCCGGTGCGCCGGTTGGGGGTGGGGGCGGCATCAATCCAGCCGCGCTCGGCCATCATGCGGGCAAAGTCCCCCATCTCGGGGTCAAAGCGCGCGAAGGCCTGGGCGATGATGTCGACCGCCTCCTCGAAGGGGATCTCCCGGCGGCTGGCGGCAGGGGGCGGCGCAAAGAGATCCTCCGGCCCCAGCACCTCGAGGCCGAGGTGACCGGCCATCAGCCCCAGGGCCCGCTGGCCCAGATGGCGGGCCTGCCAGGTCTCCGCCATCAGGGTATCCAGGGTCGCCCGCTCGATGTGGCTCTGGTGGCAGGAGAGATCCAGGGCATCGAGGCGCCGGTGTTTGCCGCGCTGGCGCGAGAGCTCCAGGCGCCAGCCGTTGAGGG
The DNA here is from genome assembly GCF_000819785.1 of Aeromonas caviae. Lineage (GTDB taxonomy): Bacteria > Pseudomonadota > Gammaproteobacteria > Enterobacterales > Aeromonadaceae > Aeromonas > Aeromonas caviae. Next base: position 2,047 of record NZ_CDBK01000038.1, on the reverse strand, counting down.
CGTTGAGGATGGCCGCCACCGTCTCCTGCTCCCCTTCCCAGCCCGCGCTGATGGCATCGAAGGCCTCTTTGCGCAGGGCCCGATCCGGGTTGGAGAGCAGGTTGCTCGCCTCCGCCAGCCCCATCTCGCGACCCGCGATCACCAGCCTTATCTTGCCCACCAGATCGTTGTAGAGGTTGCCCCAGGCGTGCAGGCCGTCGGTGCCAAGGCCGATGACCAGCTGCTCCGCCTCCACCGGCAGCCGCTGATCCTGCAGGCGGCGCTCGTGGCGCAGCCGGTACCCCTCCTCCCCGAGCAGGGGGTCGGCCATCAGCTGTTCAAACTCAGGCGCAGGCAGCCCCAGCATCAGATCTTCGATGGGGGCAAGCGTCTTGAACAGATCCGCATTGAGGGCACGGGCCCGGGAGGCAACCTGCTTGGCGAGGGGATCCCGGGCGTCCTGGCTCCCCTTGCAGGCGGCCAGCACGGCGATGTTCCAGCCGATGTCGCGAATGCGCCGGGCCCGCAGGCGTACCTCCCTGAGGAAGTCCTGCAAGGCGCCTGGGGTGCGCGGAACCTGGGCCAGTCCCTCGATAAAACCGCTCAGCTCGGCCAGGCTGGCGCGGGCCAGGCTCATATCCGCCTCGAGGACACAGCTGTCGAGGGAGGGGTAGATGTGATCATTTTGCCACTGCTGTGGATAGACTCGTTGTTGCATCGAACGCTCATCGTCAGGGACGGGCCTGGCCCGTCGTGAAATCCAGGTGGCCAGAGCCACCACCTTCGCGGGCAGGCATCACACCAGCCGCTCGAGGCGCACCACCGCCTCTTCCACATAGCGCAGGCTCTCCTGCCAGAACCCGGGTTCGCGGATGTCGACCCCCAGGTGCTTCTCCACCAGGGCCTCGGCGCTCATGCGGCCGGTATCTCGCAGCAGGGCGCGATAAGCGGGCACAAACTCGCCCCCGGCCCGCGCATGCTGGGCATAGAGCCCCAGGCTGAAGAGATAGCCAAACAGATAGGGGTAGTTGTAGAACCCGGACTCGGCGATGGAGAAGTGGCCCTTGCTGGCCCAGAACAGCTCGTCATACTGGCTGAGGGCGTCACCATAGCACTGCTGCTGCGCCGATTTCATCATCTCCCGCATCTGGCTCGCCCCCACGTAACCCGCCTCCCGCGCCGTCACCAGGGCGTGCTCGAAGGCAAAGCGGGCGGGGATGTCGAGCAGCAGGCTCGCGGCCCGCTCCCCGTCCAGCCAGGCGATGGCCCGGCGCTGCTCCACCTTGTCGGTGGCGGCCAGCAGGGCATCGCGCACCAGGATCTCGGCAAAGAGGGAGGCGGTCTCCGCCAGCGTCTTGGGGTAGCCCCGCTGCTCGAAGGGAAGATCCCGCAGCAACCAGCTGTGCCAGGCGTGGCCGAGCTCATGGGCCAGGGTGATGACGTTGTCCATGGTCCCCTCGAAGGTGAGGAAGACCCTTGGCTCGGGCGGATCGGCATACTCGGTGCAATAGGCGCCGCTTCGCCTGTGCTCGCTCGGGGCCGCATCGATCCACCCCTTGTCGGCCATCATGCGGACAAACGCCCCCATCTCGGGGTCGAAGGCGGCAAAGGCCTCCATCACCAGATTCAGCGCCTGCTCGAAGCCGAACTTGCCGTGCACGGCCTGGGGCGCCGGGGCAAAGAGATCCCAGGGGGCGAAGTCGGTGATCTGCTGGGCACAGGCCATGGCCCGCAAGGCGCGGCGCCCGAGTTCCCTGTGCTCCCCGGCCGCCGCCATCAGGGTCTCCAGGGTCGCGCCCGTGATGTGCTCCTGATGGCAGGTGACCTCGAGGGCATCCAGCCTGCGCCCCTTGCCGCGCTGGCGGCCGAGCTCGTTGCGCCAGCCGTTGATGGCGTTGAGAATGGCGGCCACCGTCTCCTGCTCCGCCTCCCAGGCGCCCTGGATGGCGTGCCAGGCACTGGCGCGCCGTGCCCTGTCCGGGTGGGCGAGCAGGTTGTCCGCCTGGGCAAGCCCCATGGGCACCCCCTCCACCACCGGCAGCAGCCGCCCCACCAGGTTGTCGTAGAG
>NZ_CDBK01000037.1 GCF_000819785.1 Aeromonas caviae | reverse complement strand
TCCCTGGGGGAGGGGCTCAGGGCCACGGGGGCCGGGTTCTTCCTCTGCGCCCTGGCGCTCTTCACCGCCTGGGCGGTGGCGGCCAGCTTGCTGGCCATGGGTCCCAAGGTGGTGAGCGAGATGCTGGGTATGACGGATCTGGGGCTGTTCGGCTATCTTGTGGCGGCCTATCTGGTCTTCTCCGGGCTTTGCCAGCTCTGGGCCCGTCGCCTCGATGCCCGCCATACCCTGCAAAGCGGCGTGCTGGCCCTGGCGCTGTGCGTGCTGCTCTTTGCCGGGGCCGTTCACGGCCTGCCCAGCTGGCTGGCGGGACTCGGGCTGCTGGTGGCGGGCTATGCCCAGGGGGCCGTGTTCGTGGGCAGTGCGACCCTGATCAATCGCATCGCGCCCCCGGCCAGCCACGCGCGGCTGCTCTCCCTCTTCTATGTGATCGCCTATGTGGCGAACTGGGTACCCGTGTTGCTGGGCTGGGTGAGCGACGGGGCCGGTCTTGGCGTCGCGCTGGATCTGCTCTTCGTCGGCAGCACCCTGACAAGCCTCTGGTTGGCCTGGGCGGTGTCTCGGCGGCGCTTCGAACCCGCTGTGTGACAAGGCATCACCCATCGACCAGGACGACGCTCCCGGCATCCAGGTGGTGCATCCACTCCCGCAGGATCAGCAGGGCGGCGGCGATGCGCCTCTCCCTCGGCAACTGGGCCGATACCAGGGGATCCCCCTCCACCATGGCGGCAAGCTGGCCGAACAACCGCTCAATGTTTTCCCGGCTCTGCACCCGGTTGCCGAGCACCTCGGTCAGGGGCTCCGGGCTTTGCAGGTGCAGCACGGGGTGGGGCGGGATCCGTGCCGCGAGGGGCATCAGTACATCCTCCACCACCATGATGGCTTGCTCAAGCTCCAGGGGCGTCGGTGGATCCCGGCGAAAGGGTCCCGGGGTCAGGGCATCGAGCCCCAGTGTCAATGCAAATGTCTGGCTGGTGCCATCGGCCGCGGTGAGCGCGACCTGGCTTCGGGTATTGCCCAGGCTCAGCAAAATGGTGTCGTGATGCTCTCTGGTCATCTGGTGTGCTCCCGGCGTTGGATGCCCCATGGATACACCCGCACGGGGCGGATTGGCGAGTCATTTCGCCCCCCATTCGGGCATCAGGGGTTGCAAAGATTCCCATGAGTGGCAATCTGGACGTCTAAGCGTCTTTAAAGGAACCCTGACATGGATATTCGTATCGTCCCCCGCGCCCTCGTGCTCGCCCTTTCTCTGGTGGGGGCGAGTGCCCTTGCCAACGAGGCCCTGGTGTTCCAGACCGACTTCGGTCTCAAGGATGGCGCCGTCTCGGCCATGAAGGGGGTCGCCTTCGGGGTGGACCGCACCCTGCCGCTCCATGACCTGACCCACGAGATCCCGGCCTACAACATCTGGGAAGCCTCCTACCGCCTCTATCAGACCCTGCAATACTGGCCCGCGGGCACCGTCTTCGTCAGCGTGGTGGACCCCGGTGTCGGCACCGAACGCAAGTCGGTGGTACTCAAGACCAGGAGCGGCCACTACATCGTCAGCCCTGACAACGGCACCCTGACCCTGGTGGCGGAGCACTTCGGCATCGAGGCGGTGCGCCAGATAGACGAGAAGACCAACCGCCTCAAGGGCTCCGAGAAGTCCTACACCTTCCACGGCCGCGACGTCTACGCCTACACCGGCGCGCGCCTGGCCTCCGGTGCCATCAGCTTCGAGCAGGTGGGGCCTCTGCTGCCCGCCGAGGTGGTGACCATCCCCTATCAGCCGGCGGTGGCCGAGCAAGACGGTACCCTCAAGGGCACCATACCCATCCTCGATGTGCAGTACGGCAACGTCTGGACCAATATCGACGACAGCCTGCTGACCAAGGCGGGTATCCACAAGGGGGACAACGCTTGCATCAGGATCAGCGAAGGGGATGCGCTGAAATACGAGGGCAAGGCCCCCTACGTCAGCAGCTTCGGCGACGTGCCGGAGGGCCAGCCCCTGGTCTACCTCAACAGCCTGTTGCAGGTGTCGGTGGCCCTGAACATGGACAGCTTCGCCGCCAAACATCAGGTGCAATCCGGCGCCAACTGGCATATCAGCCTGAAGAAGTGCAACTAGACGCTGCCATCGGGCGCTATCCGGTACAAACGGGCATAGCAGTCTGAAGAAGTGCAACTAGACGTTGCCAGCGGGTGCTATCCGGTACAAACGGGCATAGCAGCCTGAAGAAGTGCAACTAGACGCTGCCAGCGGGTGCAATCCGGTATAAACGGCATATCAGCCTGAAGAAGTGCAACTAGACGCTGCCCGCGGGTGCTATCCGGTACAAGCGGGCATAGCAGTCTGAAGAAGTGCGGATAGGGTTCAACCCTTCTGTCGGCGACATGTCTTTCGGGGCGGTGGGACTCCTGTCCACCGCCCCTTGTCGTTGGCGGTGGCGTCTTGCCAGGCCAGCCGGTTATCTCATCATTTGTCATCCTCGCTTAATAAAACGCTGCCATGCTGTGGCCGGACGCCGTGATGACGCAATGATTGCGCCGAGATAACAAGGAAAAGCCGATGAGCCGTTTTGACGAGAAAGACAGTGCCAACCACCCCCGCGAGCAGGAGCCGGCGTTCAACCGCCTCATCGAGGCGGGTCTCAGCCGCCGTGGCTTCCTCAAAGGGGTGGGCGCCGCCAGCATGGTGGCCTTCTTTGCCGCGAGCCCCGTGGCCCAGGCCGTGGCCGCCGCCACCCGGCCGCTGCTTGGCTTCCAGGCCGTGCCCGCCTCGGTGGCCGACACCATAGTGGTGCCGCCCGGCTACAAGGCCGAGGTGCTGATCGCCTGGGGAGATGCCCTCTTCCCCGATGCCCCCGCCTTTGCCCAGGGCAATGATGCCAAGGCCCAGGCCCGCCAGTTTGGCGACAACAACGACGGCATGAGCTTCTTCCCCCTGGGCCCGGATCGCGCCCTGCTCGCCGTCAACAACGAATACACCAACTACGAATACCTGTTTGAAGATGGTGGCAAGACCCTCAGTGCAGAGGCTGTCGCCAAGGCCCAGGCGGCCCACGGGGTCTCCCTGGTGGAGCTGGTACGCAAAGATGGCAAGTGGCAGGCCAACCCCAAGGGGGCCCTCAACCGCCGCATCACCGCCACGACCCCCATGACATTGAGCGGCCCGGCGGCGGGCCATGCTCTGCTCAAGACCCAGGCCGATCCCGAGGGGCGCACCGCCCTTGGCACCTTCAACAACTGCGCCAATGGCCAGACCCCCTGGGGCACCTACCTCACCTGCGAGGAGAACTTCAACGGCTACTTCGGCAGCGAGGGCAAGCCGGTGCTGGACCAGCGCGCCGCCCGCTACGGCTTGGCCGCCGAGGATGCGGGCTTTGGCTGGCACAGGTTCGACGAGCGCTTCGATCTCGCGAAGCATCCCCAGGAGCCGCACCGCTTCGGCTGGGTGGTGGAAATCGATCCCCGCGATCCCGCCTCCACCCCGAAGAAGCGTACCGCCCTTGGCCGCTTCAAGCATGAGAATGCGGCCTTCACCGTCAACCAGGATGGCCGCGCCGTGGTCTACCTCGGCGACGACGAGCGGGGGGAGCACATCTACCGCTTCGTCTCGAAGAACAAGGTGGCGCCGGGCAATGACCCCGCCAACCGGGATCTGTTGGACGAGGGCACCCTCTATGTGGCCCGCTTCGAGGCCAAGGAGGGGGAGCTCAAGGGCACTGGCCAGTGGCTGCCCCTGGTGCACGGCGAGCACGGCCTGACCCGGGAGAACGGCTTCGCCGATCAGGGGGAGGTGCTCATCTTCGCCCGGGAGGCGGCGACCCGGCTCGGCGCCACCACCATGGACAGGCCCGAGTGGGTGGCCGTGCATCCCCACAGGGCCGAGGTCTACTGCACCCTGACCAACAACAAGAACCGCGGCATCAAGGAGAACCAACCTCTCGATGGCGCCAACCCCAGGGCCGAGAACCCCTATGGCCAGATCATCCGCTGGCGCCCGATGGGGGGCGATCACGGGAGCGACAGCTTCGAGTGGGATCTCTTCCTGCTGGCGGGCAACCCTGGCGTGCACAAGGAGGGGCTGATGGCGGGCAGTGCCAACATCCATCCGGACAACATGTTCAACAGCCCGGACGGCATCGGCTTCGACGAGGCGGGGCGGCTCTGGATCCAGACCGACGGCGACTACTCCAACGAGAAGCAGTTTGCCGGCATGGGCAACAACCAGATGCTGTGCGCCGATCCCGCGAGCGGCGAGGTGCGCCGCTTCCTGACCGGCCCCGTGGCCTGCGAAATAACGGGCCTCACCTTCACGCCAGACTGGCGCACCCTGTTCGTCGGGGTGCAGCACCCGGGTGAGGAAGGGGCTTCCTCCCATTTCCCGGACGGCGGCACCGCCATTCCCCGCTCCGCTGTGTTGCGGATCACCCGGGACGATGGCGGCATCATCGGCGCCTGATGGCCCAGGATAACCGCCTGGCCCGTGATGACAAGAGCCGCCTTCGGGCGGCTTTTTTTGTGGGTGTGGCGGGCGGGAGACAAAAAAAGACCGGGTACGGGACCCGGTCAAAGAACCCGCGCATTCAGGGAAGAAGTGCGGGCGTTCAGGCTTGGTGGCGGGGCCGGGCATCGGCCCCTGATCCGGTGTCGGGGTGAGTGGCGTCCCCCCGGCGTCAATGCGGGCTATTCGCGCTCCAGTGCGTGGATGGGATCCAGCCTGGCGGCCCGGCGGGCCGGGGCGAAGCCGAATATTACCCCGATCAGGCTGGCGCAAAGGCAGGCCACCCCCATGGCGGCAAGGGAGTAGCTCATCCGGACGCCGCTGCTGAAGTGGTCGAACAGTTGGCCCAGCATCAGGGAGAGGGCGATGCCGAGCACGCCCCCCAGCAGGCAGATCAGCACGGCTTCAATAAGGAACTGCTGCTGGATGTCCCGGGTCCGTGCGCCGACCGCCATCCGCACCCCTATCTCCCGGGTGCGCTCGGTGACCGAGACCAGCATGATGTTCATCACCCCAATGCCCCCGACGATCAGGGAAATGAGGGCGATGAGGGCGATCAGCGTGGTCAGGGTGGCGCTGGTCTGGCTGATGGTCTGGCGGATGCTGTCGGTGTTGAGCAGGAAGAAGTCCTGGCTGCCGTGGCGCAGGGTGAGCAGGCGGCTGATGCCATCCTGGGCGGCGTCCAGGCTCACCTCGTCCCGTACCCGCACGCCGATGCTGCGCAGATGGCTCTGCCCCAGCAGGCGGCTCATGGCGGTGGTATGAGGGATCCAGACGTTGAGGGTCTCGTCGCTGCCAAAGCCGCTCTGGTTCTTGATGGCGACCCCGATCACCCGGCAGGGCAGATCCCCCAGCAGGATCACCTGGCCCAGGGGGGACTGGGTCGGGGCGAACAGCTTGTCCCGGGTGTGCTCGTCGATCACCACCTCCTGGGCCAGGCTCTCCTCGCTCTGGCGATCAAAGCCCATGCCCTGGGCCAGGCGATAGCCCCTGACCTGGAAGAATTGGGCACCGACGCCGTTGATGGTGCCGGAGACGGCGGTACTGCCAAGACGCAGGGTGGCGCTGGTGCTGAGGCTGGGGGTGACGCTGTGCACGTAGTCCAGCCGGGCGATGGCCTCGGCGTCCCCGATCCGCAACGTCTGTATGGTAGCGGAGCGCATGTCCCCGAAGCCGCGGCCGGGGAACACCTCCAGGGTGCTGGTGCCCATGGCGTTGATGTTCTCCAGCACCCGCTCCCGGGAGCCCTGGCCGAGGGCCACCACGGTCACCACCGAGGCGATACCTATGATGATGCCGAGCATGGTGAGAAAGGTGCGCAGACGCTGGGCGACCATGGCCTTGAGGGCCATCTGCAGGGCATTCCCGAGCCCCGCCATCAGCGGGGTCTTCCCCCTGGCGGACGTCTTGGTGGCGGTCTGGGTCGCCTGGGAAAGGGCCAGTGGTTCGCGCGTGCGGCGATCGGCGATCACCCGGCCATCTTTCAGTTCGATGATCCGCTCGGCGTGGCGGGCGATGTCCATGTCGTGGGTGACGATCACCAGGGTGTGGCCCTGGCGATGCAGTGCCTGAAGGCTCGCCATCACCTCGGCGCCGCTCTGGCTGTCGAGGGCCCCGGTCGGTTCGTCCGCCAGGATCACCTCGCCGCCGTTGATGAGGGCGCGGGCGATGCTGACCCGCTGCTGCTGGCCGCCGGAGAGCTGGTTTGGCTTGTGTTCGAGCCGGCTGGCAAGGCCGAAGCGGGTCAGCAGGGCCTCGGCCCGCTGGCGTCGCTCGGCCGGAGCCAGACCGGCGTAGAGGGCGGGCACCTCCACGTTGGTGCGGGCATCGAGATCCGCCAGCAGGTGATAGCGCTGGAAAATGAAGCCGAAGTGCTCCCGGCGCAGGGCGGCGAGCTCGTCCCGGCTGAGGGTAGCAGTGTCGCGCCCGGCCACCAGATAGGCCCCCTCGCTCGGCTGATCCAGGCAGCCCAGCAGGTTCATCAGGGTGGATTTGCCGGAGCCCGAAGCGCCGACGATGGCCACCATCTCTCCACGGGCGATCGCCAGATCGATGCCATCGAGCACGGTGACGGTGCGCTCACCCTCTTTGAAGTGGCGGCGGATGCCCCGCAGTTGCAACAAGGCGCCCATGATCACATCCCCATGGGGGGCGGCATGCCCCCGGCGGCGTTGCTCTGGCCTGCGCTCACTTCGCTGACGATGACCCGCTCACCGGTGCTCAGGCCCGACAGGATCTGGGCATCCACCTTGTTGTTCAGGCCGACCTTGACCCGGCGCAGGCTGATCTTGCCGCCGTCGTCGACCACCCTGACCTGATCCCCCTGCAGGGCGATGGCCGGGATCACCAACGCATCTTTGAGCCGGGCGACCACCAGATAGACCTGGGCCGTCATGCTGATCCTGAGCTGACCGTCCTGGTTGGGCACCTCGAACAGGCCGTGATAATAGATGGCGCTGCTGTCGCTGCTGCTGGTGGTGGTGTCGTCGTCATTGATGGTGTCGGGGGCGGGCTCGATGGCCCGCAGGGAGCCCTCGAAGCGGCGCTGGCTGTTGCCAAGAATGGTGAAATAGACCGGCATGCCGACCCGGACGTTGATGACGTCGGCCTCGGAGATCCTGGCCTCCACCGTCATGGTATCGAGCTGGGCGATCTTGAGCAGGGTGGGGGTGCTCTGGCTGGCGTTGAGGGTCTGCCCCTCCTCCACCGGCATGGCCACCACGGTACCGGAGAGGGGGGCCAGGATCCGGGTATACCCCAGGTTGACCCGGGCTGTGTCCACCGCGATCTCGGCCTGCACCCGCTGGGCGTTGAGGGCCCGGATATCGGCCAGGGTCTCGTCCAGGGTCGCCTTGGCGCTGTCATGGTCGGCCGTGCTGCCAAGGCCTCTTGCGACGATCTGCTGCTGGCGCTGGTATGCCAGACGGGCATTGCGAAGGGTGGCCTCTTTGGAATCCAGCTGGGCCTGGAGGTTGTCGCGCTGGGCCAGGGCATCCTTGAGGGCGTTCTGCTGGGGCAGATCGTCTATCTCGACCAGCAGCTCCCCCTGTTTGACCTCCTGCCCCAGAGTCACGTGCAGTTTCTTGATCTGGCCCGACACCTGGGCGCCCACGCTCACCTGCTTGCGCGCCTTCAGGGTGCCGTCCGCCATGATGAGCTGCTCCAGATCCCGGGTCTCGGCACTGGCGGTGATGTAGTCGCTGGCGGGTGCCTTGGCCTGGGGGCGCCAGGCCAGCAACAGGGCGAGGGCGCACAGGGGCAGCAGCCAGAAGAGACGAGGGGAGAACGTGGGCATGACAACCTGTATCCTGAATGACGATCACGGCGGCACTCTACCCCAGAGCCGGGTTAAGGCTCTTTGCGCCAAGCGTAAGGGTTTCGTAAAAATGGCTGCCAAGTGCGTGGCAAGCGGCGAAAATGGCCGCCGACAAGGGAGACCGCATATGAAGATCCTGCTGGTGGATGACGATGCCGAACTGGGCGCCATGTTGAGTGAATACCTGGGGGGAGAGGGGTTTGATACCACCCAGGTGCTGACCGGAGGGGAAGGTGTTCACCATGCCCTCTCCGGCCGTTACAGCGCCCTGCTGCTGGATGTGATGCTACCCGACTTGAGCGGCACCGAGGTGCTGCGCCAGGTGCGCCAGCGCAGCCGCCTGCCGATCATCATGCTGACCGCCAAGGGGGACAACGTGGATCGAGTGGTGGGACTGGAGATGGGGGCCGATGACTATGTGCCCAAGCCCTGCTACCCCAGGGAGCTGGTGGCCAGGCTGCGGGCCGTTCTGCGGCGGGTCAACGAGGGGGGGAGCGCAACCCCCTCGCCGGATGCCCTCATCCTGGGGGATCTGACGGTCACCCCGGCCAACCGGGTCTGTCTCTGGCAGGGGGAGCCGTTGGAGCTGACCGCCACCGAGTTCAACATGCTGGTGTTGCTGGTGCGAGCACCGGAGCAGGTGGTCACCAAGGACACCCTCTCCCTGCAAGGGGTAGGGCGCCCGCGGGAGGCCTATGATCGCAGCGTCGATGTGCACATCTGCAACCTGAGGCAGAAACTGCAGCAGAAGGCGGGGGAGGCCGTCACCATAGAGACGGTGCGCAGCATAGGGTACAAGATACGGTGATCCTCAAGGGACGTTTGTTCTGGAAGATTCTGCTGGGGTTCTGGCTGGCCATCGTGCTGGTCAGCCAACTGCTCTGGCTCGGTTTTCGTGCCGAGCGTGCTCCCCCGGAAGAGCACCTGGCCCAGCAGTTGGCGAGCCAGCATCTGGAGATGGCGGCAGCTGTGCTGGCAAAGGGGGGGATCGAGGCTGCGACGGCATTGAGTCAGGCCATGTCGCCGCCGTTGCTGCAGATAACACTCCTCGATGTTTCCGATGCGACTCCCCGGCCAGCGCCCCGGGCATCCAGGTTGACAGCCTCCGGGGAACCTGGCCCGGGCACCGTGCTGACACGCACCGTGATTGCCAGCGACGGGCAGACCTACCTGCTGCAGACCAGAGCGGACCCGCACATCCTCCCCGGCGGGCCGGCCCCCGGCCCCCTCTCCTGGCTCAACATTCCCCCGCCCATGCTCTGGATTGGCGGCCTGGGGGGGCTCTTGTTCAGCATTCTGTTCGCCTGGCACCTGACTCGGCCCATGAACGCCCTGCGGCGCAGTTTCGATCGGGTAGCCAGGGGGGATTTGGGGGTCAGACTCTGGCCCGCCCTGCGCTGGCGCAGGGACGAGCTGACGGAGGTGGCGAAGGAGTTCGATCTCATGGTGGAGCGGTTGCAGCAACTGGTCGAGGGGCGCGAGCAACTGCTTCACGACGTCTCCCACGAGCTGCGATCCCCCCTGGCCCGCATCCAGATGGCCATCGGGCTGGCGGAGCAGCGCCCGGAGAAGGCAAGCGACGCCCTGGCGCGGATCCGGCTCGAGACGGAGCGGATGGACAGGATGATAGGGGAGCTGCTGACCCTCTCCCGTGCCGAGCAGGGCCACGGGCTTGAGCAGAGCCACTACGACCTGCTGGCGCTGGTGGAGACCGTCGTCCAGGATGCCAGGTTCGAAGCCCAGCAATCCGGGGTCGAGATAGGGCTCGAGGCGGCGCTGGGGGAGGGTTGCCTCCTGCTGGGGCATGCGGAGCTGGTGCGCTGCGCCGTGGAGAACGTGGTGCGCAACGCCCTGCGTTTCTCGCAGTCGGGCCAGATGGTGAGTGTTCGCTTGCTGCGCCTGGGCCAGGAGGTGCAGCTCTCCATCGCCGATCGGGGGCCCGGGGTGGAGGAGGGGAAGCTGGCGGGGATCTTCGACCCCTTCGTGCGCATCGGCTCACCCCGCATGGGCAAGGGCTACGGGCTCGGGCTCGCCATCGCCCGCAAGGCGGTGATTCTGCAGGGCGGCACCATCCAGGCGCGCAATCGCGCACAGGGGGGGCTGAGAGTGACCATGACGCTGCCCCTGCATGACCCGTCCTGAGGTACGCGGCTCAGACCCGAGTGGGGTAAAACCCCGGAAATGAAAGAGGGGGCCAAGGCCCCCTGCTCGTATCTGTTCCTCCGTGCGATTCAGCGCAGCGCCGCTGGCGGCGGCACCTCGGTGTAGCGCCCGTCTATTTCTCGCAGGTAGTAGTGACCCTCCCTGACGTAATAGCGGCGACCATCCAGATCCAGGGGGATGAGCCCTGTCTCTGCCACCACCAGGACCTGAGGAGGCGGGGAGACCACCACATAGTGGTTCTCCTGCCGACGGTAGAAGATGCCGTCGAGCACATAGTAGGTGAGCCCTGCCAGCAGCAGGGTTTCCACCCCTCCCGGCAGCCGGTCGACGCGGTGGCCGAAGCCGGGGCCAGCCCCATGGCCGTACTGCGGGGCAGGGCTCTCCCATCCGCCCGGTCTGCCCATGTTGCCCGGGCCCGCCATGGCGGGCAGGGCGATGGCCATGGCAAGCAGCCAGAGTGAAGGGCGGTGCAGACTCATCTCACTGCCCCTTGAGCGGCGCACCAGCGGGCTGGGGTTTGAGTGGCTGGGGCGGCAGTTCGCGCACGCTGACCGTGACCTCGTAGCGGGTATCCGGCTTGGCGGCATCAATGTTTTTGGACAGCGCCTGGACCAGGGCCTGGGGATCCGCCCCCTGCTTGCTGGCGTGATAGAGCACGGAGGAGGGCGGTGTCATGGGGCCTCCCTGGCGGGCGCCCATCGGGGGCGGCATCTCGCCGGCATGAAGGAGTGTGGTGCCCAGCAGCAGGGCAAGGGCGACAGGATAGCGTGACATGATGATGACTCCATTGATGGGAACGCACCCATCAAACGCGACGCGTGCGCCCGGCTCAACCACCTTTACACCCTCTTTTCGCCCTCTTTACAGTTGTGACAACGGGCGCCGTGGCGCCCGTTGTGTGTCGTGAACCGCTCGCCGGATCAAAACTCGTTGGAGAGCGCCTTGTAACCCCTGACCAGGTCGATGTTGGTGTGAGCCACATCCTCGGAGAACTCGGTGGCGTCCACGGTGACGCGCGGGATCTGCGCCAGATCGCTCTGCTGGTTGATGCGGGTGGTGGAGGGAACATAGAAGCCGGGGGGAATATCGCAGCCATCGACCACGGAGTTGTGGCGCACCACGGACCCTTCTCCGATGTGGCAGTTGAACAGCACGCTGTTGAAGCCGATGAAGACCCGGTTACCCACTTCGCAGGGGCCGTGGACGATGCTGCGGTGGGCGATGGAGCTGAACTCGCCGATGGTGACGGCAGCGCCGGATTTGGAGTGGATGACGACGCCATCCTGAATGTTGGAGTTGGCGCCGATGACGATGGGTTCCATGTCACCGCTCTCGTCCACTTCGTCTGCGCGGATCACGGCATAGGGGCCGACAAACACGTTCTCCTTGATGATCACCTTGCCACAGATGATGGCGGTCTTGTCGATATAGGCGGATTCGTCGATAACGGGCAGGTGACCTGAGGGATTCTTGCGGATCATGTTACGTCCTGTTGCTGATGAAATCGGGGAAACGTGGCGCGTCATGAAGGCCCGCCGGAGAGCCAGCTTACGCCTCTGATCCGGCAGGGGAAACCTTTTACTGGTCTGACCCATAGTGAGTAAGGCCATTTTGAGCGATTGTTCTTTGACTCCCTGTTATGGGAGCATGAGGGCGCAAAATGGGGCGCCACCGGGTGCAAAGAGATGAGGGGGAACGAGAGATGAAGCAGGTCATGGTATGGCTGGTGGGGTCGCTGTTGTGGATCTCCGCCGCCCAGGGCAAAGGCTATGCGGGGGAGTTTGACTATTACGCCATGGCACTCTCCTGGTCGCCCGAGCACTGCGCCATCAAGCCAGGGGATCGGGAGCAGTGTGCCCGCAAGCTGGGGTTCGTGCTGCATGGTCTCTGGCCCCAGTATCAGCGCGGCTACCCCGCCAGCTGCACCCGCGAGCGGCTGGATGCGGATATGGAGCAGCAGTTTGCCGGGCTCTACCCCAGCCGCTTCCTCTATCGCCATGAATGGGAGAAGCACGGCACCTGTTCCGGGCTGAGCCAGGAGGCATTTCACCAATTGGCCAGCGATCTGCGCCAGAAGGTGAAGATCCCGGCCGCCTATCAATCGCCGGAAGAGCCGCTGCGCAAAAAAAGTTTCCAGCTCAAGGCCGATCTGGCGAGCGCCAACGAGTGGCTGGCCCCCGATAACATCACGGTGGCCTGCGCCGATGGGGGCCGTTTCCTGCGGGAGATCTACATCTGCATCAACAAGCAGGGGACGGATGCCGTTCCCTGCTCCGACGAGATGCAGAAGCGGGAGCGCCGCTCCTGTGGCCAGCCGGACTTCCTGCTGCGCAGCGTGCGTTGACACCTCACGTTCGGGCCCTTCGCGGGCCCGATGTGCAATGAACCTCAAGGAGCCTGATGGATGAAAGCCAAGGCAGGATATCTGGCCGGGAACTGGACAGGCGATATCGCCAGACGACGTGTCAGCACGTCAGGTGCGCTCTGCCGACTCAACCCGCCTCTGGCGCACAGCCAGACTCACCATCAGAAACAGGAAACCATCATATGACGCTCTTTGCCGAACTGGGGATGCGCTATCCCGTCATTCAGGCCCCCATGGCGGGCGTGCAGGACAGCGCCCTGGCGATGGCGGCGACCAGTGCGGGGGCACTGGGCTCCCTGCCTGCCGCCATGCTGAGTGGTGCCGATCTGCGCCAGGAGCTGAGCCGTCTCGCCGCCAGCGGGCCGGGCCCATACAACATCAACTTCTTTTGCCATCGGCAGCATGAGCCGGAACCGGCAGCGGAGCAGCGCTGGCGCCAGGTACTGTTACCCTATTACGCCGAGTTCGGGGTGGATGCCGCTGCGCCGTCGCGAGCCCCCTCTCGGGCCCCCTTCAATGACGAGCATGCGGCCCTGCTTGCAGAGTTCAGGCCTGCCGTGGTCAGTTTCCACTTCGGCTTGCCCGAGCCCGAATTGCTTGCCCAGGTAAAAGCCACAGGCGCAAAAGTGTTTGCCAGCGCCACCACGGTGGCAGAAGCGCAGTGGCTTGCTGACCACGGAGCCGATGCCGTCATCGCCCAGGGGCTGGAGGCGGGTGGCCATCGCGGCCACTTCCTGAGTGAGGATCTCAGCTTGCAGCAGGGCACCTTTACCCTTCTGCCACAGGTAGTGGCGGCAGTGGATCTGCCTGTCATCGCCGCCGGGGGCATAGTAGACGGCAAGGGGATCAAGGTTGCCTTGACACTGGGGGCCAGCGCAGTCCAGATGGGAACGGCGTTCCTCTGTTGCCACGAGGCGACGACCTCGTCCCTGCACCGTGCGGCGCTGCAGGGGAGGCATGGCCAACACACCGCACTGACCAATCTGTTCAGCGGCCGTCCGGCGCGGGGGATAGTCAACCGCTTGATGCGGGAACTCGGCCCCCTTTCGGTGCTGCCGCCAGACTTCCCGTATGCCAGCGGCGTATTGGCTCCGTTGCGTGCCGCAGCCGAAAAGGCGGGTGACAGCGGTTTCTCGCCACTCTGGGCCGGGCAGAATATATCGGGTTGCCGCTCCATGGCGGCAGCCGAGCTGATCGCTGCCTGGGTTGCTGAGGCAGGACTGGTTTGAGCGTCACTTTGCGATTCTCTTCCTTTATATATGGATTGATATGGTCAGCAACCCTTCGAACAGGAGACGGGCAGAGAGGAACGGGAGGCAATAGGGTGCAGAATGAGCCCTTTCTGGGTTTGCCCTGTGGGTAAGTCTGTATAAAAACTGTGTTTTGATATGAATAACTAAGAATTGGCATTTTTTTGCAATTTTATTGCGATGAGAGCTTGCCAATGTGATCTATGTCTCTATAATGCGCCTCCATCGACAGGGCAAGCGGCAACGCAAACAAGTCGGTCGGTGACCTCGAAAAGCCTTTGAAAATAAGGCTTGACTCGAGAAGGCGGTTGAGTAGAATGCCACTCCCGCAGCAGCCAAAAGCTGCGTTGCTCTTTAACAATTTGAATCAAGCAATCTGTGTGGGCACTCACAGCATCGAGCATCAAAAACAATTTTTGATATCAATGTCTGATGAAGTGAC
>NZ_CDBK01000036.1 GCF_000819785.1 Aeromonas caviae | reverse complement strand
AAGGTCGCGGCGGTGAGGGCACTTCTGGACAAGGCCTGATGCAGACCGTGCGGCGCCATGGTGCCTCTCTCTGTGACGTCAACATGGGCACCTCGGACGACGGCCGGGTCAACATCACCGACGGCGCCAAGGTCGCGGCGGTGAGGGCTCTTCTGGACAAGGCCTGATGCAGACCGTGCGGCGCCATGGTGCCTCTCTCTGTGACGTCAACATGGGCACCTCGGACGACGGCCGGGTCAACATCACCGACGGCGTCAAGGTCGCGGCGGTGCGGGCTCTGCTGGACAAGGCCTGATACAGGCCGTGCGGCGCCATGGTGCTTCTCTCTGTGACATCAACATGGGCACCTCGGACGACGGCCGGGTCAACATCACCGACGGCGCCAAGGTCGCGGCGGTGCGGGCACTGCTGGACAAGGCCTGATGCAGACCGTGCGGCGCCATGGTGCTCTGTTTTGCTCCCTTCTCCCCTTGCGGGAGAGGGGGCGGGGATGAGGGGGGCCGATGTGAGGCGTCTCCCACCGGCGGGCAATTGAGGGGCGTCTTGGCAGCACGGTGCAAAAAAGTCTGTTATCATCCCGTCTCTTTTACCATCAGGACCCGGAGCAACCTCTCAATGTCCCAATACGACTCTATCGAACAGAAGGCCAGCTACGGCATCGGCCGCAACATGGGCGACCAACTGGCTCAGCAAGCCTTCGCCGGTCTGGATATCCCGGCCCTGCAACAAGGTCTGGCTGATGCCCTGAACGGTCTGGAGTTCGCGGTCAGCCGTGACGATATCAACGATGCCTTCCAGGTCATCACCGCCCGCATGCAGGAAGAGCAGGAAGCTGCCGCCAAGGCCGCTGCCGCCGAAGGCGAAGCCTTCCTGGCCGACAACGCCAAGCGCGCCGAAGTGAAGACCACCGACTCCGGTCTGCAATATGAAGTCATGGTCGAAGGCAATGGCGCCGTGCCGGTTGCCGGTCAGTCCGTGCGTGTGCACTACCACGGTACCTTCACCCACGGTGGCGTGTTCGACAGCTCAGTTGCGCGCGGCCAACCGGCCGAGTTCCCGGTGACCGGCGTGATCGCCGGTTGGGTGGAAGCGCTGCAGATGATGCCGGTTGGCTCCAAGTGGAAGCTCTACATTCCGCAGGATCTGGCCTACGGTGCCCGTGGTGCCGGCTCCATCCCGCCGTACTCCGCTCTGGTATTCGAAGTGGAGCTGCTGGACATCCTGTGATCCGGCTGGCGTGATGCAAACGGCGACCCTGAGGTCGCCGTTTGTTTTTGGGCCGCCCAAACGGGCCATGTGCCTTCGGCGGGGATTTGGATATAGTCAGAGCGTCGTCCATTCCGGCCATGTGAGGGAGACACGCCATGGCAGCCATCATCGAGGTCGTCGATCTCGTCAAGCACTTCCCCGGCGTCAAGGCGGTGGACGGGCTCAGCTTTGCCATTCCCGCCGGCAGCTGTTTCGGCCTGCTCGGCCCGAACGGGGCGGGCAAGACCACGACCATCGAGCTGCTGGAGGGGATCCTCACCCCGGACAGCGGCCAGATCCTGTTTCACGGCGCCCCGCGCGGCCCGGATTATCGCTCCCGCATCGGCATCCAGTTCCAGCACACGGCGCTGCAGGATTTCCTGACGGTGCGCGATACCCTGCGTCTGTTCGCCAGCCTCTACCCCAATCCCTTGCCACGGGAGCTGCTCATCGATCTGTGCGCCTTGGGCGAGTTCATCGACAGGGACAGTCGCAAGCTCTCGGGGGGCCAGCGTCAGCGCCTGCTGCTGGCTCTGGCCCTGCTCGGGGATCCCGAACTGCTGTTTCTGGATGAGCCCACCACAGGACTGGATCCCCAGGCGCGCCACCACTTCTGGCAGCGAATAGAGGCGATCAAGGCCCAGGGCAAGACGGTGGTGCTCACCACCCACTACATGGACGAAGCGCAGCAGCTGTGCGATTTGATTGCCATCGTCGATCACGGCCACCTGCTCAGTCTGGATACGCCGGCAGCCTTGCTGGCGCAACACTTCGACGGCGTACTGGTGCGTCTTGGGGGGCACCCGGCCCTGGCTGGGCTCGGCTATCCCCTGCGTCCGGTCGGCGATCAGGTGGAGCTCTGTTGCCCCGACGTGGCGACCCTGTTGCCAGCCTTGCTGGATCTTGGTGTGCCCCTCACCGGCATGCAGGTGCGCTCCCCCAATCTGGAAGATCTCTTCCTGAACCTGACCGGTCACAGCCTGCGGAGCGGCGCATGAGAGGGATGACCGAGTTCTGTCTGACCGTGGC
The DNA here is from genome assembly GCF_000819785.1 of Aeromonas caviae. Lineage (GTDB taxonomy): Bacteria > Pseudomonadota > Gammaproteobacteria > Enterobacterales > Aeromonadaceae > Aeromonas > Aeromonas caviae. Next base: position 38,754 of record NZ_CDBK01000036.1, on the reverse strand, counting down.
CTCCGTGCTATGGTACGCCTTGCCGACATGCAATCACGGGAGTGGACGATGAAGGGATCCCTCAAGCGCATCGGGGCGCTCTTCTATGCCCGCACCCTCGAGTTCGTACGCGATCGCGCGGCCCTGGTGTGGAACCTGCTTTTCCCGCTCCTGCTGGTCATCGGCTTCTCCCTCATCTTCTCCGGCCCGCCCAAGCCGCTGGTACAGATCGGGGTGGTGGGGGAACTGCCCGCAACCTATGCCCCGCTGCGCGCCGTGCCGCTGCTCAAGATCATCCCCTATGACGAGGCGTCGAGAGGTCAGCTCAAGGTCCGTCACCATCAGCTGGACCTGCTGCTCTCACCCGCCGGGGGGCGTTACTGGATAAACCCGGACGCTCCTCAGGGGGCCATGGCCGAGTATCTGCTGCGCCAGGCGGTGCAGGTGCCCTTGCAAAGAGAGACCCTGAGCGGGCGCGCCATCCGCTACGGCGACTGGCTGCTGCCCGGGGTGATCGGCATGAACCTGATGTTCTCCGGCCTGTTCGGGGTCGGGTTCGTCATCGTGCGTTATCGCAAGAACGGGGTGCTGAAACGGCTGCGAGCCACGCCGCTCGGCGCGCTGGAGTTTCTCTTCGCCCAGTTGCTGTCACGGGTGCTGATCACCCTGGTGGTGAGCCTGCTGGTCTTCTGCGCGGCCTACTGGCTGCTGGATGTGCCCCTCATCGGGTCGGGGTGGCTGCTGCTGGTGATCGCCCTGGCGGGAGGAACGGCCATGGCCTCCCTTGGCCTGCTCATCGCCGCTCGCCTGCAGAACGAGGAGCTGGCGAGCGGTTTGCTCAATCTCATCAGCTTGCCCATGATGTTTTTATCCGGTGTCTGGTTCTCGCTGGAAGGCGCGCCCGCCTGGCTGCAGCAGCTTGCGGCCAGGCTGCCCCTCAGCCAGATCATCGAAGCAGCCCGCGCCGTGATGCTGGAAGGGGCGGGATGGCAGGAGGTGGCAGGCCCTCTGGGCCAGGTCATGGTGTTCGCCCTGGTGTGCATCTCGCTGGGAACCATGCTGTTCAAATGGAGTGCAAAATGAAACCTGTTCTGTGGTTGTTGCTGGTGGCCGCCTTGCCTGTGCAGGCAGGTACCCTGCGTTGCAAGAACGCCTTGCTGACCGAGGGAGACACCACGGCAGAGCTGCTGGTTCGCTGCGGCCAGCCGATGCTCAAGGAAGATCTCACCCGCTTCGAGGAGAACGGCTTCGGGGCGAGAGTGACGGTCAAGTATGCCGAGCGCTGGACCTACAACTTCGGCAAGCGGGAATTCATGCAGTTTGTCACCGTCGAAAACGGCGTCATCACCGACATTGCGGATGGTCCACGGGGAGGATGACCTCCTGGTTTTCTGAAGCCCAGCCTGCGGGAGATGAGGTCGCCATTTCCCCGCCTTTTAGCTCCTGTTTATTTGCTTTTCCCTGCCTGTTTTCGCCATTTTTCCATATGGGGTCATGCTGCCTCACTCTGGTGCTTTTGGCATAAAACCGAATCTGATGAGTCAGTTGTCAGCAGAAATGGCTGCCCCAATGCGGTGCAGCCGATTTATTTTCGAAAAATAATCCTCATGCCAAGAAGGGTTTTAAGCAGCAGGCTATTTGGCAAATAAGGGTCTACTTTTGATTCTGAGAGTGCATATTCCCCCGTTCAGATATTTTGTTCTGTTGCACCATGGTTGGGCCGGATTGCACCGATTGACAGGTTTTTCTGCGGCTGGATAAGCTGCCAAAAAGCAGGGAAACGATGGCATCTCGCTAGATTTTGATGCCTGTTCGAATCAAACCACAGGGAAGAGTGACATGAAGCAGATACACAAGGCAGGTATGGTGATGGCGCTGTCGCTGATGGCAGCCAATGCGTGGGCGGACGGTACGCTGGATGCCGTCAAGAAGAAGGGATTCGTGCAGTGCGGGGTCGGTGACGGCCTGCCCGGGTTCTCCAACCCGGATGCCAAGGGAACCTGGACCGGGCTCGACGTGGATGTGTGCCGCGCCGTGGCCGCCGCGGTACTGGGGGATGCCGGCAAGGTCAAGTATGTCTCCCTCACCGCCAAGGAGCGCTTTACCGCCCTGCAGTCCGGGGAGGTGGATCTGCTCTCGCGCAACACCACCTGGACCCTGACCCGGGATGGGTCGCTGGGCCTCACGTTCGCCGGGGTGAACTACTACGACGGGCAGGGGTTCCTGGTCAAGCAGTCCCTCGGGGTCAAGAGCGCCAAGGAGCTTGACGGTGCCGCCGTCTGTATCCAGTCCGGTACCACTACCGAGCTCAACCTGGCCGACTATTTCCGCGCCAATGGCGGCATGAAGTACACCCCAGTGGTGTTCGATACCTCGGATCAGACCGTCAAGGGCTTCGAAGCTGGCCGCTGTGACGTGCTGACCTCGGATCAGTCCCAGCTCTATGCCCTCAAGATCAAGCTCACCAAGCCAGAGGAAGCCGTGGTGCTGCCGGAGGTCATCTCCAAGGAGCCGCTGGGCCCAGCCGTGCGTCAGGGTGACGATCAGTGGTTCAAGGTGGTGCGCTGGAGCCTCAACGCCATGCTCAATGCCGAGGAGGCCGGGGTCACCTCTGCCAACGTGGACGAGATGCTCAAGTCCACCAACCCTGACATCCGTCGTCTGCTGGGGCTGGAAGAGCCCAAAGGGACTGTGCTGGGGCTGGATGACAAATGGGCCTACAACATCGTCAAACAGGTCGGCAACTACGGTGAATCCTTCGATCGCAACGTCGGTGCCGGCTCCCCCCTCAAGATTGATCGCGGCATCAATGCCCTCTGGAACAAGGGCGGTCTGATGTACGCGCCACCCATCCGCTGAGTCGACAGTCACCGGGGGGCCTGGCCCCCCATGTTATCCCTGGCTTTGTCGGAGTCATCCTCATGGCGTTACACGCATCAAACCATAGGAAAGAACAGGGCCGCTGGTGGTATGACGCCAAGGTGCGGGCGCTGTTCTTCCAGTGCCTGGCCATCGCGGCGGTTATCGGGTTTCTGTTCTACATCGTCAACAATGCCCTGACCAATCTGGCCACCCGTGGCATCACCACAGGCTTTGATTTTCTGGGCAACACGGCCGGTTTCGGCATCTTGCAGAGCCTCATCCCCTACGACGAGACCTATACCTTTGGTCGCACCTTCGTGGTGGGCCTGCTCAACACCCTGCTGGTCTCCGTGCTCGGCATCCTGTTTGCCACCCTGCTCGGGTTCGCACTCGGGGTCGCGCGCCTGTCGCGCAACTGGCTGGTGGCCAAGATAGCGGCCGTCTACATAGAGACGTTTCGCAACATCCCGCTGCTGCTGCAGATCTTCTTCTGGTACTTCTCGGTGCTGCGTACCCTGCCTTCCCCGCGTCAGAGCGTGGATATAGGCGGGCTCGCCTTCCTCAACGTGCGGGGCTTCTATCTGCCCAAGCCCCTGTTCGAAGAGGGATTCGGCTACGTGCTCTGGGCACTGGTGCTGGCGGTGCTGCTGAGCTGGGGGTTGGGCCGCTGGGCTCGCCGCCGTCAGGCCCTGACCGGCAGGATCTTCCCGTTCTGGCGCTGTGTGGCCGCCCTGGTCATGCTGCTCCCGGGGATCACCTTCCTGCTGGCGGGCAGCCCGCTCAGCTGGAGCGTGCCTGCGCTGCAAGGGTTCAACTTCCGGGGGGGGCTGACGGTGCTGCCGGAGCTCGCGGCCCTCTTGCTGGCGCTCACCATCTATACGGCGGCCTTCATCGCCGAGATAGTGCGATCCGGCATACTGGCCATCAGCAAGGGGCAGACGGAGGCAGCTTCCGCCCTCGGGCTCTCGCCCACCAAGACGCTGCGGCTGGTGATCATTCCCCAGGCCATGCGGGTCATCATTCCTCCCTTGACCAGCCAGTATCTGAACCTCACCAAGAACTCCTCCCTGGCGACCGCCATCGGCTACCCGGATCTGGTCTCGGTGTTCATGGGGACGACTCTCAACCAGACAGGGCAGGCCATCGAGGTCATCGCCATGACCATGGGGGTCTATCTCGTCATCAGTATCACCACCTCGGTGCTGATGAACATCTACAACCGCAGAATGACGCTGGTTGAGCGCTAGGGAGCTGTCATGTTCGTGAATGAATTGCAGGAGGCGCTGCCGCCTCCCAACCACCGTCGGGGGCCGCTCGCCTGGATCAGGCAGAACCTCTTCCCCAACTGGTGGAACGGCCTGCTGACCCTGGTGCTGGCCTATCTGTTGCTGCCACTCATCTGGTCTGCACTGGACTGGGCGCTGTTCTCGGCCACCTGGCAGGGGAGCAGTCGCGAGGCTTGCGTCCAGGGCGGTGCCTGCTGGATCTTCATCGAGAGCCGGCTGGGGCAGTATCTCTATGGCTTCTACCCGGCCGATCAGTACTGGCGCATCAACCTGACCTTCGCCGGTCTGGCGGCGCTGCTGGCCTTGCTCATCTGGCCAAAGACCCCGCGCAAGGGGTGGCTGGCGCTCTTCACCCTGCTGGTGTTCCCTGTCATCGCCTTCTTCCTCATCCATGGGGGAGCGGGGCTGGAGGTGGTGGAAACGAACCGCTGGGGCGGGCTGATGCTCACCCTGGTGCTGGCGGTGGTGGGCATAGTGGTAGCACTGCCGTTCGGCATCCTGCTGGCACTGGGGCGCCGCTCCCACATGCCGGTCATCTCCAGCCTCTGTACCGTCTATATCGAGTTCTGGCGGGCGGTGCCGCTCATTACTGTGCTCTTCATGGCGTCCGTCATGCTGCCACTGTTCATGAGTACCGAGGTGGAGCTCGACAAGCTGCTGCGGGCGCTCATCGGCATCATCCTGTTCCAGGCGGCCTATGTGGCCGAGGTGGTGAGAGGGGGGCTGCAGGCGATCCCCAAGGGGCAATATGAGGCGGGGGATGCCCTGGGGCTCTCCTACTGGAAGGTGATGGGTCTCATCATCATGCCCCAGGCCCTCAAGATCACCATTCCTTCCCTGGTGAACACCTTTATTTCCCTGTTCAAGGACACCAGCCTGGTGCTGATCATCGGGCTGTTCGATCTGCTGGCCATCTCCAAGGTGGCCCTGGCGGATCCGGCCTGGCTGGGGTATTCCACCGAAGCTTATGTCTTTATCGCCATGATCTTCTGGATGTTCTGTTTTGGCATGTCCCGCTACTCCATCTATCTGGAGCGCAAACTCAACACGGGCCACAAGCATTAGGAGTCGTTCTGATATGAAAACGGACGCAGTTGTCGAACTGAAAGAGGTCAACAAGTGGTACGGTGAGTTTCACGTGCTGCGCAACATCAACCTGCAGGTGGGCAGAGGGGAGAAGATCGTCATCTGCGGGCCATCGGGCTCGGGCAAGTCCACCATGATCCGCTGCATCAACCGGCTGGAAGAGCACCAGAGCGGGGACATCCTGGTCAAGGGCACGGCCCTGACCTCGGATCTCAAGAACATCGAGACGGTGCGCCGGGAGGTGGGCATGGTGTTCCAGCACTTCAACCTCTTCCCCCATCTGACCGTGCTGGAGAACTGTTGCCTGGCGCCCATCTGGGTCAAGCAGTTGCCGCGCAAGGAGGCCGAGGAGATCGCCATGAACTTCCTGCGTCGGGTGCGGATCCCCGAACAGGCGCTCAAGTATCCGGGGCAGCTCTCCGGTGGCCAGCAGCAGCGGGTCGCCATCGCCCGCAGTCTGTGCATGAATCCCCAGGTCATGCTGTTTGACGAGCCAACCTCGGCGCTGGATCCCGAGATGGTGCGGGAGGTGCTGGATGTGATGGTGGAGCTGGCCCACGAGGGGATGACCATGCTCTGTGTCACCCACGAGATGGGGTTTGCCAAGCAGGTGGCGGACAGGGTGATCTTCATGGACCGGGGGCAAATCATCGAAGAGAACGTGCCGGATCAGTTCTTTGACAACCCCCAGTCCGATCGGACCAAGCTCTTCCTCTCCCAGATCCTGCAGCACTGAGGCAGGGCACAACCTTCAGAAAAACAGCCCGCACGCTCGAATGAGCGGCGGGCAAATGTGTACATGGAAGTCGACGACAGACAGAAAGGAGTATGTCAGCCCGGCAACAGGGTGGTGGTGCGCAGATCGCGCACGGCCAGGTTGATCTGCCGGGCCAGGCTCAGCGCCTGATGACAGCTCAACGGCTTCACATCGATGATCCCCCCTTGAAACTCAAACCGCCCCAGTGCTTCAACCATGAAACTTCCATGATGGAAACTCTTGATATAGCGAGCAATTCGACGGGGAGACCACTGCTTGAACACCTTCATGGCAAGAGACCCTGTTGTTTGGACAGGGCACACTATGCCGACGGACCGTGACACTGATGTGACACTTGATAAAGATTTGTATGAATCTGTCTTGTGATCGACTGGCGTGCAGCCCCGGCGTTGAAAAAGTAGTGAGAGTCCGGGTCCGGGGCCCGATATACTGCGGCCATTGCAGAGATAACAAAGGTGCCGCACGTGGAGTGGGTGGACATAGTTGACGAGCAGGACAGGGTGATCGGGGTGGCCGAGCGCGCCAGGGTGCGTCAGGAAAACCTGCGCCATCGTGCCAGCTACATCCTGGTGCTGGATGAGGCTGAGCGCATCCTGGTGCAGCGGCGCACCCCGAGCAAGGATTTTTGCCCCGGCATGCTGGATGCCTGCGCCGGTGGCGTGGTGACCACGGGGGAGGCCATGGCCCTTTCCGCCCGGCGGGAGCTGGCCGAGGAGCTGGGGATCCGCGACGTGCCCCTGCAGGATTACGGCACCTTCTATGCCGAAGGGGAGGCGAGTGGCAGCCGCTACCGGGTCTGGGGCGGCCTGTTCAGCTGTCACTATCAGGGGCCGCTGCAACTGCAGGCCGAAGAGGTGAGCGAGGTGCACTGGATGAGCCTGGGCGAGATAGCCGATCGGGCGGACGAGTTCACGCCTGACTCCCTGCTCGCCATCGCCACCTGGCAGGCAAGGCGCCTGCCATCAGGCCAGAAATAGGGGCGACAGGCGTTCGTCCCCGATCGCGTTGTTGCTGCTCGATGGACCCCTTCGCCTTCTGGTGGAATGGGGTAGACTGGGCCTCTTTGAACCACAGAAGGATGCGTCATCATGATCACGGTCGGTCAATCCCTGCCCGCAGGGGAATTTACCTTTATCACCGCCGAGGGCAAGCAGGTGAAGGATACCCAGGCCCTGTTTGCCGGCAAGCGGGTGGTGCTCTTTGCGGTGCCCGGCGCCTTCACCCCCACCTGCTCCAACGCTCACCTGCCGGGCTACGTGGTGCTGGCCGATCAGTTCAGGGCCAAGGGGGTGGAACTGTGCTGTCTGTCGGTCAACGACGCCTTCGTGATGAAGGCGTGGCAGGAGGCACAGAACGCCGCTGACATCACCATGCTGGCGGACGGTGACGGCAGCTGGACCCGGGCACTGGGTCTGGCCAAGGAGACCGGCGCCTTCGGCGGCGTGCGGGCCCAGCGTTTTGCCCTCATCGCCAACGATGGTGTGGTGGAGCGGCTCTTCGTGGAGGCGCCGGGCAAGTTCGAGGTGTCGGATGCCCAGAGCCTGCTGGCGGCGCTGTGAAAGATTAATCGGTGTTTGATTACACCTTGAAATAGCAAGCGGCCCCGTTACACTGAGGCCGCGTTTGGATGGAGCCAGGCAACTTGCCTGGCTCTCGTGTTTGCCGTGGATGAGATAGAACAATATGACCCTGGCTTTTGTTGCCCTGATTGCCGGACTGGCGTTGCTGGTCTGGAGTGCCGACAAGTTCGTGGACGGCGCCGCCGCCACCGCCCGTTACGCCGGTATGCCGCCGCTGCTGATCGGCATGGTGATCATCGGTTTTGGTACCTCGGCCCCCGAGATGGTGGTCTCCGCGCTGGCGGCCTCCCAGGGCAATCCCGGGCTCGCGCTCGGCAATGCCTATGGCTCCAACATCACCAATATTGCCCTGATCCTGGGTCTGACCGCCCTGATCAGCCCCATCGCCGTCGCCTCCCAGGTGGTGCGCAAGGAGATCCCCATCCTGCTCGGCATCACCCTGCTCTCCGGCGCCCTGCTCATCGACGGCAATCTGGGCCGGATGGATGCCGCCATTCTGGGGGCCGTGTTCGCAGTGCTGATGGGCTGGTCCATCTGGGCCGGCATGAACGGCAAGGGGGATGCGCTGGATACGGATACCGAGGAGGACATCGTCTCCGAGGGCATGTCTCTCAAGAGCGCCATCCTCTGGCTCATCGTCGGCCTGGTGCTGCTGATCGGGGCTTCCCGTCTGCTGGTGTGGGGGGCGGTGACCATCGCCCAGGGCTTTGGCATCAGCGATCTGGTGATTGGCCTGACCATAGTCGCGGTGGGGACCTCCCTGCCGGAGCTGGCATCGTCCCTCATCGCCATCCGCAAGAACGAGCACGATCTGGCCCTTGGCAACGTGCTGGGTTCCAACCTGTTCAACACCCTGGCCGTGGTGGGCATCGCCGCCGGCATCCACCCGCTCGAGGTGGCGCCCGAAGTGCTTTCCCGCGACTGGAGCATCATGATGGGGCTGACCCTGTTGCTGCTGGTGATGTGTCTGGGCCGCAAGGGGCAGGGGCGCATCAACCGGCTGGAGGGGGGCGTGCTGCTCGCCTGCTTCGTCGCCTACACCGGCTGGCTGCTGACCAGCCAGTTCATCTAGTCTGACGATGAAATGAAAGAGGGGACGCCGCGGCGTCCCCTCTTTTTTGTGCGCGGGGCCTGGTCTCAGGCCACGGCAACCAGCTTCTGCTTCTGGGCGCTGTCCAGAATCAGGATGCTCGCCTTGGGGAAGAAGTTGAAGGTGGACGCGGAGGCCCAGGTGTAGGCCCCCATCACCCGACCCACCACCAGCTCGCCGATCTCGAGATCCGGCAGCATGATGCTGTCGCGGATGACGTCCACGCTGTCGCAGGTGGGGCCGGAGAGCACCGCATTGTGCAGTTCGCCGTGGGCATAGGGCGTGCTCACCGGGTAGGTAACGTGGTCGTAGAGCTGGCCGTTGTAGCTGCCGTAGAGACCGTCATCCAGGTAGTACCAGATCTTGTCGCCGCGGTGGGCCTTGCCCATCACGCTGGAGACCGAGGTCATGGCCGGCGCGCTGATGAAGCGGCCCGGCTCGGCAATCTTCTGTACCGTGGCGGGCAGCTTGGCCAGGGCCTCGCGGATCGGGGCGCAGAAACCGTCGATGTCGAACTCGCCGCCGTCATAGTCCACCGGGAAGCCGCCGCCGATATCCAGCACCCAGGGCTTGAGCCCGAGCTCCCAGGCCTGCTCCATGATCTCGCGGCAGGCGTCGATGGCCTGCACGTGGCGACGGGCGTGGGGCACCTGGGAGCCGACGTGGAACGACAGCCCCATCACCTTGATCCCCTTGGCCTGGGCCAGTTGCAGCAACGGCAGTGCCTGCTCCGGGGTGCAGCCGAACTTCTTGGAAAGATCGACCTTGGTCTCGGGGTTCGGGAAGCTGACCCGCAGCAGCAGTTTCACTTCATCCTTGTAGGGCAGGAACTTTTCCAGCTCCAGCGGGTTGTCATAGACAAACACGGTGCAGCCGAATTCCAGGGCATAACGGATGTCGCTGTCACGCTTGATGGGATGGGTATGGATGCAGCGTCCCGGGCGAACCCCTTGGCTGCGCACCAGATCCACTTCGCCATTGGTGGCCAGATCGAAACAGGCCCCCTCTTCCTTCAAGACAGAGACCACCGCCTCGTGGGGCAGGGGCTTGAGTGCATAATGCAAGCGCACATCGGGCAGGGCGGCCGCCAGGGCCCGATACTGTTTGCGGACGGCTGCCTTGTCGAGCAGCAGCAGGGGGGAGCCGAATTGTTCAACCAACTGACGGTAATCTTGTGCGACCAGGGTCTCGTTCATTCTCTTTTGATAGTCCTTAGGGGGCGTGATATGCCCAAGCCATATGCGATTGAACCGGCGACGGCCGGCTCAGGCGAGCGGTCCGGAGGGACCCACCAAGCACATTGCATAACTCCCTTGCAAAGTGCTTAGTTATGCGCGGGATTATCGGCTTATTGAGTTTGTGTGCAAGCATTTTGATTGGATATGTCGGCAAGTTTTTCTGGTCGAGACGAAACAGGCTCTTGATACGGGGAGCGATCAGGGCCGTGATGGGGAGCACCTCCGAAGGGAGCTTGATAAGCTGTTGATAGTTAACGAACTAATAACATCAGGCCCGGGGGTTGCGGCCAGATAAAAAGGGGGCGCCGGGGCCAGGGAGTGCGAGACAGCTCACACTTTTTGGATTACCATGCCCGCTTCCTGATCCAAACTAGTTCGGATGAAGGTAGCAGGAGAGCGATGGGCAACCATCCACCGAAGAAGTGAATCTTTCAGGTACCGGGCAACCGGTGTGGACTGCTACTGGACGATACTCTGGAGAGACCCGTTGAATCGGGCGCCGAAGGAGCAAGGCACCGTGATTGCATCGCAATCTGGCGCCGGAAACTCTCAGGCAAAAGGACAGAGGGGATGGGATGGTTGTACCTGAGCTTGAAACTGTTCACGGTCTGTAACGAGAGGTCGTCAGCAAGGTAAAGAGCAGCGCTGGAACCGGAGTGTATGTGAATACATGAGCCTCTCGGTCCCAGATAAGCGAGCTGCGCATAACCCTTGATCACGACCTCGCAGCAAGAGTGTGAACACGTTTTTGGCCCGCATCCGATCGCCTCTGGCCGATCGCGACACCTATGGGAAGATCATCCTTCTCCTCCTTAATTGTTGTTTTTTAAGGAGGATGCATGTCATCAATTCAATCGGCGCTCGCCGCCATCGATAGCTTTGTCTGGGGTCCGCCCCTGCTGATCCTGCTGGTCGGGACCGGTATCTATCTCACCTGGCGATTGGGTCTGCTTCAGATCGTGCGTTTGCCGCTGGCCCTCAAGCTGGTCTTTGGCCGCGATCAGGGGCAGGGCAAGCAGGGGGATGTCTCCAGCTTTGGTGCCCTGTGCACCGCCCTCTCCGCCACCATAGGCACCGGCAACATCGTCGGGGTCGCCACCGCCATCAAGCTCGGCGGCCCGGGCGCCCTGTTCTGGATGTGGATGGCTGCCCTGTTCGGCATGGCCACCAAGTACGCCGAGTGCCTGCTGGCGGTGAAATATCGCCAGCAGGACGCCAACGGCCAGATGGCGGGTGGCCCCATGTACTATCTGGAGAAGGGGCTCGGCTCCAGGCCGCTCGCCAAGCTGTTTGCCCTGTTCGGCATCGGCGTCGCCTTCTTCGGCATCGGTACCTTCCCCCAGGTCAACGCCATCAGTGATGCCATGAGCCTCTCCTTCTCGGTACCCCGTGAAGTGACCGCCGTGGTGCTGACCCTGATCGTGGCGCTGGTGACCCTGGGGGGTATTCAGTCCATCTCCAGCGTGTCGAGCAAGGTGGTGCCCTTCATGGCCATCTTCTACATCGTCGCCTGTGCCGGGGTGCTGGTGAACAATGCAGGCGCCCTGCCCGATGCGGTCATGCTGGTGATCGGGAGCGCCTTCACCGGCCATGCGGCCACCGGCGGTTTCGTCGGCGCCGGCATCATGCTGGCGATCCAGTCCGGGGTGGCGCGCGGGGTCTTCTCCAACGAGTCGGGGTTGGGCTCGGCCCCCATCGCGGCGGCGGCGGCCAAGACCGATTCCTGCGTGGAGCAGGGGCTGGTCTCCATGACCGGTACCTTCATCGACACCCTCATCATCTGCACCATGACCGGCCTGACGCTGGTGGTGACCGGGGTGTGGAGCGGCGATGCGAGCGGTGCGGCCATGACCAGTCTGGCCTTTGCCCAGGGGCTGGATGCCCATGTGGGCCAGTATCTGGTGAGCATCGGCCTGTTGTTCTTCGCCTTTACCACCATCCTCGGCTGGAACTACTACGGCGAGCGCTGCACCGAGTACCTGTTCGGGGTCAAGGCGATCAAACCCTACCGCCTCATCTATCTGGTGCTGGTGGCGAGCGGTGCCTTCCTCCATCTGGACCTGATCTGGCTCTTGGCGGACATCGTCAACGGCCTGATGGCGGTGCCGAACCTCATCGGCCTCATCGGCCTGCGCCACGTGGTGATCGCCGAGACCCGCGCCTACTTCAGCCGGGACCGGGATACGGAATCCGAGCCCGAGCCGCAGACGGCCTGATGAGAAGCGGGCCTGCGGGGTACCCTGTCGCCGGGCCCCTGTCCATGGCGTCAACCGGGATCCGGGCTGGGATGGCAAAACCCGGGGCTTGATCCCGGATCCTCTGACAATATCTGTGCGAAATTCGCAAAAGCCACGACGCTCATCGTGGCTTTTTTGCATTTTACGCAATGAATGGCGGCGCTTGTTGCCCCCAGGGGGTCAGGGGGAGGGAATATCTCCGGTGAGCCGCTGCGCCAGCGCCCTGCTCACCCGGCTCACCAGGGCCGCCTCATCCCCCTGCCAGCCAATGGCGTGGGCCAGGGTGGTGGAGGTGCCCCGAGCAAAGCGCAGTTCGCCCCCGGCCAGTTCGTAGAAGCGGCTCGCCATCCGGGTGCCCTCGTCCACATCCCCCGCCACCAGCAGCATGGCCTGGGCCAGCACGGCGCCACCGTGATCCCGGCCCGGCGCCAGCCAGCGCTGGGCGGTGCCGGTCACCTTGCGCCCTCCGATCACCAGGTTGTACTGGCCGTCGCAAAACGAGCCGGGCACGAAGTCGTAGCTGCCCGCAAGACCGTACTCCTCCAGCAGGGCGAGCAGGGGCGCCCCCAGCAGCCGGTAGTAGTGGGCCAGATCCGTGGTGGTGCGGGGCAGCATGAGGGAGAGGTTGAGGATGCCGGCGCCGTGGGGCACGGCGGTGCCGCCGCTGTCGCGCACGAACACCGGCCAGTCCTCGGCGGCCAGCTGCTTGCAGGCGGCCTGGTAGCGGGGCAAACGGGTGTCCTTGCGGGTGACGATGAGGCATTGGGGGCCCTGCCAGAGGAGGGCTCTGGGCTCGCCGTCACCGGCGCACTCCCGCAGCCAGCGCTGCTCCTCGGCCAGGATCTGGTCGGGTGTCTGGTGGGCGGGCGGCGGGGGCAGCAGGGTATAAGGCATGAGAGGCATCCTTTGGCAGAGGCTGCCAAGCACAGTACGCGCGGGGGCAAACAAGGTAAAGCCCCGCATGGCGGGGCTTTGGTGCAAGGATGGCGGAGTGTCAGGCCTGTGCGGCGGCGCGCCTGGGCAGCAGCAGATTGAGCAGGATGGCGGTGAGGCCGCCGGTGGCGACGCCGTAGGAGAGCACGCTCCTGGCCAGCTCCGGCAGGTGTTGCAGCACCTCGGGCACCTGGGCCACTCCGAGGCCCATGGCGAGCGACACCGCCAGGATCATCAGGGCGCGGCGGTCCAGCTCCTCGCGGGAGATGATGCGCACCCCGGCGGCGGCGATGGTGCCGAACATGACGATGGTGGCGCCGCCGAGCACGGGTTCAGGTATTTGTTGCACCAGGCTCGCCACCGCCGGGAACAGGCCGAGCAGGGCCAGCATGGCGGCGATGAAGAGGCCGACATGGCGGCTGGCCACCCCGGTCAGCTGGATGACGCCGTTGTTCTGGGCGAAGGTGGACATGGGGAAGGTGGAGAAGACCGCCGCCAGCATGGAGTTGGCGCCGTCGGCCAGCACGCCCCCCTTGATCCGCGCCATGTAGACCGGCCCTTCCAGCGGCTCGCCGGAGATGTCGGAGGTGGCGGTCATGTCGCCGATGGCTTCCAGCGCCGTCACCACGAAGATGATGGCGAGCGGCACGAACAGCTGCCAGTCAAAGCCGAGCCCGTAGTGGAGCGGAACAGGCACCATCAGCAGGGGGCCGTCGAAGGTGGGGGCTGCCACCTTGCCCAGCAGCAGCGCCACCGCATAGCCCGCCAGCATGGCGATCATGATGGCGGAGAGGCGCAGCCAGGGGTTGCGACTGCGCTGCATCAGCACGATGAGGCCGAGCACCAGCAGGGAGAGAAAGAGGTTGGTGTGGCTGGCGAAGCTGCCGTCCGCCAGGGCGCCGTAGCCGCCCCCCATGCTGATGAGCCCTACCTTGATGAGGGTCAGGCCGATGAGCAATACCACGATGCCGGTCACCAGCGGGGTGATGATCCGTTTGACCAGGTGCAGGAAGCGGCTCATGACGACGATGGTGAGGGCCGCTGCCAGCATGGTGCCGAACAGGGTGCCCAGCAGATCGTCGGTGGGCATGGCCGCCTGCTTGAGGGCGAGGCCGGAGGCGATGATGGGGCCGAGGAAGTTGAAGCTGGTGCCCTGTACCGAGAGCAGGCCGGAACCGAGGGGGCCGAAACGGCGGGTCTGAACGAAGGAGGCGATGCCGGACATGACCAGGGACATGGAGACGATGTAGCGGGTGTCGTCGGCGGGGAGGCCGAGGGCATTGGCGATGATGAGGGGCGGGGTGATGATGGCGACAAACATGGCGAGCATATGCTGCAGGGCGGCGAACAGGGTCTGGGGCAGGGGGGGGACATCCTCGATGCCGTAGACCAGTTCGCTGTGGGCTCGCCTGGGGGGATGGGTCTCTCGGATGGCGCTTGGGGCGGCAGCCTGTTCCATAAATACCTCGAATGTGTGGGGGGAGGGGAGAAAATTGGGCGCTATTTTAGTGATTGGCATCGCGCTTTCCAGCGCTAATTGAGCGCAAACTCGTTTATTTCCTGATGGGTTGAAACGTTTTCCTGTGGCGATTAAGATCCGCCGGTTTGTGTGAGACCGATCCCTCACAAAGGGGAGGGAGGCTGATGCATCAGGATGGGGACGGTGTAGAATGAGCCCTCGGTTCGAAGATGGAGACTCTGGATGCTGAAGCTGTCGGAGTTCTGGAGTGCCCGCGCCCACTCCGAAGATTTTACCCTGACCCGGATGGGCTTCATGACGGTGCGGCTGCGGCTGCTCACCTGTCTGCTGATGGCGGGTCTCCCGAGCTGGGCTCTGGTGGACTGGCTGACCCTGCCAGCCATCCAGTTCGAGGCACTGTTCCAGGTCAGGATCTTCTGCCTGCTGGCCCTCTCGCCCCTCATCCCCCTCTCCTATCTCATCCACTTCAAGCGCGAGCGCATGAAGCTGGCGCTCGGTTACCTGATGGCGGTGATGATGCTCTTCTCCCTCATCTGCCTGCACAGCTTCGGCGCGGATCAGGAGATGCAGGCGGGCTACATGGCCTTCCCCTATCTGCTCATCAGCCTGTTCGCCATCTTCCCCATTCCCCTCTCCCTCAGCCTGCAACTGGCGGGGGGCATTCTGGCCACCATGCTGGCGGGCAACTGGCTGCTGGTGGGCCAGCCTCTCTGGAGCGTGCAGACCCTCAACCAGGTCTGGCTGCTGGGGCTCTTTGCCATCGCCAGCGCCTGGGTGCAGTGCGGCCAGCTCAACATGCTGCTGCAACTCTATCGGGAGTCCACCACGGACGAGTTGACCGGCATGATGAACCGCCGCCTGCTGATGAAGCAGCTCGAGAAGGCGAGGGCCGCCATGATCCGCAAACAGGCCCCCTTCGCGGTGCTGCTGCTGGATCTGGACCGCTTCAAGCGCATCAACGACACCTTCGGCCATCTGGCGGGGGATGCGGTGCTCAAGGAGGTGGCGGCCACCCTGTCGGAGCAGCTGGAGCCCGGCATGGTGCTCGGGCGTTACGGCGGGGAGGAGTTTGCCATCCTGTTGCCCGGTTGCACGGATCTGGCACAGGCCAAGCGGGTGGCGGAGCGGCTGCGGGTCGCGGTGGAAGCGAGGTTGGTGAAAAGTCCCACCTCCGACGAACTGCTGGAGGTGACGGTGAGCATCGGTCTGACCCTGGCCCAGCGTGGCGAGGGGGTGGAGGATCTGCTCAACCGGGCGGACGAGTGCCTCTACATGGCCAAGATGGCGGGTCGCAACTGCGTGGTGGCCGAGGCAGGGAAACCCGCGGGCGATGCAGGGCGCACAAAAACGGATGCCGCCTGAGGGCGGCATCCGGTGATGACGGGGCTGGCGTCAGGCCAGGGTGTATTTGCCGGAGAGCTGCTGGGCCAGCAGCTTGAACATGTTGAACACCGCCATGGTCTTGCCGGTCGGGGTGCCGTCCTCTGCCAGGAAGAACTCCCCCTTGAACACCAGTATGTCCCCCTTCTGCTCCACCGAGTCGGCGCGCATGCCGTGGATGAAGTCCTCGTGTTCACGAATGATCTTGTTGGCCATCTCCAGCAGGGCAGTCTCGGTGATCCGCTCTTTTTGTGGTTGCATGCTCGTCTCCTTAAACGACTACTGGGCAGGGGCACAAGGGTCGGCATGGCCGGCGCACCCCGCCTCTGATTGAAGAGGGGGCCAGCATACTGCAAAGCGGGATTTTCTGTCATTGATATGACCCCGCATTTTCCCGCTTTGCGCTCTTCCCTTATCCCAGCACCAGATTGCGCAGCCAGCGCCGCTGGCGAATGCGGCGCTGCACCAGCAGCACCTTGGAGAGCTCCTCCAGCAGGACCACCGCCACCACCCAGGAGAGGGGCCAGCCCAGCAGGCTGACCGCCACCCAGGCCAGCGGCAGGCCGATGCACCACATGCCGACGATGTCGATGAAGATGCTGTAGTTGACGTCCCCCCCCGAGCGCAGTACCCCGACGATCCCCACCATGTTGAACACCTTGAGCAGCATGCCCAGACACATGATGGCGAGCACCTGGCCGGCCTCAGTCATCAGCTCGCCCGGCAGGTTGCCGACCCATTGCAGCAGGCTGCCCTGCATCAGCCAGACGGCGGTCCCCACCAGCAGCGCGCCGACGGGGGCCAGCAGCAGGAAGAGCTGGGAGTGCTGCCAGGCCTCGTCATACTCCTCGGCCCCGAGCCGGTGACCGAGCAGGGTGGAGCAGGCCACCGCCAGCCCGAAGAAGAGGGAGATGAGGATGCTCTCCAGCGTGCCGAGGGTGGTCATGATGGCCAGGGCGTCGGTGCCGAGGTGCGCGTAGAGGAAGCCGTAGAGCAGCATGCCGAAGGCCCAGAGCCCGTCGTGCAACAACAGCGGCAGGGCGATCAGGGTGAAGCGCACCACTTCCTTGCGCCTGAAGGCGGCGAGCCAGTCTTGCTTGCGCGGGATGAGACGGGGCTCGGCACGCCACACATAGGCAAGCAGCAGCGCGGTCTGCAGCAGACGCGACAGGGTGGTGCCCCAGGCGGAGCCGGCTACACCCATGGCCTCGGCGCCGAAATGGCCGAAGATGAGGGCATAGTTGAGGATGACGTTGGCGATGATGGCGATGATGCCGATGCGGGTCGGCGCCGCGGCATTGCCCACCGAGCGCAGGGCCGACTCCAGGGGCACCACCACGGCGGTGCAGAGGATGGTGGCGCCGGTGATCATCAGGAACTCGTCGGCCAGCTCGCGCAGCGCGGGCTCCTGGCTGGCAAACCCGAGCACGCTGCCCGGTGAGAACACATAGACGAGGGCAAAGGGCAGGCTCACCGCCAGGGCGCCCACCAGGGCCAGGGCCAGGGAGCGGCGCACCCCGGCCATCTCGCCACGGCCGAAATATTGTGCCGCCAACACCGAGACTCCGCCCGAGAGCCCCGCTATCACCAGCAGATTGAAGAAGAAGACCCGGTTGCCCAAGCCGACCGCCGCCACAGCCGTGGTGCCGAGCTGGCTCACCATCATGATGTCGATGAGGCCGAGCAGGGAGAACATCATGGATTGCAGCGAAACCGGCAGGGCCAGTCGCCACAGTCGCGTCATGAACTCGCGATCGGTGGTTTGTTTTAAAATCGCTTGCCAATAATTCATTTATGTTAACCGGGTTGGTAAAAATCAGGGTTTGTCGTGGGTATGATAGGGGTGATATCGGGAGGCTTCACTGTGAGCCTCTCTCGGCTTTCTTGTGCAAAACTATCCTGTTGAGGTGCTATGCCATTTATCAGCGAGTGTCTGGAAATCGCCCCGGCCTGCGAAGAGCGGATGCTGGGACGCGAAGGGCTGCCCCTGCTTGGGGAGGCGGGCGTCTTCCTGACCGGCCTCTCGACGATACGGGAGCACTACCTTATCCGCCGCAACCGACCGGAGTTTCACATCCTGATGGTGAGCCATGACGAGGCGGGCGCCCTGCTCACCGATGGCGGGGAGCAGCCCATCCCGGCGGGAGCCCTGGTCTTTCTCCCGGCCGCCGTGCCGGGGGGCCTCAGGCTGGTGGGGGAAGCCTGGCATACCAGCTGGATCCTGCTGGACGACGTGCCGCGCTGGCAGCATCTGCACCGGCTTGGTCATCGCATCTGGCAGGGGGAGGAGGGGGAGCAGCTCTACCACCTGCTCAGCCTGATGCAGGGGGAGGGAATACGTTCGCCACTCCAGCCCCAGCTGCTGAGCCTGCTGCTGGCGCTCTTGGAGCGGACCCTGCAGGGGGAGGTGCGCGGCACGCCGGAGCTGCGGCTTCAGGCGCTGTTTCGGCGGGTGGAGGCACGTCTGGACGAGCCCTGGAGCGTGGCCCTGCTGGCCGATCAGATGGCCTGCTCGGTGCCCCATCTGCACCGGCTCTGCCAGCAGGTGTTCGGCATGGGCCCCATGGCCTGGCTCACCGGGCTTCGCATGAACAAGGCGCGCCAGTTGCTGCTCTACACCAACTGGCCGCTGGCCGAGTTGGCGGCCCGGGTCGGATACAGCGACGGCGCCAACTTTGCCAACCGTTTTCGCCGCCTGACGGGTCAGACTCCGGGGGCCTTTCGTCGACTGGGTCGCAAACCTTTCGCAAGGGAGGTGCAAACCCTTTGAAATTGTTGGCTCAAGCCCATAGGATCGACGGGCCACACAGTCAAGGTACAGATCCATGTTTGAAGATAATAATCAGAAACGTCCCCTCTACATTCCCTACGCAGGTCCAGCCCTGCTGGAGACGCCGTTGCTCAACAAGGGCAGCGCCTTCACCAGCGAAGAACGCAGCAGCTTCAATCTGGAGGGTCTGCTGCCCCAGAACATCGAAACCATCGAAGAGCAGGCAGAGCGTGCCTATCGCCAGTTCATGGCGTTTGGCAACGACATGGACAAGCACATCTATTTGCGCAACATCCAGGATACCAACGAAACGCTCTTCTACCGCCTGCTGAACAACCACCTCACCGAAATGCTGCCGGTCATCTACACCCCGACGGTCGGCAAGGCGTGCGAGGAGTTCTCCAACATCTATCGTCGTGCTCGCGGCCTCTTCATCTCCTATCCGGACAAGGACAGGATCGATGACATGCTGCAAAACGCCACCAAGCAGAACGTCAAGGTGATCGTGGTCACCGACGGCGAACGCATCCTGGGCCTCGGGGATCAGGGCATCGGCGGCATGGGCATTCCCATCGGCAAGCTCTCCCTCTACACCGCCTGTGGCGGCATCTCCCCGGCCTACTGCTTGCCGGTGGTGCTGGACGTGGGCACCAACAACCAGCAGCTGCTGAATGACCCCTTCTACATGGGGTGGCGCCATCCGCGCATCTCCGGCGAAGAGTACGACGAGTTCGTCGACGCCTTCATCCAGGCGGTCAAGCGCCGCTGGCCGGACATCCTGCTGCAGTTCGAGGATTTCGCCCAGGGCAATGCCACCCCGCTGCTCAACCGCTACAAGGATGAGCTGTGCTGCTTCAACGATGACATTCAGGGGACCGCCGCGGTGACCCTGGGCAGCCTCATCGCCGCCTGCAAGGCCTCCGGTGCCAAACTCTCCGAGAAGCGGGTCGCCTTCCTCGGGGCGGGCAGTGCCGGGTGCGGCATCGCCGAGCAGATAGTGGCGCAGATGAAGGCCGAAGGGCTGACCGACGCCGAGGCGCGGGGCCGGGTCTTCATGGTGGACCGATTCGGTCTCATCACCGACAAGATCCCCAACCAGCTCGACTTCCAGCGCAAGCTCTCCCAGCCGATCGAGCGGATCAAGGAGTGGCCGGTGGGGGACAACATCTCCCTGCTGGAGGTGATGGAACACGGTCGCCCGGACATCCTGATCGGGGTCTCCGGCCAGCCGGGTCTGTTTACCGAAGAGGTGGTCAAGACCATGCACAAGCACTGTGCCCGTCCCATCATCTTCCCGCTCTCCAACCCCACTTCCCGGGTGGAAGCCACCCCGGCGGATCTCATTCGCTGGACCGACGGCCAGGTGCTGGTCGCCACCGGCAGCCCGTTCGCACCGGTGGAGTACAAGGGCAAGCGCTACGTCATCGCCCAGTGCAACAACTCCTTCATCTTCCCGGGGATCGGCCTTGGGGTGATCGCCTCCGGTGCCAACCGGGTGACCGATGCCATGCTGATGTCGGCCAGCCGCGCCCTGGCGGATTGTTCACCCCTGGTGAAGGGGGAAGAGGGCTCCTTGCTGCCGGATCTGGCGGACATCCATCAGGTCTCCCGCTACATCGCCAAGATGGTGGCCAAGACCGCCATGTTGCAGGGCAAGGCGGTGCAGACCCCCGATGATGTGATCGATCAGGCCATCGAGGCGAACTTCTGGCGCCCCGAGTACCGCCGCTATCGTCGTACTTCCTTCTGATCCCAAGGGGACAGACATGCAGAAGGGATGCCTCGGCATCCCTTTTTTGTGCACGGCGGTGAAGGAAGAGGAGGTTATTGTGCCGATTGTTCGGCGGGGGCGGGCTCGGCGGGATTGCTGACACCGGTGACCCGGATTTCGACCCGGCGATCCGGGGCCAGGCAGTCGATGAGGGCAGCCCTGGCCTTGATGGCATCACACTGGGTGCCGGTGACCGGGTTGCTCTCGCCGTTGCCCTGGATGCTCACCTTGTCGGCGGGCAGCCCCTTGCCAATCAGGAAGTTGGCGACCGTGCTTGCACGGGCCTCCGACAGTGCCTGGTTGTTGGCATCCGAGCCGATGCGGTCGGTGTAGCCCATCACCACGGCGCTGCCATCCTTGGGTTTGACGTCGACGATCTGCTGGTAGAGGGCGTCGAGTGCCTGCATCCCCTCCGGTTTGAGCTCCGCCTTGCCAAAGGCAAACAGCACATCAGAACTCAGGTTGAAGGTCTGATCCACCGGCTCGGGAGCCGGGGGCGGCGGTGCCACGACCAGAGGCGCGGCCACCGGCACTGCGGCGACGGTGCGATTGGGGTGAAGCACCAGCTCGATGGTGGCGGTACTGATGTCGCTGACCCAGCGTTTGGTACCGCTGCCCACCTTGTCGTTGTCAGGATCGTCCCCGACTCGCACCATGTAGCGGTAGCGGGTCTGGATGTCTACCCAGTCGCTCAGTCTGGCGGTCAGGCCCAGACCCGCCAGGGGAGCCAGGTTGTCATCTCCCCCGTTGACGGAGTCGACGTGATAGAGATAACCGCCCCCTTCGGCAAAGACAGAGAAGATGTCCCCCAGGGGCAAACGGCCAATGACCGACAGGGTGGCCCCCTTGCTGTTGAAGTCCTGGCCGGCGATATCCCAGTCACCGGTGGAGAGGTAGCCGAGCTCTGCCCCCAGATTCTCGTTGTAGTTGTAGCCGACAAAGGCGTTGATGGCGGTCGCGTCCTTGCCGACGTCCTTGCTGAAATCATCGATGTCATGGGCAAAGGCCCAGCCACCCCCAGCCCCCACATACCAGTCGTGAACAGGTGCCGCCTGGGCGGCACTCGTCGCCAATGCCAATGCAATCCACACAGGTTTCAGTCTTATGTTCATCGCGTATCCTCGTCGATGTTGGGTGTTATAGGGCTCCCAGCCCTTTGCTATGTATAGCCAACATTATGTATAGGCGATGTGAGCGCATTAACCATTTAAGTGACGCATCTGTATGGAAAATCGGTGAGACAGGCAGGTGGGCTGCCCGCGCTGGCGGTGCCGTCCGGGCATTAAAAAAGGGGCCGGAATGGCCCCTTTTTGCAACAGGTGGTTGTCCCCTTATTGCTGCACTTCCTGTACGCCGGTGACGCGCACTTCGACGCGGCGATCCGGTGCCAGGCAGGCGATCAGCTGAGCCTTGGCCTTGATGCCGTCACACTGGGTACCGGTGACCGGGTTGGCTTCACCACGACCTTCGATGGATACCTTGCCAGCCGGCAGACCCTTGCCAACCAGGAAGTCGGCCACGGTGCGGGCACGGGCTTCAGACAGCTTCAGGTTGTAGGCATCGGAGCCGATGCGGTCGGTGTAACCCACCACCACGGCGCTGCCATCTTTCGGCTGGACGTCGACGATCTGCTGATACAGGGTGTTGAGCGCAGCAGCCCCTTCCGGCTTCAGGGTGGATTTGCCAAAGGCAAACAGCACGTCCGAGCTCAGGGAGAAGTTCTTGTCGACCATGACGGGCTCGGGAACCGGCTCGGGAGCCGGTGCCGGGGCCGGTGCCACATAGGTGGTGCGGTTCGGGTGCATCACCAGTTCCAGGGTGGCGACGCTCATGTCGGTTTTCCAGGTTTTCTGATCGTCACCCAGATCCCACATGTAGCGGTAGCGGGCCTGCAGGTCGATAAGGTCGGAGAGCTTGGCAGTCAGACCCAGACCCGCCAGCGGCGAGGTCCCGTTGTCGCTCTGGCCATTGCCGTTGACGTGGTTGAAATAGGCACCCCCTTCGGCGAAGACGGAGAAGATGTCATTCATGGGCAGGCGTGCGATACCGGACAGGGTGGCACCCTGGGTTTTGAAGTCGACGCCATCGACGCCAGCCTTGCCGGCATAGAGATAGCCGAGCTCGGCGGCAAAGTTCTCGGTGAAGTTGTAACCGCCGAACAGGGAGAGCGCGGTGGCGTCCTTGTCAGCATCCTGGCCGAAGGTATCCAGGTCGTGGCCATAGGCCCAACCTGCACCCATACCCGTGTACCAGTCGTCGGCCGCCTGAGCGGTGGTGGTTCCCATGGCTGCAATGGCCAGAGCAATCAGGGTTGGTGCCATTTTCATTTTCATCGTTTTATCCTCGTTGAGTTGCCGTGCTATGGGCGTACTGCGCACTCTTTGTTATACCGGTCGCAGATGACACTTCATGTGCGACACCGTGAGCGGATCACGGACGGCTTGAATAAAAAATGGATGGAAACCTGGATTCTCATGAAGCTGTTTCTCCATGGACAACTAACCGGGCACTGAGCACTTTTAATAGTTCATCCAATGTCTTACAAGCGTTGCTACTGTATTCTTTTGAATCAGCGTGATCAAGTTTCTGCACAGATATGCAGCGCCGACACCGGTGTCGCGGGGCCGCAATACGGGGGTAAAGGGGAGAAAAGGTGAGACAGAGAGTGTCGCTGGGGGGAGGAGAGAGACAGCAAAAGGGGATGCCGTGGCATCCCCTTTTTTACGTTACCTGAGCGAAGTCAGATTACTTTTGAACTTCTTGTACGCCGGATACGCGAACTTCTACGCGACGGTCCGGAGCCAGGCAGGAGATCAGCTGAGCCTTGGCCTTGACGCCGTCACACTTGGTGCCGGTGACCGGGTTGGCTTCGCCGCGACCTTCGATGGCAACCTTGCTGGCAGCCATACCCTTGCTGACCAGGAAGTTGGCAACGGTGCGGGCACGAGCTTCAGACAGCTTCTGGTTGTAAGCGTCGGAACCGATACGGTCGGTGTAACCAACAACAACGGCGTTGCCGTCTTTCGGCTGGAACTCAACGATTTGCTGGTACAGAGCGTTCAGGGCTTGCACACCTTCGGCCTTCAGGCTGTCTTTGCCAAAGGCGAACAGCACGTCGGAGTTCAGGGCGAAGTTCTTCTCAACGATTTGCGGAGCCGGGGCCGGTGCTTCTTCAACAACCGGGGCCGGAGCAGGCGCTACGTAGGAAGTACGGAACGGGTGGTAAACGGCTTCCAGGGTCGCAACGCTCTGGTTGGACTTGTAGCGTACGTTGTCGGCGTGCAGGTCAGCCACGTCCCACATGTAGCGGTAGCGAGCTTGCAGATCCAGCGCGTCGTTGACCTTGTAGGTCACACCGGCACCGGCCAGCGGGGATACTTTGGTATCGCTGGTGCCCAGACCGTCGGTGTGGCCCCAGTAGGCGCCAGCTTCACCGAACAGGGAGAAATCGTTGCCCAGCGGCAGACGAGCGATACCGGACAGGGTGGCACCCTGGCTCTCGTAACGGTTGCCGTCGGTGTTGCCACGGCCGGTGTACTGGTAGCCCAGCTCGGAACCGAAGTATTCGTTGAAGTTGTAACCAACGAAGGCATTGGCAGCAGCCGCATCTTCTTCGCCAACGTTCACGCCTTCGATCTTGTTCAGACCGTTGAAGTGAGTTGCACCAACACCGGCGCCGAAGTAGATGTCGTCAGCGGCGTGAGCTGCAGTTGCACCCATGGTGGCCATAGCGATGGCGATCAGGGAAGGAGCCATTTTCATCATAAAATAATCCTCGTTGAGATGGCACGTTGTTCACGTGCTTCGCACTTTGTAATTTATGTAAGCTGCTGGCTCTGTCGACCAACGACGTTGGTGCGAACAGGGATCCTAGATCCATCCAGGAGGCACGTATCTGGGTGCACAAGTGTGCGGGTTGCACTGTCGACAATGCATACTCCGCCACGAACAGCCGACGTCATTCCGATGACGTGGCGCACTTTATGCCCATTTCAAAACATGATCAAGCTCACAGATAAGGGATGGGGCAAATTGTGTCGTAGGGATAACTGGCTGTTTCTTGGGATTTATTAGTGATCCAAGTAGGCGCGATGCAGTTTCTTCTCAAGCTTCATATAAGCCTCAGCCCAAGCGTGCCGCGGGATGGCGTCACCCGCCCTGACCGAGAGGACCGCAAGATAGTCCGCCTCGGTTGCTTCGCACAGCAAGGGTGTGAAACTGAGCAAGAAGTGACGGGCGAGGTAGGGATCGAGAGGCCAGATGTTGAGGATGGCCCGCGCCACGGGCTGGACGGCAGTGGAGCAGATGAAGTGCCGATGACCCGCTTCCAGCCATTGGGCCATCTCGGCGAGGCTTTCTTCCGGCACGATGCCGCCATCGCCTTTCTCCCTGGCCAGCGTCATCGTGTGACCATTGCCCAGTGCCAGGGTGCCGTTTTCTGCCACGACGCCGTCGTGGCTGCGCAGGGGAAGCGTCGTCTGGCCTTCAAGATAGAGGCTGCAGCTGTCCGGGAGGGCCGCCAGCACGGTGGTGGCGTCCCCTTGCATGGCCATGGGCAACCAGAACGCTTCGGCCCGGGTCTGCAGACCCTGGGCGAGCTGACGGGGGAGGGAGTCCGGGTCGGAATGAAGACGGGAAATGATGCCGGGAAATGCCATGTTGATGACTCTCTTGGAAATAACCGGCGAATTATACGAGGGATGGCCGGGCAACAAGAAAGGTTTCTTTTCGAGACTGTTTACCTGAGGCGACGCAGCGATTACCATCCCCGAGGTTTGTGAAGGGTTGTCGTCGAAAGACGCTGATTATAGATAGAGGCTCGACCATAACGAGTCCGTTCAAAACTGATACACTTGACTACGAGTCGTCGCGAAAAATAAAGGTGGAGTCAATCCGCCGAACGGAGTATGGAACACATGAATTCAAATATCGTAACTGTTGGCAAGAAGATCCGTCAGATCCGCGAAGCGGTAGGCCTGAGCCGTCCCAAGTTTGCCGATCTGCTGGGCGTCCCCCCAACCACCCTGAAGAACTATGAACTGGGTTACCGTGAAGTCGGAGGCGCCTTCCTGGTTGCCCTGGCCCACCACCCCGATCTGCACAAGTTCACCCTCTGGCTGCTGGCTGACAAGAAAGTCGCCGAAATCGGCCAGATCGGTCCGGACGATATTGCCAAGGCTTGATTCGGTTCAACCTTGATAAAAATGCCGCCCTCGAGGCGGCATTTTTTATTTGTCAAAATGGAAAATTATTTAATTAAATAATGCGTTGGGTGCGGCCAGCGGCGATTTTCACTAAATCATCTTGTCGGGCTGGATTAATCCACGGAACACTCCGACCCTTTTAATTCAGGCGGTGATCCACACAGCGAGACAACGATGAGCCAATCCATTACCAAAGCCAGAGATGGGTTTACCAGCACCTTTGGCGTGCTGGCCGCGACCCTGGGGTCTGCCGTCGGGCTCGGCAATATCTGGAAGTTTCCCTATCTGACCGGTGAGAACGGTGGCGCCGGTTTTCTGCTGGTCTATGTCATCGCCACCCTGCTGGTGGGATTGCCGGTGATGATCTCCGAGATCATGCTGGGGCGCGAGGCCAGGACGGATGCGGTCAGCGGGCTCATCAAGCTGGCTCCGAAGGGGCAACCCTGGTGGCTGATCGCCGCCATGGGGGTGAGCGCGGCCTTCCTCATCATGTCGTTCTACTCCGAGGTGGCGGCCTGGGTGTTTGCCTACATCTTCAAGGCGGCCAGCGGCGAGATCCTCTCCACCGATCCCGCCGTCACGGGGGCTGCCTTCAATTCACTCATCACGGATCCCTTGCAGAGTCTGCTCTGGCAGTGGCTGGTGCTGGCCCTGATGGGGGGGATCTTGCTGATGGGGGTCTCCAGGGGGATCGAAGCGGTCACCAAGCGGTTGATGCCACTGCTCTTCATCCTGCTGCTGGTGATAGGCGTGCGCAGCCTGACTCTGCCCGGAGCGAGCGAAGGACTGCATTTCCTGTTCTCGCCGGATTTCTCCAAGGTGACCGCAGGCGTCGTGCTGACGGCCATGGGGCTGGCGTTCTTCAAGCTCTCCATCGGGATGGGCTGCATGATGACCTATGGCAGCTATTTTCGCGATGATCAGCACATCCCTCTCACCACGGTACGGGTGATGTGCGCGGATCTCTTCGTCTCCATGCTGGCGGGGATCGCCATCTTCCCGGCGGTGTTTGCCTTTGGCTTCGAGCCGAGCGCAGGCCCCTCCCTGCTGTTCATCACCATACCCGCGGTCTTTGCCAGCATCCCCTTCGGCCACCTCTTCATGGTGCTCTTCTTCGTGCTCTCCGCCATCGCAGCCACCGGGGCCATGCTCTCCATCCTGGAGGTGCCGGTCTCGGTGCTCTCCGAGCGCTTTCACATGAGCCGCACAAGGGCGACCCTGATCAACCTGCTGGTGCTGGGGGCGGTCGGCTCGACCTGTGCGCTCTCGAGCAGCACGCTGGCGGATGTGCAGGTTGGCGGGAAAACCTTCTTCGATCTGTTCGACTTCGTCTCTTCCAACGTGCTGATGCCCCTTGGCGGCATCTTCCTCTGCCTCTTTGTGGGCTGGGTATGGGGATTTGAGCGGATGACGACGGCGCTGACCAATGGGGGCAAGCTGGCGCAGCCCATCCTCAGGCCCCTGTTTTTCATCATCCGCTATGTGTCGCCGCTGCTGATCCTGGTGGTGATGCTCAAGGGGCTGGGGCTGTTCTGAGCCGCGTCGCCCGAAACAAAAAAGCGCCTATTGGCGCTCTTTTTGTCTTTTACCCCGATATGCCTTCATATCAGGCAGAGTCGTGACAGCTCCTCCTTGAGCTGCTCCAGATTGCGCTCGACACAGGCTTCCCCCTCGTTGATGGCGTCGCTCGCGCGGTGAAAATCCATGATGGAGAGGTTGCCAAGGCGCGGGCAGAGCTGGATCTCGGGGGGATCCCCGGCCATCCGGGCACGGGTGATGCGCTCCTGCATGATGTTGATGGAGCCCGTCATCACCCCCCACATGCCGGGGGTACTGGGTTCGCGCTCGCCCCGGTTCAACCACTGGCTGAGCAGCCCCCCCTGCACCGGCTCGTCCGGTTCGTCGGTCCAAGGCTGGTGCATGTCGGTGTTGAGGTTGACGGCGATCACCACCTCGGCTCCCATGGCGCGGGCCAGGGAGATGGGGACCGGGTTGACCACGGCCCCGTCCACCAGCCAGCGATCCTCCACCCGGGTCGGGGTGAGCAGGCCGGGCATGCCGCAGGAGGCGCGCACGCACTGGCGAAGCGGCCCTTCCTGCAACCAGATCTCGCGGCCGGTATCGAGTTCGGTGGCGACGCAGGCAAAGGGCAGCGGCAGGCTTTCGATGGCGGGATCCCCCAGATGGCCGGCGGCGATGCCAAATACCTTGTCACCGCGAAACAGGCCGCCGGAGAGGGCTGGATCGAGCAGCCCCATGACCTGCAGGCGGCTGAAGCCGCGCACCCAGCTCTCCAGCTTGTCCAGTTCACCAGCGGCATAGGCGGCGCCGACAAAGCTGCCGATGGAGCAGCCAGCCACCAGATCCGGCTTGACGCCCAGTCGCTCCAGGGCACGGATGATGCCGATGTGGGCCCATCCTCGGGCCGCACCGCTGCCCAGGGCCAATCCCAGACGGGGTTTTCGTGACACAGTTGCGTCTCCTGACATGAAGTGGGAGTCCAGCTTACTCCGGCTTCTCCTGTCCGTCATCCCGCCACGCTTCGCTGCGATTGCGGCCGTTGGCCTTGGCCTGATAGAGGGCGATATCGGCGCGGCGGATCACCTCCTGCAAGGAGATGGCCGGTGACTGGCGACAGTGGCCCAGGCTGACGGTCACCTTCAGCTCGGCCGCAATCGCGCTCCAGGGATGCTCTGCTATGCACAGGCGAAGCCGCTCGGCCAAGGGGGCCAGAGGGATCGCTTCATCGGCGATGAGCAGCAGGAACTCCTCGCCGCCCCAGCGGATCAGGTGGCACTCCCGTGTCAGCAGGGACTGGCAGAGCTGCACCAGACGGATGAGGACCTGATCGCCCACCCCGTGGCCGAAACGGTCGTTGACCTGTTTGAAGTGATCGCAGTCAAACATGATGGCGCCGATGCGTTGGCGGCCTGCCAGGGCCTGGCGGTGTTCGAAGGCATCGAAGTAGTGGCGGTTGAAGGCGCCGGTCAGGGCATCGTGGCGCGACAGGTAGTTGAGGCGCCGGTTGAGGCGCTGGGCACGCAGGCTGGAGACGGTCGCCACCACCAGACAGAGAATGGTGATGAGCGCCGTCGCCGATTGCCACAACAACGTCTGCAGCAGAGGCAGCAGCGGGATGCGATGGATGAGGGAGAGCGGTGTCTCCGGGATGGGATAGACGAGCTGCAAGGCGCCCTGTTGCCACTCATATTCCGCTGACTGCGCCGTCCTGACCGGGGGCGGCGCGGTAGCGGACTGGCTGCTGGCGAGGATCTGCTGATGGGCGTTGAGCAGGAACAGGGTGCCAATCCGGGGGGCGAGGCGGTGCAGGGTCTGCGCCAGCGTGACGGTCTGGATGTCGATGCTGAGCAGGCCAATGATCTGGCCGCCCTGGGTAATGGGCTGGGAGAGGGTGATCATCTGCCCCCGTCCGGCAAAATCCTGGTAGGGGCGCGAGAGCATGGCGTGCTCCAGGTGGGGATACCTGGCCATCGCCTCCTGCCAGTAGGCCTTGCTGTAAATCACGGGATCGAAGCGAAACTGGCTGGATGGCACCCAGGGATAGAGGTAGATGAAATTGTCCGTACCGGTGAAGTAGATCCAGGCCACGTCCCTGTCCAGCAGCTTGCTGGCCGTGGCGAGCAGGGGGGAGAGGCTGAGGGCGAGATGTATTCTGGCTTGCCGCTCGCTGCCGTCGTGGGGCAGCGGGCCCTGCCCGGTCAGGTTGCCGATGAGGGCGGGGGGCAGATCGACGGGGATGCGATCCAGGTTGATGCCGTGCTCCCCGTCGGATTGCAGCGCCTGATAGAGCTGGCGAGAGAGCACGGACTGGGGATTGCTGCGCAGGCGCTCCTCCGCCTGGCCGCGCATGGCCTCAAGGAAGGTCTCCATCCGCTGGTGCTGGCTGCTGAGCTGAGTCGCGGCGTTGATGGTGTCACGCTTGTTGATCTCGGTAACCTGGCGAAACGCATGTTGCAGGGCGAGCAGCAACAGCAGCAGGCCGAGGCCCAGCAGCAGCCACTGCAATCGGTATTTGGCAAAGGCGGGGGAGGGAATGGACATGGGCGTACCGGAAGATGGCGAGAGTCGGCATCAGTGTAAGGCAGAACCCTGACGCGCGTGCCGACAAGATGCGTTTTTGATGATCTTCTCACCGGACTGTTACGTTTTGTCACATTTATACATAGTCACGGCATAGTCAGGGGGTAACATGGTGCCATCCTTGATGAAGCTATCTCTTCTTCCTCTCTCTTTGACTGCATGGATCTTGTGATGAAAACGCGCGTGTGGCTGTGGCTTTTCCCTCTTCTTCTATTGCTGGCGGCGGGCGCCTGGCATCTGCGGCAGGCTGAACCCGCCAGCAAGCCTGCACCAAGAGAGATCAATATCAGGGCCGAAACCGTCAGGCAGAGTCTGGCCGAGCCCTCCATCAAGCTGGTGAGCAAGCTTGCGGCCAATCGCTCCGTGGCCATCAGTCCCGAGGTGACCGGTCGCATTGCCACCATCGCGGTGAGCTCCGGCCAGCAGGTCAAACAGGGGCAGACCCTGATCGCCCTGGATGCGGGCAAGCAGCAGGCGGAGCTGGCCGAGCAGAGTGCCAGCGTGCGCGACGAGGCTCGCAAGCTGCGGGACATGCGCAAGCTGGTGGCGCGAGGCGCCGTCACCACCTCGGAGCTGGAGGGGCAGGAGGCGACTGTTGCCCAGGCCCAGGCCCGGGTCGATGCGGCCCGTTACGAGCTCTCCCTGCGCACCCTGGCCGCCCCCTTCGACGGCACCGTCAGCCTCATCGATCTCAGCGAAGGAGCCCTGGTCAACAGCGGCGACGTGCTCTTGCATCTGGACGAGCTGGCAAAACTGCGGCTCGATCTGGCGGTGCCCGAGCGCTACCTCTCCCTGCTGCGCCCAGGCATGGCGGTGACGGCAACCAGCTCGGCCTGGCCGGATCAATCCTTTTCCGGCGTGCTGGAGACCCTCGACAGCCGGATCTCCAGCGACACCCAGAACATCAAGGCCCGCGTCATCCTGCCCAACACCGGCGGCCAGCTGCGTCCCGGCATGCTGATGAACGTGGATCTCTCTCTGCCACCCCAGAAGATGACCCTGATCCCCGCCCAGTCGGTGGAGTACGCCGGCGAGCAGCGCTTCGTCTATCGCCTGGAGGCGGACGGACGGGTGAAGCGGGTGCCGGTGGAGCTTGGCGACACCCATGGCGAGGCCGTCTGGGTGCTCAAGGGGTTGAACGTCGGCGATCGCATCGCGGTGGAGGGGCTGGTCAATCTGCGCGACGGCGCCCAGGTACGTGATCTGGGCGAGGTGAAAGGCTGATGTGGCTCTCCGATATCTCAGTGCGCCGTCCCCTGGTGGCGGTGGTCATCAGCGCCCTGCTCACCGTGTTCGGCCTGGTGGCCTTCAGCAAACTCACCGTGCGGGAGATGCCGGATGTGCAGACCCCGTCCGTCTCCATCACCACCACCTATGAGGGGGCGGCCCCCGAGGTGATGGAGAGCCAGGTCACCAAGCCCATCGAGGATCAGCTCTCCGGCATCAGCGGCATCAAGAACATCAACTCGGTGACCCGCAAGGGGCGCTCCTCCATCACGGTGGAGTTCAAGCTCGGCTGGAACATGCTGGAGGGCACCTCCGACGTGCGTGACGCCATCTCCCGGGCCAGACCCAAGCTGCCAGACGGGGCGGACGAGCCCATGGTGACCAAGGACAACGGCAACGGGGATGTGGCCATCTGGCT
The DNA here is from genome assembly GCF_000819785.1 of Aeromonas caviae. Taxonomy (GTDB): domain Bacteria; phylum Pseudomonadota; class Gammaproteobacteria; order Enterobacterales; family Aeromonadaceae; genus Aeromonas; species Aeromonas caviae. Next base: position 7,334 of record NZ_CDBK01000036.1, on the reverse strand, counting down.
CAACTTCAGCAGCACCCAGATGGATCGTACCGCCATGACGGATTACGCCAATCGCATGCTGGTGGACCCTTTGAGCCTGGTGGACGGGGTGAGCGAGGTCTCCCTCTCCGGCGACCTGACCCAGGTGATGTACGTGCGGCTGCGCCCCGCCGACATGGCGGCCCGCGGCATCACGGTGGCCGACGTGCAGGATGCCCTCAAGCGGGAGAACATCGAGCTGCCGGGCGGCGAGATCCGCAACAACACCATGACCATGGCGGTGCAGATCGCACGGCTCTATCACAGTGCGGAAGATTTTCGCACCCTGCCGGTCAAAACCGCCACCAATGGTCAGAGCATCTATCTGGCGGACATTGCGGATGTGGAGGTGGGGGCCAAGAACGAAGACAGCGCCTATCAGCGCAACGGCCGCGAGAGCCTGGGGATTGGCATCGTCGCTCAGTCCACCGCCAATCCCCTGGCGGTGGCCCAGGGCATCGAGAGGAAGCTCGTGGAGATGCAGCGCTTCCTGCCGGAGGGGGCCACCCTGGAGGTCGACTACGACTCCACCATCTTCATCAAGCAGGCCATCGACGAGGTATACGAGACACTCGCCATCTGCGCCCTGCTGGTGGTCGCCGTGCTCTATCTGTTCCTCGGGCAGGGGCGCACCACGCTCATCCCTGCCATCACGGTCCCCGTCTCCCTGATTTCGGCCTTCATCGGTGCCTGGTATCTGGGCTTTTCCATCAACCTCATCACCTTGCTGGCCCTCATCCTCGCCATCGGCCTGGTGGTGGATGATGCCATCGTGGTGGTGGAGAACATCCACCACCACCTGCAACGGGGCGAGTCCCCCTTGATGGCGGCCTGGCACGGCACCCGGGAGGTGGGCTTTGCCGTCATCGCCACCACCGCCGTGCTGGTGATGGTGTTCGTGCCCATCGCCTTCATGGACGGCATGGTGGGGCGCCTCTTCACCGAGTTCGCCATCCTGCTCTCCCTGGCCGTGCTCTTCTCCTCCCTGGTGGCGCTCACCCTGACCCCGGCCATGGGCTCCTGGCTGATGCGTGCCGTGGACAAACCCAACGCCCTGACCGCCACCCTGGACAAGGGACTTGGCTGGGTGGAGGAGCGTTATCGCCGCGTGCTGGGGGCCGTGCTGCGCCGCGCCGTCTGGATGCCCCTGGTGTTGCTGCTCTGCCTCGGCGGCATTGGCGCCCTCTTTGGCAAGCTGCCCGCGAGCCTTACCCCGACCGAGGACAGGGGCGTGCTCTATGTGTTCGTGAAAGGGGCGGAGGGCACCAGCATCGAGCGGATGAAGCGCAACATGCAGCAGGTGGAGGCCGCCATCCTGCCGCTGCTCGGCAAGGGGGTGGTGCAGGCCATGAGCTTTAGCACCCCGGCCTTCGGGCGCGGCGGCGATCAGACCGGCATGGCCATCATCCAGCTCAGCGACTGGGCGGTGCGGGACGAAACGGCCACCGAGTTTGGCCGCTCCCTGAGCGGTCGCCTCGCCGGCATCCCCGACGTGATGATCCGCACCTTCCAGCCGGGGTTCAGAGGCGGCTCCACCGCGGCGGTGCAGTTCGTGCTGCAAGGCTCCGATTACGGCGAGCTCAACCAGCAGGGGCTGGCGCTCAAGGAGGCGGCGGCCCAGAGCGGGCTGATGCAGAGCCCGGATCTCGACTATGCCGAGAAGACCCCGGAGCTGCAGGTGACCATAGAGCGGGAGCGAGCCACCCAGCTCGGCATTCCGGTCTCCACCATCGCAAGCTCCCTTCAGGCCCTGCTCGGCGGCGTCAGCCAGACCACCTATGTGGACAGGGGCGAAGAGTATGATGTCTACCTGCGCGCCAACCAGACCCAGTTCAACGGCATTTCGGATGTGAGCCGCATCTATCTCAAGGCCGCCAGCGGCGAGATGGTGAGCCTCTCCACCCTGGCGACCGTCACCCAGGTGGCGAGTCCCCAGCGCCTCAACCACTACCAGCGCCAGAAGGCGGTCACCCTCACCGCGGACGTGGCCCCCGGCCACACCCTGGGGGAGGCGCTTGACTTCCTGGATGGCTGGGCCGCAGATCACCTGCCCACCGGCATGTCGGTGGATTACGCCGGCGAGTCCAAGGACTATCGCGACAACCAAGGGGAGATGGCGCTGGTGTTCGGCCTGGCCCTGCTGGTGGTCTATCTGGTGCTGGTGGCCCAGTTCGAGAGCCTGCTGACCCCGGCGGTGGTGATGATGACTGTGCCGCTCGGCATCTTCGGCGGCCTGCTCGGCCTCTGGCTCACGGGGCAGGAGCTCAGCATCTACAGCCAGATAGGCATGATCATGCTCATCGGCATGGTGACCAAGAACGGCATCCTCATCGTCGAGTTCATCAACCAGCTGCGCCAGCGGGGTGAAGGGTTCGAGGAGGCGATCATCAAGGGGTCGGTGCGCCGCCTGCGCCCCATCTTGATGACCTCGCTCACCGCCATCATCGGCGCCGTGCCCCTGATGCTCTCCATGGGGGCGGGGTACGAGAGCCGGATGGCCGTGGGGACCGTGGTCTTCTTCGGCTTGTCCTTGGCGACCCTGGTGACCCTGCTGGTGGTGCCCGCCATCTATCACCTGATCGCCAGACGCGCGGGGATGACGGGGGCGCGGGACAGGCTGGTGGACGAGGTACTGGCCACGGCAACCCCGGCCAGTCCCTCCCCGGTGCCGGGGGCGGTGGCCCCCGAGGGGCGTGACAAACCGGCGGCCTAGCGTGCCGACCCGGATGACAGCAAGCAGGGCGCCAATGGGCGCCCTGCTTGTTGATGAGATCGGAGTCTGTCACGCCGACCTGTCGCGCCCGCTCGAAGGAGCCCCTTCCCCTCGCGTTCTGTAGGGGCAAAAAGCCGTCGCCCCCGCCTGGCTCTGCCGGTATAATGCGCGACCCGAATTGTTCCAGGTGGTCAAAATGCAGCCGGTTACCAACCTCTTCTCCTATCCCCGTTACTGGGCCGAGTGCTACGGCACGGCGCCCTTCCTGCCCATGTCCCGCGCGGAGATGGACAAGCTCGGCTGGGACAGCTGCGACATCGTGCTGGTGACAGGCGACGCTTACGTGGATCACCCGAGCTTCGGCATGGCGGTGATCGGCCGCATGCTCGAATCCCAGGGTTTTCGGGTCGGCATCATCGCCCAGCCGGACTGGTCATCGAAGGATGACTTCATGCGCCTGGGCAAGCCCAACCTCTTCTACGGGGTGACGGCGGGCAACATGGACTCCATGATCAACCGCTACACCGCCGACAAGAAGCTGCGCCACGACGATGCCTACACCCCGGGGGATGTGGGCGGCAAGCGGCCGGATCGCGCCACCCTGGTCTACACCCAGCGCTGCAAAGAGGCCTATAAAGAGGTGCCGGTGGTCATCGGCGGCATCGAGGCATCCCTGCGCCGTATCGCCCACTACGACTACTGGTCCGAGACCATCCGTCGCTCCATCCTGATCGACGCCAAGGCCGACATCCTCATCTACGGCAACGCCGAGCGCCCCTTGGTGGAAGTGGCTCACCGCATCGCAGGCGGCGAGACCATCGACACCATGCAGGACATTCGCGGCACCGCCGTCATCCGCAAGGAGCCGCTGCCGGGCTGGCGCGGGGTGGATTCGAGCAAGCTCGACCAGATTGGCCGCATCGATCCCATCCCCAACCCCTATATGGAAGGGGCGCCTTGCTCTGATGACGAGGGTACCGCGCCGGTGGAGCAGGAAGCCAAGCCCATCCTGGTACAACCCCCTAAGCAAAAGCCGTGGGAGAAGACCTACGTCAAGCTGCCGGCGTTCGAGCGGGTGAAGGAGGACAAGGTGCTCTACGCCCATGCGTCGCGCATCCTGCACCACGAAACCAACCCGGGCTGCGCCCGCGCGCTCTCGCAGGCCCACGGCGATCGCATCATCTGGGTCAACCCGCCCGCCTTCCCGCTCGAAACCGACGAGATGGACGGGGTGTTTGGCCTGCCGTACCAGCGGGTGCCGCACCCGGCCTATGGCAACGCGAAGATCCCGGCCTACGACATGATCAAGACCTCGGTCAACATCATGCGCGGCTGCTTCGGCGGCTGCTCCTTCTGCTCCATCACCGAGCACGAGGGGCGCATCATCCAGAGCCGCTCGGAAGAGTCGATCCTCAAAGAAATCGAAGAGATCCGCGACAAGGTGCCGGGCTTTACCGGTGTCATCTCGGATCTGGGCGGCCCCACCGCCAACATGTACAAGTTGCGCTGCAAGAGCCCCAAGGCCGAGCAGACTTGTCGGCGCGCCTCCTGCGTCTGGCCGACCATCTGCCCGCACATGGACACCGACCACAGCCCGACCATCAACCTCTACCGCAAGGCGCGCGACCTCAAGGGCATCAAGAAGATCCTGATCGCCTCCGGGGTGCGTTACGACATCGCGGTGGAAGATCCGCGCTACATCAAGGAGCTGGCCAAGTACCACGTCGGCGGCTACCTCAAGATCGCGCCGGAACACACCGAAGAGGGCCCGCTCTCCAAGATGATGAAGCCGGGCATGGGCAGCTACTACAGCTTCAAGGAGCTGTTCGACAAGTATTCCAAAGAGGCGGGCAAGCAGCAGTACCTGATCCCCTATTTCATCTCCGCCCACCCGGGCACCACGGATGAAGACATGGTGAACATGGCGCTCTGGATTAAAGCAAACCGCTTCAAGCTCGATCAGGTGCAGAACTTCTACCCGTCGCCGCTCGCCAATGCCACCACCATGTATTACACCGAGAAAAACCCCCTCAACAAGGTGAGTCGCCAGGGCGGGGACGTGTTCGTGGTGAAAGGGGAGCGTCGCCGTCGCCTGCACAAGGCGCTGCTGCGCTATCACGATCCGGCCGGCTGGCCGATGATCCGCGAAGCCCTGCTGGAGATGGGCAAGGGCCACCTGATCGGCAACGGCCCCGACTGCCTGGTGCCGCCGGAAGGCCGTGGTGAAGCCAAAGCCGAGCGCAGCCGCAGCAAGGGCCTCAAGCCCGCCCTGACCCGCCACAGCGCCATCACTCACCAGCGCAGCAACGGGGCTGGCAACAAGGCCGCCCGCAGCGAGGCCGGTGCAGCCAATTCCCCGGCGGCCAGCAGAAATGGCGGCAAGGCCGGCAATGGCAAACCGGTGGGGTCTCAGCTCCAGAAAGGGGCTGGTAACGGCAAACCCAGTTCGCAAGGTACAGGTCAGGGCGCAGGCCAGAGTGCTGGTAAGAGCAAACCGGCCGGCAAACCCGCCCACAAAGGTAAAACCCCGACCCGCGCCGCCTCTGCCAAACCGGGGGCCAAACCTGCCACTCAAGGCGGCAAGCCTGCTGCCAAAGGAAATGGTGTCAAGCGACCAGCTCGGTGATATACCTGATTGGAAAGTGATAGAAATAAAAAGGCGACCGAATGGTCGCCTTTTTAAGAGAGTAATAATATGTATGGAGATGGTATTCACCTGACAATAGCCCGCAAGCGGGAGTAATCAAGATGTAAACAATACTCTGGTTTAAGTCAAACAGGATTCTGGGACACCCACCTTTTGTGTGAGGTGTAACGTGGGCAGCAGGATGAATCTGGGACATCCACTTTTCTGAGCAAGGTATAACTCCACCAAATCTCACGCTACCGCCCGTGGATTACAGCTTCCAATATGCTCCCTTGACCCGCGCTGGCAGTAACCTATCGCAGTTCAACAGGTTCTGAATGACCATGGTAAGCCAAACGAAACTGCCGAGGTGAGCCTTAAAGTGATCTAACTATCAGAAAAGCCTAGTTTTTTGACCTCTATCAAACTCTTCTTGCTCTGCGAGCTTGCTGCCAACCGGACAGTGATCGGACGCTGGTTGCTGGCCATTCTGCGGCCATGGCCGGGGGCGGGAAATCTGGGACACCCACCTTTTTGACAGGGGCGTAGCCCTGTACTTGGCTTGAGGTGTCACTGCCCAGGGGGTGAGCCATGACCATTGCCCGTTCACGTCAAATCAGTTTGCAGGATACGCCTTACTATCATGTGGTCAGTCGCTGTGTGCGGCGGGCGTTTCTGTGTGGGGAAGATGCCCACTCCGGCCAGAGTTACGAGCATCGGCGCCAGTGGGTAGTGGACAAGTTGGGCCAATTGTCGCGACTGTTTGCCATCGGTGTGTGTGCCTATGCGGTGATGAGCAATCACTATCACCTGGTGCTCAAGATCGAGTCGGATACCGCTGCCAATTGGAGCGAGCGGGAGGTGGCCGAGCGTTGGTCGGCGCTGTTCCAGTGGCCGCTGCTGGTACGACGCTGGTATCAGGGGGAATCCCTGATTGAGCCTGAACTCGCTGTGGTGCAACAACTGATAGGACAGTGGCGGGAGCGCCTGCATTCCATCAGCTGGTTTGTGCGGTTGCTCAACGAAAACCTGGCTCGGCAGGCCAATAGGGAAGATGGTTGCAAGGGCCATTTTTGGGAAGGACGCTTCAAGAGCCAGGCCCTGCTCACCGAATCAGCCCTGCTGGCCTGCATGGCCTATGTTGATCTCAATCCGATACGGGCGGCGATTGCCGACCGGCCTGAGCAGAGCAATTACACCAGCCTCAAGCAGCGTCTCGATGGCGAGCAGTCCGCTGCCCCATTGCCGCCGTTGCTGTTGCCATTCGCGCACGAAGCGCGACCCGATAGCCTGCCATATACCTTTGCGGATTACCTGATGCTGGTGGACTGGACAGGTCGCGCCATCCGAGTGGACAAACGGGGCCATATCCCAGTTTGTCTTGCCCCCATCCTGGCGCGGCTGGGGTTGGACGAGGTGCGCTGGCTCAAGCAAGTGACGCTGTTTCGGCGCCAGGGCATCAGAGTGGTGGGTGACAAAGAGCATTGTCAGCAGTTTGCCTGGCACTGTGGCCAGCGACGGTGTCATCAACCATCCCTTTGAGTGATGAATGCTCGCATCATAACAACGTCCTGTATCGCGCCATCACCCCGCCGGTGTGATCGCATCTGAATTGGCGTCATCGATGCCAAGACATTCTCTTTAATCCCCCGAGTTTCACAAATGCCATCGCAAATGCTGGATGACAAGTTGTGCTGGGCGCTGGATGAGGGCTTTCTCCAAAAGATGGCTGTCCTGATAAGGCGCTGCTGTCGCAGATAAGAAGAGAAGGGTTAAGGAAGATGTACTATCGGCCCTTTGTTATCAGGCCGTTTTTTCACAACGCTGCGACACCGTGGGTGTTGCTTGAGCAGGTGATTTTTGCATCAGTGAAACAGAGTGGGTGATATGGTTCCTCCAATGGAACAATCCGTACACAAAGATGGCTGTCCCAAATAAAAAGGGAGCTGTCCCAAATAAAAAGGCGCTGTCCCAATT
>NZ_CDBK01000035.1 GCF_000819785.1 Aeromonas caviae | reverse complement strand
GCCCGCCAGCTGGCGGGCGAGGGCGTAGTTCAGGCGCATGTAGTCCCCCTGCATCAGGGAGCGGGGGTCGACCGGTGCCAGCTCGATCAGCACCACCTCCCCCTGGCTCATGGCGTGCTCGAAGCGCCAGACGGCGGCGTTGATGCCGGCGAGCAGGGCAAGACCGGTCAGCAAAAAGGCGAGGCGTCTCATGAGGGGCTCCCGTTGTGAAGGTGCTTGAGCCACTGACGGGTACCGAGCAGCAGGGCCCCCGAGGCGAGCAGCAGCCAGGACTTGGTCATCAGGGTCAGCCCCAGATCGTAGTAATAGAGGGAGCCAAAGCCGAGCAGCAGGAGGCCTGCCAGGGTCATCAGGGCCAGGCTGCCGGCGTAGAAGCCGAGCACCAGCACCAGGGCGCCAGCCCCCATGCCGGGAATGATGGCGCTGATCACCACCAGCGGCAGCCCGTAGCGCAGCGGCAGCCTGAGGCGAACCATGACCGCGAGCAGCAGGGCGGCGCAGAGCAGGGGATTGAGCCAGAGAGGCAGGCGGGAGCTGCCGAGCTCATTGAGCACGCTGGTGCCTCCCTCCCACAGGGGGTGGTGCAGCCGTCCCAGCACCAGCAGGGAGAGTGCCAGCCCCAGGGTGAGGGATTCATAGAGCAGATGGCGGGCGGGATCGCGCTCCGCCTGCAGCCAGCAAAGGGCGACGGCGCCCATCACCAGCGGCAGGGCCAGCAGGTGCAGGCCGAGGCAGGCGAGGGCGAGGGTGAGCAGGATGGCGGCGGCGAAGCTGTGGAACAGCCTGATCAGCCAGTGCTCGAACAGGGCGGCCACCCCGAGGGAGAAGGCGGTCAGACCGAACCAGAGCCACGCGACGTTCAGATCCAGCCTGTCCAGCAGGCCGTAGAGCAGCCAGGCATCTGCCGCCAGCGCCAGCGCCAGCACGAACTGATCCCAGAGATCGCTGCGGGTCGCCATGCGGTTGAGACCGAGGGCGGCGGCCATCAGCACCATCCCCATGGTGAGGGCGTTGTTGGGGTCGCGGGTCAGCTGCTCGAAGGCCATGAAGAGGAAGAAGAGCAGGAAGAGGGCGGCTATCCAGCCCACCATGCCGAGCAGAAAACGGCCCGACCAGTGGGGCTGTTCATCCCGGGGGGCATCCCCTTCCACAAGTTGGGCAGCACGCAGGCGCTCCCAGGGGGTGAGATCAGACATGCTGCCTCCGTTGTTGTTGCAGCCAGCGGCTGGCCATCACCGACAGGCCGATGGCGATGAGGGCCAGCAGCAAGAAGCCGTTCATGTCCGGCTCCATCCACTTGCCAAGGGCCGCGAGGATCACGGCGATGAGGCTCAGGCACCCCATGGCGAGCCCGGCGATGAACCTGTGGTGCCAGCGCAGGTAGGCGGCGCCGAGCCAGGCGAGCCAGGCAGGCCAGACCCAGGGAGAGGCGGCATCGAACAGGGCCAGCAGGGTGAGCAGGGTGATGCCGAGCCCCGCGGCCAGCCCCGCGAGCCAGGAGGGCATCAGGGCGTAGCGGGCGGGCACCAGGATGAGCAGACCCCAGAGGGCGGCGTTGAGCAGGGTCAGGCACCAGCCGAGGGCCTCCTCGTTGAAGGAGAAGAAGAGATCGAGAAGGCCGAGCCGCCAGTAGAGCACCAGGGCGAGCTGACCGAGCAGCCAGGCCAGGGTCCAGAGCAGCGGGCTTCTGCCAAGGGCCGCCAGCGGCAGCAGCATCAGGGCCCAGGTGGCGAAGAGCTGCCAGGGGTCGGCGCCGGTCTGGTAAGTCTGACCCACCAGGGCGAGCAGGGCGCCGAGGTTGAGGGCCAGGGCGAGCAGCAGGGCCTGGCGCGGGGTGTCACTCATGGGTTTGCGCCAGAGCACCAGGAGCATGGCGAGCAACGGCAGCTCCAGCAGGGCGAGACGTGAGAGGCGCCCCAGGGCCTGCCAGTTGAAGGCGACGAAGAAGACGAGGCCGGCGCCAAGGCAGAGGCAGCCGAGCCAGAGCAGCAGCCTGTCGAACAGCCACTGCCAGCGGGCAGGGCCGGGGGGCAGATCGCACAGGGCCAGGGCGGCAGGCAGCGAGGCCCGTGGCAGGCGGCCGCGCCTGACCCAGTCGAGCAGGGTCTGTCTTGAGGTGAGGTGCATGGGGGCTCCTGAAGCCGTGATGCCTGAAAGATAAGGCATTATGGCACGGCGCCGCGTCTCGGGGCAGGGGCGCCGTCGGCGCTGCGACACAGGTCGCGGCACGGGGCCATGTCTTTGCACTAAAAAGGCCCCCGCCGTGAGGAGGGGGCCTGAAGGACGTCCGGGGCGGCGGTGGCGATCAGTGCTCACGCTGATCCCCCGCCGGCTTCTATGGAGGTCAGGCGAAGATCAGGGTGGAGATGCCAAGCCCCGCAAAGAGGATGGCGCAGGCAATGCGGATCCCCTTGAGGGGGAGCTTGTCGGCCCCGAGTTTGCCGAGCAGCACCACGGGCACGTTGGCCAGCATCATGCCGAGGGTGGTGCCGGTGATCACCTGGATCAGGGAGTCGTATTTGGCTGCCAGCAGCACGGTGGCTATCTGGGTCTTGTCACCGATCTCGGCGATGAAGAAGAGCACGAAGGTGGCCATGAAGGGGCCGTACTTGTCCAGGGAACTCTCTTCATCGTCCATCTTGTCCGGCACCAGGATCCAGGCGGCCATGGCGATGAAGGCGCCAGCGACCAGCCAGGTCATCACCTTGGGATCCATCCAGCGACTGATGAATTCCCCTATCCAGGCGGCACCCGCGTGGTTGAGCAGGGTGGCAGCCAGCATGCCGGCGATGATGGGCCAGGGTTTGCGAAAACGACAGATGAGCAACAGGGCCAGCAGCTGTGTCTTGTCGCCGATCTCGGCGATGGCAACGCTGATGGTGGAGGTTAACAAGGCTTCCATAAAAATGACCGGGGGACGGAATTGTTATAAACCAAAGACAAGCCTGCGCCATCCGTCCCCGGTTTTGGCACTGGCCCGTCAAAGGTCTTGTCAAATCCGGCATTGCCCGGATCACCCTGACCATGGTGAGTTGGCACCAAGTATGTTGATCAGGATCGCGCACGAAACGGGTCCGTGGCGAGACTACTCCCCCTCGATGGGAGCGGGCATTCTAGGGAAAAACCCCCGGTGAGGCAAGGCGCGGGATGGGGAATTATCCCCCCACCAGTTTGACCTGAAAGCCGGCCTTCTCCAGTTCGGCCTTGATGAGGTCCCGTTTGTCCCCCTGGATCTCGATGATCCCCTCCTTGAGACCGCCGCCGGTACCGCACTTCTTCTTGAGCAGGGTGGCGAGGGCCTTCTGCTGGTCGGCGGGAACGCCGTGGATGCTGATGACCCCGGCCCCCTTGCGTCCCTTGGTCTCGCGGCGGATGCGCACGACCCCGTCGGCGGGGAAGGGGGAGGCGTGCTGGGCAGGGGCGGATTCCTTGATCATGCCGCCGTCCGTGCTGTAGACCAGGCGGCTGTTGTTGTCGTGACTCATGGCAATACTTTGTCGGTTAGCTAAGCGGAGTTTGATTTTACGCAAATAAATGTTGAGGGCACAGCTTATAATCCCCCCATTAAAAGCGAATTATTCTTGTTTAACTTCAGGAGCCCGTCATGGTACTCACAGAGCTGTCGCCGGGACAGAGCGCTCGCATCACGCACATGAACCACCTTGGCCGCGCCTTGCGGCGCAAGTTGATGGTGATGGGGCTGCTGCCCCAGACTGAGATCCTCTATCTGCGGGCCGCCCCCCTGGGAGACCCGCTCCAGATCCAGTGCCAGGGCATCTGCCTCTCCATGCAGCGGAGTCTGGCCCAGCAAATCGAGGTGGAGCCGGTATGAGCTACAACCTGGTCACAGTGGGCAATCCCAACAGCGGCAAGACCTCCCTGTTCAACGCCCTGACCGGCTCCCGCCAGCAGGTGGGGAACTGGAGCGGGGTCACCGTCGACAAGAAGATGGGGGCCTTTGCTGCCCGCGGGCAGGAATACACCCTGGTGGACCTGCCCGGCATCTATGCCCTGGCCAACCAGGAGGCGAGCCTGGACGAGCAGATCGCCAGCCGCTTCGTCCAGCGCCAGCAGCCGGATCTGCTGCTCAACGTCATCGATGCCGCCAACCTGGAGCGCTCCCTCTACCTCACCCTGCAACTGCGGGAGCTGGGGCTGCCCATGGTGGTGGTGCTCAACAAGATGGATCTGCTGCAAAAGCGGCGCATCACCATCGACGAGGCCTTGCTCGCCAAGGCGCTGGGGTGCCCCGTGGTGTCGCTCTCGGCCCACAATCGCCAGCAGGTGGCGGCCTTCAAAGAGGGGATCCACCAGTATATCGGCCAGTCCCAGCCCGCCCTGGTGCTCGACTACGGTCAGCCCCTCGAGGGGGACATCGCCGAGCTGGAGACCCTGCTCGCCCCCCATCATCTGCATCGCCGTGGTCGCGCCCTGCGCCTGCTGGAGGAAGACATCGCCATGCAGGAGACCCTGGCTGCGGGGCAGCAAGCGGCGGCCGACAACGTGGTGAGCCGCGCCCACCACGCCCAGGACATCGACCTGCAACTCGCTGATTTGCGCTACGGCCATATCCACCACTGGTGCCAGCAGGCGTGCCGTCATCAGGACAAGCTCACCGTCGCCCAGAGCGAACGGCTGGACAGGGTGCTGCTCAACCGCTGGGTGGGCATCCCCTTCTTCCTGCTGGTGATGTACCTGATGTTCATGTTCGCCATCAAGGTGGGTAGCGCCTTCATCGACTTCTTCGACATCCTCGGGGGGGCCCTCTTCGTGGACGGGGTGCACCACCTGCTGGGGCTGATGAGTGCCCCCGACTGGCTGGGAGCCGTGCTCGCGGACGGCGTGGGTGCCGGTTTGCAGACGGTGGCGACCTTCATCCCCGTGGTGGGCTGCCTCTTTCTCTTCCTCGCGGTGCTGGAGAGCTCCGGCTATCTGGCCCGCGCCGCCTTCGTGGTGGACGCCCTGATGCGTCGCCTCGGCCTGCCCGGCAAGGCCTTCGTCCCCATGCTGATGGGCTTTGGCTGCACCGTGCCCGCGGTGATGGCGACTCGCACCCTGGGGTCGGAGCGCGAGCGGCTGATGACCTCGGCCATGGCGCCCTTCATGTCCTGTGGTGCCCGTCTGCCGGTCTACGCCCTGTTCGCGGTGGCCTTCTTCCCCGAGTCGGGGCAGAACCTGGTGTTCGGTCTCTATCTGTTCGGCATCCTGGTGGCGGTGCTCACCGGCCTCTTCCTGCGCAGCACCCTGCTGCCGGGCAAGAGCGACTCCATGGTGATGGAGATGCCCGATTACGAGTGGCCCCGTCCGGTGGACGTGGGGCTGCGCACCTGGCAGAAACTCAAGGGCTTCATCTTCGGCGCGGGCAAGACCATCGTCCTGATGGTGGCGGTGCTGAGCGTGCTCAACTCCCTCGGCACCGACGGCAGCTTCGGCAACCAGGATCAGGAGAACTCGGTGCTGAGCAAGCTGAGCCAGTCCGTGACCCCGGTGCTGCATCCCATAGGCGTGCGGGACGACAACTGGCAGGCCACGGTGGGCATCCTCACCGGCATCTTTGCCAAGGAGGCGGTGGTCGCTACCCTCAACAGCCTCTACGCCGGCGGCGCCGGTGATGAGGAGGAGAGTGAATACTCCCTGCTGGGCAGCCTGAAAGCGGCGCTGGCCACCATTCCCGCCAACCTGGCGGACATCGACCCCGCCGATCCCATGGGGCTCAAGGTGGGGGATCTGGAGGACAAGCAGGCGGCCGCCGAGGCCCAGGAGGTGGACACCTCCACCTACGGCAACATGCAGACCCACTTCGACGGCGTGGCCGGGGCCTTTGCCTACCTGCTGTTCGTGCTGCTCTACATGCCCTGCGCCGCCGCCATGGGGGCTCTGGTGCGAGAGACCGGTCGCCAGTGGGCCCTGTTCACCGCAGCCTGGTGCAACTACGTCGCCTTCCTGTGCGCCACCCTCTTCTATCAACTGGCGACCTTCGCCGCCCACCCGGCGCAGAGCCTGGTCTGGAGCCTGAGCTATCTGCTCTCCCTGGTGCTGCTCTGGTGGCTGGGGCGTCGTCACGGCGACATCGTCGCCCGCAAGGTGGTGACCCTGTGAAGGGGCTCATGGTCAGGGGCGAGTGCGCCGAGAGGGAGGGTATTCTGTGATCCTGCGTGAACTGGGGGACTATCTGGCCCTTCACAAGAAGGTGAGCCGGCGGGCGCTGGCCCGCCACTTCCACACCTCTGAGGATGCGGTAGAGGCCATGCTCGGGGTCTGGATGCGCAAGGGGCGCGTCGCCAAGCGGGAGAGCCGCCTG
>NZ_CDBK01000034.1:128585-178302 GCF_000819785.1 Aeromonas caviae | reverse complement strand
GAAAACCAGGGGCGATTCAGTAGGTCTGATTAGCGAAGCGTAATCAGACGTTCGTGAAAACCGGTTGCCGCTGTTCTGTTGGCCACCCCTCTTCTCTCTCTTTTGCCTATAGCTACGGAACAAATGGCGTGGACGATTACGCTTCGCTAATCGACCCTACTTGCCCTGCTTGATTCAACGCTCTGCTGCTTGTCGATGGCTTCACTTGGGATGGTATGTTCCCCCTCATCCCCGACCCTTCTCCCGCAAGGGGAGAAGGGAGCCCAGATCGCAGCAATTTTGGAATGTGTGACAGCTACACCGGTTGGCTGGCGGGATACGATCCCCTCTCCTCTTGGGAGAGGGTGAGGGGAGGCGCCGCTGGGTACAACAAGCCAGGGGAATGGCAACGCCGCCAATCAGTTGTCGAAGTTCCACTCGATGGGCAGCTCAAGATCGAAAACAAGCTGATCCCCGTCGAGGGTGAAGGCCACGCTGGTCTGGTGCTGGTCGTATTCGTCGATAAGGCGGCAGCTCTCGGAAAAGTTGGATTCGTAGCCAAGGCGGGCAGTGCCGCCGGTGCGAGCCTCGTCGAGTTCCACCCCCAGCACCCGCAGGGGCTCCTTCTGGCTGAGCTTGACCCGGCTGTCGCCCACATCCACCAGCCGCTCCAGCAGGGGGAAGAAGTCCTGCTTGTTGGCCTCGATGGCCCGGGAGATGGCTTGCTCCAGCTCGGTGGCGCTGGCAAGGGCGGGATCCAGCGTGTAGCGGGTCTGGATGCTTTCCTGAGTCATATAGTGCTCCTTGGGGCAATGAAACTGCGTCGGCCATCAGCACGATAGGCGGTGAATAAGGCGAACCTAGCCATTAAATAAGGTGGTGATTCATTCTGGTGGATAAAACCATCATAAAAAGCCGATGAAGGCAGCATATTGCTTCTCATCAGGCGGGAATGCGGCCATTGCGCACCAGGGCCCGGCGGATATTTTTGCACATCTTGCCGAAGCGGTTGAGCTCGTCGAAGCTGGGCGGGATGCCGCGATCGATCTGATATTGCCAGTAGCAGAGGTCCGTATCCACCAGCTCCATCAGCTTCTTGGGGCAGCCGATGCAGGTGTTGTCCGGCCCGCATTTGAAGGTATCCGGTTGATAGAGCGGAAATTCCGCCTTCACGGCGTCGATGATCTGCTGCATGGCGGTCATGCGGTCCGGCTTTCTGCTCACGGCTCGTTCCCCGGCGGCTTGTATGGGGGAGTCATTATATCCCTGACAAAATGTGGGCCAATGACGCTTAGGAGGTAGTCCGCCTTGCTTGCAAGCCAACGCACCCCGGATCCTGCGCCAGCTTCCCTCTGGTGGCCTCTTCTGTCTGGCGCCGTTTCGGGTCATGATGAAAGCCCCGAACGAACCACTTTTTGACTGACCCCTCTGGAGGTGTGATGAGACCCTGTGCCCTGCTGTTGCTTTTTCCCCTGGTGTGCCAGGCCGAGGCCAGTCCGAGTGAACCCGTGCAGGAAGGTACCCTGGCCAATCAGCAGCTGATCCGGGATGCCATGGTGGGGGTCGCATCCTGGGTGGCCACCAAGGGGTGTGACGCGCCGGAGCGCTTCGTGCCAGTGGTGCTCCAACTTCCCGAGGGGGAGCCGGGCAGTCGCTATTGGCAGGAGCGCTGGACGGTGACGGGCTGTGGCAACGACTATCCCGTGGTGATCGATTTTCGGGAGACCGGGATGCAGAGCGCCATGTGGACCATTGCCCGATAGGGTCGGCGCCGCCATCTGCGAGCTGCAAAAATGACAACGCCCGGCAAGCCGGGCGTTGGAACAGCGTGAAGGGGAAAGCCCGTCATCAGAAGTCGTGGTAGAGGGGCCAGCCGAGCAGGGGGTGGCGGATCCCGGCGCGCATCTCCATGTTGTCGAGCTTCTCCGGCGAGGCGTCCTCTTTTTGCAACTGCTGGTACTGACGCACAAACCCCAGGGTATGCAGCAGGTTGGGCACAAAGCCCGGGCTCAGCTCCTGACGCAGGGCGGCGGCCATGTCGGCGGGCAGCGCATTCAGCATCAGGGTGAGCTGGGCGGCGAGGTAGTCGGTGTCGTACCAGCCCTCGTCGAGCTCAATCTCCCGCGCCAGCTTGCGCTTGAGATCCTGTTTCACCTTGAGGGGGGCGGCACCGCTGCCCTTGCCGCAGAGGATGCGGTAGAGCAGCGCTTCGGCCAGCTTGTCCTCCATGGTGGGGTGGTCGCTCTCGCAGGCGAAGAAGTGCTGGTCGATGAGCGCCATCAGGCGGCTCTTGTTGTGCTCGGTCAGCGCCTTCTCGTACTCCTGCCACCCTTGCCACTCCTCCACATCGGGCGGGCTGGAGATCTTGTCCAAGAGCCGCGCATCCACGTCACCGTAGAGGCTGTTGCCAGCCTGCTTGGGGCTGACGGTGATGAGCATGGACCAGCCCTTCTGGAACGGCTTGATGGGGCCTTCCGGCGCCTGCAACAGGGCCAGGGCCTTGGCCGGATCCCGTTGGGAGAGCTCCTGCAGACCGAGGCTCACCACGCCGATGACGTCGTGGGCGGCCTGCTCCAGCAGGTGCATCTTGTACTTGTTGTAGTACTTGTCGGCGAATTTGAGGCTCATCAGCACCGCCTTGCCCTTGATGGCGGCGAGCTGCTGCTGACTCAAGAGTTCGTTGTCGCGGCCAAAGCGCAGCACCTGGGTCAGAAAGGGGCCCTGGTTGGCATCGCGAATGACTAACTGCATGAATGGGCTCCTTAATCCAGAAAGCTGAACATGTCGTCGACGTCGCCGTACTCGTCTTCCTCGACCTTGTTCTTCTCTTTGGCCTGCATCACCAGCTCTGCGGCAAACTTGTTGATGATGCCGTCCCAGGTGGAGTGCTCGTTGCGCAGCAGCGACTTGATGGATTTTTCCACCTCGGGGGCCAGCTCGCGAATGAGCATCAAGAGGCTGCGCGGGTCGTCCAGCGCATAGTCGTGGCTGTCTTCGGCCTGCTGGCGCTCGCTGTAGCGCAGGGACTCTTCGAGATCTTCCTCTTCGGCGTGCAGCACGTCGCGATAGCCTTCGTCCTCTTCATAGCGATCGCCGCGATAGAACTCGATAAAGGGGATGGCGAGGTAGAAGAGACCGGCCGGATCTTCGGCCACGCACTCGAGGATCTCCCGCTGCTTGGCTTCGCTATCCTGGGTGCGGATCAGGTAGTTGAGGAAGTCGAAGGTGTGCTGTTGCAGCTCGTCGGCGTTGTTCTTGATCGCCTCTTCCCAGTAGAGGGGCTGCTGGCAGACGATGTCGCGGATCCGCTCCGGGGTCATCAGCTCGGAGATGATGGAGGGGAAGGAGATGTCGTGCTGGCCGTTGATCTGGGTCAGGGTAACGATATCAATGTTTTCAATCACTTCTGCCAGCTGGTCGTCAGACATGGTCTTGGCGATCAGCTCGAACTTCTCGCTGGCCTGCTTCGGCTCGATGACGGCCAGCTCTTTGATCTCGATGGCGGTAATTTCTATCAGACTGTTGCTCATGCCTTGCCCCAATTAGAAACGGACTTCGTCGTACATATCCTGATCGCCCTGGTCGTCGCCATAGCGGTCGCTGCCGCCGTGGTAGTCGGCGTCGGCATTTTCCCCGTCTTCCTCTTCTTCGTCGTGCAGCTCATAGTCGTCATCGCCGCGGTGGCTGCCGCGGGGCAGCGGGTTGTCGAGCAGGAACAGCACGGCGCAGGCTTCCATCAGCTGATCTTCGCTCTGGGCCCGCACCGCTTTGACCAGCGGCAGGGCGGCGTTGTTGAAGCCGACGCTCACCTTGAACTCGTCCCAGGAGGGCTGCTCGCCGCTGGCGAGCCACTTGTTCCACTGCCCCTTGGCTTTGGGCGGGAACTGCACCCGGCCATAGAGGGCGAGCGGCAGGTATTCGGGCATGAACTCCAGCATGCTCATGTCGGCCAGCAGCAGGGCCTTCATCTGGTCGGTGAACTGCTCGAGCCCCTTGGGGTCATCCTGATCCCGGTAGGATTCGATGTTCTCGCTGGCATCGCTTTGCAGGGCCTTGAGCCGTGCCTGGTCCCATTTTTTTTGCATAGTCGCTCTTCTTGCCTGGTGGCTCAGGGGTAGAACTGGTCCCACATCTCCTGCATGGCAGCAGCGGGATCGGTCACGATGACGTTGTTGAAATCCTTGATAAAGGCGGCCCGCTGTTTCGGATCGGACAGCACTTCATAAGCCTGCTTTACCTGGTGCAGCCGGGCGGCTGCCTGCTCTTTCTCTTCTTCGCTCGCCCCGTGCAGCTTGTCGGGGTGGTACTGGTTCGACAGCCGTCGATAGGCTTTCTTGATGTCGTTTTCACTGGCGTTGGACTTGACGCCCAGCACCCGGAAGTAGTTGTTCATGACGGATCCTGCCTCACTGGCATGGTGGAATTCATCCTGTGTCGGCCTGGTGGCGGAACGTCGGCAAACCAGGCTCGGCAAAAACCGGAGATTTTAACGGAAAGCCGGCGCCTCTGCCATGAAAGTGCGGTCTTTCTGTACGAAAAGAGCGGGCGGTGCGAGATGGCGGCGGGGCTACACTGGCAGAGGGGGGCGGCAGGCCCCGGCGTTGCCCGGCCCCCTCTTGTCCGAACCATCCGGATTCTGCCGTCACAAGGAGTCATCGCCATGGTCAAGTCCGCGTTTTTCGTGCTCGCGCTGGCAGGCAGTGCCGCCTCTGCAAGCGACATATTGCCCGCCTCGCCGCTGATGGGGGATGTCACCAGGGCCCAGTTCATGGAGCGCGCCGCCCAGCGCTTCGCCCTGCAGGACAAAAACGGTGACGGCGTGCTGTCGGTTGCCGAGAAAGAGGCCAACCTGGCAAAGCTGGCTGGCGTAATGCAACAGGCTGGCAAGCCGGTCCCGGAGCGGATGAGCCAGCTCAAGCCGTCGCGGGAGACCACCAGGGCCCAGTTCATGGCGCGGCAGGAGGCGCTCTTCACTCGCCTGGACAAGAACGGTGACGGAGTGATCGGGGAGTCTGAGCGTCTCGACATCAAGGCCAATTTGGAGAAGCGGGCGATGGAGGCCGCCCAATAGGACGGGTTGTCAGCCCTCTGATGAAAAAGAGCCCGGTAGCGATACCGGGCTCTTTGCATCTCTGGCATGAAGGGGGCTACCAGCTTGCCCAGAGCAGCCGCAACCTGAGCCCCCAGGCGCTGCTCCAGCCGGTGGTGCTGCTCACCAGAGCCCCATCCTTGATGACGAGGAAGGTTGGCGTCACCCCCACCTGCCAGCGGGCGGCCAGATCCCCGGACTCGTCGTTGTGGGTGGGGAAGGTCAGCCCCTTCTTCGCCATCCCGGCGCGCAACGGCTCATCGCTGCCGGAGCGCAGGGCCACCGTCAGCACATTTTCACCCTCCTGCCAGAGCTGCTCCACCGTGGGAGTGGTGAAGCGGCACACCCCGCACCAGCTGGCCCAGTAGTAGACCAGCAGGGGCTTGCCGCGGCTCTGCTCGGCCAGCGTGGTGGTGGTGCCGTCCTGCAGGGTGAAGGGGGCCTCCATGGCACCCGCCGGCAGGGTGGGGCTGCGCCACAGATCCACCAGGGTGGTGATGACGAGCGCCATCAGCAGCAGCCAGAGCGCCTCCTTGCCCCAGCGGCGCCAGCGGGGGGCCTTTATGCCTGCATCCTCGGCCATGGCTTAGCTCCGCTTGGCCAGCTCGGCTTTGACCAGCTGCTCCAGCTCGTCATAGGGAATGGCACCCGGCACCAGCTGGTTGCCGATAAGGGTCGCCGGGGTGCCTTGCACGCCGAGCAGGGTGCCGATGCGCAGGCTGTTGCGCAGCTCTTCGGTGGCCTTGCCTGCGGGCTTGAGGGTCAGGTTGTCGGTGGCGGCCAGCGCCTTGTTGATGTCCGTCTCGGTCAGCATCCCCTGCTTGCTCATGAGCTTGTCGTGCAGGGGGAGGAAGCGGGCAGGATCCTGTTGCCACAGGGTCAGGCTGTACTGGGCCGCCTTGGCGGAGGTCTGCCCCTTGAACGGCAGCAACTTGATCACCAGCCCCAGATCGTCCGGATAGGCCGCGAGCAGCTTGGCGACCGCCGGGTCGAACTGCTTGCAGTAGGGGCAGTTGTAGTCGGTGAACAGCACCAGGGTCAGCTTGGGATGCTTGGCACCGAGGCGCGGGCTGGTGGGGCTGTTGAACAGCACATCCTGGTTGCCCTTGATGAAGTCACCCATCTGGGCCTGCTGGGTCGCGGCGTTCTGTTTCTCCCAGGATTCGGCTGCCTCGTCGAGGATCCCGGGGTTGGCGATCAGGGTCTCGCGAATGAGCTCCTTGATGCGGGCCTCCTGCTCCGGGGTGAAGGGGGCGGCGTGCAGCGTGGGGGTGCCCAGGGTGGCGGCTACCAGGGCGGTGCAGAGGGTCAGGGTTCGCAATCTCATGGCATTCTCCTTAGAAATGGGTGGCATCGGCCTGAACGAGGCCGGCCTTGTGCAAGCTGTCGAGCAAGTCGGCCTTGTCCAGCAGGGGAGAGAGGATCTCCCCTTCCGGCAGGCCGGGCCCGTAGATCTGGTTGAAGGGAACGGCGGCGGCGCCACGCTGGCGCAGGAAGGCGGAGATGGCATCGCTCGGCCGGCTCCAGTCGCCGCGAAGGGCCACCACGTCCGGGGCCGACAGGGCGCGCTGCACCTCGTCACGCAGCAGCACGTTGTATTTGTTGGCCTTGCAGGTGACGCACCAGTCGGCGGTGACATCCACGAAGACCCGCTTGTTCTGGGCCAGGGCGTCGGCGATGGCCTGCTCGGAGAGCGGCTGCCAGGCGATGCGATCGACGCTGCCACCCCCTTTCACCGTGAGGGCGCCCCCCAGCAGCAGGGCGCCGCCGATGAGTGCCGAGAGGGAGAGGGCTAGGGTGAAACCGCGCAGGCCATAGCGCCAGAGGATGCCCATCAGCAGTGCCAGCACCATGGCGGCCATCAGCCAGCCGGTGGCCGTGCTGCCCAGATGGTTGCCAAGCAGGCTCGCCAGCCAGAGGCTGGAGCCCAGCATCATCAGCCCGAGCAGGATGCGCAGTTGCCCCATCCAGCGCCCCGGTTTGGGCAGCCAGAGGGCGAGGCGCGGCAGGGCCGCCACCAGCAGCCAGGGCAGGCTCATGCCAAGGCCGAGGGCCGTGAAGATGAGCCAGAGCTGGCCGAGGGGCGCCGCCAGTGCAAAGGCCACCGCGGTGCCGAGGAAGGGGGCGGAGCAGGGAGTGGCCAGCAGGGTGGCGAAGCTCCCCTGCAGGAAGTGACCGCCGAGCCCCTCGCCGCCGCGGGTGGCGAGGCGAGTGTTGAGGTTGCTGGGCAACCTTATCTCGAACAGCCCCAGCAGGTTGGCGCAAAACAGCAGAGTCACCGCCACCATGAAGCCGATGAAACCGGCGCTCTGGAACTGGATCCCCCAGCCTACGGCTCCTTGAGTAGCGCGCAGCAGGCTGCTCATGGCTGCCAGCACCCAGAAGGAGGTGATTATCCCGGCGCTGACGGCGAGGAACTGCTTGCGCACGCCTCCTTGTTCGCGCCCCTGCTGCTGCAACACGGTGCCGAGTTTCAGGGCCAGCACCGGCAGCACGCAGGGCATCAGGTTGAGGATGAGACCGCCGAGCAGCGCCGCCCCCAGCAGCCAGAGGAGTGGCTGCCCCGGGGCCGGCAGGGCGAGGGGATCGGCGATGGTGGCGCGGGTCTGCCAGGCCTGCTCGCCGCTGGTGAGCAGCAGGCCGAGGGATTGGCCGCGCAAGTCTGGGGCATCCCCCTGCCAGCCGTCGCTGACCGGCACCCGGGCAATCAGGGTGGTGCCGCTTACCTCGAGCGCGGGCTTGCCGAACTCGGCCCCCTCCAGCGCATCGATGAAGAGCGCAGGTTCCTGCCAGCCTTCTGCCCGCTCGGCCCGCAGTTGCAGCTGGTTGTGCTGGTAGCCGAGCTCGACCCGGGTGTCGGCGGGCAGCGTCTGTGGCAGGGTGCTCATGGCCCGGGCCCAGGCGAAGTCGAAACCGGCCGGCGCCTGCCCATCCGCCGCCAGGGTGAAGGGGTAGTCGGTCAGGATGCAGACGTTGCTGCAGGTGGAGAGGCGCAAGGTGCCCTTGAGCGGCTGCCCGGCCGGGTAGCTCAGGCTCAGGGGGAAGCGTACCTGCTCCTGATAGCCCTGGGTGTTGAGCCCGGCCACCTCGAAGGGGCGCGGCGTGGGCCAGTGCCACTGGAAGTCGCCGACCGGCTCATCCCACAGGATCTGGGGCGCAATGCCCCCTTCACCCGGGCTGTGCCAGTAGGTCTTCCAGCCTGACGCCAGCTGGACATCGAGCAGGATGCGGGTTTGATCCGGGACGTTGCGGTCGGCTTGCAGCCTGACCTTGGCGTGACTGTTCTGGGGGCGGGTGAGCCACCCCGTATCGCTGGCCAATCCGCTGGATTGCCACAGCAGGCTGCCCAGTAGCAGGGCCGCCTTGAAGAGATTCGACATGTGTTGGGTCTCGCAAAAAAATGAGTGACAGCAGGCTGAAAAAGCGCGGCTGAACTCATTCCCGCCAGACGCAGAGGGTGAGGTGCAGTCGCCGCTCCGGCGGCGAGACATTGATGGGGGGAGGCAGTGCC
Organism: Aeromonas caviae; assembly: GCF_000819785.1. Lineage (GTDB taxonomy): Bacteria > Pseudomonadota > Gammaproteobacteria > Enterobacterales > Aeromonadaceae > Aeromonas > Aeromonas caviae. Next base: position 169,723 of record NZ_CDBK01000034.1, on the reverse strand, counting down.
GGCGCGCGCCGTGACAGGGGCACCAGCAGGGCAATCACGAAGGCGATGGCGAAGAAGAGTTGCTCCACGCACAGCAGACTGGCGGCGCTCAGCCACTTGCCGTTGAGCTGGCAGCTATTGGGCTGCACACTGGCGGGCGTGCCCTTGTCAGCCTGGTCGTCTGCTGAGGCGAACTGGGGCAGGGTCTGGCAACTCACTGCGTGATCGAGCAGGGCGAGGCGGGCCAGCGGCTGGGCCGCGCAATTGAGCACCAGCAGGCAGACCAGCAGCAGGAGTCGTGTCGCCGCGCGTTGTTGCAAAATCATGCTCGCCCCGTTCATCAAGATGGCCACATCCTAGCGGGCAATGGCGGGTGGGGCAAGCCGGGGTGGCCGGTGGCGTCCGGGGCTGGTCGGTTCTGTCTGGCGAACGCTTGTTCGCTAAAAGGGGGACCAGTATACTGCGCCGAGTCAAATTCCGAGGTGTTCGATGCTCAAACTTGCCCGTGTGCTGCTGCTGGCACTGCTGCTCGTCTTCTGGTTCCTGTTCGGCCTGTTGCTTTGTCTGGTGCGCCCGCGCCACCCGAACAACGTCTATGTCTTCGCCCGCATGTATCATGCGGTCTGCCCGCTGATCGGCCTCAAGGTCCGGGTGACGGTGGCCGACGAGGTCAAATCGGTGGGACCTGCGGTCTACGTCTGCAATCACCAGAGCAACTACGACATCTTCACCGTGACCGGCGCCGTGCAGCCCGGCGTGGTGGCGGTGGGCAAGAAGAGCCTGCTGTGGCTCCCCTTCTTCGGCCTTATCTTCTGGCTCTCCGGCAACGTGCTGATCGACCGCTCCAACCGCTCCCGCGCCATCGGCACCATCGGCCAGGTGGTGGATCGCATCAAGCATCGCGGCACCTCCATCTGGATGTTCCCGGAGGGGACCCGCTCCCAGGGGCGTGGTCTGCTGCCGTTCAAGGCGGGGGCCTTCCACACTGCCGTCCAGGCCGAGGTGCCCGTGGTGCCCATCGTCTGCTCCAGCTACTTCGGTCAGGTCGATCTCAACCGCTGGGACAACGGCGAGGTGCTGCTGGAGGTGATGGCCCCGGTGTGCAGCAAGGAGCACGGCGCCGCCGGCATCCGCGAGCTCTCCGACACCTGCCGGGAGAAGATGGAAGCCAAGCTGGCGGAGCTGGATGGCAAGCTTGGCCATCGGCCGGCGGCCTGAGCCCGGTTGCAGAGAAGAGAGGGAGCCGCTGGCTCCCTTTTTTATTGGTGAAAATCACCATCTTGTTGGTTTTTTTCACCACGCTGTATCCGGTGAACATCCATCGTTAACTTTCATCTAATTGTAAATAAAGGAAAAAATATTCTGGCACGGCTCTTGTAATGTCATGGGAAGAGAGTGACACCCCATCAACAAGGAGCCAGACCATGAGCGTATTCAGCCGCCTGACCGACGTGATCAATGCCAACCTGCACAGCCTGCTCGACAAGAGCGAAGAGCCGGAGAAGATGCTGCGGCTGATGATCGAGGAGATGGAGCAGGTCCAGGTCGAGATGAGAACCCAGGCCGCCCGCGTCATCGCCGAACAGAAACAGCTGGAGCGCCATCAGCAGGCGCTGCGCAACCAGATCCAGGAGTGGGCAGCCAAGGCCGAACTCGCCATCCAGAAGGGCCGCGAAGATCTGGCCCGTGCCGCCCTCACCGAGAAGCTGGCGGAGATGAAGCAGTGCGAGCGGCTGGAAGAGGACAAGGCGCGGGTGGCCGAAGTGCTGGCCCAGCTCACCGCCGACAGCGAGCGACTGGCGGCCAAGCTGACCGAGGCGCGGGAGAAGCAGAAGATGCTGACCCTGCGCGAGCAGACCGCCCACAGCCGCATCCGCGCCCGTGCCCAGGTGGACAACCAGCGCATGCACGAGCTGGTGGCCCGTTTCGACGGCTTCCAGAACCGGGTCGATCAGCTGGAGGCCCAGCTGGAGGCGGCGACCCTGGGGCAGAATCCGTCCCTCGAGGCCCAGTTCCGCGAGCTGGAGCTGAACGACGAGATTGAGCGGGAACTGGCCCGGCTCAAGGGTCAGAAGGTGGAGGCATAACCATGACACCCTGGCCCAAGGATCTCGCCCATCGCAAGCTGACCGGGGTCTGCGCCGGTCTTGCCAGAGGGCTGGGGGTGTCCAGAGTGACGGTGCGGGTGGTGGCCCTGCTCGCCCTGATCCTGATGCCGCCGCTGGCCCTGGCGCTCTATCTGGTGGGGGTGCTCGTCATGCCTCCCCGCCGTGAACTTCAACGCTGGCTGGGGTGATCTCCGGATCGCCCCGTCGGCAAGTGCAAGCCCGTGAGGAGCACAACATGCTGGAATTTATCGTTTTGATCCTGGTGCTGATCGGCATGGCGCTGACCGGATTCACCGTGCTGGCCATGCTGCTGGTGAGCGGGGTCTTCGTGCTATTTGGCGCCCTGGCCGGCATGTTTGCCCTCATCATCAAGCTGGCGCCCTGGTTGCTGGTGGTGCTGGTGGTGTGCTGGCTACTCAGCAACAGGCGCAAGCAGTCGAACACCTACCGTTAAGCCTCCCTGATTTCGCATCCTTCCTTGGCCACTGCTTGCAGTGGCCCTTTTTATGGGGGCGACACTGTGTCGGTGTGCGGGGTGGCAAGCCAGGAAAGGCTCCAGCCGTGCCACAACGCCGGATCGTGTACCAGGCGCTCCTTGAACGCCTTGCTCTGCTGCTTGAGGCGGTACTCGAGGCGCAGCGCCTCGCGTTTGCCGGGGACCTCCTGCTGCCATACCAGGGAGAGGGGGCCCTTGCCGCGCAGGGCTCTGGCCCCCTTGCCGCTCTGGTGCTGACGCAGTCGCCGCTCGGGATCCGTGCTGATCCCCGCATAGAGTGCCCCGGCGCCGGTGCGCACCAGATAGACAAACCAGCGGGAGGGAGTGGTGGTGACGAGGGTCACGAGGTGCGCCACCTGACCCGCTGGCGCCCAAGCCGGTGCAGGGGCAGCAGGCTCACCAGCAGGCCGGCCCAGACGAAGGCAAAGCCCACGGATTTCACCGGATCCGGGATCTCGCCAAACCAGAAGAGGGCGAGCAGGAAGGCGAGGCTCGGCTCTATGTATTGCAGCAGCCCCACCGTGCTCATGGGCGTGCGCGCCACCGCATAGCAGAACAGCCCCACCGGCAGCAGGGTGGCGGGGGCACTGCCCATCAGCAGCAGTCGCTCGGTCCAGTCACCGGCCATAAACTGGCTGGTGCCCTGCAAGGTCAGCCAGCCGATGATCAGCAGGGCGACGGGCAACTGCACCAGGGACTCCAGATAGAGGCTGGTACCGGCGTCCAGTCTCACCTTCTTCTTGATGAGGCCGTAGAGGGCGAAGTTGGCACCCATCACGAGGGAGAACCAGGGCAGCTCGCCGTAGGAGAAGAGCATGTAGGCGAGCCCCGCCAGGGCGAGCGCCACCGCCAGGTGTTTTTGCGGGGTGAGCTTCTCTTTGAGGAAGAGCACCGCAAAGGCGATGTTGAACAGCGGGGTCATGAAGAAGGCGAGGCTGGTGGCCAGCACCTGGCCCGTGGTCAGGCACCAGGTGAACATGCACCAGCTGATGGACATCACGGGGCCCGCCAGCAGCACGAGGCCGAGCTGCCGGGGATCGCCGCGCAGGGCCCCCCAGGGTACCCGATGGCCGAGGAGCAGAAGCAGGCCTCCCAGCAGCACCACGGACCAGAGCACCCGGTGGGAGAGCAGTTCCCACATGTTGATCTCGGGCATGAACTGGTAATAGAGGGGCAGCATGCCCCACAGCACGAATGAGAGGGCCGCGCTGCCGGTGCCCATCCAGTTCTTCATCTCTCTCCGTTTATTAAACTAAACAATGGCGGCTGCATGATAAGTATCCGCCGCCCCTTTCACAAGCGGGAGCGGGGAGAAAACTCTGGTACTATCGGGCCCATGAACCGACTCGATCCCCTGTTTGAACAGATCCGGGCCTGCCGCCTGTGCGAGGCCCACCTGCCGCTCGGCCCAAGGCCGGTGATCCGCGGCAATGAGCGCGCCCGTCTGCTCATCATCGGCCAGGCCCCCGGCACCCGGGTACACGCCAGCGGCATCCCCTGGGACGATCCCTCCGGCGATCGGCTGCGCTTGTGGCTCGGGGTGGACAAGGCCACCTTTTACGATGAATCCCGCATCGCCATCATGCCCATGGGGCTCTGTTACCCCGGCAGGGGCAAGTCGGGGGATCTGCCGCCGCGCCCGGAATGTGCCCCCACCTGGCACGACAAGGTACTGATGCTGCTGCCCAACATCGAGCTGACCCTGCTCATCGGCCAGTATGCGCAGGCTTACTACCTGAGGGCGGCGGCGAAAGGATCGCTCACCGAGACGGTGCGACACTGGGCGGACTATGGCCCGGCCTGGTTGCCGCTGCCGCACCCGTCCCCGCGCAACACCCTCTGGCTCAGGAAGAACCCCTGGTTCGAGCAGGCGGTGATCCCCCATCTGCAGCAGCGGGTCGCTCCCCTGCTTGACCCGGCAGGCTAGAGCGCCGGCTCGGCCTGGGGCTTGGGCTTGCTGCGGGCCATGGCGACCAGCGGCAGTATGATGCACAGGCACCCCAGCAGCAGCGGCAGCCCTGGCTGTTCGTCAAACAGCCAGACCCCGATGGCGACCGCCATCAGCAGCCCGGTGTACTCCGCCGAGGCGATCTTGCTCGCCTCCGCCTTGCGATAGGCCATCACGCACAGCCCCGCGTAGACCATGATGAGCGCCGAGGAGCCGAAGGCGGGCCACCACATCTGCCATTGCCACTCGCCCCCTTCCCACCAGGCCAGCGCCAGGATGAAGGGCATGCTCAGCACATTGGTGAAAAACAGGGTCTGGGCGATGGGCTGCTGGAGCGGGATACGCTTGATCAGCAGGTTGTTGACCGCCAGGGAGAGCGCCACCCCGAGCGCCGCCAGGGCGGCCCAGTTTACTTCGGTCGGGCGCAGCACGATGAGCACCCCGACGAAGCCGAGCAGCGCCGTCAGCACCTTCTGGCGCGAGAGTGCCTCCCCCGCCAGCCAGACCGCGAGCGGCACCATCAGCAGCGGGGCGGCATAGAAGAGGGCGTTGGCGGTGGCGAGCGGCAGCCGGGTGAGGGCGACCACCATCAGGCAGACGCCGACGGCCCAGATGTGGGCCCGCAGCAGGTGCCACTTGAGGGCTACCGGCGGGTTGCGCCGCCAGGACCAGAGCAGCCAGGGGGCGAGCAGCAGGGCCGCGGAGAGCTGGCGGAAAAAGACAAACTGGAAAATGGGCTGGTCCGGCTCCAGCACCTTGACCAGGGCATCGGAGAAGACCGCCACCATGTTGCCGAGCACCAGATAGAGGATGCCTATCCCGACTGCATTCATACCACCTCCAGATTCAGATGAGGGGAGGGTAGCCCGCGGCCTGTTATCCAGTAAAATGATAAAAAATCATCACGCATGAGAAATTTGGATAATGAAGCTGCCCCCCCTGCGCGCCGTTCAATATTTCGAGGTGGTTGCCCGCCTGCTGAGTTTTTCCCGCGCCGCCCTGGAGCTCAATGTCAGCCAGAGTGCGGTCAGTCACCAGATCCGTCTGCTGGAGGATTTTCTGGGGGAGCGGCTGCTGCTGCGCCAGGGGCGGCTGCTCTCCCTGACGCCCCAGGGGGAGATCTATTTCGAGGGGATCGCCGCCGGGCTGGTCCAGATTGCCCAGAGCAGCGAGCAGTTGCGCGGTGGCGGCGAGATGCGGGTGCGGCTCGCGGTCTACAGCTCCTTTGCGGTGAAGTGGCTGATACCGCGCCTGGCCGGGCTGCGCCAGCTCTATCCCGAGCTGGATCTCAGCCTGGAGATGGTGGCGGAAGATCCCGAGCTCTCCGACAGGGTGGCGGACGGTTTCATCACCGTCTCCCCCGAAGGGCCGGGTTACATGCACGATCTGCTCTATCGGGAGCGGCTGATGCCGGTGTGCAGTCGGCGGATGTGGCAGCAGGTGGAAGGGGAGTGGCCCGCCACCCTGTGGCAGTTGCCGCTGCTCTCCATCCAGGCTATCTACCGCGAGAAGGGGGAAGATTGGCGGCGCTGGGCCGAAATGGGGGGACTGACCATTCCCCCCGAGGCGAGGGTGCACCATTTCAGCCATATCCTGCTCGCGCTGGAGGCGGCGAACTGGGACCAGGGAATGGCGCTCATCAATGACTACATGTTGCAGCCGGAGGATCCGCGTCTGGTGCGGCTGCCCCTGCACGCCCTCGAGACCGGCGACAACTTCTATTTCGTCTTCAAACGCTCGCGCGCCCATGAACCCGCCATCAGCCGGTTGCGTCAGTGGCTGTGGCAGGAGTCGCAGGCGAGCCTGAGACCCGGGGAAAACGAGCCTCTCAGGCGCGTCTGAACGGGCTGGGCGCCCTATGCAGAATGGACGGCACAGCCCACGACGAAGGTGTCTGATTCGGGAGGCCTGATGGCACTGGCGAGACCAGGGCCATCAGGAGCGGGTCAGGTGCGCTTGAACTGGCTCAGTACAAAGAGGGTGGTGGCGCAGACTACGACCGAGGGACCGGCCGGGGTGTCCTGATACCAGGAGAGGGCAAGGCCCCCCAGCACGGCGAGACAGCCTGTCAGGGCGGCAAAGCCGGCCATCTGCTCCGGGGTCTGGCTGAAGCGACGGGCGGTGGCGGCGGGAATGATCAGCAAGGAGGTGATGATGAGCGCCCCGACGAACTTCATGGCCACGGCGATGACCAGGCCTATCAGCAGCATCAGCACGCAGCGCAGCACATCCACCCGCACCCCTTCCACCCGGGCCAGCTCTTCCGAGATGGTCATGGAGAGCAGGGGGTCCCAGAGCCGCCACAGGGTGAGCAGCACCAGGGCGCCGCCGCCGTAGATCCAGAGCAGGTCCATGGGCTGCACCGAGAGCAGGTCGCCAAACAGGTAGGCCATCAGATCCACCCGCACGTTGTCCATGAAGCTCAGGGTGACCAGACCCAGCGACAGAGCGCTGTGGGCCAGAATGCCGAGCAGGGTGTCGGTGGCGACCTGCTGGTTGCGGCTCATGATGACCAGCAGCATTGCCATGGCGAGGCAGCAGACCACGACCGCCAGGGTGAGGTCCACCTGCAGCAGGATGCCGAGGGCAATGCCGAAGAGGCAGGCATGGGAGAGGGTGTCGCCAAAATAGGCCATCTTGCGCCACACCACGAAGCTGCCCAGGGGCCCGGCCAGCAGGGCGATGCCGAGTCCGGCCGCGAGGGCGTATAACAGAAAGCTGTCCACGTGAAGATCCTAGTTGTTGCGAGAGGGCAGGCGGATGACGGGGGCCTGCGGTTCATGATGATGGTGTTCGCCATCGCAGTGGTGATGGTGGGTATAGACCGCCAGCACCTCCCGCTCCGGTCGCCCGAACAGGCGGGCAAATTCCGGGTGGCGGGCCACGCTCTGTGGCTCGCCGTGGCAGCAGACGTGGCGATTGAGGCAGATCACCTCGTGAGTGCTGGCCATCACCAGGTGCAGATCGTGGGAGACCATCAGCACGGCGCAGTGGAACTCGGCGGCCAGCTGGCTGATGAGGGCATAGAGCTCGATCTGGCCCGTGATATCTACCCCTTGCACCGGTTCGTCCAGCACCAGCAGCTCGGGTTTGACCAGCAGGGCGCGGGCCAGCAGTACCCGCTGCATCTCGCCACCGGAGAGCTTTTGCATCCGGTTATCCAGCAGATCCTGGGCGCCGACCCGATTGAGCGCCTCCTCGATGGAGAGGCGGCTGTTCTTGCCAAGCTGCAGGAAGCGGCGCACCGTCAGGGGGAGGGTGGGGTCCAGATAGAGGCGCTGGGGTACATAGCCGACCCGCAGATCGCGGCGGCGGACGATGTCCCCCGAATCTGGGCGGAGCAAGCCCAGCACCAGCTTGCTCAGAGTGCTCTTGCCCGCCCCGTTGGGGCCGACCAGGGTGGTGATTTTGCCTTTGTTCAGGGTAAAGGAGACCTTGTCGAGCACGAGTCGTCCGTCAAATGAGAGACAGACCTCTTTCAGCTCCACCAGTTGGGTCATGACAGCTCCGGGGTTTACAGCCTGTGAGAGTTATAATATAACAGCGATGTTGGTTTGTTATATTATCACACACATACTCCCTGACGAGACCTCTATGCGAATTCTTGCTCTGATCACTGCCCTGATGGCGGTGAGTCTGCCTGTCCGTGCCCTTGAGGTGCTGACCACCATCAAACCCCTGGGCTTCATCGCGGCGGCGATCACCGATGGCGTGAGCGAGCCCGGGGTGCTGCTGCCCACCGGCGCGTCGCCCCACGATTTTTCCCTGCGCCCTTCCGATATTCGCAGCATCAACGAGGCCGATCTGGTGGTGTGGGTCGGTCCGGAGCTGGAAGGCTTCATGGCCAAACCCCTTGCCCGGCATCCTCATGTATTGACCCTGACCCAGGTTCCCGGCATGTCGCTGTACAACTATGCGACCCAGGGGGAGCATGACGATCATCACCATGATGACAAGGATCATGACCATGCCGCCCACGACCACGGCTCGCACGACGAGGGCCATGAAGGGCACCACCACGAAGGGGTGGATCCCCACATCTGGCTGGGTCCAACCCAGGCCAAGGTGATTGCCAAGGCGATTGCAACCGAACTGGGCAAGCTGGACCCTGCCAACCAGGCGCGCTATGCCGCCAATCTCGCGGCCTTCGAGGGCAAGGTGAACGCCCTGGACAAGGTGATCGCCGTGCAGATGGAGGCGGTGGATCAGAAGGGCTACTTCGTGTTCCACGAAGCCTATGGATACTGGGAGCGTCACTACGGCATGAGCTCCAAGGGACACTTCACCGTGAGCCCGGAGCGTCGCCCGGGAGCCAAGACGCTGATTGATATCCGCAAGGCGCTGGAAGAGAAAAAGGCGAGCTGCATCTACGCCGAGCCGCAGTTCTCCCCGGCGGTGATCGAGTCGGTTGCCCGCAATACCGGGGCCAAGGTGCTGCTGCTGGACGAAGTCGGCGAGCAGGTGCCGCTCGGTCCGGACGGTTATCCGCAATTCATGCAGCAATTGGCGGACGCCTTCGCCCAGTGCCGCTAGGCCTTGCCCGACATTGACGATAGAGGCGGCGCGGCCAACTATACTGACCTCCAGCATCTGATATGGAGTGTCAGTCATGAAATGGTTGCTCGTCTCTGCCTGCACGCTGACCCTGCTGGGATCCGGCATACAGGCATCCGGTCTTTCCGAACACATCGCCAGCCCGGAACTCAGGGCAAAAATGCAGGCGGTCTATGGCGCCAGAGCGATCCAGCGGTCCGAGGCCTTCTCTCGTCTGCTGACGCCAAGGGCCGGAACGACGGACCAGCAGAAGCTGGAGCTGGTGAACAACTACTTCAACAACCTGACCTACAGCGAGGATCCCAGACTGTGGGGGGATGATGATTATTGGGCCAATCCGCTGGAGTTCATCGGGGCGAGAGGAGGGGATTGCGAGGACTACAGCATCGCCAAGTACTATACCCTGATGGAGCTGGGGGTCGACGAGAAGAAGCTGCGGCTGGCCTATGTGAAGGCAATTCGTTACAACCAGTTCCACATGGTGACGTTGTACTTCCCGACCATCAAGTCAGATCCCCTGGTGCTGGACAACATCAATGGCCGCATCCTGCCGGGGAGCAAGCGCAATGATCTGCAGCCGGTTTACAGTTTCGATGCCAAAAGCATCTGGATCATGAAATCCCGCCGCGAGGGAACCCTGGCGGGGAGTGCCGATCGCCTGGCCCAGTGGACCTCGATGCAGAGCCGGTTCTCCAGCGAGCATCTGCGCTCCCCCCGTCGCCAGCTATAACTTGCCCGCCGCCTTCAACTCCTCGAAATATTTTCCCGCGCCCGGATGCTGTTCGACACTCAGCACCGGGCCTATTTTGTTGCGCGCCTTGTGAAACAGGTTCGCATAGCCATAGGTCTGTTCGTTGAAACTGGTTTGCTGGCTCAGCATGGCCCGGGTCAGCCGATAGACCTCGTCATCGGGAGTGGCGGCATTGGTCACCAGGGTGGCGGCGATGGCGAAGGTGGGGGTTGCCTTGAGGTTGCCCGGGTAGATGCGTGCCGGCACCTGGCTGCGCTGGTAATACCTGACCCCTTTGAGCAGCTGGTCCCTTACGGGCCCCTCGATCGCCAGGAAGCGCACGGCGCAGCGCTTGGCGGTGTCCAGCACGATGCGGTTGGGATGACCCATGACAAGGCCATAGGCATCGATCTGTTTATTGCACAACGCTTCGGAGAGATTGGCGACGCTCTTCAAATCGAGATCCTGCTCCTTTGCGCCCAGAACATTGAACAGGGCCAATGCCGTTTGACGAGTCCCTGAACTCTTCAGGCCCATGTCGATGGGGGCCAGCTTGAGCTGCTCCAGGGTGGTGATATCCCCATCGGCTCGCACCACTATGGTGAAAGGTTCGGCGTGGGTGGCAAAGAGCGCCCTCAGCTCGGGTTGTGGCTGGGCAGCGAAAGGCCCGGTGCCCTGGCTGGCCTGATAGAGCCAGTCGGACTGGACGAGCGCATAGGGTACCTCTCCCGTTTTCAGCTGGCGGAGATTTTCGATGGACCCGGAGCTGGCCTGTAGTTTGCAGGGCATCGTGGGGTCACTTTTTTTGGCCAGTCTGCAGAACTCCTTGATGACCTGGTAATAGATGCCTTGCTCCCCCCCTGTGCCTATGGTCATGGTGGTCGCGTGCAGGGTCGGTTGCCACAGCAGGGCGAGCAGCAGCAGCGGGATCCTCATGATGCATTCTCCTGAGTGGCATAACCATCGATGCCCCAACTGCGCAGCATGTCCACATCGCTTACGTCGCCGGCTTCCGCCAGCAAGGTGTAGCCGGAAGCATGGAGGCATTGGGAGAGCAGGTTCCAATAAAGGGGGGACTGGGTGAGCTGGCAACTGATGAAGACGGGTCTGATGGGGTCGAGTCTGGCCAGATTGTCGTTGTTCATCGGGATATTGCTGAACGCCAGCTCAATCCCCTGGGACTGGAGTGCAGTCAGTCGCTCCTCGGCCAGGGGAGGGAAGATAGCCAGATCCCAGCGCCAGTCCAGCGTCTTGCCACGAGCGCTGGCCAGCACGTGGGCAAACTGCGCCCAGTCTGGATGGCCGAGCAGGCTGAGAGGTAGCTGGAGCCCTTCCGCCTTCTGGGTCAGCCAGTCGTTGAGCAGCGCCCGAATTTCATCCGGCGAGCTGTCCGTGGTGGGGGGGTGCTTGGGTAACAGGCGGCTGTAGAGCCTGATACTCCCCTGAGTGGAGAAGAAATGCTGCTGATAGGTATTGCCATCGGTGTCGACCAGCCCAACGAGCTTCTGGTGGGTCGGGAGAGCGTCGTGCTTGCCAAGCTGGGTGATCTTGAGCCGTTGTTGCAGCAGGTCCCGCTTGCGTTCAGAGACCAGCTGGTTGATGGAGACGACGACTTCCTGCAATTCGCGAAGCCACGGGGTTGGCAGGTTGCCGCTGAACTGGCGTTTGCGGATCCGGGTCAGTTGCAGACTGACTTGTTCGAGGGGGCGCAGCAGGCGGCGGCACACCCAGGTGATCACCAGGCTGAACACCAGCAGGCCGACGAGCAACGCGAGCCCGGTACGACTGATGGCGTTCCACAGATGCTGGTAGGCGTAACCCTTGTGCCCCTCGAGCGTGAGGGTACCGAGAATACGCCAGCCGTCGGTCAACTCCTGCTCAATTTTAACCGGCGGCATGTCGATAACAGAGGGGAGCCAGCCTGGAATATTTTGCTGTGCGGTGTGGAACACCTTCTGGAACAGCACCTGGCCATCCGGATCCAGCAGGACGACGGAGTTGACGAAACCTCCGTCGAACATGGCGTTCACTATGGTCTCGGCAAGGACCTTGTCATCGTTGAGCAAGGTACCCTGCAGCACCAGCCCCAGCGCGGTGATGGCGGTTTCAAGGTTGGCCGACATCTGGTCGAGAATAGACTGTCGTACCGTGGTGATCTCCAGCACGAGCAGCAGCGCGGCGCCGATGGTGAAGAGGATTAGGATGATTACATTTAACAATTTTGCCAATGACATACCCACTCCATGGAGATGTTTTTGCAACATTTTCTGGGCCGGAGAGCACCACAACCGGACTTGGTTCTTAAAAATAGAAAAAAATGGCTGAAAATGACGATCATTTCTGCCCATGCTGGAAGGTTATGCATAAAATGTGAGTTTCGTGCATGGAGCTATGAACTTTTTGTAAGTATTTAGGTCTAAAAGCCAGATATTCGGTTTTCATAATAAAAACTCATAAAAACAGACCCACAACCACCACCCTTAGATCTAATAACAGGATAGCGGATGAAACGTCTCCGTCCCTTGGTAGCTCAGGCTGCCAATTGGGAACCCCCGGTTCCCCGCAAGCATTTCTATGCCATGCTATTGCTCACGGCCATGACGCTGTCAGCAGTAGCCGTATTGCCAGCTCCCGGTGACATCCTGGAGCGGCCACTGCGTCTGGAGTTGCCGATCGCCACCACGGGCACCGCAACCAACGAAGACAACACCGACTTCAACGACATTCCGGATCACGAGCTGGTCGAGTCAGCTGCTCCCGAAGACGACATCCCGGCCGATGCCACGCCTCAATGGCAGGATTACCGGGTGCGCAACGGCGAGAATCTGACCACCATCTTCAACAACCTGGGGCTGTCCACCACCACCCTCTACAAGGTGCTGGATGCGGATGCCAAGAACAACCTGGCGCGTCTCAAACCCGGTCAGACCATCGAGTTGCTGATCGATCAGGACAACATTCTGCAGCAGCTGAAGATCCGCCTGAACATCAAGCAGACCCTGGTGCTGGAGCGTACCGACGACACCTATAGCGCCAACATGCTCAATGAAGAGGTGGAGTGGCAGCAGAAGAGCTATGACGGTGTCATCAACGGCAGCTTCTACGTCAGCGCCCGCAATGCCGGGATCCCGGCCAACCACATCCAGAAAATTGCCAACCTGTTCCAGTGGCGCCTCAACTTCGCCAAGGATTTGAAAAAGGGTGACAAGTTCAAGGTGCTGGTCCGCCAGGAGACGGTCGAGGGCAAGAGTACGGGCAATACCCAGTTGCTGGGGGTCGAGGTGTTCAGTCAAGGCAAGGCCGTGTCAGCCTGGTTGTCGGAAGATGGCAACTATTATGACGGTCAGGCAAACAGCCTGGAGCGCGGCTTCCGCCGTTATCCGACTCACAGCCGTTACCGGGTCAGCTCCAGTTTCAACCCGAATCGCCGTCATCCCATTACCGGGCAGGTCCGGCCCCATGAGGGGACCGACTTTGCCCTGCCAGTAGGCACGCCCATCATGGCGACCGGTGACGGTGTGGTCCTCAAGGCAACCAGCCACCCGCTGGCAGGCACCTATGTCGTGATCAAGCACGGTCGTACCCTGATGACCCGTTACCTGCACCTGAGCAAGCTGCTGGTGAAACCCGGGCAGAAGGTGAAAATGGGCGACAAGATAGCCCTCTCCGGCAACACGGGCCGTTCCACCGGTGCTCACCTGCACTACGAAGTACGCATCAACAACCGGCCGGTGGATCCCATGAAGATCAAGCTGCCGATGGCGGAGCCGCTCTCCGGCAAGGACAAGCGTCAGTTCCTCGCCAAGGTGAAGAGCTACCGCAAAGAGATGGAGGCGGGCTGAACGGCGCCCTCCTGACGAAAAAGGCCCCGCCAACTGGCGGGGCCTTTTCATTGCAGAACGGCTTCAATAACCCTTGTCAAAGTCGATCCGGCCGTCCAGCTGCTGACCATCGATGAAGCGGATGTAGTTGCGGATGAAGATCTGGGCCACATCTTCCGGGAAGCTGTAGGCGCTGTTGTGGGGCGTCACGATGAGATTGGGCTGGTGCCAGAGCGGGCTGTCAGCGGGCAGAGGTTCCTGCTCGAACACATCGAGCACCGCCATAGCGGGCTTGCCGGCTTGCAGTGCCGCCAGCAGCTCCCCCTCATGGACGGCATTGCCCCTGCCGACGTTGAAGAAGATGGCGCCCGGTTTGCAGTGGCTGAAGCGTTCGGCGGTGAAGAGATGGCGTGTCTCGCGGGTGGCGGGCAGCACGCTGACGATGACATCGGCCTGGGCCAGCATCTTGTTGAGTGCCGGCAACTGGTACACCTGATCGAACCCGGCACGCTCACGGCCACTGTGACTGATGCCGAGCACCCTCATGCCAAAATGCTTGCCGGTGTGGGCGATATGCTGCCCGATGCTGCCGGTGCCGAGCAGCAGCAGCGTCTTTCCCTTCAAGCCCTGATAGGGATGGCTCTGCCAGACGCCCTGTTGCTGCTGCTCGCGATAGAGTGGCAACTGGCGGGTCAGGCTGAGCAGATGGCCGAACACATACTCGCTCATCAAGGGGCCGAAGATGCCGCGGACATTGGTGAGCAGGTAGTCGCGGCGGCAACTGGCGTCCAGCAGCACGTCGACTCCGGCATAAGTCGACTGGAGCCAGCTTAGCTTGCCGGCCTTGGTCAGCAGCGGCTTGGCCCGGGCTGGCTCGGCCATCAGGATATGAGCGTCGCCGATAAGCTGTTCGGCCTCGGCCTGATTGTCGGCCCGAAGAATGTGCAGATGGGGAAGATGGGCCGCCTTGAGCAGGCGTTCATAGTGGCTGTTGTCCTGACTCAACAGCAGCAGGGTACGTTGGCTCATACTCTTGTTCCTTATCGTGTTTATGGCAAGGCGAGAGGGATGCTGTCTCCATCTTACCCCAGTTGATCGGGCAAGATAGTCGAGCAGGGCGCTTTTTCATTTTTAGACGGGGCCCTCGTGGGCTACAATCTGCCCCACATTTTGCAAAGGATCCGACTCCAGTGTTTGGTGACAAGTTTTATAAGCGACTGGCCGAGCTGCAGCCCTGGCAGCAAACCGTCTATACCCTGGCGCTGGCAGAGCGCATGTACCCCAACTATGTGCTCTTTACCCAGGCCTCCGGTTTCGGGGATGCGAGGGCATTCCGTCACGCGCTGGATCAGATGTGGAACTACCTGACGGTCAAGGGATCCCGCGTCAATCTTGGTGCCATTCTGGAAGCGTTTGAAGTCTACATTCCCGATCCCTGCAAGTTTGAATCCTACGGCGCCTATCCGGCACTGGACGCCTGCGTGGCGCTGGGTTGTGCCTACAACTCGGTGATCTGCCGGGTGGGGGAAGAGGCCAACGACGCCAGCCATGCGTCTGTCGGCACGGTCGCCGGCTTCATCGAGATGCTGGAAGAGCGGGATCTCAGCGATGATGAGCTCTATGAGCACGAGTACATGGAAGCGGAGCTGGAGTTCCAGGTCGAACTGCTCAAACGGGTGGCCCATGAACGGGACAGCGACCGCATCCTTGCCATCCGCGCCTTCGCGGCCCAGGACGGCGTCTCCAACATCGGCATCAGCCTGGAGGCGTAACGCCATCGCGTACTGCCCATAAAAAAAGCTCCCGGTCGGGAGCTTTTTTTATGGCTGCGGTTCAGGCCCGCTCTTCAGTCAGGGGGCTGACACTCAGCACGGGGGCGGCATCGATGCCGTCGGCATTCATCATGGCGGAGATGCGTTGCAGGGATGAGAGCAACAACCCCTGCTCCCAGTTCTCCAGTGCCTGAAAGCGTTGAATGAAACTCTCCTGCAAGGGGGTTGGAGCCTGGGCAAGCAGGGCGCGTCCCGCGTCAGTGAGCGTCGCATGCACCTTGCGTTTGTCGGTTTCGCTGCGAATGCGCTGCACCAGCTGGCGGCTCTCCAGCCGGTCCATGATGGTGGTGGCGGTGGCCTGGCTCATGTTGGTGTGATCCGCCAGCTGGCGCATGGAGATCTGGCCAAGCTCGTCGATCCCCTTGAGCAGCAGGAGCTGAGGCGAGGTCAGGCCGGCCTCCTTGATCAAGCGCTTGGAGTGCATGTCGATGGCACGGATGATCTGGCGCAGGGCGATCAGCACTTCATCATGTTTTTCCATGGGGTCTGGGTCATCGCAGGGCTGTGGAGAGGCGCGAAATTCTCCGCCTAATCCATAACAAGGTCAATATGGTTTTTGATGTAATGGTTTTAGCTCTAATGAATATTGTGTTAGGTTATCGGACAATTGCCCCATTCCAACCCGATATTTGAGGAGTGAAATCATGCATGACGACCTGGATATCAAGTCCCTGGTTGCCGACCTGCGTGTGGTCAGAGTTCGCTATGAACTGCCGGATACCGCAGCATTTGTGCGTTATCAACCTGCCTATGACGAGGACCCCAACAACCTCAAGGTACACCACTACGATGGTGAGCTGCCGCTCTCTTGCAGCAATACAGGTTCTTTCAGTCTAAAGGAGTTGGTCAATGAGTTGCGCTATGCCTATGTGCTGGTTCACCTCTTCCCCGACGAGAGTGCCATGAACTTCTATCTGGCGGGTCTGGACAATGGACTGGCACAGCTGGAGTTCATCGGTGGCTCCTATGACTTCAACCGCCTCTGGATCACCAGCGGTGTCTCCAATCTGGGGGTGCCGATGGCGATCTTCCTTGGCAAACGCCACGCAGTGAACGGCCAGCCGTCGGTGACCCTGGTGGATCACCGTGAGCAGGTGGCAGGTCGTCTGGCCTATCGCGCCATCGGCGGTGCCGGCGATCACGTGGGTGAAGACTTTTTCAACAACGACTAAGGAGGCCCGATGCGAGCAACCAAAGGGCTTTTGAAAGGCCTCAATCCCACCATGGCCATGACGGCCCTCACCGTCGTGACCCTCTTCCTGCTGTTCGGCGTCTTTGATCCGGATACCGCAGGCACCTGGTTTACCGGGGCCAAGGACACCATCATTGCTGGCTTCAAGTGGTATTACATCCTGGTGGTCGCCCTGTTCCTGTTCTTCGCCGTCTACTTGATGTTCAGCCGCTTTGGGAGCATCCGGCTGGGCGACGACGACCAGGTACCGGAGTTTGGCTACTTTGCCTGGTTCTCCATGCTGTTCAGCGCAGGCATGGGCATAGGCCTGGTGTTCTGGAGCATCGCCGAGCCCATGTATCACCTGCAGGGCAACCCCTTCATCACCGAAGGCATGACGCCGGAAGCGGCCCAGATCGCCATGCGCCTCACCTTCTTCCACTGGGGTCTGCACCCCTGGGCCATCTATGTGATCGTCGGCCTGTCGCTGGCCTTCTTCAGCTACCGGCGCAAGTTGCCGCTGGCCATCCGCTCCGTGCTCTATCCCATTCTTGGCGATCGCATCTACGGCTTCTGGGGCCATGCCGCCGACGTGCTGGCGGTGTTCGGTACCGTGTTCGGGGTGGCGACCTCCCTTGGGCTGGGAGTCTCCCAGATGAACACCGGCCTCAACCAGATGTTCGGCATGGGCGTGTCACAAGCGAACCAGCTCTGGCTCATCGGTGGCATCAGCCTGATTGCCACCCTGTCGGCCATCTCCGGTGTTGGGCGCGGGGTGAAGATTCTCTCCGAACTCAATATCTGGTTGAGCGTGTTCGTGCTGGGCCTCTTCCTGGTGCTGGGGCCGACCACCTACATCCTCAACGCCTATGTGCAGAACATCGGTGATTACCTGCAGAACATCGTCAAGCTGAGCTTCTGGACCAATACCGAAGCCAACGGTACCTCGGCCTGGCAGTCTAGCTGGACCGCGTTCTACTGGGGCTGGTGGATTGCGTGGGCCCCCTTTGTCGGCATGTTCATCGCGCGCATCTCCAAGGGCCGCACGATCCGTGAATTCGTGCTCGGTGTTCTGCTGGTGCCCTCCCTGCTCGGCATGCTCTGGCTCACCGTGTTCGGCGGGACTGCCATGAACCTGGAGCTGTTCGGTGGCGGCGGCGTAGTGGAAGCGGTCAATCAGGATGTCACCATGGCGCTCTACAAGACGGTGGAACTGCTGCACTGGGAGACCTTCGGCTGGATTGCCAAGGGGGTGCTGACCCTGCTTATCTGCACCTACTTCATCACCTCCAGCGACTCGGGCACGCTCGTGATTACGACGCTGCTCTCCATCGGCGATCAGGATCCCCCCGTGCTGCACCGCGCCATCTGGGGGCTGGGGCAGGGGCTGGTCGCGGCCATTCTGCTGGTCTCCGGCGGACTTGCCGCCCTGCAGGCCGCCAGCATCATCGCCGCGCTGCCCTTCTCGGTCATCATGCTGGCCATGTGCTACTCCCTGATGCAGGGGCTCAAACAGGAGAGCCAGCACCAGTTCGAATACAGGCAGAAGCTCAAGCGCCATCCGGGGTCGGTCAATCTGAGCCTGATGGATCGCATCGGTCCGGGCTGATGACAGGTTCGGTCAAACGAAAGGGGAACCTCGCGGTTCCCCTTTTTCATGCCTGTTCGGCGGTCGGTAGCTACAGCATCTGCTTGAGTCGATAGAGCAGGTCAAGGGCCTGGCGCGGGGTCAGCTCGTCCGGGCGTACTGCTGCCAGCTCCTCCACCACAGGATGGGGTTGCGGGGCGAGAGTGACCGGAGCCGGACGGCTTTCGCCGGCGGCCACCGGAGTGGCACTCTCCAGCTCATGCAGTTTGTGGCGGGCCTGGTGGATCACCGATTTCGGCACCCCGGCCAGCGCCGCTACCTGCAGGCCGTAGGAGCGGCTGGCCGCACCTTCCTGCACCGCGTGCATGAAGGCGATGGTGTCGCCGTGCTCCACCGCATCCAGGTGGACGTTGGCCAGCCCGCTCATCAGCTCGGGCAGGCGGGTCAGCTCGAAGTAGTGAGTGGCGAACAGGGTGTAGGCGCCAATCTTGCTTGCCAGCTGCTCGGCGCAGGCCCAGGCCAGCGAGAGGCCGTCGTAGGTGCTGGTGCCGCGGCCAATTTCGTCCATCAGCACCAGACTGCGGGCGGTGGCGTTGTTGAGGATATTGGCGGTTTCGGTCATCTCCACCATAAAGGTGGAGCGGCCGGAGGCGAGATCATCCGACGCCCCGATACGGGTGAAGATGCGGTCGATGGGGCCGATGCGGGCGCTGTCGGCGGGCACGAAGGCACCGATATGGGCCAGCAGCACGATGAGCGCAGTCTGGCGCATGTAGGTGGATTTACCGCCCATGTTGGGGCCTGTGATGATCAACATCCGCCGCTCCCGCTCCAGCCGTATCGGGTTGGCGATAAAGGGGTCGGTCATCACCTGCTCCACCACCGGATGGCGGCCCGCCTCGATGAGGATCTGATCCTCGTTGATGAGGGTGGGGCAGCGATAGTCGAGGGTCTCTGCCCGCTCGGCCAGGTTGGCCAGCACGTCCAGCTCCGCCAGTGCGGCAGCAGACTCCTGCAGATCGCCGAGGTGGGGCAGCAGGGCGTCGAGCAGCTCTTCGTAGAGACGTTTTTCCAGCGCCAGCGCCTGGGCCTGGGCGGTGAGCACCTTGTCCTCGTACTTCTTCAGCTCATCGATGATGTAGCGCTCGTTGTTTTTCAGCGTCTGGCGGCGGATGTAGTGGGCCGGCACCAGGTGGCTGTTGGCGCGGCTCACCTCGATATAGAAGCCGTGCACCTTGTTGTAGCCCACCTTGAGGGTGTTGATGCCGGTGAGCGCCTTCTCCCGCTCCTCAATGCGGGCCAGGCTGGCGGTGGCGCCATTGGCCAGATCCCGCAGCTCGTCCAGCTCCTGATTGAACCCTTCACGGATGACGCCGCCATCGCGGATGAGCACCGGCGGCACCTCCATCACGGCACGCTCCAGCAGGTCGAACAGCTCGGGGAAGGTGCTCGCCCGCTCGCGCAGCTGCTGCACCGCCTCGTGCTCGCTTTCCGCCAGCAGACGCTGCAACTCGGGCAGCTGAGCAAAAGCCTGCCGCAATCGGGTCAGATCGCGCGGGCGGGCCGAGCGCAGGGCGAGGCGGGCCAGCACCCGCTCCACGTCGCCGACCTGGCGCAGCAATCCGCCCAGCTCGTCGTAAAGGTTCTGCTCGATGAGCTCCTTGATGGTGCTCTGGCGACCTTTGAGGATCACCCGATCGCGGATCGGCTGGTGGATCCAGCGCTTGAGCAGGCGGCTGCCCATCGGCGTGGCGGTGCAATCGAGCACGGCGGAGAGGGTATTGTCGTGACCGCCGGCCAGATTCTGGGTCAGCTCCAGATTGCGGCGGGTGGCGGCATCCATGATGACCGCATGGTCGGGCTGCTCCAGGCGCACGCTGCGAATGTGGGGCAGGGCGGTGCGCTGGGTGTCTTTCACGTACTGCATCAGGCAGCCGGCGGCGCACAGGGCGGTCTCGCTCTGCTCGACCCCAAAGCCCACCAGATCCTGGGTGCCGAACTGCTGGCACAAGAGCTTGCGGGCGGTGCCGAGCTCGAACTCCCACTCCGGGCGGCGGCGCAGACCGCGGCGACCCTCGACATGGTGCAGGAAGGCGAACGATTCGGGGTAGAGCAGCTCCGCCGGATTGGTGCGTTGCAGCTCCGCCAGCAGGGTCTCTTCTTTCTCGAACTGGTTGATGAAGAAGCGTCCGGAGCCGATGTCCATGGTGCCGTAACCGAAGCGGCGGCCATCGTGGTAGACGGCGGCGATCAGGTTGTCCTGCCGCTCGCTGAGCAGCGCCTCGTCGGAGACGGTACCCGGGGTGATGATGCGAATGACCTTGCGTTCCACCGGCCCCTTGCTGGTGGCGGGATCCCCCACCTGCTCGCAGATGGCGGCCGATTCGCCGAGCTGTACCAGCTTGGCGAGATACCCCTCGATGGCGTGATAGGGCACCCCGGCCATCGGGATGGGACTGCCGGCCGACTGGCCGCGCTTGGTCAGGGAGATGTCGAGCAGCTGGGAGGCCTTGCGGGCGTCGTCGTAGAAGAGCTCGTAGAAGTCACCCATGCGATAGAACAGCAGGATCTCCGGGTTCTCGGCCTTGAGAGTCAGATACTGCTGCATCATGGGGGTGTGGGCGCTCAAGTTGGCGCCTGGCGCTTGGTATTGTGCTGTCATGTGCTATTCCAGAAGGTGCTCTTGCGGGCAAACGTCTGCCGTCATGGGTCTGAATCTGGGGGCCATTCTACATGCTCGAGGCAAGATGGTGAGGAGGAATCTCCGTCTTGGGGGCAAAGCCGGCATCCCGTCGCGGATCTGTGCATCCGGATCATGCTGACCAGAGTGGCCTGGGGGGAGCCTGGCCCAGAAGAGGCATGGGGGAGGAGAAATAGCATCCCCGCACGGATGCGGGGATGGGAGAGACGGGGAGAGTGTCGCCCTCAGTACATGGCTTCGTCGCCGCTCAGCATCTCGTGCAGTTTGGCTTTCTGCTCGGGTGTCAGCACCCGGCTCACCTCGAAGAGGTAGTGGGCGCGATGGTAGCGGGCCTCGGCCTGTACGTCGCTGATGGTCTGCAACTGCTTTCTCGCCGCCACTTCATCCCATTTGCCGGACTTGATCATGTTGACGATGACGTCCTGGCCGATTGCGTCGAGCTTGATTGAGCCCAGCTCCCTGGTGGCCTGCTCGCGCAGCCCCTTGATCTGCTCCACCTGGGCGCTGGAGAGGTTCAGCTCCTGGGCCAGGGAGGTCTCGCTCTGCAGCTCGGCGGTGCCCTCGGTGGCAAAGGCATGGGTGGCGATACACATTGCGAGGGCTGTCATGGCGACGTTGAACGGATGCTTCATCCGGCTTTCTCCTTGGTCTGATGGGATGGAAACCGCATGCATGGCGGTGTTGGAACATGATAACGAGCAGCCATGTACTGGAGCTTAAGCGACGACAACTTGCTGACGCAGTGGCCCCGGGGTCGGTTGCCCGAGGAGCGGGGCAACTGCATAATGAGCGCCATATTTCGCCTGGAAGAGGCCGCAAGAGGACGCGATGATGGGACTTGAAGCAGAGATCTCCCGCTTATCCCGGGAACTGGGCGAGGCACTGCTGGTCAGAGGCTGGCTTGCCGCCACGGCGGAATCCTGCACCGGCGGCGGGGTTGCCACTGCCATCACGGATACTGCCGGCAGCTCGGCCTGGTTCGATCGCGGTTTCGTGACCTACACCAACGAAGCCAAACAGCAGATGCTCGGTGTCAGCATCGACAGCCTGTTGCGCCACGGCGCCGTCAGCGAACCCGTGGTGCTGGAGATGACCCGGGGCTGCCTGGCTCGCTCCGATGCGGGTATCTGCGTGGCCATCAGCGGTATCGCCGGGCCTGGTGGTGGCAGCGAGGAGAAACCGGTCGGCACTGTCTGGTTTGCCTGGGCAGATCGTACCGGTCGTCACCACTCCCTGCTTGCCCGTTTCGATGGGGATCGCCATCAGGTGCGCCAGCAGGCGGTCAGACAGGCCTTGTCCGGACTCCTGGCACTGCTCAAATAAATTGGGCTTGATACTGTATGCATAAACAGTATACTTAGCCCAACTTCACTTCTTACTCACGATTCCCAGCGGAGATTGGCATGGATCAGAACAAACAGAAGGCACTGGCGGCTGCGCTGGGCCAGATCGAAAAGCAGTTTGGCAAAGGCTCCATCATGCGTCTGGGCGACAGCAAGACCATGGATATCGAAGCCATCTCCACCGGCTCTCTCTCTCTGGACGTGGCGCTGGGGATCGGTGGTCTGCCGTGCGGTCGTATCGTCGAGATCTACGGTCCGGAATCCTCCGGTAAAACTACGCTGACCCTGCAGGTGATCGCCGAAGCCCAGAAGAAGGGCAAAACCTGTGCCTTCGTCGATGCGGAGCACGCACTGGATCCTATCTATGCCGCCAAGCTGGGCGTCAACGTCGACGACCTGCTCATCTCCCAGCCGGATACCGGTGAACAGGCACTGGAGATTTGCGACATGCTGGTGCGCTCCAATGCCGTCGACGTCATCATCGTCGACTCCGTGGCGGCCCTGACCCCGAAAGCGGAAATCGAAGGCGAAATGGGTGACTCCCACGTCGGCCTGCAGGCCCGACTGATGTCCCAGGCGCTGCGTAAATTGACCGCCAACATCAAGAACGCCAACTGCCTGTGCATCTTCATCAACCAGATCCGGATGAAGATTGGCGTCATGTTCGGCAGCCCGGAGACCACCACCGGTGGTAACGCTCTGAAGTTTTACGCCTCCGTGCGCCTTGACATCCGTCGTACCGGCGCCATCAAGGAAGGGGACGAGGTGGTCGGCAACGAAACCCGCGTCAAGGTCGTCAAGAACAAGGTGGCGCCACCCTTCAAGCAGGCTGAGTTCCAGATCTTCTATGGTGCCGGTATCTCCAAGGAGGGCGAGCTGGTGGATCTCGGCGTCAAGCACAAGCTGATCGACAAGGCGGGCGCCTGGTACAGCTACAACGGCGAGAAGATCGGCCAGGGCAAAGCCAACGTGATGAAGCTCTTCTCCGAAAACAAGGCACTGGCTGCCGAGGTGGAAGTGAAGCTGCGCGAGCTGCTGCTCTCCGGCGCCGCGCCGGTGGAAGAGAAGGCCACGGCTGCCGAATACGACGAGTTTGAAGCCGAAAACGAACAAGAGTTCGAATAAGGAATGAGGAAAGGCCGGGTTGATACCCGGCCTTGTTGTTTATGGCGGATGAATCTGTGAACGAAACGGGCGAGCCCGTCGAATTGACCTTTGAAGAGCAGCTGGCGGCCGCCCGTGCCTACGCCATGCGCAGTCTGGCCCGTCGCGAGAGTGCCGAGTCGGAGCTGGCCAGACGCCTGCGTCAGAAGGGATTCGAGGAGGAGGTGGTCGCCGTTGTACTCGACCATTGCCGTGGCTATGGCTGGGTCAATGACGATCGTTACGGTGCCATGGCGGTGCGGGTTGGTGCGGCCAAAGGCCATGGTCCGCTCAGGATCCGCTTCGATCTGCGCCGCAAGGGGCTGGATGACACCCAGATCGAGGCTGCCCTGGATCAACCCGAGCTCGACTGGTTCGAACTGGCGCTTGCGTTGTTGTCGCGTCGGGCAAAGGCGACCGACCTTGCCGACTTCAAACTGCGCATGAAGTGGCTCAAATATCTGATGGGGCGTGGTTTTACCCAGGAACAAGCCCGTTACGCCCTCTCAGCCATGCAAGGTGAGCAATAGTGGCGCGCCAAGGTTGAACACCTATAGCAACTGGTGTGCGGTGCGGCTGGTGGGGAATATCAGCCCTTCGCCGAGTCTGTCGATGGCGGCCCTGTGGTCGAGCGAGGCATCCCGAAGCCCCCCTGTTGTGACGTCCTTGCGGGTGCTGCTGCCAAACGCTGGCCCCTTGGGGGCTATTTCACCCGCCAAGGGTCCCCACGTTTTACTTTACCCTGCAGAAAACTTACATTAATGCGGTTAAAAGTCCGTATTCGAATCAAGCAGGATTTTCCATGTACATGTCCACGTCAGAGATTCGCGCTGCGTTTCTCGAGTATTTCCGCACCCAGGGACACCAGGTTGTCTCTTCCAGCTCGCTGGTACCGCACAACGATCCGACCCTGCTGTTCACCAACGCAGGGATGAACCAGTTCAAGGACGTGTTCCTTGGCGCCGACAAGCGTGCCTATCATCGTGCCACCACGGCCCAGCGTTGCGTGCGGGCTGGCGGCAAGCACAATGACCTGGAAAACGTCGGCTATACCGCCCGTCACCACACCTTCTTCGAGATGCTGGGCAACTTCAGCTTCGGTGACTACTTCAAACAGGACGCCATCCGGTTTGCATGGGAATTCCTGACCGGTACCCTCAAGCTGCCCAAAGAGCGCCTGCTGGTGACCGTCTACGCGACTGACGACGAAGCCTTCGACATCTGGGAAAAAGAGGTCGGCGTGCCGGCCGATCGCATCGTGCGCATCGGTGACAACAAGGGTGCTCCTTATGCATCCGACAACTTCTGGGCTATGGGCGATACCGGCCCATGCGGTCCCTGCACCGAGATCTTCTACGACCACGGCGATCACATCTGGGGTGGCCCTCCCGGTTCACCGGAAGAGGATGGCGACCGCTTCATCGAGATCTGGAACGTGGTCTTCATGCAGTTCAACCGTCAGGCTGACGGCACCATGGAGCCGCTGCCCCGTCCGTCCGTGGATACCGGCATGGGTCTGGAGCGTATCTCCGCCATCATGCAGGGGGTGCACTCCAACTATGAGATCGACATCTTCCAGGCGTTGATCAAGAAGGCGGCCGAGATTGTCGGCACCACGGATCTGAGCAACCAGTCCCTGCGCGTCATCGCGGACCACATCCGTTCCTGCGCCTTCCTGGTGGCTGACGGTGTCATGCCCTCCAATGAAGGTCGCGGCTACGTGCTGCGCCGCATCATCCGCCGCGCCGTGCGTCACGGCCGCAAGCTGGGTGCTACCGACGTCTTCTTCTACAAGCTGGCTGCCGAGCTGGCCGTGCAGATGAAGGATGTGGCGGCGGAACTGATCGCCCAGCTGCCGCTGGTCGAGCGAGTGTTGCGTATCGAGGAGGAGCAGTTCGTCCGCACGCTGGACAGAGGTCTGCTGCTGCTGGAAGACGCCCTGGCCAACCTCGGTGATGCCAAGGTGATCCCGGGTGAAGTGGTGTTCAAGCTCTATGACACATACGGCTTCCCGGCCGACCTGACCGCCGACGTGGTGCGCGAGCGCGAGATCGGCATCGACGAAGAGGGCTTCAAGGCCGAGATGGAGAAGCAGCGCGCCCGCGCGAAAGAGGCTTCCAGTTTCGGCGTGAACTACAACGACGTGCTGAAGCTCGATTTCGAGACTCCCTTTACCGGTTACAAGCAGCTGAGCCAGAACACCCAGGTGGTCGGTATCTACAAGGATGGTGTCGAGGTCAATGGCCTCATCGCCGGGGAAGAGGCAGTAATCGTGCTGGCGGAAACCCCCTTCTATGCGGAGTCCGGCGGTCAGGTGGGTGACAGTGGCATCCTCAAGGTGGATGACGGCATCTTCGCCGTCACCGACACCCAGAAAGCGGGCAAGGCGATCATCCACAAGGGCTATCTGGAACTGGGTACCCTGGAGAAGGGAGCCGAGGTCGAGGCCGTGGTCGATGGCGACCGTCGTCAGGCCATCGCCCTTAACCACTCCGTGACTCACCTGCTGCACGCGGCCTTGCGCCAGGCGCTGGGTGAGCACGTGACCCAGAAAGGATCCCTGGTGGGCGCCGAGCGCATGCGCTTCGACTTCTCCCACTTCGAAGGGCTGACCATGGCGACCATTCGCCGGATCGAGGAGCTCGTCAACGCCCAGATCCGTGCCAACCACGAGGTGGCCACCCAGCTGATGGGGCTGGAAGAGGCCAAGTCAGCCGGTGCTATGGCGCTGTTTGGCGAGAAATATGAAGACGATGTGCGTGTGGTACGCATGGGCGACTACTCCACCGAGCTGTGCGGCGGTACTCACGCCAAGCGCACCGGTGACATCGGCTTCTTCAAGATCATCGCCGAGAGCGGCATCGCGGCTGGCGTGCGTCGTATCGAAGCGGTCACCGGCAAGAGCGCCATCGATCTGATGCACCAGCTGGGTGAACAGATCGAAGAGGCCGCCGCGTTGGTGAAGGGCGATCAGTTCTCCATCGCCGACAAGGTGCGCCAGGTACTGGACAAGGCCAAGATGATGGAGCGCGAGCTGGAACAGCTCAAGGCCAAGCTGGCGGCGCAGGCGGGTAACGACCTGCTGAGTCAGGTCATCGACATCAATGGCCAGAAGGTGCTGGTTGCCGCCCTGGAAGGGGTCGACCCCAAATCCCTGCGCGGCATGCTGGACGAGCTGAAGAACCAGATGAAATCCGGTGTCGTGCTGCTGGCAACCAGCAGTGATGGCAAGGTCAACCTGATCGCGGGCGTGACCAATGATCTGACCGGCAAGGTCAAAGCTGGTGAGCTGGTCAATCTGGTGGCCCAGCAGGTGGGTGGCAAGGGCGGTGGTCGTCCCGACATGGCCCAGGCGGGTGGTACCCAGCCTGAGGCGGTGCCGGCGGCGCTGCAATCCGTTCACTCCTGGCTGGAAGAGCGCCTGTAAGCGGGCGAGGTGATCTGTGGCACTCTATGTACAGAAGTACGGTGGCACCTCGGTCGGCACGCTGGAGCGGATCGAGGCAGTTGCTGAGCGGGTTCAGCTGACCCGTGCCCAGGGACATGACGTGGTGGTGGTGGTCTCCGCCATGTCGGGCGAAACCAACCGGTTGCTGGGCATGGCCCAGCAGCTGGACCAGGATGCCAACCGGCGCGAGATGGATGTGCTGATCTCCACCGGTGAGCAGGTCACCATTGCGCTGCTGGCGATTGCGCTCAACAAGCGCGGTTGCCCTGCAGTCTCGATGACCGGTGATCAGGTCCGCATCCACACCGACTCCGCCTATGGCAAGGCGCGCATCACCCGTATCGACACCGAGCAGGTGGAAGCCGCACTCGGTGCCGGCAAGGTGGTGGTGATCGCCGGTTTCCAGGGGCGCGATGAGCACAATGCCATCACGACACTGGGCCGAGGGGGTTCGGATACCACTGCGGTGGCCGTGGCTGCGGCCATCAAGGCCGATGAGTGCCAGATCTTTACCGATGTGGACGGGGTGTATACCACGGATCCGCGCATCGAGCCCAAGGCGCGTCGCCTCGATACCATCACCTTCGAGGAGATGCTCGAGATGGCGAGTCTCGGAGCCAAGGTGTTGCAGATCCGTTCGGTCGAGTTCGCGGGCAAGTACCGCGTGCCGCTAAGGGTGCTGTCGAGTTTTGTCGACGGAGAGGGAACCTTAATCACATATGGAGGTGAGAGGATGGAAGCACCCCTGGTATCCGGCATTGCGTTCAATCGCAACGAGGCCAGCCTGACCATTCTGGGTGTGCCGGACAGGCCGACCGTGGCCGCGCAGATCCTGAATCCGATCAGCGACGCCAACATAGATGTCGACATGATAGTGCAGAACACCATGGGGGATGGTACCGCCGACTTCACCTTCACGGTGAATCGCGATGATTATCGCCGGGCCCGCGCCTTGCTGGAGGAGACCGCCAGCGAGCTGGGGGCCGCCTGCGTGCAGGGCAACGGAGAGATCGCCAAGGTCTCCATCGTCGGGGTCGGCATGTGGAATCATCCTGGTGTAGCGCGCACCATGTTCAAGGTATTGGGTGAGGAAGGGATCAACATGCAGCTGATCTCCACCTCTGAAATCAAGATATCCGTGGTGATTGACGAGAAGTACCTGGAGCTGGCCGTGCGTTCGTTGCACTCGGCGTTCGGGTTGGATCAAGAGCCTCATGAGCAGCCCTTGGGAAACAATCCCTGATTGATTTAGTTTCAACCATTTACCATATCGGTATCTTTGTAAGATAATGGCGCATATCGATATAAATACAAAACAGGATACAGGAGCAAGCGAATGCTTATTTTGACTCGTCGTGTAGGGGAAACCCTGATGATTGGTGACGAAGTAACCGTTACCGTACTGGGCGTAAAAGGGAACCAGGTTCGTATCGGTGTGAATGCACCGAAAGAGGTTTCCGTACACCGCGAAGAGATCTACATGCGGATACAGGCCGAGAAAGTCCCGGGCCAACCGAATTTCTAAGCCATTTCATGGCTGCCTGAAGGCGACATCCTGGATGTCGCCTTTTGTTTTTCAGGGGCCTGCAAATCGGCCTGCAGAGCGCGAAACTACTGGGTAAGTGTCGATATTGCTTGAATATTCCACTCTTTGGCCAAATGCTGAGCGAACGCTCTGTTTTCTCCAAAAAAGTGTTTGACTAAAAATCCCTGTGAAGTATTATCAGCCCCGCAAACGGAGAGGTGGCCGAGAGGCTGAAGGCGCTCCCCTGCTAAGGGAGTATGCGGCTTATACCCGCATCGGGGGTTCGAATCCCCCCTTCTCCGCCATTTTGCGCCCGTAGCTCAGCTGGATAGAGTACCTGGCTACGAACCAGGTGGTCAGAGGTTCGAATCCTCTCGGGCGCACCATATTTGACTCTTGGAGTCATGTGTTGACCATCAGCAAGTCGGCACTAAAGAAGGCTTACTGTTGAGTAAGCTTTTTTTATCGTTTGAAAACAGGGCGCCCGTAGCTCAGCTGGATAGAGTACCTGGCTACGAACCAGGTGGTCAGAGGTTCGAATCCTCTCGGGCGCACCATTTCAAGCAATACAATGATTTATGAGCGCCCGTAGCTCAGCTGGATAGAGTACCTGGCTACGAACCAGGTGGTCAGAGGTTCGAATCCTCTCGGGCGCACCATGTTTCAAGCAGTGCAACAATTTATGAGCGCCCGTAGCTCAGCTGGATAGAGTACCTGGCTACGAACCAGGTGGTCAGAGGTTCGAATCCTCTCGGGCGCACCATATTTCAAGCAGTGCAACAAGTTGTGAGCGCCCGTAGCTCAGCTGGATAGAGTACCTGGCTACGAACCAGGTGGTCAGAGGTTCGAATCCTCTCGGGCGCACCATACAGACAGCCTCAACGTCAGTCGGGGCTGTTTTTTTATGGGCGATATCCTCCTCCCCATCATGGGGTTGTCTCTCTCGTGTTCTTCTCCCTGACGCTCCCACGGGGGACGGTTCCCCCTTGCTGCACGTGCCCCCGGGTAACCACTCTCGACGGGTCTTGCCTGGCAGGCTGCTGATGCATCCCGTGGCCGTGCCTGTGGACCTGGGTGCCCTTACCATACGCACTATGCTGTGAGGGGCTGGCGCTCTCTGGCGGCTTGCTGAGGCGTTTGGCGGGCAATAAAAAGGATGCCGCGGCATCCTTTCATGTCTTCGTGGAGAGAATCAGCTTTTCAGCCACTTGCGGATGCGGTTGGCATCCCCGACAGGGGTGCGTTTGCCCACCGAGTTGAGCAGTACGATGGCGAGCTCCTGACGATCCGGTTTGGCACGCATCAGCAGGCAGCGGCCCGCTTCGTCGGTATAGCCTGTCTTGGAGAGGCGTACATCCCAGTCCGGGTTCTTCACCAGCGGGTTGGTATTGTTGAACATCAGGCTGTAGGCCGGCTTGTGAAAGCGCATCTCCCTGCTGGTGTCCTGGGTGAATTCACGGATCAGCGGCTGTCGATAGGCCGCAGAGAGGAGCTTGGCCAGATCCTGGGCGGTGGAGACGTTGCGGGTGGAGAGACCGGTGGAGTCATAGTAGCGGGTGTTGCGCATGCCGAGCTGTCTGGCCTTGTTGTTCATGGCGCGGATGAAGGCCTGGCGACCCCCCGGGTAGTGGCGGGCAAGCGCCGAGGCCATGCGGTTCTCGGAGGACATCAGCGCCAGATGCAGGGCGTCGCGGCGGCTGACCTGGGTGCCCATGCGCACCCGTGAATAGGTGTGCTTGATGTTGTCCCTGTCGTTCTGATCGATGGTCAGGGTCTGATTGAGGTTCTGGCGGGCATCCAGCACCACCAGCGCCGTCATCAGCTTGGTGAGAGAGGCGATGGGGCGCACCCGGGTGGGGTTTTTCTGATACAGGGTCTTGCCGGTGTTGACGTCCATCACCAGGGCACTGCCCGATTTGAGCTGCAGCTTGGCCGGGTCGGGGGTCGCCAGGGCTGTCTGCGAACCCAGCAGTCCCATCAATCCACCTACCAGCGCGATTGCGCGAATCCAACACCCCATACAACCAACTCCATCCACAGCGAAAAAAGGCGCTAGATTCACTCATTTTTGCCCCTGCTTTACAAGAGCGAGCAGGGGGAATTCGCCACTATTTTCCATAAAAAAGGGCCGCCTGTGGGCGACCCTGTGGTTTGTCTCACTCTCTGGAGACGCCGGGCTTGCGTCTGCTCCACCAGCGCCAGACCAGAGCGATGAGGCCGCCCACCAGCAGCACGACCGGCAGGTAGATAATGACGCTGAGAAATTGGGACTCATACTGCGCGGCCAGCTTGGTGTGGCTCAGGTAGTAACCCAGCCCGACCAGGGGGCAGATCCACATGATGGAGCTGATCAGGTTGACCACCAGGAAGCGCCCCTGGGGGATCTCGTTGGCGCCGACGATATAGGGGTAGGCGGTACGCACGAAGGCGATGTAGCGGGCGGTGATCAGGGTGATGATGCCGTACTTGTTGAGCAGGTAGTGCACCTTCTCCTTGTGCTTGTCATCGAGATGGGACATCAGCCTGTGATACATCCGGGTGTGGCCGAGGAAACGCCCCTGCATGTAGCCAAGCCAGGTACCGACGAAGGTCGCCATGATCAGCAGCGGGACCACTGCCATCGGCAACACCCCCTGATAGATCAGCACGCCGGTCAGGATCAGCAGGGTATCCCCTGGCAGGAAGGCGGTGGGGATAAAGCCATTCTCGAGCACCAGGAAGGTCAGCAGGACGACATAGACCATGAAGACCATCTTGGGATCAGAGAGTGTCGCCAGATCCTGATGCATAAAGGCGTGAGCCAGGTGGTAAAACTGCTCCATACATGCAAACTCCGCAGGTTAGCTGGGTTGGTCGGTCAAGGGCATGGCAAGCACCTTGTCGATGCGCAGGCCGTCCATATCCACGATTTCCAGTTGCCACTGTTCCAGGGTGACCAGGTCTCCGGTCTGGGGAAGGCGGCCAAGGAGCAGCATGATAAGCCCTCCAAGGGTGTGATAGTGATGTTTTTCTTCTTCCGGCAGACGAACCAGCTCCAGACAGTCCTTCAATTCTGGCAGCGGAATGAGGCCGTCGAGCAGCCAGCTGCCGTCGGCGCGCTGGAAGGCCCAGTTGTCTTCCCCATCTTCCTGCTGGAAGTCGCCGGCCAGGGTTTCCAGCAGATCCTGCTGGGTGACCAGCCCCTGCAGCTCGCCATATTCGTCCACCACCAGCACCATGTGCTCGGAGTGGGTACGGAAGTGGTTGAGCAGCTCCAGGCCGTTGAGGGTCTCCGGCAGCAGGCTGCCGTCCTGGGTCAGCGCCGCCAGATCGATGGGCTCTCCCTTGATGTAGGCGTGCAGCACCTTGCTGACGTTGAGGATGCCGACGAGATCCGACAGGCTGCCGTCACAGACAGGGAAGAAGCTGTGGCGATACTCCACCAGACGTTGGAGGTTCACTTCCAGCGGCAGTGACAGGTCAAGATAGCGGATGTCGCTGCGCGGCACCATCAGGGAGGCCAGGCTGCGTTCGTCGAGGCGGAACACGTTGCGCAACATAGTGTGCTCATGGTCCTCGATCACCCCCGCTTCGGAGCCCTCCACCAGCATGGCGTGGATCTCCTCCTGAGTGACATTGTTGCTGCTGCGCTGATCGACCCGCAGCAGCCGCAGGCTGGCGTTGGTGGAGGCGGAGAGCAACCAGACGAAGGGACGGGTCAGGGTCGCCAGCCAGAGCATGGGGCGGGCTACCAGACAGGCAATGCGCTCGGCGCTGAGCTGTCCGAGGCGTTTGGGCACGAGCTCCCCTACCACGATGGAGAGATAGGTGACCAGCACGACCACGATGACGGTGGCGAGCAGGCTGCTGCTCTTGGGGGAGAGCCCCCACTCCTGCAGCCAGAGGGCGAAGGGCTGGGCCAGCAGGGACTCGCCATAGATACCGTTGAGCAGGCCGATGCTGGTGATGCCGATCTGCACGGCGGAGAGGAAATGGGTCGGATCTTCCCCGAGCTTGAGGGCGATGGCGGCGGAGCGGCTCCCTTCGCTCGCCATTTTGGCGAGGCGTGCCTTGCGTGCCGTCACGATGGCGATTTCCGACATGGCGAAGACGCCATTGAGCAAAATCAATCCAAACAGGATCAATATTTCCATACTGCAGCAGCACTCCCGATAGAAAAGACCGCTGGCAGTGTAATGAATTTGCGGGCTCTGCGCTTGTGAAAGGAGGTGATTTGGCTCGTGAATTTTTGAATATCGCCCCGGCGGGAGGGATAAAACTGCGGGGCAGGAGAGGGAGAACTGAACCCATGACATGAAAAAGCCCCCGATAAACGGGGGCTTGTCATGTTGCGCTGTGGCTTAGAGCGCTGCGATCTCGGCCTGCTGGGCTTCCAGCTTGGTCAGCTGGAGACGGTAATCTTCCAGCTTCTCGCGCTCCTTGATGATGACCGCTTCCGGCGCCTTGGCGACGAAGGCCTCGTTGCCGAGCTTGCCTTCGATGCGGCCGCACTCGCCCACCAGACGGGCCACCTCTTTGGCCAGACGGGCCAGCTCGGCTTCCTTGTCGATGAGACCAGCCATCGGGATCATCAGCTCGGTGGCACCGATCAATTTCTTGACCGACAGCGGGGCGGTTTCACCTGCGCCAAGTACGCGGATGGATTCCAGACGGGCCAGCGACTTGAGGAAGGCCTCGTTGTCAGCGGCGCGCTGGGTATCCTTGGCATCGCACTGGAGCAGCACGTTGAGGGGCACGCTCGGCGCCACGTTCATCTCGGCGCGGATGTTGCGGATGCTGACGATGAACTCCTTCACCCACTCCTGATCCGCCATCGCGGCGTCGTCCACCTTGGCGGCGTCGAATTCCGGGAAAGCCTGAATCATGATGGTGTCGGCGTGCACGCCGGCCAGCGGGGCGACCGATTTCCAGATGGTTTCGGTGATGAACGGGATGATCGGGTGTGCCAGGCGCAGCAGGGTCTCGAGGACACTGACGAGGGTGTGGCGGGCAGCGCGCTGCTCGGCCTCGGAGCCCTTGGTCAGTACCGGCTTGGTCAGCTCCAGATACCAGTCACAGAACTGGTTCCAGATAAATTCGTACAAGACGCCTGCAGCGATGTCGAAGCGGTAGGTATCGAGGGCGGTGCGGAAGTCACGGATGGCCACTTGCAGCTGGGACTGGATCCAGCGATCCGCCAGGCTGAACTGCATCTCGCCACCGGCAAAGCCGCAATCCTGATCTTCGGTGTTCATCAGCACATAGCGGGAGGCGTTCCACAGCTTGTTGCAGAAGTTGTTGTAGCCATCCAGGCGCTTCATGTCCCAGTTGATGTCACGGCCGGTGGAGGCGAGCGCCGCCAGGGTGAAGCGCAGGGCGTCGGTACCGTGGGCATTGATCCCTTCCGGGAACTGCTTGGCGGTGCGCTTGGCGATCTTCTCGGCCATCTGCGGCTGCATCATGTTGCCGGTGCGCTTCTCCAGCAGATCTTCCAGGGAGATGCCGTCGATCATGTCGAGGGGGTCCAGCACGTTGCCCTTGGACTTGGACATCTTCTGGCCTTCTTCGTCACGGATGAGGCCGGTGATGTAGACGGTCTTGAACGGGACTTGCGGCTGGCCGTTTTCGTCCTTGATGAAGTGCATGGTCATCATGATCATCCGGGCGATCCAGAAGAAGATGATATCGAAGCCGCTCATCAGCACGTCGGTGGGGTGGAAGGTCTTGAGCGCCTCGGTGTTGTTCGGCCAGCCCAGGGTGGAGAAGGTCCACAGGGCGGAGCTGAACCAGGTGTCGAGCACATCTTCGTCCTGACGCAGCACGGTCACGGACGGGATGCTGTGCTTGGCGCGCACTTCCTCTTCGTTGCGGCCCACGTAGACGTTGCCGGCGTCGTCATACCAGGCCGGGATGCGGTGACCCCACCACAGCTGACGGGAGACGCACCAGTCCTGAATGTCGCGCATCCAGGAGAAGTACATGTTTTCGTATTGCTTCGGCACGAACTGGATGCGGCCATCTTCCACCGCCTCGATGGCGGTCTTGGCCATGGGGGCCACGCGCACGTACCACTGGTCGGTCAGCATGGGCTCGATGGGCACGCCGCCGCGATCGCCGTAGGGCTGCTGCAGCACGTGATCCTTGATCTCGGCCAGGAGGCCCAGCTCGTCCAGCTTGGCGACGATGGCCTTGCGGGCGGCGAAGCGCTCCATCCCGGCGAACTCGCTCGGCAGGGCGGCATCATAGGCGGTGCTGGGGTTGCCATTGGTGTCGACCACTTCGGCCTCGGCACGCACGTGGGCGTCCAGGGTGAAGATGTTGATCATCGGCAGGTTGTGGCGCTTGCCCACTTCGTTGTCGTTGAAGTCGTGGGCCGGGGTGATCTTCACGCAGCCGGTGCCCTTCTCCATGTCGGCGTGTTCGTCGGCGACGATGGGGATCAGGCGGTTCACCAGCGGCAGCAGGATGTGCTGGCCGATCAGCGCCTTGTAGCGCGGGTCTTCCGGGTTCACCGCCACTGCGGTATCACCCAGCATGGTTTCCGGGCGGGTGGTGGCGACGATCAGGTGATCCTGACCCTCGGCGGTCTTGGCGCCGTTGGCCAGGGGATAGCGAAGGTGCCACATGTGGCCCTTTATCTCGCGGTTTTCCACTTCCAGATCGGAGATGGCGGTGTTGAGCTTGGGATCCCAGTTCACCAGACGCTTGCCGCGGTACATCAGGCCATCTTCGTAGAGACGGACGAACACTTCCTGTACGGCAGCGGAGAGGCCTTCATCCATGGTGAAGCGCTCGCGCTCCCAGTCCACGGAGTCGCCGAGGCGACGCATCTGGCGGGTGATGGTGCCGCCGGACTCTTCCTTCCACTGCCAGATCTTGTCGATGAAGGCGTCACGGCCGTAGTCGTGACGGGTCTTGCCCTCTTCGGCGGCGATCTTGCGCTCCACCACCATCTGGGTGGCGATACCGGCGTGGTCGGTGCCCGCCTGCCACAGGGTGTTCTTGCCCTGCATGCGGTTGTAGCGGATCAGGGTGTCCATCAGGGTCTGCTGGAAGGCGTGACCCATGTGCAGGCTGCCGGTGACGTTGGGCGGCGGGATCATGATGCAGAAGGAGTCTTTGCTGGTGTCGCCGTGGGGCTTGAAGTAACCCTGGGCTTCCCAGTGCTGATAGAGCGCCTGTTCGATGGCGTTGTGATTAAAAGTCTTTTCCATGGTCTCGCCGTATTCTGGATGGATGGAGTCTGGTGTTGAGTCGTGGTGGATCGCGGGTGGTGCAGTCAGGGCTGCGCCGGATCCGGTGCGGCAAGGACGGGCTGATCCCTCATCTCGAGGGTATGGCCCGCCTGGCGATAGTGCTTGTAGCGCTCGCGGGCTTGCTGCTTTTGCGTTTCGTCAGTGGGGACAAAATCTACCACTTGAGCGAAGTGTCCTGCAAACAAAGGTGTCTGCCGGGCCAGGTTGATGAGGCAGGCATAGCGCCGCCGTGGCGGCTGATGGCCTATCTCCACCGGAGCCTGACCGCTCTCCCCCTGCAACTGGTGCGGCACGAAGCGATCGGGCGGCAACTGCCACAACAGCTCGTCCAGACGCAGGGCCTGGGCCTCGTCCTCGCACAGCAGATAGAGGTGGCCTGCGCTCCAGCCATCGGCCGCAAGCTGGCAGGCGAGGCGCTCGACGGCGGAGGCATCCGCATCATCGGGCTGGCTCATCAGGTAAAAGGTCACTTGGCTCATCAGGTCGGTCCCGTTTGGCTGTGACGGACAGCGATTGGCCGTCTTCGGGAGCCGCGTCTGGCACGGACTTCCCGGATTCTCTCAATGAAACAAGGAAGAGGCAGGCCTCTTCCTTGTGATACAGGGTAACGCCTTCTCGCATCGCTCTTCGAGTCGATGGGGAAGGGGATCACTCCTTGTCTTCGACGTCCGCCACGCCGGCCCGGTTGAGCAGGAACTGGGTCAGCAGGGGCACAGGACGGCCGGTGGAGCCCTTCTCCTTGCCGCTCTTCCAGGCGGTCCCTGCGATATCCAGGTGGGCCCAGTTGTACTTCTTGGTGAAGCGCGACAGGAAGGCGGCGGCGGTGATGGTACCGGCCGGACGGCCACCGATGTTGGCCATGTCCGCGAACGGGCTTTCCAGCTGCTCCTGATACTCGTCGAACAGGGGCAGACGCCAGGCGCGATCGCCGGCCTGTTCGGAGGCGTTGAGCAGCTCGTGGGCCAGGGGGTTGTGGTTCGCCAAGAGGCCAGAGGTATGGTGGCCCAGGGCGATGATGCAGGCACCGGTCAGGGTCGCCACGTCGATCACGGTCTCGGGATCGTAGCGGTCCACATAGGTGAGGGCATCGCACAGCACCAGGCGGCCTTCGGCGTCGGTGTTGAGTACCTCGACGGTCTGGCCGGACATGGTAGTGAGGATGTCACCAGGGCGGTAGGCGTTGCCCCCCGGCATGTTCTCGCAGCCCGCCAGCACGCCGATGACGTTGATGGGCAGCTGCAACTGGGCCAGGGCGTGCATGGTGCCGAGCACGGAGGCGGCGCCACCCATGTCGTACTTCATCTCGTCCATGCCGTCTGCCGGCTTGATGGAGATGCCGCCGGAGTCGAAGGTCAGCCCCTTGCCCACCAGCACGATGGGCTTGGCGTCGGCGTTGCCCTTGTACTCGATGATGGCCATCATGGCTTCGTTCTCGGAGCCGCGGGCCACTGCGAGGTAGGAGTTCATGCCGAGCTCGGCCATCTCCTGCTCCCCCACCACCCTGGTGGTGATGTTGTCATAGGCATCCGCCAGACGGCGGGCCTGGGAGGCGAGGTAGGCGGGATTGCAGACGTTGGGCGGCATGTTCGCCACGTCGCGGCAGATGCGCACCCCTTTCGCCACGGCCAGGCCGTGGTTGATGGCGCGCTCGCCTATGGTCAGTTCCCGACGCGTCGGCACGTTGAAGACCAGCTTGCGCAGCGGACGGCGCGGTTCGGCCTTGTTGGTCTTGAACTGATCGAAGCTGTAGAGGCCCGCCTTGGTGGTTTCCACCGCCTGACGCACCTTCCAGTAGGTATCCCGACCCTTGACGTGCAGCTCGGTCAGGAAGCAGACCGCTTCCATGGAGCCGGTTTCGTTCAGGGTGGTGATGGTCTTGTTGATGATCTGCTTGTACTGGCGCTCGTCGAGTTCGCGCTCCTTGCCGCACCCGACCAGCAGTACGCGCTCGCTGAGCACGCCCGGTACTTGATGCAGCAGCAGCATCTGGCCCGGTTTCCCTTCCAGGTCGCCACGGCGCAGCAGCGAGCTGAGGTAGCCGTCGCTGATCTTGTCCAGCTGTTCGGCAACCGGAGAGAGGCGGCGGGGCTCAAAAACGCCGACCACGACGCAGGCACTGCGTTGCTTCTCAGGACTGCCACTCTTTACACTGAACTCCATGGAATCTCCTACATCCTAAAGACAAAAGGCACCATTTATTGAATAATGCGGTGCTTGTTGGGGTATCAGAGGCGGAGCGAACAGTCACAGGCTCCGCAGTTCAAACTGGTAAAAATCCAATATAGGGCCCTATTTTTCAGGCATTCGACTAAAAACACAAGTTTACTTGGGAATGACTGTGATCGTTTTCCGATATTTGTTCAGGGAGACCCTGAAAACCCAGCTGGCGGTGCTGTTCGTGCTGCTGCTTATCTTCGTCAGCCAGCAATTTATCCAGATCATTGGCGATGCCGCCGATGGTGAGGTGCCGACGCGCCTGGTATCCACCCTCCTGCTGCTCAACCTGCCGAATATGGCGTTGTTGATGCTGCCTATCAGTCTGTTTTTAGCCATTCTGTTTGCTCACGGCCGTTTGTACGCTGAAAGCGAAATGACGGTGATGCACGCGGTGGGTTTCAGTCACCGTTTCATCATGGGCAGCGCCCTGGTGCTGGCCCTGCTGACCGCCGCCGTCGCGGCGTTCAACACCGGCTGGGTCGCCCCCCAGGCCAAGGAGCGGGAGTACCAGGTGATCGACGAGTTCAAGGCCGATCCCGGTATCTCTTTCCTGCAGGCCGGCCGCTTCATGGAGCTCGACAAGGGGCGCCTGGTGGCCTACATCCAGGATCTGAACGACAAGGGGTCGGAGTTGCAGAAAATCTTCGTGCTGCAACGGGCCGAGGGTGGCTCACCCCCGTCAGTGGTGGTGGCCAACGAGGGGCAGGTGACCGCCGACAGCAACGGCTTGCAGTGGCTGACCCTGAAGGATGGTTCGCGCTACGAGGGGCATTTCACCGGCAAGCAGTTCCAGGTCTCGGAGTTTCGTGAATACAGCCTGGTGATCCGCCAGCAGGAGATGGAGCAATCCAACCGCAAGGCGGCGGCCAAGCCGACCCTGGCATTGCTCGGCACCCAGGACAACCAGCTGATGGCCGAATTGCAGTGGCGCCTGTCGCTGCCCCTCTCCATCCTGGTGCTCACCTTCCTGGTGGTGCCGATGGCGCGGGTCAATCCCCGTCAGGGGCGTTACGCCAAGCTGCTGCCGGCCATCCTGCTCTATCTCTCCTATTTCCTGCTGCTCAGTGCCGCCCGGTCGGCCATCGACAGCGGGCGTCTGCCCCACTGGCCCGGGATGTTCCTGGTGCCCCTGGTCTATCTGCTGCTGATAGGGTTGCCTCTCAACCTGCAGGGCACCAGCTGGTGGAACGGGGTCAAAGGGCAATTGTTCAAGAGAAAGTCAGCATGATGCTGCAACCTGGGAGTCTCTGCTGATGTTCGGCATTCTCGATAGATACATAGGCAGGGTCATCTTCATGTCGATCCTGCTGTGCGAGCTGACCCTAGTCGGGCTGGCCGCGCTCATCAAGTACGTGGAGCAGTTGAAGGCGGTCGGGGAAGGCAACTACGACATGCTCAACGCCCTCTACTACGTGCTGCTCTCCATGCCCAAGGAGGCGGTGCTCTTCTTCCCCCTGGCGGCCCTGCTCGGTGGCCTCATCGGCCTGGGCCAGCTCGCGACCAGCTCCGAGCTGGTGGTGATGCAGGCGGCGGGACGCTCCAAGATCAGCATCGTCATGGCGGCGCTCAAGACCGCCATTCCCCTGATGCTGCTGGTGGGGCTGATGGGCGAGTACGTCGCACCGGCCGCCAAGCGGATGGCGGATGACATCAAGGCGGGGGCCATGTCGGAAGGGCGACTCACGGTCTCGGCCTACGGGGTATGGGCACGGGATGGCAACAACTTCGTCAACATCAACGGGGTGCGCAATGATGGCGCCCTGACCGGCATCACCCTCTACCGCTTCACTCCGTCCCGCAACCTGATCGACGTGGTGCAGGCGAAGGAGGGGGTGTTCGAGGATCACCACTGGCTGCTGAAACAGGTGCACATCACCCGGTTTGACGATCCCACCCGGATCCAGGACGAACAGCATGCCCAGATGGCCTGGCAATCCGAGCTGACCCCCAAGCAGCTCGGGGTGGTCAGTATCGATCCCGAAAACCTGCCCATCTCGGGGCTGCGGGACTACATCGGTTATCTGGATGCCAACAAGCAGGATGCCGGACGCTACAAGCTGGAGATGTGGCGCAAGCTGCTCTCACCGCTCTCCGTGGTGGCCATGATACTGCTCGCCTCCTCCTTCATCTTCGGCCCGCTGCGTTCGGTGAGCATGGGGGCGCGGATGCTGATGGGGATCATGACCGGCTTCGCGGTCTATGTGAGCGACAGGGTGTTCGGCCCGGTCAGCCTGGTCTATGCGGTCCCGCCCATCCTCGCGGCCATCGCACCCAGCCTGCTGTTTGGCGGCATCTCCTTCTATATCCTGAGCCGCAAGCAGTAGCGGCCTGAAGGACGGCGGGCTGCTGACAACAGGCGGCCATCGCATCCCGATGCACCGTTTCCGTCAAGGTTCTGGGCTGCAAGCAGTCAGTTCTGGTCAACAAAAAGGGCACCTCGGGGTGCCCTTTTTCGTTGCCGTCTTGGGATCAGCGATTGAGCTGCTCCAGGTTTTCCGTCTTGCCAAGCACCACCACCTCGCACTCGGCCCAGATGTCCTGGAAGGCGCGGGGGCGGGCGCGATTGAACACACACAGCAGGTTGCCCAGGCCAAAGGCCGAGGTAGCGAGCCGGATCAGGGCCTGGGTGACGCGAATGTTGCTGCCGTCCAGGTTCTGGATGCGCAGGCGCCAGGCCCGCATGCCGATGGTCTGGCCGGCGCGGACCCAGAACCAGGTGTAGAAACCGCAGATGACGAAGGCCAGCCAGGCGCTGTAGAGGGGGCTGGTGAGCAGCCAGGCGGCATCCTTGCCCTCGGGGACGTGCGCCATGCCGGTGGCCAGCAGCAGGTGGGCCACCCCCATGCCGATGAAGCCGGCGATGATCAGCAGGGCAATCACCACCAGATAGTCATAGAGCAGGGCGCCGAGACGGCGCAGCAGACCGGCAGACGGATGCCGGGGAGCAGGCTGGAGAGGGGAGGGGGTCTTGCGCTTGGCCATGATGATTATTCCATTAATATGATGCGGGCATTCTATGTAACTGGCTTGGCATCGGCAAGGCGTTGAATAAATGAGCAAACAACGGTGGGCGCAAGAAAAACACCTTGCATGGCCAAGCGCCATTCGTATAATCCCTCGCAGCTGCCCGGGTGGCGAAATCGGTAGACGCAGCGGATTCAAAATCCGCCGTAGCAATACGTGTCGGTTCGAGTCCGACCCCGGGC
Organism: Aeromonas caviae; assembly: GCF_000819785.1. Taxonomy (GTDB): domain Bacteria; phylum Pseudomonadota; class Gammaproteobacteria; order Enterobacterales; family Aeromonadaceae; genus Aeromonas; species Aeromonas caviae. The sequence continues at coordinate 128,678 of NZ_CDBK01000034.1, read as the reverse complement.
ACCATCAGATTCCATGACAAAAGGCCATCCTCGCGGATGGCCTTTTGTTTTTCCGGGCGGTGCGAAGAGGTGTACCCTCAGACCCTCAGACCC
>NZ_CDBK01000034.1:90576-128418 GCF_000819785.1 Aeromonas caviae | reverse complement strand
ACCCTCAGACCCTCAGACCCACAGGCTCTCAGACATTCAGACCCACAGGCTCTCGGGCCATCAGCCTCTCGGACTGCCATCCCCTCAGTCGATATTCTGCGCGATGCGCCACAGCACGCCTGAGGGGTCGTACAGACAGAACTCCTTCATGCGCCACGGCTGGGTGACGAGCTCCGTGACCCTGACGCCATAGCGGCGGGCCAGCTGGCTCGTTGCCACCTGCTCCTGCCAGGCGGCCACGTCCTCCACCAGGAGGTGCATCATGAGCTGCTCGGCCAGCCCCGGGGGGTTGCCATCCTGCAGCAGGAAGCTTGCGTTGCCGAGATGAAAATAGGCCACGCCGTCGCCATCGGAGGCCAGGGTAAAGCCGAGATCCTGATAGAACTGCTTTGACAGTGTGAAATCCCGGGCAGGCACGAAGGCCTTGATTTCGGTCACGTTGAGATTGGGCATGGGCTCCTCGCGGCGCTGGGAACAGGGGATGATGGCTTGCCAGTATGACCGGGCATTTCGGGGCAGACCAGACGAATGGTGCGAGTTTGCACTCTTAAAGTGCTTGTGCCCCTCGGGTGGGGGGATATTGGCCGTCAGCCTCATTTGATTTCACCATGGTATGGCCCATTTCATTTATTTCATAAATACCTTAGCGGGATAGAAAAGCCTGCCAGGGTGACATCACCACGGGTTCGCCCCGTCATTGTGAGGCGGTTGGGTCATCCTGGTGCATTTTCCCGGCAATGCACAGCCAAAGTGCGATTTTCCCCCTGTAACCGGGCATCGTGCGCCAAGATGGTGCGTGTTGAATGTGATAAAAACATAAGGCCATGAAATAAAAGGATTATTTTTCTTGGCCTGCTTTATGCTTTCCCCATGTCATGTCGCCATGATGTCTCCGTGAGCCACACAGGTGCGGTGGGCAGGTGGCCAGGTTGGAAATGCATATCAGGAAATGGACCCGGATGCCGGGACGACAAGGAGAGGGCTGTATGTTCAAGAGACTCGTAATGACTGGCCTGCTGGCGCTGGCCGCCACCATGGCCGCCCCGGGCTGGGCCGAAGAGGTGGCCGCGCAGGCCGATGTGGTACAGGCGGCCGCGACCGTGACCATCAACAAGGGGGACAATACCTGGCTGATGGTGGCGGCGGCCCTGGTGATCCTGATGTCCGTGCCGGGCCTCGCCCTCTTTTACGGCGGCCTGGTGCGCGCCAAGAACATGCTGAGCGTGCTGATGCAGGTGTTCACCCTGTTCTGCCTCATCACCGTCCTCTGGGTGGTCTACGGCTACTCCCTGGCCTTCACCGAGGGCGGCGCCTTCTACGGCTCCTTCGACAAGGTGCTGTTGATGGGGGTGACGCCGGATTCCATCGCCGCCACCTTCAGCAAGGGGGTCGGGATCAGCGAGTTCATCTACGTGGTGTTCCAGGGCGCCTTTGCCGCCATCACCTGCGGGCTCATCGTTGGCGGCTTTGCCGAGCGGATGAAGTTCTCGGCGGTGCTGCTGTTCGCGGTGATCTGGTTCACCTTCGCCTATATCCCGATGGCGCACATGGTGTGGTACTGGGCGGGTCCGGATGCCTACACGGATGCGGCCGCCGCCGAAGCGGCCGGTGCCACCGCAGGCTATCTGTTCCAGCACGGCGCTCTGGACTTCGCCGGCGGCACCGTGGTGCACATCAACGCCGCGGTGGCCGGTCTGGTAGGGGCCTTCATGGTGGGCAAACGGGTTGGCTATGGCCGTGACCCCATGACCCCCCACAGCCTGACCATGACCATGATCGGTGCCGCCCTGCTGTGGTTCGGCTGGTTCGGCTTCAACGCTGGCTCCTCCCTCGAAGCCAACGGCACGGCGGCCCTGGCCTTCGCCAACACCTGGATCGCACCGGCCGCTGCCGCCCTCTCCTGGACCTTCGCCGAGTGGGCGATGAAGGGCCGTCCCTCCCTGCTTGGCGCTGTCTCCGGTGCGGTGGCGGGCCTGGTTGCCATCACCCCTGCCGCCGGTTTCGTCGGTGTGGGGGGCGCCCTCATCATCGGCCTGCTCAGCGGGGTGGCCGGTCTGTGGGGCGTGCACGGTCTCAAGCGTCTGCTGGGGGCCGATGACAGCCTGGACGTGTTCGGCCTGCACGGGGTGTGCGGGATCCTGGGGGCCGTGCTGACCGGGGTGTTCGCCAGCCCGGATCTGGGCGGCACCGGGGTGTGGGACTATGTGACCAACCAGGTGGCCGAGGGATACTCCATCCTGGCCCAGGTCAAGGTACAGGTCATCGGCGTGGGGGTGACCGTGGTCTGGACCGCCCTGGTCTCGGCCGTGGCCTACAAGCTGGTGGACCTGCTGATCGGTCTGCGGGTGAAGGAAGATGCCGAGCGCGAAGGGCTGGACGTGACCAGTCACGGCGAGAAAGCCTACAGCCATTGATCCTGCTGCCATGAATGTCATACCGCCGGCCCCGTCCGGCGGTTTTTTATTGGGGCGGGCTGGCCAGGCTGCCCGGACCGGGCCGCTGGTGGCCGGGGTCGCTATTTGTGTTTGCGGGGTCTTTTATGCCTGCATTTTGGGCGGATCTCCGCTAAACTCTGCCACCCTTTATTCGGGGTCGCCGGGTCTGCCCCGTCGTCACCCTCTCTTTCATGCCTTCGGAGCCGCTCATGCCGTTAGTGGGACACCAACATCAGATCGATATTCTGGAACTGACCGACAAGGGGGATGGCAAGGGTCGCCTGTTCGATCGCCCCCTGTTTGTCGAGGGTCTGCTGCCCGGTGAGCAGGCGCTGGTCGAGTTGACCGAGGTCAAACCGAACTACCTGCACGGCAAGCTGGTCGAGCTGACCCAGCCCTCTGCCGATCGGGTGGCCGATTTTTGCCCCAACACCGAGTGCGGTGGCTGCCAGGTGCGCCCGCTGGCCTATCCGGCCCAGCTTGCCCTCAAGCAGAGCCTGGTGCAGAGCGCACTGGAGCAGGTCGGGCTGGGTGAGGCCGTGGTCAACCCCATCCTCGGCATGGAGACGCCGTTTGCCTACCGCAACAAGGCCCAGTACGCGGTGCGTGGCAGCGAGGCGGGCGCCGAGATCGGTTTTTATCGCAAGCACTCCCACGACCTCATCACCGCCGATGATTGCGCGGTGCAGGACTCGCTGCACGTGGAGCTCAATGCCCGGGTACGCAACTGGATGCGCGAGCACGACATCGCGGCCTATGACGAGGTGGCCCACACCGGCTGCGTGCGCAACCTGATGACCCGCAAGGGCTTCAAGAGCGGCGAGCTGATGGTGGTGCTGGTGACCCTGGGCGAAGCGCTGCCGTTCGAAGCCGAGCTGCTGGCGGCCCTGGCGGATCTGCCGGTCACTACTCTGGTGCAGAACATCAACGAGGCGCGCACCAACCGCATCCTGGGTGACAAGAACCGGGTGCTGCTGGGCAGCGGGGTGATCCGCGACAAGATCCACGAGCTCGAATTCGAGATCTCGCCCCTCTCCTTCTTCCAGAACAACCCGAGCCAGACCGACGTGCTCTACTCCAAGGCGCTGGAGTATTGCGAGCTGACCGGCAGCGAGACGGTGTTCGACATCTATTGCGGCATCGGCACCATCTCCCTGTTCCTGGCAGGCAAGGCCGCCAAGGTGGTGGGGATTGAGTCGGTGGAGAGCGCCATCAGCGACGCCCGTCGCAATGCGGCCCTCAACGGCATCGAGCAGACCGAGTTCCACGTGGGCAAGGCGGAGCAGCTGATGCCTGCCCTGCATGCCGACGGGGTGAGTGCCGACGTGGTGGTGATGGATCCGCCCCGCAAGGGCTGTGACAAGGCGGTATTGCAGACCCTGGTGGCCATGGCGCCGCGTCGTCTGGTCTATGTCTCCTGCAACCCCCAGACCCTGGCCCGGGATCTCGCCTGGCTGGTCAAGCAGGGCTTCGTGCTGGACGAGGTGCAGCCGGTGGACATGTTCCCGCACTCCATGCACGTGGAAGCCGTTGCTCGCCTGAGCCTGCCAGCCAAGGCCTGATCGTCGCTCGGGATCTTCCCCTCGCACGATGCAGGTGGAAGCGGTCGCCTGCCTGAGCCTGCCAGCGAAAGCCTGATCGGGCCGAGGGCGTGGCGTTAGCCAGATGGCTCTGATAAAAACGACTCCTGAGGGAGTCGTTTTTTTATGGTCGTGGTCGGCAGAACCACCAGGCAGGGAGAACAGGCTGATGATTCGTATGGCAGGGGTGGAGGATGCGGCGGTGCTGGACCGCTTCTTCGGGCAACTGGACAGGGAGACCCGCTTCATGCTGTATGAAGCGGGAGAGCGCCCCTCGGACATAGCGGGGCAGCGCAGGCGGCTCGAGGCCATGGCCGCGTCCCCCAACCAGGCCATGTGGCTGCTGGATCTGGCGGGGGAGGTGCAAGGGTTTGCCGCGCTCCTTGGTGGCGGCCTGGCACGCAACCGCCACTGCGCCCTGGTGGTGATGGGGCTGCGTTCGGGGGCGCGCGGGCAGGGATGGGGTGAACGGTTGCTGCGTACCCTGATCGCGGCCGCGAGGGATCTCGGTATCCACCGGCTGGAGCTGGGAGTGATGGCCCACAACGAGGTGGCCCACGCCTTGTATCGCAAGTGCGGGTTCGTGGAGGAAGGGGTGAGACGGCAGGCCTATCGGCTGGACGAGGGCTATGTGGACGAGATTTCCATGGGGCTGCTGCTGCCGCTGGACAGGCCATGACGCCGCTGGCCCCGAGATGCTGGTCTGGGGAGTTGGATTGGGGCAGGCTTGTGGGGAAACCATCGAGACAAGGAGGCGCCCATGAAGGGGATATTGCTGCGTTGGCTGGCTCGCTACGATGCCTGGTGCCAGGAGTGGGGACTCACACCGGAGAACCGGCGCTGCTGCGCGCCGGTACGCCATGATGAAGACGAGAAGCGCCCGGAGAAGGGCGACGACCTCACTGGAACTGGCGAGTCACGGCGCCAGTGACGCTGTTGTAGTCGAACGAGAGCCCGTCGGGGTATGCCGGGAAGCGGCCCACGGAGCTGCGCAGGGTATAGCGGCAGTTGTCGTGACGAAGGGCGCCGTCAGCCTGAGCGTCTGCCGGGATGAGCCGGGAGATGTAGTCACTGTCTGAATCCTGGTGCAACTCATCGGCCACCGTCAGATCGGTATCGAGCAGGGCGCCAAACAGGCTCTCGCAGTCGTCCCGGCTGCTGACGGAGATCTGATCGCTGTCGCCACCGGGGAAGACGGTATCGGGCCCCTGACCTCCCTGGTCCTCCTTGGTGCCCACCGGCCAGCCATGGCTGTTGATGTCGAGATCCTGCCTGCCCATGCCGCTAAAGTTGTAGAGTGCCAGGGGCTCCCCCTTCACCTTGACCGCCCAGCCGGCGTGGGCGAGCCGGGCGGCACTGGCAAAGCTGCCCGCCGTGGACGAGACGCTGCTCTTGAGCCCGTCGTCCTGGATGTTGATGAAGCGGGGCAGGGCGGTCACGGCCAGGATCCCCAGCACGATGATGACCAGCACCAGTTCTATCAGGGTAAAGCCTCGGGAAACGTGTGTTGGCATGGAATGAACCCATTGAGTACGACAGACAGGTAAGCGCGACATGGAATTGATAGACACCCACTGCCACCTCGATTTTCCGGTCTTTGACGCCGATAGGGAGGCGCTGCTGACCCGGTGGCGCCAGCTGGGGGTGGGCGAGTATATCATCCCCGCCGTGGGAGAGGAAAACTGGGGGCGGGTGATGGCGCTGGCCGAGCGCCACGACGACATCCGCTATGGCCTGGGGATCCATCCCTGGTATGTGGGCAAGCAGCCCCGGGATGCACTGACCCGGCTGGAGACCCTGCTGGCGAGTCGGCCCCGTGGGCTGGTGGCCGTGGGGGAGTGCGGGCTGGATCTGCGCTCCCATGTGCCGCAGGAGGGGCAGGTCGAGATGTTCGAGGCGCAGGTGCGGCTGGCCATGGCGCATGCGCTGCCCCTCATCGTCCACTCGGTGCGTGCCAACGACACGGTCGCCAAGATCCTGCGGCGCTTCACTCCGCCACAAGGGGGGGTCATTCATGCCTTCAGCGGCTCCCTGCATCAGGCGGAGGTGTTCTGGCAACTGGGTTTCAGGCTGGGGATCGGGGGGGTCATCAGCTATGAGCGGGCCAACAAGACCCGGGAGGCGATACGCCAGATGCCGCTGGAGGCCTTGCTGCTGGAAACCGACGCTCCCGACATGCCGCTGCAAGGCCAGCAGGGGGAGGTGAACACGCCGGCCAGCCTGCCGACCATAGCCCGCTTGTTGGCACAATTGCGGCAGCAACCGCTGGAGGATGTTATTTCGGTGTTACATGACTCCACCCGGCGGCTGTTCCCCCCAGGAAATCATGAAATTAACATTTGATTATCAAATGATGACCGAGTGATAAAAAACAGGGCCCATAAAAATCGTTTGCGGTCTAATTAAACGATGTTCAGGCCGTTTGTGGCTTATAAAATGTGACCAGTATTCTATTTTGTCGCACCGTAATTAGTATAATGCGCACCCTTGATTAGCGGCTTCAATACACAAATCGTTAACAAGCTGGCAGGTGCTACTAAAGAGGAAGTGTTAATAATGAATCTGATAATGGGTCTGGTAGGGATGGCGACGCTCATCCTTATTGCGGTGCTGTTCTCCAGCAACCGCAAGGCAATCAAAATTCGTACCGTAGGTGGCGCCTTTGCCATCCAGGCCGGTCTGGGGGCCTTCGTGCTCTACGTGCCGGTCGGTCGTGACATCCTGGTGGGCGTGTCCGACGCCGTCTCCAGCGTCATCGGTTATGGCCAGAACGGCATCGAATTCCTGTTCGGTGGTTTGGTTGGCAACAAGATGTTCGAAGTGTTCGGTGGCGGTGGCTTCGTCTTCGCCTTCCGCGTCCTGCCCGTCATCATCTTCTTCTCTTCCCTGATCGCGGTACTCTACTACCTCGGCATCATGCAGTGGGTGATCAAGCTGCTGGGCGGCGGTCTGCAGAAGGTGCTGGGCACCTCCCGTACCGAATCCCTCTCCGCCACTGCCAACATCTTCGTCGGTCAGACCGAAGCCCCGCTGGTGGTACGTCCCTTCATCTCCAAGATGACCGACTCCGAGCTGTTTGCCGTCATGTGTGGTGGTCTGGCTTCCGTTGCCGGCTCCGTGCTGGCCGGTTACGCCTCCATGGGCGTCAAGATGGAATACCTGATCGCAGCCTCCTTCATGGCTGCCCCGGGTGGTCTGCTGTTCGCCAAGCTGCTGGTACCGGAAACCGAGACCCCGAGCTACGACGAGAACACCGCAGAAGGTGAGCTGGACGACAAACCTGCCAACGTGATCGACGCCGCTGCCGCCGGTGCCTCCGCCGGTCTGCAACTGGCCCTGAACGTGGGTGCCATGCTGCTGGCCTTCATCGGCCTCATCGCCATGATCAACGGCATCTTCTCCGGTGTGGGCGGCTGGTTCGGTTACCCGCAACTCTCCCTGGAGCTGCTGCTGGGCTGGCTGTTCTCCCCGCTGGCCTTCCTGATCGGCGTGCCCTGGAGCGAAGCGGTCGTGGCCGGTTCCTTCATCGGTCAGAAGCTGGTGGTCAACGAGTTCGTGGCTTACCTGAACTTTGCCCCCTACCTGAAGGATGAAGTGCTGATCAACGGTGTGGCCATGTCCGAGCACACCAAGGCGATCATCTCCTTCGCCCTGTGCGGCTTCGCCAACCTGTCCTCCGTCGCCATCCTGCTGGGTGGTCTGGGCTCCATGGCACCAAACCGTCGCGGCACCATCGCCAAGTTCGGTCTGAAGGCCGTGCTGGCAGGTTCCCTGTCCAACCTGATGTCTGCGACCATCGCAGGCTTCTTCCTGGCGCTGTCCGGCATGTAACATCGCCTGACTGACAGGATAAAGACGAACGCCACAGCGATTTGCTGTGGCGTTCTCGTTTGGGGTGGTGACAACCGTTTTCCTGTCAAGACTAATAATAAAGTGAGTCAAATCGGAGGTTCTATGAATGAAGTGCTACTGGCTATGGCGGCCGGCTTTATCGTTGGGGTGTTGTTTTCTTTCCTCAAGTTGCCGATACCGGCGCCGCCCGTCCTCTCCGGCGTCATGGGGATCGTGGGGGTCTATCTGGGGGGCATTGCCTACTCTTGGATCCTGACCCGCTTCTTCTCTTAAGCGCCTTCCAGCGCTGGATTTGCCGGGTGTGAGGTACCTCTGAAATTGGCAAATCCGGCTTGCAAACACGGGGTATCTCGGCTGAAATAGGCGATGCCAGCAGGGTGCTGGCATTGACTAATGCCCGGTGAATCCGGGTGTTGGCGGTCAAATGGAATTGATTGGGAAGTCGGGTCTGCGTAGTCGGCCTTTCTCAAGTCTTCATGGAACCAAGTCCGCACTTTTGTAAGAAAGTGACAGGGCTCTTGCCTTATTTGCAGCCGTATTGCCTGTGCATTTGCGCTGCAATTCCATATCCCGTTGCTCCGGGAACGTCTCTGCCGACCCTTGGTGTTCGGTGAAGCCGATCGCGGGTGATGGGGCTTAACAAGACTTTGGAGACATAGCATGACTGATCTGAAAGTGGCCGCCCAACGCGCCCTGAACCTGATGGACCTGACCACCCTGAACGATGACGACACCGATCAGAAGGTGATCGACCTGTGCCACAAGGCCAAGTCTCCGGCTGGCCTGACCGCCGCCGTCTGCATCTACCCCCGTTTCATTCCCATCGCGCGCAAGACCCTGCGTGACATCGGCGCTGCCGACGTGCGCATCGCGACCGTGACCAACTTCCCCCACGGCAACGACGACATCGAGATCGCCGTGGCCGAGACCCGCGCCGCCGTGGCCTACGGTGCCGACGAGGTGGACGTGGTCTTCCCGTACCGCGCCTTCATGGCCGGCAATGAACAGGTCGGCTTCGATCTGGTCAAAGCATGTAAGGAAGCCTGCGGCGCCAAGGTACTGCTGAAAGTGATCATCGAGACCGGCGAGTTGAAGGAAGAGGCGCTGATCCGTCGCGCCTCCGAGATCTCCATCGACGCCGGTGCCGATTTCATCAAGACCTCCACCGGCAAGGTGCCGGTGAACGCGACCCCTGAAGCGGCCCGTATCATGATGGAAGTGATCAAGGCCAAGAACCCGAAAGTGGGCTTCAAGCCGGCCGGTGGCGTGAAAGACGCCGCCGTGGCGGGTCAGTACCTGGCCATGGCCGAAGAGATCCTGGGCAAGGACTGGGTATCCGCCCGCACCTTCCGCTTCGGCGCCTCCAGCCTGCTGGCCAGCCTGCTGGCGACCCTGGGGCATGGCGACAAGCCTGCCAATACCAGCGGTTACTAAGCGGCGGCAGGGGGCGGTGCGCCGCCCCCTTTCGGATCTGGTTCGGTCTGTGTTCGTGCACTGTGCACGGAGGGAATGAAAGATGTTTTTGCCTCAAGAAATTATTCGCAAGAAGCGCAACGGTGAAGCGCTCAGTACCCAAGAGATTCAATTCTTCGTTCAGGGCATTACCAACAACACCATCGGCGAGGGGCAGATAGCGGCCCTGGCCATGGCGGTCTACTTCAAGGACATGACCATGGATGAGCGGGTCGCCCTGACCTGCGCTATGCGCGACTCCGGCATGGTGCTGACCTGGGATCACCTCAACCTGGGCGGCCCCATCGTCGACAAGCACTCCACCGGCGGTGTGGGTGACGTCGTCTCCCTGATGCTGGGCCCGATGGTCGCTGCGTGCGGCGGTTTCGTGCCCATGATTTCCGGCCGTGGTCTCGGCCACACCGGCGGTACCCTCGACAAGCTGGATGCCATCCCCGGCTACCAGACCTCGGTCGACAACGACCGCTTCCTGAAAGTGGTGAAAGAGGCGGGTGTCGCCATCATCGGCCAGACCGGCGATCTCGCCCCGGCGGACAAGCGTATCTACGCGGTACGGGATATCACCGCCACCGTCGAGTCCATTGCCATGATCACCGGCTCCATCCTCTCCAAGAAGCTTGCCTCCGGGCTGGAAGCGCTGGTGATGGACGTGAAGGTGGGCTCCGGCGCCTTCATGCCGACCTTTGAAGCCTCTGAAGAGCTTGCCAGGAGCATCGTCGCCGTGGCCAACGGTGCCGGCTGCCGCACCTCTGCACTCCTGACCGACATGAACCAGGTGCTGGCCTCCAGCGCCGGCAACGCCGTGGAAGTGCGCGAAGCGGTGCGCTACCTGACCGGTGAGTATCGCAACCCGCGCATCCACGAAGTGACCATTGCCCTGTGTGCCGAGATGCTGATCTCCGCCGGTCTTGCCAGCGATGATGGCGATGCCCGCACCAAGCTGCAGGCGGTGCTCGACAACGGCAAGGCAGCCGAGATCTTCGGGCGCATGGTGACCGGCCTCGGCGGTCCCGCCGACTTCATGGAGCGCTACGACGCCTACCTGCCCAAAGCCGCCATCGTGCGCCCCGTCTACGCGGCCCACAGCGGATTCGTCACCGCCATGGACACCCGTGAACTGGGTCTGGCGGTGGTCGCCATGGGGGGCGGTCGCCGCGCCGCCGCCGACAAACTCGATTATGCCGTCGGTCTGACCGACTTTATCCGCCTGGGTCAGAGCGTCGATGCTGACAAGCCGCTCGCCCTGATCCACGCTCAGACAGAAGCTCAATTTGCCGAGGCTGCCCGCATGGTGCAGGCTGCCGTGAAGATCGGCGACACCCGACCAGAGGCGCTGCCCGAGGTTTACCGTCGCATCGGTCTGGCTGATTTGTAACAAGGGGAAGTCCCATGAAACGTACCTTTATTCTGATGATGGACTCTTTCGGTATTGGTGCTGCCGCCGATGCCGACAAGTTCGGCGACGTGGGTGCCAATACCCTTGGCCATATCGCCAAGGCGTGCGCCGCCGGTGAGATCGAGGGCCGTGGCGCTCTCAACCTGCCAAACCTCAGCAAGCTGGGTCTGGGCCACGCGGGCGAACTCGCCAGCGGCACCTTCCCGGACGGACTGAACAAGGACATCGAAGTGGTCGGCGCCTACGGCTTTGCCCAGGAGCTCTCCTCCGGCAAGGACACCCCGTCCGGTCACTGGGAGATTGCCGGCGTGCCCGTCTTGTTCGAGTGGGGTTACTTCCATGACCACCACAACAGCTTCCCGCAGGAGCTGCTGGATGCCATCGTCGAGAAGGCCGGTCTGCCCGGGTATCTGGGCAACTGCCACGCCTCCGGTACCCAGGTGCTGGACGATCTGGGCGAAGAGCACATGCGCACCGGCAAGCCGATCCTCTACACCTCTGCCGACTCCGTGTTCCAGATTGCCTGCCACGAAGAGACCTATGGCCTCGAGAAGCTCTATGAGCTGTGCCACATCGTGCGCGAGCTGCTGGAGCCCTACAACATCGGCCGCGTCATCGCGCGTCCGTTCGTGGGCAGCGGCAAGGGCAACTTCAAGCGCACCGGCAACCGCCACGACTACTCCGTGCTGCCGCCGGCGCCGACCGTGCTGGACTACATGAAGGAAGCGGGTGGCCAGGTGGTCTCCATCGGCAAGATCGCCGACATCTATGCCCAGCAGGGCATCACCAAGCAGGTGAAGGGGACCGGTCTGACCGAGCTGTGGGACAGGACTCTGGAAGAGGTGAAAGCGGCCGGTGACCAGACCATCGTCTTCACCAACTTCGTGGACTTTGACTCCTCCTACGGTCACCGCCGTGATGTCAAGGGCTACGCCGATGCGCTGGAGTACTTCGACTCCCGCCTGCCGGAGCTGTTCGACCTGCTGCAGGATGGCGACGTGGTGGTGCTGACCGCCGACCACGGCTGTGACCCGACCTGGAGTGGTACCGACCACACCCGCGAATACATTCCGGTACTGTTCTACGGCAAGCCGGTCAAGGCGGGCTCCGTCGGTCGTCGCGAGACCTTCGCCGACATCGGCCAGAGCATCGCGGCCTACCACGGCCTGCCCAAGCTGCAATACGGTACCAGCTTCCTGTGATGGTGACCCCGGGCCGGTTCGCCTGCCCGGGGTGCCACAGGGCCCCGGTTTCCTGTAATGTACCGCCGCCGCGCAGGCAGCGGACAATCCATAAAGACAATAAAACTCAACCTAGTGTGAAGGAATAAAGAGAATGGCAACTCCTCATATCAATGCGAAAGATGGCGCCTTTGCTGATACCGTGCTGATGCCGGGCGACCCCCTGCGTGCTAAGTACATCGCCGAAACCTTCCTGGAGAACGTCGAGCAGGTGTGCGACGTGCGCAACATGTTCGGTTTCACCGGCACCTACAAGGGTCGTCGCATCTCCGTCATGGGCCACGGCATGGGCATCCCGTCCTGCTCCATCTACGCAAAAGAGCTGATCACCGACTACGGCGTGAAGACCCTGATCCGCGTGGGCTCCTGCGGTGCCGTGCGTGAAGACGTGAAACTGCGTGACGTGGTGATCGGCATGGGTGCCTGCACTGACTCCAAAGTGAACCGTCTGCGCTTCAAGGACCACGACTTCGCCGCCATCGCCGACTTCGACCTGGTGGCCAATGCCGTTCAGGCCGCCAAGAACAAGGGCGTGGCCGTGCGCGTGGGCAACATCTTCTCCGCCGATCTGTTCTACACCCCGGACCCCTCCATGTTCGACGTCATGGAAAAATACGGCATCCTGGGTGTCGAGATGGAGGCCGCCGGTATCTATGGCGTGGCCGCCGAGTACGGTGCCAAGGCGCTGACTATCTGCACCGTCTCCGACCATATCCGTACTGGTGAGCAGACCACCTCCGAAGAGCGTCAGCTGACCTTCAACGACATGATCGAAATCGCGCTGGACTCCGTCCTGCTGGGTGACTGATCCCAGGCTTCGGCTCCACGCAGAAACGGCGACCCAGGGGTCGCCGTTTTTTTATGCCTCATCGGGATGGAAAACTCAGCTGGCGAGTTGCGCTGTCTATACTTTCGGGCAACTCCTCATGAGGCTAACACCATGAAACGAATATATATCCTGCCTCCGATGCTGCTTGCCATGATGTTGATAGTCCCGACGCTCTGGCAGGAGGCGCTGGCGCTGGAGGGCAGGGGCCAGCACATGCCCCAGCACAGGTCGGCGCCGCAGCGGGTATCCCAGCCCCACGCGGTGCAGCACAGGGCCGTGCCCCGTCAGGCCAATCGGGAGTCGGTAAAATTCAACGAGGGGTGGGGCAATGTGAGGGCGCGGGACAAGGCGACCCGGCCGGTTCATGTCAACCAGCGTCAGATACAGGATCGCCATGTCGAGGGCAACCATCAGCTGGACAACCGCCACATCGACAATAGTCGTGACATCAGGGGCAACAACCTGGTCATCGACAATCACCACAACAATATCGTCGTGCCACCGAATCGGCGCCGTGTCTATCACGACGTGGTGGTGGTTCGTCCCTATGGCCACTGGTATGGGGGCTATGGCAGTTATTACGACGACAACGATGCCTGGAAGTGGCTGGCCTTCACCGCCATTACCCTGAAGATCCTCGACAACATCAATGAGGAGCAGCAGCGGGAGCACGAGGCGGCCCAGGTCAAGGCGACCACGGCCCCCCTGAACGATCCCGTCACCTGGAGTAATGGCGACGCCTCCGGCTCGGTGACTGCGGTGCGGGAAGGGACCAGCAGCAGTGGCCGCTACTGCCGCGAATTCCAGCAGACCATCACGGTGGGGGGCAAGAAGGAGGATGCCTTCGGTACCGCTTGCCAGAAGCCTGACGGCTCCTGGGAGATCGTTTCGGATTGAAAGCCAGCAGGTGAGAGGGGCGTTGACTCCCGATCTGCCACGCTGCGGGGAACTGGGAGTGGGTCAAGAAACGGGGAGGCATGAGGCTTCCCCGTTGCTTTGGGGGGCTGACAGCCCCTTATGCCGTGCTGAGATCGAGGGCGAAGCGCCCCTTGCCCGACTGCTTGGCCCGGTACATGGCGGCATCGGCCCGGTGCAGCAGATCGTCGATGTGACAATACTGGCCCGAGTGGCAGAGGGCGCCTCCTATGCTGCCGGCAAGGGGCAGCCGGTGACCGGCCACGTCCCCAGGAACCGCCATGGCCGCCAGCAGCCGCTCGCACAGGGCGGGCAGCTCCAGTTCCGGCTGGCGCAGGGCGGGCAGTATGATGGTGAACTCGTCGCCGGCCAGGCGCGCCACCATGTCCCCCGGGCGCACCTCGGCACTCAGCACCTGGGCGAAGCGTTGCAACAGGGCATCGCCGACGTGGTGTCCCAGCCTGTCGTTGATCCCCTTGAAGCCGTCGAGATCGAGGAACAGCAGGCCCAGGGGTTCGGCATTCTGGCGCACCCGCTCCAGCTCCCGGGAGAGGCGCAGGGTGAAGGCGCGCCGGTTGGGCAGGCCGGTGAGGGGGTCGTGAGCCGCCTCGTGTTCCAGCTGGCTTTGCAGCGCCTTGAACTCGGTGATGTCGCTGCCGAGGATGTAGACCCCGGGCTCGTCGCCCCGGCTCGGGATCATGGTGATCCTGAGGTCGCGTCGGCCTATGGGGAGATCGAAACGGTGCTCGAAACTCACCTGCTCACCGGCGAGGGCCTTTGCCACATAGGCCATGGCCCTGCCGTGGGCCTCCTCGCCGATGACGTCCCGCACGCTCATTTCCCGCATCTGTTCGGTATCGAGCCCGAAGTAGCGGCAATAGGCCTGGTTGGCGAACAGGTAACGCCCCTCGGGCGACACCATGCTGATGGTGACCGGCAGGCCATCGGTGATGGCCCGCAGTCGGGCACGGCCACGCTCGATCTCCGCGAGCACCTGGTGGCGGGCCGTGATGTCGTGCAAAAACAGGGCGATGCGCACCTTGCCGTCGAACTGGTAACGCTCGGCAATCACCTCGACCGGGATGTGCCGGCCTGTGCGGGTGATGATGTCGCACTCCAGCCGCCGTGGCGGACTCTGCGGGTTGCCTGACAGGCTCAGCAGGGGATGCTCGGCGCCGAGCAGCCCGAAGAGGGGACGGCCCAGCATCTCGTCGGCGTGCCAGCCGAGCAGGGTGGTGGAGGCCGGGTTCCAGCCTGTGATGATGAAATCGGCATCGAGCTCGAGGAAGGCATTGCTGGTGTGCTCCAGCATGTGCTGCAAGCGGCGCTGCTCCTGCCACAGCTGCTGCTGCATGGCGCCGCGCTCGCGCATCTCCTGATGCAGCTGTTCCACCGTGCGGGAGAGCTCACTGGTCCGTGACTGCACCTGCTGCTCGAGCCCTTGCTGCAGCCGCACGAGTTCGGCTTCGGCCTGTTTGCGCTCGGTGAGGTCGGCGAACACGGCGATCATGTGGGGGGCCATGGTGCGGCTCTGGCAGAGGGTCACGCTGAGCTGGACCCAGCACTGGGTGCCATCGGCCCGGATCATCCGCTTCTCCAGCCGGTAATCCTGCCGTTGCCCCGCGATCAGGGCATCGAACAGGGGCTGCTCCCGCTGCAGATCTTCGGGATGGGTCATGGCGAGCCAGGTCCGGCTCAGCATCTCGTGCTCGCTGTAACCGAGCAGCCGCTCCAGCCCCGGGTTGGCTCTCAGCCATTTCCCCTCAAGGGAGGAGAGGGCCATGCCCACCGACGACTGGTTGAAGGTGAGGGTGAAGAGATGCTCCTTGTCTTCCAGCACCTGGTTGAGGGTACGCACCTGGTGGCGCCGCTCCAGGTCGTGCAGGGTGTTCTCCACCAGGCGGCCGAAGTCGTCGAGATCCCGGCAGGCATCTTCGTCGAGATGGCGCGGCACATGGTCCACCAGGCAGAGGGTGCCGAGCACCACGCCATCCAGCGCCCGCAGGGGCCGACCGGCGTAGAAGACCACGCCGGGATCATCGGTCACCAGCGGATTGTCGGCAAAGCGGAGATCCCGTCTGGCATCCGGTACCTGCATGATCTCGGGACGCAAAATGGCATGACCGCAGAAGGAGTGCTCCCGGTTGATCTCGCACATATCGACCCCGGTGCGGGCGAGAAACCACTGCCTGTTCACGTCGGTCAGGGAGACCATGGCGATGGGGAGTGCGAAATGGCGGGTGATGAGCCGGGTGAGGCGATCAAGCTGATCGATGGGCTCGTGGTCGAGCAGGCCAAGGATGCGCAGTCGTTCCAGTCGACTGTGTTCATCCCGAGGCAAGGGGGGGGCAATCATGTGGCTCTCCTGCCAGTGATCTTGCCAGTGTTATATACAAGCCGGAGGATGGGATCCACTCCCGCTTATTGCGGAGCGGCGGGTTTGCTCTGTTTCTTGTGCTTGCGCACCCGCATGTAGTTGCGACGCACCCCGTAGGAGATGAGCAGGCCGGCCAGCAGCATCACCAGCAGCATCAGGCGCTGTTTCTCCTGGTTGACCTTGAGATGGGTATCCTGTGCGGCCAGCAGTTTCTGCTCTTCCAGGGTGATCCTCAGATAGCCCAGGGTCAGGTTTCCGTCCTGGATCTCCTGGACGAACTGGATGCGCCCCTTGCCCTGCTCCGGCAGGGATTTGTTGTCGCTGCCGATGGGCAGCAGACTGTCCAGCGGCAGGGCGTTGTCCGACTGGGCGAGGGGAATACCGCGGGCGTCATAGAGGGTGACGTCCAGAATGTCAGGCTCGGCGGCCAGATCCTGCGCCAGTCTCTCCAGTTCGCTCTCCTTGTCCTCCTTGATCCAGCGGCGCATGTCCCGGGCGGCATAGGCGACCAGCGCCTGTGCCCTGTCCCGTGCCGCCGCGTGCAGGGCGGCCTGGCTCTCTCCCTGCATGTGGATGAGCAGCACCAGCACCCAGAGACCGAGCAGGACTCCCGCCGCCAGGCTGACAACACGTTTGATGGGAAGATGACGCACAGAACCGGGCCTCTGGTAATGGATGAGCGGGGCTGGCTGGTGCCCCGGTGCCGCGAAGCGGGAAACAGGGTGGTCTGTTTCCATGTCTGCCCGCACCGCAGGCGGGATCTTGGCGCTTGCCTGTACAAAAAGCAATACGCTACTCTGGGCCCGCATGATGAACCCCATGATTTCCAAGGAAGGCGTCTCTCTTATGTTGTTGTCCCAACTTCCCCGCTCCCTGCACGACTGGTCCGGGGCCCTGAGCTGTGCCCCCTGCTGGCAGCTCACCAACGAAGCCCTGCTGCCCGCGGCCAACGCCCACGACAGCGCCTGGATTGTCCTGTTTGGCAAGGGGCTGGAGGCCGGTCATCTGGCCCGCCTGGCCCAGCAGCTGGATGCCCTGGGGCTCGAGGCCAGCCTCTATCCCGCAGGGGAGCAGGCAGGTATTCCACTGCTGCTGCTTGGCACCAACCACTTCTCCCCCGAGCTGGTGCAGGCGCTCAAAGCCCAGGAGTGGGACATCGACCTGTGTCATCTGGCCGCCCTGCCTACCCTGAGTGAGCCCGGTCTGCTGGTGATGGACATGGATTCCACCGCGATCAGGATAGAGTGCATCGACGAAATCGCGCGGCTGGCCGGGGTCGGTGAGCAGGTGGCGGCCGTTACCGCGGCAGCCATGCAGGGCAAGCTGGAGTTTGCCGACAGTCTGCGTGCCCGGGTGGCGCTGCTGGAAGGGGCGCCGGTCACCATCCTCGACGAGGTGGCGGCCGACATGCCCTGGATGCCGGGCCTGCCACTCATGGTCGATACCCTCAAGCAGGCTGGCTGGAAGGTGGCGATCGCCTCCGGTGGCTTCACCCGCTTTGCCGGCGAGTTGCAGCGTGCTCTGGGTCTGGATGCCATTTTCGCCAACGAGCTGGCGGTGGAAGGGGGCCTGCTGACCGGCAAGGTGAGCGGCCCCATCGTCGATGCCGCCGCCAAGGCCGAGGCGCTGCAACAGCTGGCCTCGGAGTACGGGGTGGTTGCATCCCAGACGGTCGCGGTCGGCGATGGTGCCAACGATCTCAAGATGATGGGGGTGGCGGGGCTTGGTATTGCCATTCATGCCAAACCCCTGGTTCGTGCCCAGGCGGCGGCGACCCTCAATCACCACGATCTGGAAGGGGTGCTCTGCCTGCTCGGCGCCCTGGCTTGTCGCGACCGACGCTGGTGCTGATCCCGCTCAAGGAGGAGCCGATCACGAGATGGAACTGTTACAGCAATCCCTGTTTGTCCCCTGCGGTGAGCATCGACTCCATGTGCGCCATATCCAGCCCGGTGTCGCGGTGCATGCCGACCCCATCCTGATGGTGCACGGGGCCATCGAGAACGGCCGCATCTTCTACACCGAATCGGGCAAGGGGCTGGCCTGCTTTCTGGCTCGCCACGGGTATCAGGTCTATGTGGCGGATCTGCGTGGTCGGGGTCTGAGCACACCGACCATCGCCGAGCGGGCCGGCCACGGCCAGCATGAGCTGATCACCGAGGATCTTCCCGCCCTGCAGCGCTGGGTATCGGCCCGCCATGCCGGTGCCCGGGTGCACTGGATGGCCCACTCCTGGGGCGGCGTCATCATGGCCTCGACCCTGGTGCGCTTCCCCGAGCTGGCGGAGCAGGTTGCCAGCCTGGTGTTCTTCGGCACCAAGCGGGGGGTCTCGGTGCAGAACCCGGAGCGCTGGTTGAAGGTGGATCTGATCTGGAACCGGCTCGCCCCCTGGCTGGCGCGCCGCCGGGGGTTTCTGGCCGCCCGCCGGTTGAAGATAGGGGCCGATGATGAGCCCCTGCGCTACCTGCAGGAGACCATCCCCTGGGTCAAGTGCGGGCCCTGGCAGGATCCCTTTGACGGTTTCGCCTATGACGAGGCGGCGAGCCGGGTCAACTGGCCCCCGCTCTGGATGATCTCCGCCAAGGCGGACAAGGTTCTTGGCCACCCCGTCGACGTGCGCCGCTTCAGCGACGAGATGGGCTCGGCCGCCCGCCACACCCGCCTTGGGCGGGACAACGGCAACCGCCTCGATTACGACCACATCAACATGTTGACGGCGCCCCAGGCACAGGAGGATCACTTCCCCGACATCCTCGCCTGGCTGCGCAACCCCCAGGCTGCCTGATAGACAAAAAACGGGCGCTTGCGTGCCCGTTTTTTGTTGTCTCCCGGCCCTGCTGGCTAGAGGGGCCCGGATGGTATGCCAAGGCGGAACAGGGTCGCCTCGGTGGTATCGGTCAGTTCACCCACGCCCACGACACTCCAGAGCTCCTCTTCCAGCTTCTTGGCCTTGTGAATGGCGAACTTGGCGATGTAGTCCAGTTCACCCGCGATGAAGCTGGTGTCCGGGCGGCCGGTGCGCGAAATACCCACCAGTACCGAATAGAACTCGCCCTGTTGCCGGGCCAGCTCGATGAAGCGGCGCTTTTGATCCGGTGAGCTGAAGCTGCTGGCCAGGTGGCTGCGAAACAGGGGGGTTCCCCCCTGGGAGTGGAGGGCGGCGATGTAGACCTCCTCCTCTTCCGGCTTGTCTTCCCGCTCGATGGCGCGCAGGGGATTGAGCAGCAGGGCCTTGAGCAGTGCCCCCTGGAACAGGGGATACAGGTTCAACTGCTGATCCTGCTCGGCACAGATGCGCAGCAGACGGGAAAGGCTGCGTGGCTGTGGCGAGAGGCCGGCCGCGGCCAGTTTCGGGGCGGCCTTGAGCTTGTTCACATAGACGGGGGTGTTGAACAGGTGGTGGGTGTAGAGGTTGCGCAGCGCCCTGGCCATGCCGCGATAGCGATTGAACTCCCGGGTGGTCTTGAGCTTGTTCTGGTTGCTTTCGATCAGCAGGCTGAAGAACTGGTGGCCGGTATGGCGCTCAGCCGTCCCCTCGATGCACAGATGCAGCACGGTTCTGCTCAGGTTGAGGCTGACCAGCCGATAGGGCAGGCGTTGCAGGTCCATGTTTCTGGCGAGCTCCTGCAAACGGGGCAGAGCCACAGTGATGATGTCTCCCTTCTCCCCGTCGAACGGCTCCTCCAGCTCGATTTGCATGCCGTGGGCCGAGATGTCTCGGGTCCAGCCGACCCAGGATCGCTCCTTGTGATGCAAGACGATGGCCGTCTTGTGCATGTAGCGCGCCTCCTTGCGCAGTTGCACATAGTGCAGCGTCTCTATCTCGAAGGGGGCGGCATGGATGTCATGGCCAAAGCGCTGCAAGGCGTTGGCGTTGAGCGGATCCTGACCCGTCTCTCGCTGGAACTCGTCGCGCTGGTTGTCCAGGTTTATCTCCTGCAGCATGCCCACGTATCCGAGCTGGGCCAGGCGCTCGCGCAGCAGCCTGTCCTGCAACGGGTTCGCCCCGCCCTGGGGGTTGTCGAGGTCGGCCTCCCGCAGGGTGCAGGCTTCCATGCTGAACTTGTATACCCGCCAGCTGGGGCGGCGGGCGCCGATCTGGAAGAAGAGCGCGGTCAGTCCGCTCTGTTCCAGCTCCTCCCGGGTCGCGGAGAAGAAGTAGAGGTGGCTGCGTACCGCATGGGTAAAGCTGTAGATCAGCGTCTCGCGCAGCCCCTCTTTGCCTGGAAGCAACGAGGGCATGCGGGCAGCGGTGAAGAGGCTGGCGAGCATGTCGCGGTTCTTGGCGTCGCGCCAGTATTCGAGAATGTGCTGGTTGTTCTCGGTGCGCAGGGCGATCTCGAGGGCGGGGATGCTGCCCTTGCCGAAATAGAGGGGCATGCCGGTCATGCGCGGCAGATAGAACTGCTCATACCCCTTGATGACTGCGGCGGAGAGCAGGTAGTCGACGCTGACGCGATAGCGGCTGCGGTTGCGCTCGATGAAGTCGCGCAGGAACTCGTCGAACACCGGATGTTCGCCGTTCTTGAGTAGCCTGAGCCAGAATTTGTCCTCTTTTCTCTCCTCCCCCAGGATCTGGTAGCTGACCGGGTCACGCAGCAGGGGATGGGGATGATCGCGTTCCAGTCCGGTGAAGAAGACGGCTATCAGGTCGCCTGTCTGGTAGTCGGGCAGATAGGGCACGGATACCCGGATGCCGCCGAGGGAGATGTCGGAGCTCTTGGCGAGGATCTTCTCGCCGTTGGCGAGCTGGAGCACCATGGGAGAGCTGAAGTGCATGCGCTCTTCCTGCCGCCCGTAATGGCTGGCGAAGGGGATGGCGCTGACATCGAACGGACGAAACGGGCTGATGGGCAGCGCCAGATTGTCGCTGCGCCCCTGGTTGAGTTTGTACCAGGCTTGCAGCGCCTCGTAGACCCCCAGGGTGTAGCTGTCCCGGTAGAGGTAGCACTGGGATTGAAACAGCTCGATGGCCTCGGCGGGCATGAAGTGGGTCACCCCGTCGAACTCATGCACCTGACAGAGGGCGCCCAGCTCGTTGCGCATGTCGATGACGCGCCGGCAGGGGGTGCACTTGCGTTTGAGTTCCATCTTCAGCAGGAACCGGCTGTTCGTATTTTCGTTCTGGGTCAGACGGTTGAAGATTTCGTCGAAGTCCTTTTCCCGGAGCAGGGGGACAAGTTGTTCTATCAGATGTAGTGGTTGTTCTGAATCCATGTATTCCTGCCGCGGAAAGTCACTTTTCCGATTCTGGGTTTGATCTGCCGGTCGCAAACAAGTATATCAAGCAGGAATTCATCCTGTCCCCGAGTTATCCATGGCCAAAAACAAAACCGCCTATGTTTGTTCCGAATGTGGAGCCGACTTCACCCGCTGGCAAGGCCAGTGCAGCGAGTGCAAGGAGTGGAACACCATCACCGAGGTGCGACTGGGGGTGACGACACCCGGCAAGAGCGCTCGCTATACCGGTTATGCGGGCGCCGTCGGCAGCCAGGTGCAGACCCTGGCGGAGATCGCCACCACGGAGATCCCCCGTTTCAGCTCGGGCTTCAAAGAGCTGGACCGCGTACTCGGTGGCGGCGTGGTCCCCGGTTCGGCCATTCTCATCGGTGGCAACCCCGGGGCCGGCAAGTCGACTCTGTTGCTGCAGACCATGTGCGGCCTGGCGCAGCGCATGAAGACCCTTTATGTGACCGGTGAGGAATCACTGCAACAGGTGGCGATGCGGGCCGGTCGGCTGGGTCTGCCCACGGACAAGCTGCGCATGTTGTCCGAGACCAGCGTAGAGCAGATCTGCCTCATCGCCCAGCAGGAGCAACCTCAGATCATGGTCATCGACTCCATCCAGGTGATGCACGTGGCGGATGTGCAGTCTGCGCCGGGGTCCGTCTCCCAGGTGCGGGAGTCGGCGGCGCTGCTGACACGCTATGCCAAGCAGAATCATGTGGCCATCTTCATGGTGGGCCACGTCACCAAGGACGGCACCCTGGCGGGCCCCAAGGTGCTGGAGCACTGCATCGACTGCTCCGTGCTGCTGGATGGCGGGCACGACTCGCGTTTTCGCACCCTGCGCTCCCATAAGAACCGCTTCGGTGCGGTCAACGAACTGGGGGTCTTCGCCATGACCGGGCAGGGAATGAAGGAGGTGAGCAACCCTTCCGCGATTTTCCTCAGCCGCGGGGAGGAGCAGGCGCCGGGCTCCATCGTCATGGTGATCTGGGAAGGCACGCGCCCCCTGCTGGTGGAGTTGCAGGCGCTGGTGGATTACTCCCAGCTCTCCAATCCGCGCCGGGTGGCGGTGGGGATGGACCACAACCGTCTCGCCATGCTGCTGGCGGTGCTGCATCGTCACGGCGGGTTGCAGATGGCGGATCAGGATGTGTTCATCAACGTGGTGGGTGGCGTCAAAGTCGAGGAGACCAGCGCGGATCTGGCGCTGCTGCTGGCCATGGTGTCGAGCTTCCGGGATCAGGCCCTGCCCAAGGATCTGGTGGTCTTTGGTGAGGTGGGACTCTCCGGCGAGATACGGCCCGTGCCCTCGGGTCAGGAGCGACTGCAGGAGGCGGCCAAGCACGGTTTCCGCCGAGCCATCGTCCCGCATGCCAATGCGCCCAAACATCCCATCGAGGGGATGGAGGTGGTGCCGGTGAAGAAACTCTCCGATGCCCTCGAGGCCCTGTAACCAACCATGAAAAAGGAGCGTATGGACGCTCCTTTGTTTTTCTGCCCGCCCGCTCAGGATTCGGGGGGGACGTGGTCTCGGTGCTCTTGCAGCAACTGCTCCAGCTCGCGATGGAGCAGTTGCTCCTCTCCGATGTTCAGCTCGATCATCCGCTTGAGGTGAGTGGCGCTGTCGATGTCGATGTGGTGGCAGTAAAACCCCAGCTTCTTGCTGGCTTCGTGGGTCAGCTCGACCTGCATCTTGATCTCGATGTCGCTGCCCCCGAGCACGAAGCAGATTTCGTACTCCTTGTCCTCGCTGGCGACCCAATCCTCGGGTCTGAGCAGCAGGGCTCCCTGCAGGGAGACATCGACCAGCTGGGTGCGCCACTGGTGTTCACCTTGGGTGAGCTTGGCGGCGGTCAAATAGAAAATCCGAGTAAAGTGGCGGCGCTCGGCCATGGTCGTCTCCGGTCTGCGTGCGAGCAAGATGCTCATCCTTCATGTTGCAGAGTGTAATCCAGCTGGCACGCCAGGATATTGAACTGGCTCCGATATTGAATATCAGACCTGCTGATGGCTGAGGGATTCCACCACCTGCAGCGCCTTGACCAGCCGATCCTCCTGTTTGAACCTGTCTTCCAGCACGGGGCCGAGTTGGTTCAGATCCTCGTCCAGTTGCAGCAACTGGGCTTCGTCGGCGTTGCTGTACTTGTCGTTGAACTCCAGCGCGAATTCGGTACAGGCACGGATATGGGGGTAGATACGCTTGGCTAGCTCCAGTTTGTCGCCGCTGGCTTGCTCAAAGGCGGTGACGACGTGGTTGTAGATCTCGAAATGGCCTGCGCTGACGTAGTCGACCAGTTGTTCGCAAAAACGTTGCAGTTCTACATGGCCTGGGAGGGTGCGTTGCTTGCACTTGGCGGGCATGAGGCCTGCCAGTCGCATGTACTCGACCAGCAACGCCTGTCTGGCATCCAGCCAGTCATCTATTGCTCTGTGCTTGCCTGCCAGTGCGCGCTTGGTTTTTTCCAGTTCAGTTAACATAGTCCCTCCATGGGCATGGCATGCGGCACTCGGGTCGCACGCCTCCGGTCATTCTCATCGACTGACGACACTCCTATAACTAGGGAAAATCCAGTTGACCGTCAATAGGAGTGTAGGGATATTGTTACATCAGGCGGGGATTTGCATGCCTCTCCCCACCGGTACTTCGCATCCTGTCGCCCATCCAGGGGACAAGGGGGCGATATATGTGACTATTTCCGCAGATCTTGATGAAAACCCCAGCATTCAAGCCAATCCGGCTGATAAAGCCTTTGCCTGAGTGTTTTTTTTTGAATAGAGTGGCCCGGTGCTAAATGCCCGATCATAAAGGAAATGTTATGAACAAAGCTCAACTTGTCGATGCAATTGCCGCCAAAGCAGACCTGAGCAAAGCTCAGGCCAAAGTCGCTCTGGAAGAGATCATCAATGGTATTACCCAGAGCCTGAAAGAGGGCGATGCCGTTCAGTTGGTGGGTTTTGGTACCTTCAAGGTCAACCATCGCGCGGGCCGTACCGGTCGCAACCCGCAAACCGGTAAAGAGATCCAGATTGCAGCTGCCAATGTGCCGTCCTTCGTGGCTGGCAAGGCGCTGAAAGACGCCGTCAAATAAGGTCGTCTTGTAATCAAATGAAACCCGGCTTGTGCCGGGTTTTTTCTTGCCATCTTCGTCAAAATTTGTTTCAGATACACTCAGGATATGGCATGCGCTGTAGCGAGGTGGATATGGAACAGAAAAATGCCATTCGGCAGGTAGCCGTCCCCTGGGCTCCCTCTCGTCAACTCCCTCCCGGCCTGGTCGTTGCCGAACTGCATCAGGATATCTGGAGCGACACCCTGACCGTCATGCTGGGGCGCGCTCGCAGCATCGATTTGCCTCCGTTGCCCCTGTGCCGGGTGAGTTTTCGCCACATCTTCGCGGTGCGGGTGATGGAGGATTGTGATCTGGCGGAGGGGCGTGACAGCCACGTCATCGAGGAGCAGATCCAGCTCATCACCCCGTCCCGTTTCGCCAGCTGGTTCCATCAGGAATCCGATGGACTGCACCTGGATGAAGATTTGCAGCACTACCGCATCTCGACCTGGGATTACTGCGCCGATGTGCTGACCTCTTCTCCCCCTGAACTCCAGTTCATGGTTCAGGAGGAGTAAGCCAGACTGTCGGGCCGCCTCCGTGGTGACAAAAAAGCCGGCGCAGGGGCGCCGGCTTTTTCTTGTTCGAGAGAGGTGGCGTTCAGCCCAGGAGTTGGTCCCGGTGCAGCCCCAGCACGATCAGCAGCCCGATGAAATAGAAGGCGCTGAGCTTGATGCCGAGAATGGTGAGCAGGCCGGCGCACAGACGCACCAGGGCCTTGTGCAGCCAGGATCCTGTGAAGCGGTACATGATCACTCCACCGCGTCGGCTGGCGCGAACTCCGGCACCTTGGCCATGGCGTCCAGCACCACTTGAATGTCGGCCCCCGGCTTGCAGGCATTCTCGCTCAGATGGCGACGCCAGGCGCGCGCCCCCTGCATGTTCTGGAACAACCCCAGCATGTGGCGGGTCATGTGGGAGAGGTAGTTGCCCTTGGCCAGCTCTTGTTCGATATAAGGCAGCATCATCCGCACCACCTCGTGGCGGCTCGGCACGGCACGGTTCTCGCCGAACACCAGATTGTCCACCTGGGCCAGAATGTAGGGGTTCTGGTAGGCTTCGCGGCCCATCATGACCCCGTCGAGGTGCTGCAGATGTTCAAGAGTCTGCTCCAGACTGGTCACCCCGCCGTTGATGGCAATGGTCAGATCCGGGTAATCCTGCTTGACCCGGTAGACGCGAGGATAATCGAGGGGCGGGATCTCGCGGTTCTCTTTCGGACTCAGGCCGCTCAGCCAGGCCTTGCGGGCATGGACGATGAAGGTATCGCAACCGGCGTCCCTTACCTGCTCGATGAAGGCCTGCAAGAACTCGTAGGAGTCTTGCTCGTCGATGCCGATACGGGTCTTCACGGTGACCGGAATGTCGACTACGTCGCGCATCGCCTTGACGCAATCAGCCACCAGCGCGGGTTCGCCCATGAGGCAGGCGCCGAAGCGGCCGTTTTGCACCCGATCGGAAGGGCAGCCGACGTTGAGGTTGACCTCGTCATACCCGCGCTCCTCGGCGAGCCTGGCGCAGCGGGCCAGGTCTGCCGGGTTGCTGCCACCCAGTTGCAGGGCGAGAGGGTGTTCCTGCTCGCTGTAACCCAGATAGTCGCCCTTGCCGTGGATGATGGCGCCCGTGGTCACCATCTCGGTATAGAGCAGGGTCTGGCGGGTCATCAGACGGTGGAAATAACGGCAATGCCGATCGGTCCAGTCCAGCATGGGGGCGATGGAAAAGCGCTGCGCCTGCATAAAAATCATCCGGGTTGGCCAAACAAGGGGCGGGATTCTATCACAACGTGAGACAGCCCCAGAAAATGAATTTTGTCGCCGCGCACTGGGGGCCCTGTGATAGTATCCGGCTAATTGACAGGGTATCTGCGTGAACATGAATCAAGACCAACTTCTACAACGAGCGGAGCGCCTCTGCGAGCAGCGCGGGATCCGTTTCACCCCGACACGGCGCCAGGTGCTCCGGCTGCTTGCCGCCCACGGCAATGCCATCAGTGCCTATGATTTGCTGGCCCAGTTGCAGCAGACCGAGGCTCATGCCAAACCGCCTACCGTCTATCGGGCGCTCGACTTCCTGCTCGAACAGGGCTTTGCCCACAAGGTGGAGTCGCTCAACGCCTTCATCTTCTGCTGCCACTTCGACCATGCCCACCCGATGCAACTGCTGATCTGCGATCGTTGCGGTGAGGTAGTGGAGCTGCACGATCCCGCCATCGACGGCGCCTTTTCCGAGCAGGCTCATCAGCATGGTTTTACTATTACCAACAAGACCATAGAAGCCCATGGTCAATGTGCCCGCTGTTCCGCTACCGTAGGAAGTCAAGATGAAGGCTGATTTTGTAAACCCGTTCCTGCTCTCCCTGCTCAACGTGCTCTCCACCATGGCACAGCTGGAACTCAAACCGGGCGCGCCCAAGCGCAAGACGGACGAGCTGGCTCGGGGAGATGTCTCCGGCCTGATTGGCATGGTGGGTCCGCAGACCCGGGGTTCCCTCTCCATCAGCTTCGAGAAGGGGCTGGCATTGGAGATCATGCGTCGCATGCTGGGGGAGGCGCCGGCCACCATCAACGAGGAAGTGACCGACATGGTGGGCGAGATCACCAACATGGTGACGGGCGGCGCCAAACGCATGCTGGGGGAGAAGGGCTATGAGTTCGACATGGCGACCCCGGTCATCGTCTCCGGTCCCAATCACACCATTACTCACCGGGCCGACGGCGCCAAGATCATGATGCCGTTCGAATCGGAGTATGGCCGTGCCACCATCGAGATCTGCTTCGAGTAATCGCCATGTGGAAGATGCTGAAATGGAGTGTCATCGGTGGGGTGGTGCTGCTTATCCTGTCGGATATCGAGATCAGCACCTCTCTCTACAAGTACGAAGACAACCGCGTGGAGATCAACTTCCCGCGCTGGCAGGCTGACCAGCCCTGGGGCACCCTGCGCTGGCATGCGGGCCGGTTTGAGCATCACTGGTACGGTCTTGCAGGCAAACCCAAGCCAGCAACCGTACTCTGACGAGCGCTCTCCACAACGGATGGACCAGATTGCACCAACAAAAAAGAGGCCAGCGAATGCTGGCCTCTTTATTTGGTCAAGATCTGTTATCAGGCTGCTTCTGCTGCCAGCTTGCCATTGCCACGCACCATGACACCGAGGCCACAGGCCAGCAGGGTCGGCAGCAACCAGGCCAGACCCTTGTCAAACAGCGGTAGGAAGGCGAACGCATCCATCTTCATGCCGGCGGCGCCCAGGCCGTCCAGGCAGCCGAACAGGAAGGCGACCAGCAGCACGGAGCGGAACACCAGGCGGGGGCGACCGAAGTAACCCTTCAGGAAGGTGACCAGCACCAGCGCCACGGCAACCGGGTAGATGGCGACCAGCACCGGAATGGAGAGGCTGATGAGCTGGCTCAGGCCCACGTTGGCCACGACGCCGCAGATGACACCCAGCAGCACGACCAGCTTCTTGTAGCTCATGCCGGTCAGGTTGTGGAAGAAGTCGGAGCAGGCGGAGATGAGGCCGACGGCCGTGGTGAAGCAGGCCAGGGTGATGATGGCAGCCAGGATGAACTGACCCGGTTGGCCGAACAGGCTCAGCACGTAGGCGTTGACGATGGCACCGCCGTTGCTCACGTCTGTGGCGACGCCGGCAGCGGTGTTGCCCAGCTGGAACAGGGAGACATAGACCACGGAGAGACCGATGGCGGAGATGATGCCCGCGATGGCCAGGTACTTGAACTGGCTCTGGTAGTCATGGATGCCTTTTTGGCGCAGCAGGTCGACGATCAGGGCGCCGAACATCAGGGACGCCAGGGTGTCCATGGTGTTGTAGCCTTCCAGAATGCCCTTCACGAAGGGGGTGCTCTGGTAGTCACCGGATGCGGCAGGCATGCTTCCTTGCGGTGCGACGAAGACACCGATGGCCAGGGTCAGCAGCAGCAGCAGCAGCAGCGGGGTCAGGTACTTGCCGATGGCATCCATCAGCTTGCCCTGGTTCAGGGAGACCAGGATGGCCACGCCGAAGAACAGTACTGTGTAGGCAGCCAGACCGGATGGTCCCATGTCGCCAAGGAAGGGCTTGAGGCCCATCTCGTAGGCCACTAGGCCGGTACGGGGGGCGGCGAAGGCCGGGCCGATGATGATGTAGATGGCGACGGCCAGTGCGGTGGCCACGCCGGTCGGCAGCAGCTTGGTCATGCCGGCCCAGCCGTTGCCAGCCTTGGCGACGGCGATGATGGTGATGAGGGGCAGGCCCACGGCGGTGACCAGGAAGCCCAGCATGGCCAGGGAGAGGTGCTCACCCGCCATGAAGCCGGCCAGGGGCGGGAAGATGATGTTGCCTGCGCCCAGATAGAACGCAAAGGTCATGAAGCCCAATCCGAGTACATCGGACAATGTGAGTGATTTCGTCAAGTTCAACCTCGTCTGTCTTGTAAACTATTGCTTGTTATAGTTTTTTATTTGTCAGTGACCGGCACTTTCCGGGGGTAAAAAAAAGAGCCCCGCTGGTTTTTTCATCGCGACCAGTGGTTTGAACTGGTCTTGAGCGGGCGCTCATTTAGCAGTCAGCATAATGATGTGAAAAAATAGTTCAAGGCAAAATTTACATCTTCAAATAGAAGGGGTTGGTTAGTTGGATATATCTGTCGGAATAGCCTCCCGTGGCAGAATGGATCACAATTTCACCCCTCTCGCACTTGTTTAATCCTCTGCCAAGCAGCAATAAAACACGATTTGCCTCTTTCCCCTCTCTGGTAGTAACAGCCAGATAACAACGCTCATACAGATCATAACTCGACGAAATGCATAAAATTTCATCCGCCATCGCCGTGGGCAGCACCAGGGCCAGTTGCCCGGCACGGCTCAGCAGGCGATCACTGGCGGCCAGCAATCCCCTGGGGTCGAGCCCCCCGGTATGACGGGCCAGAGCCCTGGCCGGATCGCGAAGTGTCTGGCCTGCCGGGAAATAGGGCGGGTTGGAGACGATGAGATCGTAAGGGGGGGCGAGGTGATCCTGAATGGCGCTCTCTATGATGGTGACCCGCTCACGCCAGGGGGAGGCCGCCACATTCTCCTTGGCCTGCATGGCTGCATCCTTATCCAGCTCCACCCCGTCTATGTGGCAGTCGTTCGTGCTGCGCTGGGCCAGCATCAGGGCGATGAGGCCGCTGCCGGTGCCGATGTCCAGCACCCGGCGGGCGCTGTCGACCGGCGCCCAGGCTCCCAGCAGAATGCCGTCCGTACCGACCTTCATGGCGCAGCGGCCGTGATCGATGTGAAATTGCTTGAACGTGAAACCGTTGTTGCGCCCCATTCGGCCCTCCTCCTGTGCCTGCCCGCGGAAAATGGCCGGCGATTATAGCGGCTAAGCCACAGTCACCATAGGAGCCGACGGCATAATCGCCTATAATCTGCCGCTTCCTTAATGACCGAGTATTGCCATGAGCCAGTCCTTTGATGATTTCGACCTGAATCCAGCCCTCAGTCGGGCCTTGGCCGAGATGGGATTCACCCGCCCCACCACCATCCAGCAGATGGTACTGGAGCCAGCCCTGGACGGCCGCGATATTCTGGCCTCTGCGCCGACCGGAACCGGCAAGACCGCCGCCTTCCTGCTGCCCGCGATGCAGCACCTGCTGGACTTCCCGCGCCGCAAGCCGGGTCCGTGCCGCATGCTGATCCTGACTCCGACCCGCGAGCTCGCGCTGCAGGTGAGTGCTCACGCCAAGGCCCTGGCGGTGCACACCCATCTCAGCATCGAGACCATCATCGGTGGCGTCAGCCATGAAGAGCAGCTGCCTGCCCTGACCAAGACCACCGACATCGTGGTGGCCACCCCGGGCCGTCTGCTCGAGTACATCGAGAAAGAGGAGTTCGAGAGCCACGACATCGAGGTGCTGGTGCTGGATGAAGCGGACCGGATGCTGGACATGGGCTTCATCAAGGACGTGAACCGCATCGTGGAAGAGGCGCGCTACCGCAAGCACACCATGCTCTTCTCCGCCACTCTGGAAGGGGCCGGCCTCGAGAAGTTTGCGAGCGAGATCCTCAAAGACCCGGTTGAGCTGCACGCCGAGCCGCCCCGCAGCGAGCGCCGCCCCATCACCCAGTGGATCCACCTGGCCGATGATGCCGCCCACAAGCTGGCTTTGCTGGTGCACATCCTGAAAAAACCGGAGACCCAGAAGGCCATCATCTTCGTCAAGACCCGTGAGCGACTGGCGGAGCTTTCCGGCCAGTTGCAGGCGGCAGGCGTGCCCTGCGCCTGGATCCGTGGCGAGATGGAGCAGGCCAAGCGCATCGAGTCTATCCGCAAGTTCCACGAAGGGGAGGTGCCCTTCCTCATCGCCACCGACGTGGCCGCCCGCGGCATCGATCTGCCGAACGTCAGCCATGTCATCAACTACGACATGCCCTACGGCGCGGATGTCTATGTGCACCGCATCGGTCGTACCGGTCGTGCCGGCAACCGTGGCTGCGCCATCAGCCTGGTGGAAGCTCACGACATGGCCATGGTCGCCAAGATCGAACGCTACACAGAGGAGCGCCTCAAGCGCCGGGTGATCGATGAGCTGCGCCCCAGACACAAGGAAGCGCGGGTGCCGGTGAAGAAGAAAAAGCCGAAGGATGCCAAGAAGTCGGCAAAGAAGAAAAAGAAGTAATGCCCCCGAGCACAGTTGAAACGGCCATCCCAGGATGGCCGTTTTGCTGTCTGCTGCCTGGGGAGTGGCCTGAGAGAGGCGCAGAAAAAAGCCGACGCAAGGACGTCGGCCAACAAAAAGTGCTTACAACAGAGGATTCACAGAGTCAGACCCGAGGATCTCCGACTTGGTTCCCTTGAATGTGTAATTAATTTTCAGCGCGCTTGAACATCAGGGTATTGGCGTCGGACTCTTCCGGTACAAAGTAGTAACCGTCG
The DNA here is from genome assembly GCF_000819785.1 of Aeromonas caviae. Classification (GTDB taxonomy): domain Bacteria; phylum Pseudomonadota; class Gammaproteobacteria; order Enterobacterales; family Aeromonadaceae; genus Aeromonas; species Aeromonas caviae. The sequence continues at coordinate 97,060 of NZ_CDBK01000034.1, read as the reverse complement.
GCATCGAAACCGGTCAGCTGTTCCACCCGGGTGAGCCGATGCTTGATGATGTGGCGTGCCATCATGCCGCGGGCCTTCTTGGCGTAGAAGCTGATGATCTTGAACTGGCCGTTCTTCTCGTCCTTGAAGACCGGGGTGATGATGCGCCCCTGCAGGGCTTTCGGGCGCACCGACTTGAAATACTCGTCGGAGGCGAGGTTGATCAGCACGTCGTCCCCCTGGGCCGCCAGCGCCTTGTTCAGGTGCTCCGTGATGATGTCGCCCCAGAACTGGTAGAGGTCCTTGCCGCGCGGGTTCTCAAGCCTAATCCCCATCTCCAGGCGGTAGGGCATCATGAGGTCAAGCGGCCGCAGTACGCCATAAAGGCCGGAGAGCATGCGCAGGTGGGCCTGGGCGAAGTCGAGGTCGGCCTCGCTGAAATCTTCTACGGCCAGACCGGTGTAGACGTCCCCCTTGAAGGCCAGCAGCGCCTGGCGGGCGTTGGCCGGCGTGAAGTCAGGCTGCCACTCGGCAAAGCGGGCGGCGTTGAGGCCGGCGAGCTTGTCGCTGATCTTCATCAGGCTGGCGATCTGGTCCGGGCTCAGTTGACGAGCCCGGGTGATCAGTGCTGCGGAGTGGTCCAGCAGTTCGGGTTGGGTGAAACGGGAGGTCACCAGGGGTGACTCGTAATCCAGCGTCTTGGCCGGGGAAACCACAATCAGCATAACTGTCCTTTACTAGCGATGACGCACGCCCCTCATTCATCCAGGGTCACGTTGTCGAGAGTGCCTGCGCCCAGCTGCTCGCGACCCGATAGCTTGATGAGCAGTCGCAGGTCGTTGGCGGAGTCGGCATGGGCAAGGGCCTCACTGTAGCCAATTTGGCCGGCGCAGAACAGGGTGAACAGTGCCTGATCGAAGGTCTGCATGCCGAGCTCGCCGGATTTGGTCATCACCTCCTTGAGTCTGTGCATCTCTCCCTTGCGAATGATGTCGGTGACGAGCGGGGTGTTGAGCAGGATCTCGAAGGCGGCGACCCGGCGCTGCCCGTGAGCGGAGGGGAGCAGCTGCTGGGCGACGATGGCGCGCAGGTTGAAGGAGAGATCGAACAGGAACTGGCGGTGCTTCTCCTGGGGGACCAGATGCAGGATGCGATCCAGCGCCTGGTTGGCATTGTTTGCGTGCAAGGTGGCGAGGCAGAGGTGTCCCGTCTCGGCGAACTGGATGGCGAACTCCATGGTCTCCTGGGAGCGGATTTCACCGATGAGGATGACATCCGGGGCCTGGCGCAGGGAGTTTTTGAGGGCGACATCGAAGGATGCGGTGTCGATCCCCACCTCCCGCTGGGTCACCAGGCAGCGATCGTGCTGATGGACGAACTCCACCGGATCCTCCACCGTCAGGATGTGGCCGTCACCGTGCTGGTTGCGAAAGCCGATCATGGCCGCCTGGGTGGTGGACTTGCCGGCGCCAGTGGCGCCGACGAAGAGCACCAGCCCGCGTTTGGCCATGGCGACCTCCTGCAGGATGGGGGGCAGCACCAGCTCGTCAAAGGTGGGGATGCGGGTCTCGATGCGGCGCAGCACCATGCCCGGCATATCCTGTTGCCAGAAGGCGCTGACCCGAAAGCGCCCCAGCGAGCCTCGCTGGATGGCGTAGTTGGCCTCGCGGGTGTGCAGGAAGCGCTCGAAGTGGGTCTCGTCCAGGCTCTCCCTGATCAACGCCAGCGCCGTCGTCTTGTCGAGGGGAGCCGGCCTGAGCGACACCAGGCGCCCGTTGACCTTGAGGGTCGGGGGGGCATCGACCGTGATGAAGAGATCCGAGCCCTTTTGTTCAACCAGTGCGGCGAGCAGAACATCCATGTTCATGGCGACTCCTTGGGTGTGCGAGCTTAAATGGTATTGGGATCGACCGCCTTGGCTTTGGCATCGAGGGAGGCGACGACCCCTCGGTTGACCAGCTGCTTGAGGCTCTGGTCCATGGTCTGCATGCCGTGGGTCATCCCGGTCTGGATGACGGAATAGAGTTGGGCCACCTTGTCTTCCCGGATGAGGTTTCGCACCGCCGGGATCCCCAGCATGATCTCGTGGGCCGCCACCCGGCCGCCACCGATACGCTTGAGCAGGGTCTGGGAGATGACCGCCCGCAGGGATTCGGAGAGCATGGAGCGCACCATGTCCTTCTCCGAGCCGGGGAAGACGTCGATGATACGGTCGATGGTCTTGGCAGCCGAGGAGGTGTGCAGGGTGCCAAACACCAGGTGACCGGTTTCGGCGGCGGTCATGGCGAGGCGGATGGTTTCGAGGTCCCGCATTTCACCTACCAGGATGATATCCGGGTCTTCCCGCAGGGCCGAGCGCAGGGCGTTGCTGAAGCTCTTGGTGTCGCGGTGTACTTCCCGCTGGTTCACCAGGCAGCGCTTGTTCTCGTGCACGAATTCGATGGGGTCCTCGATGGTGAGGATGTGGTGGTGGAAGTTGTCATTGATGTAATCGACCATGGCGGCCAGGGTGGTGGATTTGCCCGAGCCGGTGGGTCCAGTCACCAGCACCAGGCCGCGAGGGTACTCCGCTATCTTGCGAAATATCTCCGGCGCCCCCAGATCGTCCAGGGTCAGAACGGTACTCGGGATGGTACGAAACACCGCGCCCGAGCCGCGCGCCTGCTGGAAGGCGTTGACCCGAAAGCGTGCCATGCCGGGCACTTCGAAGGAGAAGTCCACCTCGAAGTTCTCCTCCAGCTCCTTGCGCTGGTGGTCATTCATGATGTCGTAAATGAGGGCATGGACTTCCCGGTGATCCAGGGCGGGCAAATTGATCTTGCGAACCTCCCCATCAACCCTGATCATCGGGGGGACCCCGGCCGAGAGGTGTAGATCCGAGGCCTTATGCTTTACACTGAATGCCAATAACTCTGTGATATCCATAGATTTGTTATTCTCCCATCACAAGATTACGAACGAAATATGAGCCAGATTGCCCAGCACCTGCTTCAGGTAAAGGAACGTATTGTAGAGGCTGCCCGGCGTGTTGGCCGCAGCCCAGATCACATCCAGTTGCTTGCTGTCAGCAAAACCAAGCCGCTGGGGGACATTCAGGCTGCCTATGCCGCCGGTCAGCGGCGCTTTGGCGAATCCTACGCCCAGGAGGCCGCGCTCAAGATTGATGCCTTGCGCGAGCAGAACGCCTGTACAGACATAGAGTGGCACTTTATCGGCCCGCTGCAATCGAACAAGTCCAAGCTGGTGGCGGAGCGGTTCGACTGGGTTCAAAGTGTCGATCGCGACAAGCTCATCGAACGCCTCAACAACCAGAGACCGAGTGGGCTCGCGCCGCTAAATATCTGTCTGCAAATCAATATTAGCGGAGAGAGCAGCAAATCCGGTACGTCGGAGCAAGAGATTTTCCGCCTGGCCTCCCTGGTGGCCCAAAGCGAGCGGCTGCGGTTGCGCGGCCTGATGGCCATCCCCGAGCATACCTGCGACGAGGGGGTGCTGGCGGCCCAGATGGCGCGCATGCAGGCTCTGTTCACCGAACTTGCGCAACAATACCCGAGCGTCGACACCCTTTCGATGGGGATGACCGAGGATCTCGAGCCGGCCATTGCCCACGGCAGCACCATGGTGCGGGTCGGGACCGCCATCTTCGGGGCCCGTGACTATTCATGAGCAAGAGCCGGGGCGAAAAACACCCCGGTCGTGCTTTTTTTCAGGTAAACAGGCGCGTGTGATGCTGTCAGCCCGCACAGGCTGGGTCGGCATCCGCTGCGATGTCAGTAACAGGAGTGTTTGATGCAGCAGAGAACCCTCGCCTTCATCGGGGCAGGCAACATGAGCCGCAGTATCATTGCCGGCCTCATCCAGGCGGGTTACCCGGCAGAGCGTATCATCGCCGCCAATCCCAGCCGCCCCAAGCTGGACGAACTGGCCAGCCAGTTCGGCATCCGTATCACCCAGGACAACACCGAGGCGGCCCGCGAGGCCGAGGTGATCGTGCTGGCGGTCAAGCCCCAGCTGATGGCGGGCATGCTGACGACGCTGGTGGCCGAGCTTGGCTCGCTGGATGGCAAGTTGCTCATCTCCATCGCCGCCGGCATTCGCGTCGCACGCTTGCAGGAGATGGCGGGCGGTCACGATCGCATCATTCGCACCATGCCCAACACCCCCTCCTTGCTGGGGCTGGGGATGACCGGGCTCTATGCACAGCCCGCCATCGGGCAGGCTGATAGGGCGGTGGCCGAACAGATGATGCAATCCGTGGGCAAGACCCTCTGGGTGGAGCAGGAGGCCGGCATCAACGGCGTCATTGCGGCGGCGGGCAGTGCCCCGGCCTACTTCTTCCTGTTCATGCAGGCGATTGCCGAGGAGGCCGAGGCCATGGGCTTTACGCCGGAGCAGGCTCGCCTGCTGGTGCAGCAAACCGCCCTGGGGGCGGCCGCCATGGTGGAGCAGAATCCCGATCTGTCGCTGCAGACCCTGCGCGAGCAGGTGACCAGCAAGGGCGGGACCACGGCCGAGGCCGTCAAGACATTCCAGGAGCAGGGGCTGATGCCGCTGACCGCAAGAGCCATGCAGGCGGCCGTTACCCGGGCCGGCGAAATGGAAACCCTTTTCTGAATCCCTTTTAGCAAGGAGCCCGGATGAACACGGCTTACTTTTTGATTAACACTGTCTTTGATCTCTACCTTATGGTGGTGCTGCTGCGGGTCTGGCTGCAGTGGGCGCGGGCCGACTTCTACAACCCCATGAGCCAGATGGTGGTCAAGCTGACCAACCCGCTGGTGGTGCCCCTGCGCCGCGTCATCCCGGGTTTTGGCGGGCTGGACATGGCCTCTGTGCTGCTGGCGCTGCTGATCGCCGTTGGCAAGTTGGTCCTGCTCAAGAGCATGAATGTGCTGCAGGCGGACTGGCTCACTCTCTGTCTGTTTGCGACGCTCACCGTGTTGAAGAAAGCGGGTTCCATGATCTTCTGGATCCTGCTTATCCGCGCCATCCTGAGCTGGGTCAGCCAGGGTCGCAACCCCATTGAATACGTGATGCACCAGCTCACTGAACCCTTCCTGGCCCCCATTCGCCGCATCCTGCCTGCATTGGGCGGGCTGGATCTCTCCGTGCTGGTCGCTTTCATCGCGCTGCAGGCCATCAACTACCTGATGGGGGATCTGTTCGGCCAGTTGTGGTGGATGATCTGATGCCCGCCGTCCTGCTGGAAGGGGACGAGCTGGTGTTGCATCTGATGATCCAGCCCAAGGCGAGCCGGGATCAGATCATCGGATTGCACGGTGACGAGTTGAAAGTGGCCATCACGGCACCGCCGGTGGATGGTCAGGCCAACAGTCACCTGATCAAGTACCTGGCCAAGCAGTGCAAGGTGGCCAAGGGGCAGGTTCGCATCCTGCGGGGGGAGCTGGGTCGGCACAAGACGGTCGCCATCGACGCGCCAAAGCAGATCCCCGCCGAGATTGCCGCTCTGCTCGATAATCAGGATTGATACGAGAGGGATGACATCATGAAAACTGCCTGGATGAGTTGCCTGCTGGCACTCCTGATGACGCTGCCGCTGCGGGCTGAGCAGATGCAGGAGCTGGGCCCCTGGAAAGTGCACTACAGCGCGTTCAACTCCAGCTTCCTCACCCCCGAGGTAGCCAGGACCTATGGCCTGGAGCGCAGCCGCTATAACGGCATCGTCAATATCGCGGTGCAGAACAAGCAGGGGGTGGCACAGGCGGTGGGGATCAGCGGCGAAGCCCGCAATCTGACCGGCACCCTTCGCACCCTGAATTTTCAGGAGGTGAAAGAGGGGAATGCCATCTATTACCTGGCAGTGCTGCCCTATCGCAATGAGGACACCTACCAGTTCACCCTGAAGATCATGGGGGAGGGGCAGCAGCAGACGCTGACTTTCCAGCAGACCTTCTACGTCGACTAGATTGCAGGGTGAATGCAGATGCCCTGCCCCCACGGGGGCGGGGCATTTTTTTTGCCCGGTGAACCTGTGCTCGACGTCAGTGGCTGGCCAGGGGATAGGTAAACAGGGCCAGGTGGGCGAAGTTGAACAGGAAGTGGAGCAGGATGGCGACACTGAGGCGCCCGCTCAGCTGGAACGCCAGGCCATAGCAGGCCCCCGCCAGCGCGGCGAACAACACCAGCAACGGGCCACCGGCAAGATGGGCTGCGCCGAACAGCAGGCTGGCGACCAGGAGACCTGCCCAGGGCGTGCTTCGGCTTGCCACCCCTTGCTGGATGCATCCCCGGAACAGCGCTTCTTCCGCCACACAGGTGAACAGCAGGTTGTTGAATGCGAACAGCCACCACCAGTGGGGCAGTCCCGCTTCGGGTTTGAGGGCGCCCAGTTGCCAGGCGGTGATGAGCAGGGCCGCGAGCGGCAGGATGAGCAGGGCCAGCGGCCGCCAGCGCATCGTTCCACCCGGGCCGAGCAGGCCGGGGATGGCCAGCAGCAGGGCGAAGAAAATGAGCGGCTTGTCCAGATTGAGGTAGAGGGTGAAGG
>NZ_CDBK01000034.1:0-90403 GCF_000819785.1 Aeromonas caviae | reverse complement strand
TTGAGGTAGAGGGTGAAGGGCACGCTGGCCGGGCCCGCCTGTACCTTGTCGAGCACCCTGAGATTGTCAAAGCCGGGCACCAGATGCAGTGTCAGGGCGAGGGACCACAGCAGTACCAGCGTCAGTGCGACGCCGCGCCAGGGTGGGGGCAGGGTGGGGGTACGCCAGGCCAGCAGCAGACCGGCGAGGCTGACAAGAGCGGCGAGGGGCGCGAGTCGCTCAAGCCAGAGGGCGGTGAGCAGGGCTAGTCCCAGCAGGAGCATGCCGGGCCTGGTCCGGCGGGCGAGGCAGCAGAGTACGGCGAGCCCCAGGACGAGCCAGATGAGAATATCGGGGAGTGGTAACATCGAGTCTCCTTGTATGAATGAAGGGCGCACCTTAACGATCCCCATGGTCTGGTTCAAGGAAAAGGGACTGGCCGGCAGAAGACGCGCAATGAAAAGCCGGAGCTGGGCTCCGGCTTGGGCGGCGGCAAGATGTCACCGAGAGAGGCGATGGCCTTCCCGTATCATCGACCGGACTCGGCGATGACCCGGGCGATGATGTCGGCGCGTTTGCTGGCTTCCAGCTCGCCCAGGGCGATGAGACCGGCCTTGAAGATGACGTTCTTCGGCAGACTGACGTCATCCAGGGTGGTGATGGCCTCGACGTGCATGCCGTTCAGGCGGCTGGCATCGCGCGGGCTCAGGTTGACCTGGGTGTTCAGCACCTGCTTGCCCTTCTTCTTGGGCTGGGCGGGTTTCTTCGGTTGATCCAGCTCGTCTTCCGGCAGTTCGTCATCAAAATCGTAAATGGACATAGTCAATCCTGTTGGGTTGCAAGGGGCATGCTCGCCCGAATGGGGGTAATCAGCCCATATCCTCGTTGCGGATAAAGGCGCGCCAGGAGCCGAGTACCTGGGCAAAATCTTCCAGCCCGCACATGGCCAGCTGTTCATCATCGTAGTAGGCGAGATCGTCGAGATCCTCATCCTGCTCGATATTGAGGACATTGGCCTTCACCTCGGCTTCCTCGTGGGTCAGCAGCAGGGAGTAGTCGCCCCCCAGCAGCCGGTATTCGGTGCGGGCCCGGCTGGAGAGCTGGTCGATGATGGCGAACAGCTCGTCGAGCTTCTCCTCGTCCTTGCCCACCTCGTCGATCAACCACTGGCCGATGGCTTCATGGCCCATGGAGAACCGGGCGCGATAGCCACCGAACGGGTCGCGGCGAAATTCATAATCCATAGCGGAGTCCATATCGGAGGGTGAAACCACCACGGCGCAAAGCGGCATGATGCCGGATCCTTGATCCATGGTGGGGCACTGATAGCGTAAAGTGGCCTATTCTAGCGATCCCCCCCGCGCTTGTCTTGATGATGTGGGATCTTTAACGGGTGATCCCGGTGATGGCGCACGCCGGGGACCCTGTCAACGAATGGTATGGAGAGGCAATGCAGCTCAACGACGCGCTCGCGCATCAGATAGTCAGCCGGGCGATGAAGATCCTCTCGTTCTCGGTCAACGTCATGGATGAACGGGGACTCATCATTGCGTCCGGCAATCCGGAGCGGCTGCACCAGCGCCACGAGGGGGCCGTGCTGGCCCTGACCGAGAACCGGGTGGTGGAGATAAGCGAGGCCACCGCCCGGGAGCTCAAGGGGGTGAGGCCCGGCATCAACCTGCCCATCGCCTATCAGGGGGAGCTGCTCGGTGTCATCGGCATCTCTGGGGATCCGGACATCGTGCGTGCTTACGCCGAGCTGGTGCGCATGACCGCCGAGCTCATCCTGGAACAGGCTGCGCTCACCGAGCAGTTGCAGTGGGACAAGCGCCACAAGGAGGAGCTGGTGTTGCAGCTCATTCGCGGCGAAGGGCGGGCCGATCAATTGCAACAGGTGGCCCGCTTCCTCGAGCTGGATCTCGCCCAGCCCCGGGTGGTGGCCGTGCTGGCGCTGGAGGAGGCCGAGCCCGCCCAGGTGAGGGAGCTGGTTCACCTGCTGGAAAACCCGGAGCGGGACAACCTGGTGGCCATCAACGGCCTGGACGAGATAGTGGTGCTCAAACCCGCCCAGCTCAGCGACGGCGTCTGGCAGTCGGCGCAGGAGCGCAGCCGGATCCGGCAGCTGCTCTCCCGTATTCCCCATTTCAAGGTTCGTATCGGGGTGGGTGATTACTTCGCCGGCATCCCCGGGCTGGCGCTCTCCTACCAGACGGCGCGAGACACCTTGCGCCGTGGCATGCGCCAGTCGCCCCGCAAGCAGGTCTATTTCTTCGAGGATTACCGGCTTTCAGTGCTGCTCGGCACCCTGGCGGACTCCTGGCAGGCGGATCAGTTGCGGGCTCCGCTGCAAAAGCTGGCGCAGGAGGACACAAAGGGAACGCTGCAAAAGACGCTGCGCCAATATTTCTTGCAGGATTGTGATCTGCATCCCTGTGCCGAAGCCCTGTTCATTCACCCCAACACCCTGCGTTATCGACTGACCCGGATAGAGCAGATAACCGGCTTGAATTTCAACAAGTTAGATGACAAGTTTCTGCTCTATCTCGGGCTCAGTCTCGATAGCTGACTTGTCTTTTCCAACAAAAATACAAGGCCGGTAAATGCTTTTTTTGGTTTTATGGCCAAAGCATTCCTGGCGGGGATCCCCATAATGGCGCCACTCATTACAACAACAAGGTGCCCGTCATGATCCCAGTCTCCGCGCTCGGCGCGCTCGCCGCGCTTTCCATCGCCATCTTCCTCATCCTGAAGAAGGTGCCCCCCGCTTACGGCATGATCGTCGGTGCCCTGGCCGGTGGCCTGATCGGTGGCGCCGACCTGACCCAGACCGTCGCCCTGATGATCGGCGGCGCCCAGGGGATCACCACGGCGGTGATGCGGATCCTGGCGGCGGGTGTGCTGGCCGGGGTGCTCATCGAATCGGGCGCCGCCACCACCATCGCCGAGACCATCGTCAAGAAACTCGGCGAAACCCGCGCCCTGCTGGCCCTGGCGCTGGCCACCCTGATCCTGACCGCGGTCGGCGTCTTCGTGGACGTGGCCGTCATCACGGTCGCCCCCATTGCGCTGGCCATCGCCCGCCGCGCCGATCTCTCCAAGGCGGCCATCCTGCTGGCGATGATAGGCGGTGGCAAGGCGGGCAACGTCATGTCTCCCAACCCCAACGCCATCGCGGCAGCCGATGCCTTCCACCTGCCTCTCACCTCGGTGATGGCGGCTGGCATCATTCCCGGCCTGTTCGGTCTGGTGATGGCCTACTGGCTCGCCAAGCGCCTCAACAACCGGGGCAGCAAGGTGGCCGCCGACGAGGTGGTGAGCGTTGACGGTGCCAAGTTGCCCGGCTTTGCCGCCGCCATCAGTGCGCCCCTGGTCGCCATCCTGCTGCTGGCCCTGCGTCCCATCGCCGGCATCGTGGTGGACCCGCTCATTGCGCTGCCCCTCGGCGGCCTGGTGGGGGCCCTGATGATGGGCAAGTTCACCAAGGTGAACCAGTTTGCCGTCTCGGGCCTGGCCCGCATGGCGCCGGTGGCCATCATGCTGCTGGGGACGGGTACCCTGGCGGGCATCATCGCCAACTCCGGCCTGAAAGATGTGCTCATCAGCGGCCTGACCGCCTCCGGTCTGCCCTCCTATCTGCTGGCCCCCATCTCCGGTGCCCTGATGTCGCTGGCGACCGCCTCGACCACGGCCGGGACCGTGGTGGCCTCCAACGTGTTCAGCGCCACTCTGATTGAACTGGGGATCAGCAGCCTGGCAGGGGCCGCCATGATCCACGCCGGCGCCACCGTGTTTGACCACATGCCCCACGGCTCCTTCTTCCACGCCACCGGCGGCAGCGTCCACATGGGCGTCGGCGAGCGACTCAAGCTCATCCCCTACGAAACCGCGGTCGGTCTGACCATCGCCGTTGTCTCCACCCTGATGTTTGGCGTGTTTGGCCTCGCCTAAGGAATTGATATGAAAATTGTGATCGCCCCCGATTCATTCAAGGAGAGCCTGAGCGCCATGGCGGTGGCCGATGCCATCGAGGCCGGTTTCAAGCAGGTGCTGCCGGATGCCACCTACGTCAAGCTGCCCATGGCCGATGGCGGCGAGGGGACGGTGCAGTCTCTGGTGGATGCCACCGGTGGTCGCATCCTGCCGGTCGAGGTGACCGCCCCCCTCGGCAACAGGGTACAGGGCTTCGTGGGCCTGCTGGGGGATGGCAAGCGCGCCGTCATCGAGATGGCGGCGGCCTCCGGCCTTCATCTGGTGGCGCCCGAGCTGCGCAATCCGCGGCTCACCTCCAGTGTCGGCACCGGGGAGCTGATCCTGGCCGCGCTGGAGATGGGGGTGGACCACCTCATCCTCGGCATCGGGGGCAGCGCCACCAATGACGGCGGTGCCGGCATGATCCAGGCACTCGGCGGCAAGCTCCTGAAAGCAGATGGTACCCCCATTGCGCCGGGCGGTGCCGGTCTGGCCGAGCTGGCCACCATCGACCTGAGCGGGCTGGATCCACGTCTGAGCGGGCTCCACATCGAGGTGGCCTGCGACGTGGACAATCCGCTGTGCGGCCCGAAAGGGGCGTCCGCCGTGTTCGGTCCGCAGAAGGGGGCAACTCCCGAGATGGTGGCCGAGCTGGATGCCAATCTGGCCCGTTACGCGGACTGCATCGAGCAGGCGTTTGGCAAGCAGGTGAAGGAGATCCCGGGAACGGGGGCCGCAGGCGGCATGGGGGCAGCCCTGGTGGGGCTGCTCGGCGCCGAGCTCAAACCCGGCATCCGGATCGTCATCGAGGCGCTGAACCTGGTTGAGGCGGTGGCCGATGCGGATCTGGTCATCACCGGCGAGGGCCGCATCGACAGCCAGACCATCCACGGCAAGACGCCCATCGGGGTGGCTCGCTGTGCCAAGCAGTTCGGCAAGCCGGTGATCGGCATCGCCGGATGCCTCACCGATGACTGCGGCGTGGTGCACGAGCACGGACTGGATGCGGTATTCGCCGTGGTCAATCGGGCCATGTCCCTGCCGGAGGCGCTGGCCACCGCCACCACCAACCTGCAGCTCACGGCCCGCAACGTGGCGGCTCTCTACCTGCTGCGCAAATGACCCTCTCTCCTGGCCGATGCGGTGCATCGGCCTGACCCTGCCCCGTGCAGCAGAGTGAGCGGCCCGTCGTGGCACCTCTGACGCACTTGCCGATCCTTGGGTCGGCTTTTTTTTATTATCCTGCTGTCTTTCATATGGTTTTTGTATTCTGACAAGGGGCTTTGCGGCATAGTGATCTCCCGACAGTGAGGGAGCCACGAGAAACAAGGCCCGCCTGAGGGAGGGCTTCCCATTCCGGGGGGCAATATGCGAGGTGCGAGCCATGATCCTGCTGACCCTGGGGGTGGTGTTGTTCACCCTGACTCATCTTTACCCCTGTTTCGCGGCACAGCACCGCGCCCGTCTGCGGGATCGGCTGGGGGAGAACCGCTACAAGGGGCTCTTCTCGCTGCTGGTGTTCGTCGCCATCGGCTGCATCCTCGCAGGCTGGCGCAGTGCCAGCCCCATGCCCCTCTATTTTCTGCCTGTCTGGGGGCCCACCCTGGTGATGGGGATCATGCCGATCGCCCTTGTCCTGCTGTGCGCGGGGCAGGGGGCGAACCATTTCCGCCGTTGGCTGGTGCACCCCCAGCTGCTCGGGGTGCTGCTCTGGTCGGGGGCCCATCTGGCGGTAAACAGCGAGGCGCGCTCCCTGGTGCTGTTTGGCGGGCTCGGTCTCTGGGCACTCATCAGCATCGTCTGGATTTCGATGCGGGAGTGGGGCCGTCACCCCCGTGCCGCCGCCACCTGGCAGGGGACGGGGATCAGTCTGGGGGCGGGGCTGGCCCTCACGGCTCTGCTTATCTTCTGGGGACACGGCTGGCTGACCGGGATCCCCCTGCACTGATCCCTGAACCAGATTCCGGGGTCTTGCGTATGATGGACAAAACAATGGGAGTCACGTCGATGAAATGGTTCACCCTGCTGCTGATGCTCGGCTCGGGCGCGGTCTCCGCCGCCTGCCCCGATTACTTCAACGTGGAGATGCGGGAGCTCAACAGCACCCAGCGCCACAACCTCTGCCAGTTGACCGAGGGCAAGGTGGTGCTGGTGGTCAACACCGCCTCCTACTGCGGTTACAGCGGTCAGTTCCGGGATCTGGAAGCCCTCTATCAGGGTTACAAGGAGAAGGGACTGATGGTGCTGGGCTTCCCCTCCAACGATTTCTGGCAGGAGGCGGGCAACGAAAACAAAACCGCCGAGGTGTGCCGCCGGGACTACGGGGTGACCTTCCCCATGTTCAACCGGGTGGCGGTGCGGGGTTCGGATGCAGTGCCGCTGTTCAAGGGGCTGGCCGCGGCTGCCGACGGTGATGCGCCCAACTGGAACTTCCACAAGTACCTGGTCGGGCGGGACGGCAAGCTGATTGCGAGCTATGGCGCCAACCAGAATCCGTCGGATGATCCTCTCAAACAGCAGATCATCGATGCCCTGGGGCACTGACTCTACCCCATGGCGGGCCGCTCTGGAATAATGCGGCCCCGCCATCCACTCCGGTGACACCGTGCTGCAACGTCTTCCCCAAATGGTGATCTTCGATGCCCTGATTCGTGAACAGGGCATCTCGGCGGCTGCGCGCCGCCTCGGGGTTTCCAAATCCCACATCAGCAAGCAACTCGCCCTGCTGGAAACCGCGCTCGGCGCCCAGCTGGTACAGCGCACTACCCGCCGTTTCGGGCTCACCGAACTGGGTCTGGAGTATGCCCGCCACTGCCGCGCTCTGGTGGCGGTGGCGCTGGAGGCGGAATCCATGGTGGCGGAGCGCCGTGGCAAGGTGAGCGGTGTGCTCCATCTGGGGGTTGGTCAATCCTTCGGGCGGTTGCACGTGATCCCGCGCCTCAAGGCGTTTCAGGCACGTTATCCGGATCTGGAGCTGGAGGTGTCCCTGTTCGATCACCGCACCAATCTGGTGGATGAGGGGCTGGATCTCTGGATCACCACCTACGAGGACAAACCCGAGTCCCTGGTCGGGCAGCGACTGGCAGACATCGGTTTCGTGCTGGTGGCCTCGCCGGATTATCTGCTGAGTCACGGCACGCCACTGCACCCCAGGGATCTGGCCCATCACAATTGCATCACCTACCAGAGCCGGGAGCGGCGCTACCACGAGTGGTCATTTCGCCAGGGCAAGGAGCGCCAGACGGTGCAGGTGGCGGGCAACTATCGGGTGGATCTGGCGGAAGCGGTGCGGGACGCCGCCCTGGCCGGGCTCGGCATCGCCTATGTGGCCAACTACCTGCTGGACAAGGAGCTGCAATCTGGTCAGCTCATCCCTCTGCTGCCCCAGTGGCAACCGAACCAGAAGATGGCGGTGCACGCCGTCTATGCCAGGCGAGAGCATCTGGATCCCAAGATCCGCCTCTTCATCGACTTCCTCAAGGAGAGCTTCGGACCCGGGCCCTACTGGGCGCAGCGACTCGCACCCTGGCTCGGGGGGAAATTGTCCGGCACCGAGGAATAATCGTTTCCATACAAGAACACTGGCGTGAGTGCGGTTTCAAAGTTGTGTCAAATCAGTCAGTTGGCGCAACCGATATCGTGCAAACGTTTTTGCTAACAGGGTTGTAACCCGGCGGGGTTGCGGCGGTGAGGGGAGGGGAGCAGAATCCGCGCCCATCTTCAGCCTCACTGGATGGAATCCCCCATGATTGCCCTGCTTGGTATCCTGAGCATCCTGGCCCTGGCCGCACTCTGCTCTGATAATCGTCGTCGTATCCCGTTGCGAACAGTGGGCTTTGCTCTCTGCCTGCAAGTGCTCTTCGCCGCCCTGGTGCTCTGGCTGCCCGCCGGTCAACAGGTCTTGAACGGTGTCAGCGAGAGCGTCAGCAGCGTCATCGGCTACGGCCAGGAGGGGATTGCCTTCCTGTTCGGGGATCTGGCCAAGTTCAAACTCGGTTTCATCTTCGCCTTCAACGTGCTGCCGGTGATCATCTTCTTCTCCGCGCTGATCGCCATCCTCTATCACATCGGCCTGATGCCCAAAGTGATCGCCCTGCTCGGCGGCGGCCTGCAGAAATTGCTGGGCACCGGCCGCGCCGAGAGCCTCTCTGCCACCGCCAACATCTTCGTCGGCATGGTGGAAGCGCCGCTGGTGGTCAAACCCTATCTCTCCAGGATGTCCGATTCCCAGTTCTTTGCGGTGATGAGCTGCGGGCTGGCCTCGGTAGCTGGCGGCACCCTGGTGGGCTACGCCAGCATCGGGGTCGAGCTGAAATACCTGATTGCGGCGGCCTTCATGTCCGCCCCTGCCGGGCTTGCCATGGCCAAGATCTTGGTGCCGCCCGCCGCGCAAGAGGAAGATCACCACGAAGACGTGGAGATCCCCCGCGCCACCAACGTCATTGAAGCGGCCGCCGATGGTGCCATGGCGGGTCTCAACATCGCCGTCGCCGTGGGGGCGACCCTGCTGGCCTTCGTCGGCGTGATCGCCCTGCTCAACGGCCTGCTGGGCTGGGCCGGCGACCTGGTGGGGCTGGAGCTGAGCTTCCAGATCATCCTGGGCTGGCTGTTTGCCCCCGTCTCCTGGCTCATCGGCGTCCCCTGGGATCAGGCCCAGGCGGCCGGTGCCCTGATCGGCACCAAGATCGTCATCAACGAGTTCGTCGCCTTCATTGCCCTGGTGCAGGATCAGACCTTGAACGAGTCGAGCAAGGCCATCGTCACCTTCGCCCTGTGCGGTTTCGCCAACATCTCTTCCATGGCGATCCTCATCGGCGGCCTGGGGGCCATGGTGCCGGAGCGCAAGTCTTTCATCGCCCGCTACGGCATGCGCGCCATCCTGGCGGGGGTGCTGGCAAACCTGATGAGCGCCTCCCTGGCAGGCTTGTTCCTCGCCCTCTGATAGACCCTGGAAGTCAGCACCTTCCGGTCATTGCCCGCTTCGGCGGGCTTTTTTGCACCCGCTTGCAGGCAAAAAAAGCGCCTCTGGGGAGGCGCGGGGAAAAGACAGATTGGAAGCGTCACATGGGTGCCACCTGAATGAGGGATGAGCCGTCCCATCCAAGTGTGAAGCCATGATGCCTGATGCTCTCTGAAGCGCTTCTGAGGCGATTCTTCATACTGTGTTCATTTTCAAAATGCTGCGGTAATGTGATTTTTAAATGTTTGATGCTGAAATAAAATAAATAATCAGTGATTTATTTTGTTGTGCTGCTCAAAGGAAAGATGAATCGGGGTGGTGGGCATGCTCCTGTCATGGGGCGGATCCGGTGGCAGATTATCCCGGTTACGGCTCAATGCATCACATAATCATGCTGCAATATGGCAATCAATCAGCATGTAATTTTGGTATTGCCCGTCATGGGTAGTGCAACGCCGCCTTCGGTCTGCTGTTGGGACCAGCAACTCGTATGTGATGGAGATGCCGCTCGTCAGAGGATCCGCGCGAGTGGCCTGTGGTCTGTGGTGCCTGCACTCGCAACCCGCATTTGACAGGAGGAGCACCCTTTCATGGGGTCAGCGCGAAGTGGTCTGCGGTCTCCTGCTCCAGTGCCAGCAACCAGCGCTTGATGGGGATGCCTCCCCCGTAGCCGGTCAGTTCACCGCTGCGCCCTATGACCCTGTGGCAGGGCACTATGATGCTGAGGGGATTGCGACCGTTTGCGGCGCCCACCGCCCGCACGGCCCTGGGGTTGCCGATGGCCTCTGCAATCTGGAGGTAGCTGACGGTCTCGCCATAGGGAATGTCGCACAACGCCTGCCACACGGCCTGCTGGAATGGTGTGCCCGTGGCGGCCAGGGGGAGATCGAAGCGCCGCAGGCGGCCGGCAAAGTAGGCGGCAAATTGCTCGACAAAGGGGGCCAGGGCGGCATCATCCCGCTGCCACTCCGCTTGCGGCAGGACGGGGCGCTCCCCTTGCATGAATTCCACGTGGCGCAGCCCGGCCCCATCGATGGCGATGAGTAGGGGCCCCTTGGCACATTCACAAAAGCTGTACTGCATTCTCTTGTCCTCGGGCATGTGGCAGGTCACTCCAGCACGGGCTTGCCGCGGGTGGATTTGATCTCTCCCTTGCGTTTCTTGGCATCGACCCGCTTGCGTTGGGAGCTGCGGGTCGGCTTGGTGGCGTGGCGGGCCTTGGGGCGCCAGGCGGCTTTTTTCAGCAGCTCGGTCAGGCGGCTCATGGCCTCCTTGCGATTCATGTCCTGGCTGCGATGGGTCTCGACCCTGATCTGGATGAAGCCGTCGTGAACCCGGCTGTCGCTGAGCCGCTCCAGTCCCTCCTTGTAGAGCGGCGGCAGGCTGGGGGAGTCGCGATAATCGAAGCGCAGCCAGACGGCGGAGTCGGTCTTGTTGACGTGCTGGCCGCCATTGCCCTGGGCCCGCATGGTCTGGAATTGCAGTTCATGCCAGGGGATGATCACGCTGTTGGAGATGACTAACATGGGGTGATGCTCTCATTTGGTGCATCAAGGGAGTCTGGTGCAGCTTGGTGCCTCATTATGGGGCGAGATGCGCTTCCTTGGTGATCCTGAGCCTTTCTGGCTCAGAGTGTCATATCTATCTATATGAAAATAAACGATAAAAATACTTGGCACAAGAATTGATGACCCATTCGTGACATACCATGGATTGGGAGCAACCAGATGAAGCTGATTACTGCGATTATCAAACCTTTCAAGTTGGACGACGTGCGCGAGGCCATCGCCAACCTGGGGGTGGAAGGCCTGACCGTCTCCGAAGTGAAGGGTTTTGGTCGCCAGAAGGGGCACACCGAATTATACCGGGGGGCCGAGTACCAGGTCGACTTTCTGCCGAAGGTGAAGCTGGAGATCGCCACCGCAGACGAGAACGTCGAAGGGGTGATCGAGGCCATCTGCAAGGCGGCCTATACCGGAAAAATCGGTGACGGCAAGATTTTCGTCTATGACCTGCTGCAAGCGGTGCGTATTCGTACTGGTGAGAGCGACGACGAGGCGCTCTGAGTACGCCCCTTTGCCCGCCCGGGTCGGGCAAAGGTCCGGGCAGGTTCTGCCGACAGTGTGAATGGGTGGTCGTCGAAAGACCGGATGGGATTCCATCCGGTCTTTTTGTTTGGCCGCTGATTAAATAGATCGTTCCAACCCAGCAAACCGCCTTGATCCTCTCCTCCCGATTCATGCAGAATGCAAACGAAAATGGTTATCACTCTTTACGCAGACAAGGAACGGATGATGAAAATGAAGATGTTGGCACTGGCTTTCTCCACGCTTGTCGCCCAGTCGGCGTTCGCCGCCCAGGAGGTAAACGTCTATTCGAACCGTCAGGATGAGCTGATCAAGCCCATCATCCAGCAGTTCGAGAAGGAGACCGGGATCAAGGTCAATGTGGTGTTTGCCAAAGAGGGGCTGAACGAGCGTCTGGAACGGGAAGGCAAGCTCTCTCCGGCCGATCTGATGCTGACCGTGGACATCAGCCGTCTGACCGAGCTGGTGGACAAGGACCTGGTGCAGCCGGTGGACAGCAAGACGCTGCAGGAGAACATCCCCTCTATCTATCGCGATCCGGACAACCGCTGGTTCGCCCTGACCACCCGGGTGCGTGCCATCTACTCCAGCAAGGAGCGTCTTGGCAAGCTCGACACCATCCGCTACGAAGATCTGGTCAAGCCTGAATTCAAAGGAAAAATTTGTACCCGTAGCGGCAAGCACGAGTACAATGTGGCGCTGGTTTCGTCCATGATTGCCCATCACGGCATGGCGGATACCAAGACCTGGCTGGAAGGGGTCAAGGCCAACCTGGCGCGCAAGCCCCAGGGCAACGACCGTGATCAGGTCAAGGCGATCAAGGACGGCATCTGTGATGTCTCCCTGGGCAACAGCTACTACCTGGGTGCCATGTTGAAGGACCCGGCGCAGAAGTCCTGGGCCGACGCGGTGGAAATCAACTTCCCGAACCAGGGTGATCGCGGTGCCCACGTCAACGTGAGCGGCGTGGCCATGACCAAGTATGCCAAGAACAAGGACGCAGCACAGAAGCTGATGGAGTTCCTCTCCGGGGATACCGCCCAGCACATGTATGCGGATGTGAATGCCGAGTACCCGGTCAAGGCGGGGGTCGAGCCTTCTGCCATGGTCAAGTCCTGGGGCACGTTCAAGTCTGACCCCATGCCGGTCAGCGATTATGCCAAGCACCGCAAGGACGCCTTGCAACTGCTGGATGAAGTGAAATTCGACTTGTAATCAGATGGGGCCAACGGCCCCATCAACTTCTGTGGACTCATGAAACATTTTGGATGGATTGCCGGCAGCTGGGCCACCGCCCTGCTGCTGGGTTTGCCGGTACTCGCCCTGGTCTTCTCCGCCTTCTCGGCTGATGGGGAACTGTTTGCCCACCTCGCCGATACCGTACTGCCCGACTATCTGCGAAACACGTCCGGTCTGGTGCTGGGGGTGGTCTGCCTCAGCCTGCTGTTCGGAGTGCCCACCGCCTGGCTGGTGGCCATGTGCGAGGTGCCGGGGCGCCGCGCCCTGCAATGGGCGCTGATGCTGCCCATGGCGATGCCCTCCTATATCGTTGCCTACGTCTATACCGACCTGCTCGACTACTCGGGCCCGCTGCAGGCGGGGCTGCGTGCCCTGTTTGGCTGGCAGGGACCGGCCGACTACTGGTTCCCGGCCATTCGCTCCCTCGGTGGCGCCGCCTGGGTGCTGGCGCTGGTGCTCTTCCCCTATGTCTATCTGCTGGCGCGGGCCTCCTTCCTGGAGCAGTCGGTCAGCCTCATTCACTCCAGCCGCCTGCTCGGCTGCACCCCCTGGCAGAGCTTTCGCCGCCTGAGTCTCCCCCTGGCCCGCCCGGCCATCATGGTGGGGGCATCTCTGGTCGCGATGGAAACGCTGGCGGACTTTGCCACCGTCCACTTCTTTGCCATCAACACCCTGACCACCGCCATCTACGACACCTGGCTCGGCTACGGCAGCCTGGCGACCGCCGCCAAGCTCTCCTGTCTGATGCTGCTGGCGGTGGTGCTGCTCATCGCGCTGGAGCGCCGCTCCCGCCAGCGCCAGCAGGTGTTCCAGAAGTCCATGGGCTTCGAGCAGCCCCTGCGTTACCCCCTCGGGGGCCTGAGGGGCGTGCTGGCCGGGCTCTGGTGCTGGGGCCTGGTGCTGGCGGGGTTCGCCCTGCCGTTCGTCATCCTGCTCGATTACGGGGTGCGTTACTTCGCGCTGTCGTGGACGCCCGAATTCGTGCGCTTTGCGGGCAACAGCCTCGCCATCTCGGCCCTGACAGCCCTGCTGGCCATGGCCATTGCCCTGCTGCTCGGCTTCTTCCGTCGCCTCGATGGGGGGACTCGCAGCCTGCTGCCCCTGCGCCTCGCCGCCATGGGCTATGCCATGCCGGGGACCGTGCTGGCCATCGGCGTGCTGGTGCCGCTCACGGCCCTGGATTTTGGCATCAACGATCTGGCCGAGTGGCTCGGGATGCCGGGCCCCGGTCTGCTCCTGACCGGCACCCTCACCGCCATCGTGTTCGGCTATCTGGTGCGCTTCGTGGCCATCGCCATCGGGTCGGTGGAGAGCAGCATGAGCAAGATCTCCCCCAGCCTCGACATGGCTGCCCGCTCTCTGGGGCAGGGGGCGGGCGGCATGCTGCGTCGCATTCACCTGCCGCTGGTACGGCGCGGCCTCTTTGCCGGCGCCATGCTGGTGTTCATCGAATCCATGAAGGAGCTGCCCGCCGCCCTGCTGCTGCGGCCGTTCAACTTCGAAACCCTGGCGACCCACGTCTATCAGTTCGTCTCGGACGAGATGCTGGAGCGGGGGGCGCTCGGTGCCATCGTCATCGTGCTGGTGGGGCTGGTTCCCCTGCTGTGGATCAATCGTACCCTGGATGGTCCAGGCCATTGAGCGGCCCCGTCCGGCATCACTACGCGAGAGGAAAAGAACCTTGTCCTGCCTGAATATCGAGAAGGTCAGCTGTCACTACAATGGCCGCCCCGTGCTGGAGCAGCTCTCCCTGCAGGTGGCCGACAACGAGATTGTCTGTCTGCTGGGGGCCAGCGGCTGTGGCAAGACCACGCTGCTCAAGGCGGTGGCCGGTCTGCTGCCCCTGGCCCAGGGGGAGATCCGGCTGGGAGAGACCCTGCTCGATGCCCCCGGTGTGAGTGTGCCGCCGGAGGCCCGCCATATCGGCATGATCTTCCAGGATTACGCTCTCTTTCCTCACCTGACGGTGGCCGAGAACGTCGGCTTCGGCCTGACCGGGCAGGATCGCGGCAGCCGCCTGCAGCAGGTGGAAGAGGCGCTGGCGCTGGTCAATCTGCAGGGCCTGGGGGAGCGCTATCCCCATCAGCTCTCCGGCGGCCAGCAGCAGCGGGTGGCCATCGCCCGCGCCCTGGTGTGCAAGCCGTGCCTGATGCTGCTGGACGAGCCCTTCTCCAACATCGACACCCAGGTGCGGATGAAGCTGATCCTCGAGATCCGCGCCCTGCTCAAACAGCAGGGCATTGGCGCCATCTTCGTCAGCCACAGCAAGGAAGAGGCCTTCGCCTTCGCCGACCGGCTGGCCCTGTTTCGCGCCGGTCGCATCGAGCAGGTGGGGGAGCCGGAGCAGCTCTATCGCCGCCCCGGGAACCGCTTCGTGGCGGAGTTTCTCGGCGGGGTCAACTATCTGGCGGCCGAGGTGGTGGACAGCCACTGCGTGCAGACCCTCCTTGGAACCATCTGCGGTCAGGAGCCCCATGGCCGCGCGGTGGGGGAGCGGTTGCAGCTCATGCTCAGACCCCAGCAGTTGGCGCTGACGGCGGCGGATGACGGTGAGCTCCGGGTGCGTGAGCAACAGTTCCTGGGCCATCACTGCCGGGTACTGGTCGAGTGTGGCGGCCAGCAACTGGAAGCCAGCATCGGTGAGCCCCTGGAAGGGGAGCGCGCGCGGGTGACCGTGGCGCCTCATGCCCTGGTGTTGTTTGACCCCTTGCCCTGAGTGCGTGGTATTGTCGTGAAATCAATGAACTGGAAGCGCGCTGGTTTATAATCGCGCCACGCCCATAGCCAACGCACTTGGAGAGAGACATGAAAGCCCAAGCCGGGATCTGCGCAGAGCCGAATCTGCACGCCCTCTATCTGATGTTCAATCGCACCGGTGACGCCGCTGCCCTGACCTCCCGCCTGGCCAGCCTGCCAGCACTCTGGGAGGCGGTGAGCGCCGACTTCCCCGATGCGGCCTTCAGCGGTCTGGTCGCCGTCGGGGCCGACGCCTGGGATGATCTCTATCCTGCCGCCCGGCCGCCCCAGTTCCGCGGTTTCATGGCGCAATCCGCCAACGGTCAGGAGGCCCCCAATACCCCGTTCGATCTCTTCGTACAATTGCGTGCTGATCGGGTGGACGTGCTGCATCATGCCGGTCATCGCGTCATGGCCCTGCTGGCCGGGCTTGTTGAATTGGTCGAGGAAGTCCGCGGTTTTCGCAACCAGGATTGCCGGGATCTGACCGGTTTCGTCGACGGCACCGAGAACCCGCAGGATGAGCACCGCGCCGAGGTGGCGTTGCTGGACGGCGGCGAGTTCGCCGGTGGCTCCTACATCCACGTGCAGCGCTGGGTCCACGCCATGAGCGACTGGGAGAAGCTGGCCCTGAAGGAGCAGGAAGACATCATAGGCCGCACCAAGGTGGACAACATCGAATACGAGTCCGCCGACAAGCCGCTCACTTCCCACATCAAGCGGGTCAACCTCAAGACCCCGAAGGGGGAGTCCATGGAGATCCTGCGCCAGAGCATGCCCTGGGGCACCATGAGCGAGCAGGGGCTCTACTTCATCTCCTGCTGCCGCACGCCGCTGCACTTCAACGCCATGCTGGCCAGCATGTACAAAGGGGAGGGCAGTCACTTCGACCACCTGCTGCGCTTCACCCGGGCGGTGACCGGCGCGGCCTTCTTCGCCCCTTCCATCGATTTTCTGGTGGCCGAGGGCAAATAAGCCCGGCCTGCCGACTGCTCAAAACAAAAAATCCCGGCCAAGGCCGGGATTTTTGTGCGGATCGCCCAAGGCGACCGGATCAGGGCGTCTGCTCGAACAGCTCGAGGGCGGAGAGGTAGAGCTCCTCGATGTCGGTATCGCTGGTCGGCGTGATGAAGATGGTGTCATCACCGGCGATGGTGCCGAGGATCCCTTCGGCCTTGCCGAGGGAGTCAAGCAGGCGGGCGATCAGCTGAGCTGCGCCGGGGCTGGTGTGGATCACCACCAGAGCGCCGTTGTGGTCGACATCCAGCACCAGGTTCTTGAGGGGGCTGGAGGTGGTGGGCACGCCCAGTTCCACCGGCAGACAGTAGACCATCTCCATCTTGGCATTGCGGGTGCGAACGGCGCCGAAGCGGCTCAGCATGCGCGAGACCTTGGATTGGTTGATGTTCTCGAAGCCCATCTCTTGCAGGGCAGTCACTATCTCTGCCTGGGAGCCGAAACGCTCCTCTTTCAGCAAGGCTTTAAAGGCCTTGGCCAGTTTTTCTTGCTTGTCGTTATGTTTCATCTTGGACTCACGAATGAGGGGAGTGACCGCCTGTCACGCTCAGGCGGCAGATACGAACAGCGCTGCTATTTTGCATTCATATGCCTGTTTTGGCAAGGAAGCGGCGCTTGTTCTGCATATTGATTCAAATATAGCTTGCATCAACTTATGCTGGCGCTAGAATCAGGACGAAATTTTGAAAACTTATTCAATTGGGCTGTATGGGTATCGAATTAATCGGCATCGAAAAATCCTGGCACAAGGTGCCGGTACTGCAGCAGGTGAGCTTTCGGACTGCTCCCGGCGAGACCTTGGTATTGCTGGGCCCGAGCGGGGCAGGCAAGAGCTCTCTGCTGCGCATGATGAACTTGCTGGACACGCCGGATGCCGGTGTGTTGCGCATCGCAGACAGTGAATTTTCTTTCCCGTCCAGCCTCTCTACTGCCGAATTCAACCGCCAGGCACAGGCGCTGCGCCGCAAGGTGGGCATGGTGTTCCAGCAGTACAATCTGTGGCCGCACCTCACCGTGATGGAGAATTTGATTGAAGCGCCCGTCAAGGTGCTCGGCATGAGCCGCGAGGCGGCCATCGAGAAAGGGGCCTATCTGCTGGCCCAGCTGCAACTGGCCGACAAGCGGGACGCCTGGCCCGCACGGCTTTCCGGTGGCCAGCAGCAGCGGGTCGCCATTGCCCGGACCCTGATGATGGATCCCCAGGTGCTGCTGTTTGACGAACCGACGGCTGCCCTGGACCCCGAAATTACCAAAGAGGTGGCGGAGATCATCCGCACCCTGAGCCAGACCGGCATCACCCAGGTGGTGGTGACCCACGAGGTGGAGTTCGCCCGCAAGGTGGCCAGTCAGGTGATCTATCTGGAGAAGGGGCGGATCATCGAATCCGGCACCGCCGCCATCTTCCAGTCCCCGCAAACCAGCCGGTTTGCCGAATTCTTGATGCATTGATATTGAGTCGATAAGGAAGCTGTCATGAAAAAGAGTCTGTTGCTGATCGCCGCCATGGGTCTGCTGAGCACTTCTGTGCTGGCCAAAGAGATCAAGTTCGCCACCGAGGCAACCTATGCGCCGTTCGAATACCTGAATGACAAGAACGAGTTCCAGGGGTTTGACATCGATCTGGCCCGCGCGGTTTGCGAGCAGGCCAAGCTGGAGTGCAGCTTCCACAACCAGGCCTTCGACAGCCTGATCCCCAGCCTCAAGTTCCGTCGCTATGATGCCGTCATCGCCGCCATGGACGTGACGCCGGAGCGGGCCGCCCAGGTCGACTTCTCCGACATCTATTACGAGAACTCCGCGGTGTTCGTCGCCAAGAAAGAGACCTTCAAGGGGCCGGACGATCTGGTGGACAAGACCGTCGGCGTGCAGAACGGCACCTCCCACCAGTCCTATCTGGTGGACAACTGGGTGAGCAAGGGTCTGTTGACCGTGCCCTACGCCAGCTACCAGAGCGCCTTCCTCGACATGATGAATGGCCGCACTGACGGCGTGTTTGCCGATACGGCGGTGGCCGCCGACTGGCTCAAGCAGCACAAGGAATACGCCGTGGTGGGTACCCCGGTGACCGACGCCAAGTACTTCGGTACCGGTTTTGGCATCGCGGTGGCCAAGGGCAACCAGGAGCTGCTGACCCAGCTGAACAAGGGGCTGGCCGAGATCAAGGCCAACGGCACCTATCAGAAGATCTATGACAAGTACTTCGCGCAGTAAGCCATGTTGAGCCTGTTGTTGGATGCAGCCTGGATGACCCTCGGGCTGGCCCTGGCATCCCTGGTCGGTGGCATGGTGCTGGCACTGGCATTCAGTGCGGCTGAGTTGAGCAAGCAGCGTGCGTTGGTGTGGCCCGTGGCCACCCTGACCACCTTGATCCGTGGTCTGCCCGAGTTGCTGGTGGTGCTCTTCATCTACTTCGGCTCGACCCAGGTGCTGTTCCTCATCACCGGGGAGTATGTGGAGTTCAGCCCGTTCGCCTGCGGTGTGCTGGCGCTCTCCCTGCTGTTTGCGAGCTACGCCACCCAGACCCTGCGTGCCGCCCTCAATGCGGTGCCCCCTGGGCAGCGGCTGGCGGCGCAGGCGCTCGGCCTGGGCAAGGGGCACACCTTCTTTCGCATCGTGCTGCCCCAGGCCTGGCGTCACGCCCTGCCCGGGCTCGGCAACCAGTGGCTGGTGCTGCTGAAAGACACCGCCCTGGTCTCCCTCATCGGGGTGAACGAGATGATGCGTCAGGCACAGATGGCGTCGGCCAGCACCTATCAACCCTTCACCTGGTACGCCGCTGCCGCCCTCATCTATCTGGCCATCAGTCTGGTGAGTGAATTCGGCTTGAAGCAGGCGTCCCGCTATACCCGCCGTTACGGAGGCTGACCATGCAGGATTACCTGATGACCCTGCTGGGAGGGCTGGCGATCACCCTGCAGCTCACCGCGTTCAGCTTGTTGCTGGGCGTGCTGATGGCGGCCGGCATGACCTGGGTGCTGGAGCGTCGCATTCCGGTGGCGACCCAGCTGGTGCAGCTCTGGGTACTGGTCTTTACCGGTACGCCGCTGCTCATCCAGATCTTTCTCATTTACTACGGGCCTGGCCAGTTTGAATGGCTCAAGGCGGGGCCGCTCTGGCCGCTGCTCAAGCAACCCTGGTTCTGCGCCGTGCTGGCGCTCGGTTTCAATACAGCAGCCTACTCCACCCGGTTGTTCAAGGGGGCGCTCGACGCCATCCCCGCCGGTGAAGTGGAGGCCTGCCGTGCGCTCGGCTTCTCGGCCGGACAGACCCTCTGGATGAAGACCCGCCATGCCGCCCGTCGGCTGGTGCCCGCCTATTCCAACGAGGTGATCCTGGTGCTCAAGGGGAGTTCGCTCGCGAGCACCATTACCATCATGGACATCATGGGGCTGGCCCAGCGTCTCAATGCCCAGACCTATGACACTCTGGCGGTGTTCACCGTGGCCGGAGCGCTCTATCTGACCATGAATGGATTGTTAACAATTGGTTTCCGCTGGTGTGAGCGTCGGGCACTGGCTTTCCAGTCCTGAAGCAGTCACATTTACCTCTTAATGGTGAGGAGGACACAGGAAATCTGTGTCTTTCCTCTCATTTATCGCATATTCCTCTCCGCTTTCATCGCCGCTTGTTCCCTGGCTCACAGAACCCGTGATTACAACTGTTATCAGATTGTTTTTTAGGAGGGGATCCTTTAAGGTGAGGCGCACAATAAGAATCAGCATTAACCCAACTAGAAACAACCTTAAACCTACGCTTAGACATGGAGTTGATCATGAAAGTTGCCGTTCTGGGTGCCGCCGGTGGCATCGGCCAAGCCCTCGCTCTGCTGTTGAAAAACCGCCTGCCTGCCGGTTCCGAACTGAGCCTGTATGACATTGCCCCGGTCACTCCGGGCGTGGCGGCGGACCTGAGCCACATCCCGACTGACGTGAAAGTAAAAGGTTTCTGCGGTGAAGATCCGAGCCCGGCTCTGGTCGGCGCCGATGTCGTGCTGATCTCTGCCGGCGTGGCGCGCAAGCCCGGCATGGACCGTTCCGACCTGTTCAACATCAACGCCGGGATCGTCAAGAACCTGGTGGAAAAGTGCGCCGCTTCCTGCCCGAAAGCACTGATCGGCATCATCACCAACCCGGTCAATACCACGGTCGCCATCGCCGCCGAAGTGCTGAAGAAAGCCGGTGTCTATGACAAGCGTCGTCTGTTCGGCGTGACCACCCTGGATGTGATCCGTGGCGAGACCTTCGTGGCCGAAGCCAAGGGGCTGAACGTCGACAAGGTGCGTGTCAACGTCATCGGCGGCCACAGTGGCGTGACCATTCTGCCGCTGCTCTCCCAGGTTGAAGGCGCGTCTTTCACTGCTGAAGAAGTCGCCGCCATGACCAAGCGAATCCAAAATGCCGGTACCGAAGTGGTGGAAGCCAAGGCCGGTGGCGGTTCTGCCACTCTCTCCATGGGTCAGGCAGCCTGCCGTTTCGGTCTGTCGCTCATCAAGGGTCTGCAAGGGGAAGCCAACGTCATCGAGTGTGCCTATGTGGAAGGCAACGGTGAGCACGCCACCTTCTTCGCGCAGCCGGTGCTGCTCGGCAAGAACGGTGTCGAAACCGTGCTGGACTACGGCAAGCTGAGCGCCTTCGAGCAGGAAGCGATGGACAGCATGCTGGCCACCCTGAAGGCTGACATCCAGCTGGGCGTCGACTTCGTCAAGTAAGTCTCTACGTCGATCGCAAGGGGAGCCCAGGCTCCCCTTTGTCATTTTCGGGGTTGGGTGTAGCGGGCTAAGGAGATGGCCCTGGCTGCCGATAACAGAAGGCAGCAGGAGATCCCTATGATGAAACCAAGAACCCTCATCGCCATTATCGGTGTGTGCAGCTTCCCCTTGCAGGGGGCGGAGCCCACCTCGGCCGCCGCGCCCACCCAGGCGGTGGCGGTTGCTGCCGCGCCGCCATCCGCGGCGTTTGCACTCTTGTCACCGGCCTCATCATCGGCCCAGCCAGCCCTGACGCCAGCCTCTTCTGTCGCCACGCCATCCCTCTCTGTGTCAGCAGCGCCAGCCCAGGCGCCATCCGCATCCGCACCTGTACCGTCCGCACCGGCAGCTGCGCCGCTGCCCAGGGCGACGACGCAGGCATCCGCTGCTACGGGAGAGTTGCAGGCCGTGCCGCTCTATCGCCAGGACGAACTGCTCAACTGGATAGAGCAGGGACGCCATCTGGCCAGGGTGAAGCAGGACAGGTGCCAGCTCACCCAGGATATCGAGGCGCGGGCCTCGGTGATGAAGATCCCTGCCTATCAGTTCCTCTGGGGGGACATGCTGGCGTGGGGGGTTTGCACCAAGCCGGATGCCCAGATCGGAGTGCAGTACATGTGGGAGGCCGCCAACCAGGGGCTGGCGCCGGCGCTGGAACAGCTTGGCCGCTATTACTGGAAGGGGATCCTGGTTCAGAAGGATCTGGTGCGGGCCGAGACCCTGATGCGGGAAGCCGCGAGCCTCGGCTTCTTGCGGGCACAGATGGAGTGGGTGGAGATGTTGCTGCAGGGCATGGGGAGTCCGCTGGATTACGAGGAGGCGTATCACTGGCTGCACGGCGCCGTCATCGGTGACAGGGCCATGCACCAGAAGGCGGCGAGCCTGCTCAGCCGGCTCGGCAACCGGATGCCCGCCAATGCCATCGCCCGTGCCAAGGCGATGCACTGAGTCCTGATAGTCCGCTTTGATATTACAAGGCCCACGAAGCTGTGCTTGTGGGCCTTGTGCATTTTCCCGGTCAGGGGAGGGATCAGAGGTCCTGATGGGGGCCGAAGACCTCGTAGTGCATCCGCCCGGCAGGCACGCCCACATTCTCCAACTGAGCTTTGACTGCCTTCATGAACGGGACAGGGCCGCAGAAATAGTAGTGGGCGTCGGCCGGAATGAGGTCGGTGACCTGCTCCAGTGCCAGAGTGCCGCTGAAGTCGTAATCCTCTCCTTTGACATCCTGCTCCCCCGGCTCCCGATACCAGATCCGGCTCTCCAGTTTCCCGTGTTGCCTGCTCTTTGCCCGGATCTCGTCCCTGAACGCGTGGTGGGCGCCGTGTTCGCAGGCGTGAAGCCAGCGAATATCCATATCCGGGCCCTCGGCCAGCAAGTGGTTGAGCATGCTCAGCATGGGGGTGAGGCCGACCCCGGCGGAGATCAGCACCACGGGCGTGTCTGTCTCCTCTTGCAGGAAGAAGTCGCCGGCCGGCGGCATGATGTCGACCGTGTCACCGATGTGAAGATGATCATGCAACAGGTTGGAGGCCTGCCCCCTGGGTTCGCGCTTGACGGTGATGCGGTAGTCGCGGCCATTGGGGGCGTCCGAGAGGGAGTACTGGCGGATCTCCTGATGCTCGAGGGCGGGATGAACCAGCTTGATACTGAGATATTGACCCGGCTTGAAGCGCAGCACGGGCTTGCCGTCGACGGGGGCCAGCACGAAGGAGGTGACGAGTTCGCTCTCCTGGCGCTTCTCCCTGATGATGAAGGAACGGGTACCCTGCCAGCCCCCCTCCTGGCTTGCCTGCTCCCGGTAGAGCTCGCCCTCCCGGCCGATAAAGATGTCGGCCAGCACACCGTACGCCTTGCCCCAGGCGGTAAGGACCTCCTCCGTGACAGCGTTGCCACCCATTTCTTTGAGCGTGGCCAAGAGATGACTACCCACAATGTGATATTGTTCCGGCTGGATCAGGAAACCCGTGTGTTTGTGGGCGATGCGTTCAACGGCTCCGGCCAGGGCCCCCAGATTGTCAATGTTCCTGGCATAGGCCGCCACCGCACTGAACAGTGCCAAGGGCTGTCCCCCGCTACGCTGGTGAGCCAGGTTGAAGAGATCCTTCAACTCGGGATTGTGGCTGAACATGCGCTGATAAAAGTGCCGTGTGAGGTCAGGGCCCGCCGATTCGAGCAAAGGAATGGTGCTCTTGATGACGGCGATGGTTGCTTGGTCTAACATAGGAGGTCCTTTCTAATTGAACATCTGGAATGTCACTTATTAAGTTGCATCCTAAATGTTTAATTGATCTGGATCAATCATCAATTCTTCGCGCTAGGCGCTACAGGCACTATGAGACTAACGAGCTATACCGATTTTGGATTAAGAGCCCTGCTCTATCTGGCCACCCTGCCGGAGGGGGAACTGTCGAGCGTGGCCAAGGTATCCGCCTTGTACGACGTATCCCGCAACCACATGGTGAAGGTGGTGAACCAGTTGGTAAAACTGGGCTATCTGCAGTCACAACGCGGCAAGAATGGTGGCATCCGCATGGCGCGCTCCCCCGAAGAGATCAATATCGGGCAAGTGATCCGGGCGTTGGAAGGCAATCTGGATGGGATCGACTGCAGCTCCCCGGTCTGCCATATCGTCTCCGTCTGTCTGCTCAAAAGTGCCTTGAAGGAGGCGATGAACGCCTTCCTCGCGGTGATGGATGGTTATACGCTGCAGGATTTGCTGGCAAACCGTGACGAGTTGCAGCAGGTGTTCGGTGAGCTCATCCCCACTCTGGTGCTGGAGCCGGATGACGAGAGCGAGTGAAACAAAAAGGCTGCCATTGGCAGCCTTTTTTCAATCCTCGTACCCTGAATCGTCCCGGTACAGGTGCGGCATGATCCTCGCCATCTTCACCATGTTGTTCTCCACTTCGAGAATCTCGATAGGGTAGCCCGCCAGCCTGACACTGATGTTGGGTTGGGGGATCTCCTCAAGGTACTCCAGGATGGCGCCATTGAGGGTCCGTGGGCCGTCCATGGGCAGGTGCCAGTCCATCTCCTTGTTCAGCTCGCGGATGCTGGCGGAGCCTTCGACCAGGAAGGAGCCGTCCGGCTGGGGATGGATCTCGTCACTCGGGGTCGGTGTCATGGAGGTGGTGAAGTCACCGACAATCTCTTCCAGGATGTCGTCCAGAGTGATCAGCCCCTGAATATCGCCATATTCGTCGACGATAAGGCCAATTCGCTCCTTGTTGCGCTGGAACTTGGCCAACTGCACGTTGAGGGGGGTCCCCTGGGGGATGAAATAGATGGGGTCGACTTCCCGCAGCAGGCTGGACTTGCTGAACTGATCCCGGGCGACCAGTCTCAGGGCGTCCCGTGAGTGCAGGAAGCCGACGACGTCATCGATGTTGTCGCGATAGAGCAGGATCTTGGTGTGGGCGCAGTGGGCCAGCTGGCGCAGTATGATCTTCCAGTCGTCATTGATGTCGATGGCGGAGATCTCGCTGCGCGGGACCATGATGTTCTCCACCGTCATCTTGTCGAGATCCAGAATGCTGATCAGCATCTCCTGATGGCGCTGGGGGATGAGGCTGCCGGCCTCGTTGACGATGGTGCGCAGCTCTTCGGTGTTGAGGGAGTCATCCTTGCGGTGTTCGAGGCGCAGCAGCTTGAGCAACAGGTTGGTGATGCTGTTGATGAGCCAGACCAGGGGGGCGAAGGGCACCATCAGCCCCTTGAGGACCCAGGAGGCGGGGTAGGCTATGCGCTCGGGAAACATGGCCGCGAGCGTCTTGGGGGTGACTTCCCCGAATACCAGTACCACCAGGGTCAGCCCGAAGGTGGCAATGGCGACGCCGAGATCCCCGAACAGCCGGATGCAGACGATGGTCGCGATGGCGGAGGCCAGGATGTTGACCAGATTGTTGCCGATGAGAATGAGGCCAAGCAGGCGGTCCGGCCTGGCCAGCAGCTTCTCGACCCGGCGGGCAGCCTTGTGCTTGGTCTGGGCCAGATGCCGCAGCTTGTAGCGGTTGAGCGACATCAGACCGGTTTCGGAACTGGAGAAGAAGGCTGACAAAAGGATCAAGATAACGAGAACAATCAGCAATGTACTCGTTGAGATACTGTCCAAGAAGGGCTCCTGTAAGGATGGTTGGGGAATGTTCGTATGTCAGCTAAGCAGCACTTCCTTGACGAAGCGGCTGCCAAAATAGGCCAGTGTCAGGATGAAGCTGCCGATGAGGCTCAGCATGATGACCTTGCGGCCGCGCCAGCCACGGGTATGGTGGCCCCAGAGCAGCAGAGCGTAGACGCACCAGGCCAGGATAGAGAGGATGGCCTTGTGGGACTTGCCCTGGGCAAACATGTCTTCCAGGAAGAACAGGCCGGATGCGATGGAGAGGGTCAGCAGCAGCAGACCTGCGGAAATGAGCTGAAACAGGCGCTTCTCCACTGTCATCAGCGGTGGCATGGCTGGCAGGTGGCTGATCTTTCTGGATTTCAGTTGCCTGTCCAGGCAGGCAAGCTGGAGGGCAAACAAGCAGGCGATCATCAGTACCGAATAGGCCATCAGCGCGAGGCCTATGTGCAGCAGTAACTGGGGGTGCGCTTCCAGATGGGTGATGTAGCGCCCGGGAATGAGCGCGCTGGCTGCCAGCAGCAGGGCTGAAAAACTGTAGACGACGGGCAGCAGGATCCAGCCGTTGAAGCGTCGGGTGACGCAGGTCATGAAGCAACTGATGATAAGGCTGACCAGGGACGCCACGTTCAACATGCTGAGATTCTGGCCGGAATGGGTGGCCAGCACTTCGCTGCCCACCGCCATGCCATGGGCGGTCAGGGCCAGGCCGACACAGGCGAACAGCGATACTTGCCCGACGGGCTTGGCGCTGAGCAGCAGGTGCAGTGAAGCGATGATGGCCAGCAGGTAAAACGCCAGGGCCAGAACAGAGATCACGATCATAACCAGGTCGTTGTCAAACAAGCTTTATGGATAAGAGGGGCAGTATACCTTGCACAAGATATGCTCGCCAGTTGTGCCAGAGGCTAACTGCCCACATATAAGTAGGCGTTGATGGTCACCGTGCGGCGAATAATCGTCCTCCGGCGTTGACTGGGGTATACTGCCCTCCATTGTTGACCTGCCCGCTCGATGGCAGGCCGCCGCGGCAAGCGGCGAGTAATCGTCCCTAGAGTGCTGACCGGGGTATAATGCCCTCAGTGTCACGCCAAGAACCGGAAAGCGTCATGTTTGAGAATTTGACTGAACGACTCTCGCGCACCCTGCGCAACGTCAGCGGCCGCGGCCGTCTGACCGAAGAGAACATCAAGGATACCCTGCGCGAAGTCCGCATGGCGTTGCTCGAGGCGGACGTCGCCCTGCCGGTGGTGCGCGATTTCGTGGCGCGCGTTAAGGAACGTGCCGTGGGCCAGGAAGTGGCCAAATCCCTGAGCCCGGGCCAGGCCTTCATCAAGATCGTCCATGGCGAACTGGTCACCGTGATGGGGGAGGCCAACGAACAGCTCAACCTGGCTGCCCAGCCGCCGGCCATTATCCTGATGGCAGGTCTTCAGGGGGCCGGTAAGACCACTACGGTCGGCAAACTGGCCAAACTGCTCAAGGAGCGCAGCAAGAAGAAGGTGCTGGTGGTCAGTGCGGACGTCTACCGTCCGGCGGCGATCAAGCAGCTTGAGACCCTTGCGGGCGACATCGGTGTCGACTTCTTCCCGAGTGATGCCAGCCAGAAACCGATCGCCATTGCCACTGCTGCCATCGATCAAGCGCGCAAGAAGTTCTATGACGTGGTGATCGTCGATACTGCCGGTCGTCTGCACGTCGATGGCGAAATGATGGCGGAGATCCAGGATCTGCACGCCACCATCAAGCCGGTCGAAACCCTGTTCGTGGTGGATGCCATGACAGGCCAGGATGCTGCCAATACCGCCAAGGCCTTCAACGAAGCGCTGCCGCTCACCGGTGTGATCCTTACCAAGGCAGACGGTGATGCCCGCGGTGGTGCCGCACTGTCGGTTCGCCATATCACCGGCAAGCCGGTCAAGTTCATCGGTATGGGCGAGAAGACCGACGCGCTGGAGCCGTTCCATCCGGATCGTCTCGCCTCCCGCATCCTCGGCATGGGGGATGTGCTCTCTCTCATCGAAGAGGTGGAGCGCAACGTCGATAAAGAGAAGGCGGCCAAGCTGGCCAGCAAGGTCAAGAGCGGCAAGGGCTTCGACCTGGAAGACTTCCGTGAGCAGCTGGCCCAGATGCGCAACATGGGTGGCATGATGGGGATGCTCGACAAGCTGCCCGGCATGTCCGGCCTGCCGGACAACATCAAGGATCAGATGGATGACAAGCTCACCGTGCGGATGGAGGCCATCATCAGCTCCATGACGCCGAAAGAGCGTGCCCATCCCGATCTCATCAAGGGCTCCCGCAAGCGCCGCATCGCTGCGGGCTCCGGCATGCAGGTCCAGGATGTGAACAAGCTGCTCAAGCAGTTCACTGAGATGCAGCGCATGATGAAGAAGATGTCCGGCAAGGGCGGCATGCGCAAGATGATGGGCCAGATGAAGAACATGCTGCCCCCCGGATTCGGTGGTGGCGGTCGCGGTCCGTTCTGATTTTCCTGCTGGTCAGGCAGAAAGGCTCACCCTTGTGAGCCTTTTTCATGCCAATCCCTGCGCAAAAAATAGCTGGCTTGGTTGCAATTATTACGAATCCAAGTAGAATTACGCGGCTTATTTTAAGCTAGGGTCTGCGTATTTGCAGGCCTTGTTCATTAGATGTTTATGAGGACGATATGGTAACCATTCGTTTACAACGTGGTGGCGCGAAAAAGCGTCCGTTCTACCAGGTAGTAGTTGCTGACAGCCGTAACGCCCGTGACGGTCGTTTCATCGAGCGCGTCGGTTTCTTCAACCCGGTTGCTGCTGGTAACGCTGAAAAGCTGAACCTGGACCTGGCTCGTATCGAGCATTGGGTTGCTACTGGTGCCGCTGTTTCTGACCGCGTTGCCAAGCTGATCAAAGACGCTGCCAAAGCTGCTTAATCAGCCAAACGGTAGGGAGTTAAGGTGGAAAAACCTGTAGTTCTGGGCACCCTGGGGACCGTTTACGGAATCAAGGGCTGGCTTAAAGTGAACTCCTTCACCGATGTTGCCGAAGCGATTTTCGATTACAACCCCTGGCTGATCAATCAGAACGGGGCGTGGCGTGAAATCCGGGTGTCATCCTGGAAGCGTCACAACAAGGGTCTGATCTGCAAACTCGATGGTATCGATGTGCGTGAGGATGCCCTGGCATTGACCAACGTCGAGATTGGCGTCCCCGCCGATCTGTTGCCTGCGTTGCCCGAAGGGGAGTTCTACTGGCGTGACCTCATTGGTTGCACCGTGGTAACCACTAAGGGATACGACCTGGGCAAGGTGACCGAATTGATGGAAACCGGCTCCAACGATGTGTTGGTGGTTGAGGCCAATGTAAAAGATGCCTTTGGTGCAAAGGAGCGGTTGATACCGTTCCTGGAAGAGCAGGTGATCAAGAATATTGATCTGACTGCTCGAACAATCGAAGTTGATTGGGATCCTGGTTTCTAGTTTCCCGCGCTAACACGGGTGCCGGAGGTTTCTTATGTGGATTGGGGTCATTAGCCTCTTCCCGGAAATGTTCCGAGCCATTACCGAGCACGGGGTAACGGGTCGGGCCGTCAAGAGTGGCCTGCTGCAGATTGAGTGCTGGAACCCTCGGGACTTCACCCACGACAAACACCGTACGGTCGATGATCGTCCTTATGGTGGTGGGCCCGGGATGTTGATGATGGTTCAGCCGCTGCGTGATGCCATTCATGCAGCCAAGCAAGCGGCGGGAGACGGGGCGAAAGTCATCTATCTCTCTCCTCAGGGACGCAAGCTGACTCAAGCGGGCGTAACCGAGTTGGCGACGAATCAGAAACTGATTCTGGTCGCCGGTCGATACGAAGGTATCGATGAGCGCGTGATACAAACCGAAGTCGACGAAGAGTGGTCTATCGGAGATTACGTGTTAAGTGGTGGCGAGTTGCCTGCCATGACCCTGATCGATGCGGTTTCGCGTCTGGTCCCGGGGGTCTTGGGTGATCAGGCCAGTGCCGAGCAGGACTCCTTCACGGATGGGCTGCTGGATCATCCCCACTATACTCGGCCGGAGGTGTTGGATGGGCTGACGGTGCCCGAGGCGCTGACAAGCGGCAATCACGAAGTGATTCGGCGCTGGCGACTCAAGCAATCGCTCGGACGAACCTGGCAGAGAAGGCCGGAACTTATTAACAACCTAGCTCTGACTGACGAGCAAGAATCACTTCTTGCCGAGTATGTCCGCGAAGTGCGTGACAGCGTTAAGTAGAGTTTTCAGTTTATCCTAGGTAAGGAAAGACAATGAGCAAGATTATTCAGCAGCTTGAACAAGAGCAACTGCGTACCGACATCCCGGCTTTTGCCCAGGGCGACACCGTACGTGTTCAAGTTCGTGTTAAAGAAGGTGGTAAAGAGCGTCTGCAGGCTTTCGAAGGCATCGTGATTGCCAAGCGTAACCGCGGTCTGCACTCTGCTTTCACCGTTCGCAAGATCTCCAACGGCGAAGGTGTTGAGCGTGTATTCCAGACTCACTCTCCGCTGATCCACAGTGTAGAACTGAAGCGTCGTGGTGATGTTCGCCGCGCCAAACTGTACTACCTGCGCAACCTGTCCGGCAAAGCTGCTCGTATCAAAGAGAAGCTCAACTAATTCGATTCGAATTGGTGTCGGTATGTCGGCGAAAAGCTCGACAGGTAGTGAAAAGGCTCGCCAATGGCGAGCCTTTTTTGTATCCGTGTGCGGGGTATTGGCTCAACCGGGCTGGCTGACCCGCACCACAGAGTTGTCACGCCCGAAGGGGCCAGGCACGTAGTCGTCCGCCTCCCAGTCGTTGTCATAAAGAGTTTCACCATCGGGTTGCACTAGCTGATAGCAATACTCGAAATGGCTGGGGCCATCGGTCGGCAGGTTGAGTGTCGCCTTGAACTCCCCGTTTTTCATCCTCTTCAGTTCAATGGGCTGCCACTGGCTGAATTCACCCAGCAGCAAGACCTGCTCGGCATCACCGGCGGCCTCCTTTTCGACGGCAAAGGTCACCTTGACCTCGGGACGGGATTTGAGGAATTGCTTGTTGATCGGCATATGGACTCCTTGTCACTGGCTGCGAAGAAAGTAGTGCTGGTTATTTTTATATCACTTTATGACAAGGATGTTGATAAACAGGATCAAAGGGGGAGGGCAAAATGGCGCTGCAGGAGCTGATGGGTGAACTCGATCTTGAGGTAGAAGCCCCGTGGTAGCGTCATGATGGGTTGGCCATTGCGGCCGATGGCGCGGGTCAGCGCCTTGCTGTTGGCCGCCTTGGGGCGCAGCTGCAATACCTGGCCGTGGCGGGCGCTGATCTGCTCCACTTCCCCCAGCACTATCATGTCCATCAGCTCTTCCCAGTCCTGGCGCAGCAGTCCTTCTTCCTCTTCATTCGGGCTCCACAGCAGCGGCATGCCGACGCGACGGTCGCCGACAGGGATGTCGCGGCTGCCTTCCACCGGGATCCAGAGCACCCGCGACAGCTTGTTGCGCACGTTCGACTCCTCCCAGCGCTGGCCGCTGACCCCGATGAGGGGGGCCACGCAGACAAAGGTGGTTTCCAGCGGGCGCCCTTGAGGATCGACGGGGATCGTCTTGAGCTCGATACCGAGATCCGGAAAATCCTGCTCGGGACGGCTACCTGCACTGGCCCCCAGCTGCCACTCGATCAACTGCCCTGTCCAGCCCTTGTCACGCCTGAGATCCCGTGGTACGGGGATGCCCGCCGTTGCGGCAAGCTGGGCCAGAGTGAAGCCAGCCATGGCGTAGGCTCGACTGAGCAGCTCTTGTTCTGACTGGGGATTGGCAGGCATGAGGGCTCCTCTGGAGATAATAGACATCGCAATACGGATCCTTGCATGGTATCGCTGATTTTATAACCGATCCTCGCCCGACTATACACAGGGAGACATGGATGGCCAAATTCAACATATCTAAATGATTTTAAAGGGTTTTACTTTATTTATCCAGTATGTTGGCCCGCCGGATCCCCGCATAAACGAGTTGTCCAAGGGTTTGTGCGAGCTGTTGCACACAGTTATCCACAGAAATCTTGGATAACTGGCGTAAAGTGGTGAAAGGAAGTGTGGCACCAGAAATAAATGTGAGAGTACGCCGATTTTCAGCGCCATTTCGGTGCAGATAATGCGCCATATCTGTGGATAAATCCGTCTTGGTGGATCTTTGAGCAGTCGAACTTGTTCACAATTGACAGGCTGGATCCTCTTAGGCAAAAGACATGGATCTTGATCCAGCAATTAAACTATAACCTTATGTATTTAAATGTATATTTTGTTTTTAAGTGAATCGGGTATGATATGCTTCCGTGCAATGCCACAGTATAAAACTACTGTATATACCTGCTTGATCACAGGTTTATGCACAGTCTGGGTGGGCAACTTGCCTAGCATGAACCTTCAATTTGTTTATAACTTTGCTTGAAATGCCAAGTTATTCATGAATGGAAGATGACAGTCCCTGTTTGCCGCCACGGGGTGAATGTGGAACAATCTCGTTATAGATTCAGCCTTTATAAGGTGATCACGTGATAGATGGTGACGGATTTCGTCCCAATGTCGGCATCGTGATCTGTAACCGTGACGGACAAGTATTGTGGGCTAAGCGCTATGGGCAGCACTCCTGGCAGTTTCCGCAGGGGGGGGTTGATGATGGTGAATCGCCGGAGCAGGCCATGTATCGTGAGCTGTATGAGGAGATAGGCCTCAAGCAGGACGATGTGACCATACTGGCGACCAGTCGCAACTGGCTGAAGTATCGCTTACCCAAACGACTCGTCCGCTGGGACAGTTCACCGGTCTGTATTGGCCAGAAGCAGAAATGGTTTTTGTTGCAGCTCGATCCTGGCAAAGAGTCCAGGATCCAGTTTG
Organism: Aeromonas caviae; assembly: GCF_000819785.1. Taxonomy (GTDB): domain Bacteria; phylum Pseudomonadota; class Gammaproteobacteria; order Enterobacterales; family Aeromonadaceae; genus Aeromonas; species Aeromonas caviae. The sequence continues at coordinate 58,658 of NZ_CDBK01000034.1, read as the reverse complement.
GCTGTCATGGTCACCCGGAATTTGATGATTGGCGTTGGGTCAGCTTCTGGTACCCGGTTCGTCAGGTCGTCTCCTTCAAGCGGGAGGTTTACCGCCGGGTGATGAAGGAGTTTGCCCCGCTGGCCATGCCAGTCCCCGTGGTGCAGGCGAACCGAAAAGATGGGCGGCGCAACCGCTCGCGTTAAGGAGCACAACTAGTTGCTGACGGAACTCAGACGCATCGTGGAAAGCATGGCCGAGGCCAACACCCTCGAACAGGCCTTGCAAGCATTGGTGAGCCAGACCCGGCTCGCCATGACGGTGGACTGCTGCTCCGTCTATGTAGCCGAGCCGGACATGCGCCGCTATCGACTGGCTGCGACCGATGGTCTGGCCGAATCGGCCGTGGGCAAGGCCACCCTGCCGTTCGAGCAGGGTATCGTCGGCCTGGTGGGTCAGCGTGAAGAGCTGATCAACCTGGCCGATGCCCCCTCTCACCCCAGTTTCAAGTTCCTGCCCGATGTGGCGGAAGAGGCGTTTCGCTCCTTCCTCGGCGCTCCCATCATGCATCAGCGTCAGGTGGTGGGGATTCTGGTCGTGCAGCAGAAGGAGAGCCGCCTCTTCGATGAGGGGGAGGAGTCCTTCATGGTCACCCTGGCAGCTCAGCTGGCTGCCCGCATCGCCCAGGCCCAGGCCAAGGGGTGGCTGCAGAAGACCGACTGGAGCAAGCCGCTGCGCGGTATTGCCGGGGCGAGTGGCATCGCCATCGCCAAGGCCTGGGTGTGGCGTCCGCGCAAGGCGCTCAATACCATCACGCCGCGCAAGGATGAGGATCATGCCAAGCAGCTTGCCCGTCTCGAGCTGGCGGTGGAGGAAGTGCGCCATGATCTGGAGAGCCTGGCGCTGCGCTTTCGCGAGAGCTACAGCCAGGATTCGGTCGCCATTTTCGACATCTATCTGCACCTGCTGAACGATCCCGGCTACATCAAGCCGATCCGCAACAAGGTCAGCAAGGAGCACTGGACCGCCATCTCCGCGGTCAAGCTCATCAGCGATCGGCTGATAGAGCAGTTCAAGGGGATGAAGGATCCCTACCTGCGGGAGCGCTCCACCGATGTGAAAGACATCGCCCAGCGGCTCATCAGCCGGCTGGTGCAGGACGAACCCGAGCAGCTCACCATCGGCGAGCCGGTGGTGCTGGTCGCCGACGAGGTGACCGCCACCATACTCGCCGAGATCCCGCGGGAGTTTCTGAGCGGCGTGGTGTCCCTCAAGGGGGGAACCAACTCCCATGCCGCCATCCTGGCCCGTGCCATGGGGGTGGCGGCCATCATGGGGGTGGATCTGCCCCTCGGTGATATCGGCGGTCGCACTCTGGTCATCGATGGCTACAGCGGCGATCTCTTCATCGAACCCAACCAGGTGATCCTGACCGAGTACCGGCAACTGCTGAGTGAGGAGCGGGCACTCGACACCCTGGTGCGCAGCGTCGACAACCAGCCCTCCGAGACCGCCGACGGCACCAAGGTCTCTCTGCTGCTCAACGCAGGGCTGAGTGCGGATACCGAGATCTCCCTCAATCATCTGGCGGACGGGGTCGGGCTCTATCGCACCGAGATCCCCTTCATGCTGCAGGACAGCTTCCCTTCGGAGTGGGAGCAGACTGCCCGCTATCGCGGGATCCTGGAAACCTATCGGGATCGCCCGGTTTGCATGCGGACTCTGGATGTGGGGGGGGACAAGCAACTGCCCTATTTCCCCATCGTGGAGGAAAATCCCTTCCTTGGTTGGCGGGGGATCCGGCTCACCCTGGATCACCCCGAGCTCTTCCTGGTTCAGCTCAAGGCCATGTTGCGGGCCAGCGAAGGGCTGGACAATCTGGCCATCATGCTGCCGATGATCAGCAGCGTCAGTGAAATCAAGGCCTCCCGTCGTCTGCTGGATCAGGCGTGGCGCGAGGTGTCGGAAGAAGCGGCCAGCCGCGATGCGGTGATCCGCTACCCCAGTCTCGGAGTGATGATCGAAGTCCCCTCCGCGCTGTACATCCTGCCGGAGATGGCGCCGCTCATCGACTTCTGGTCGGTGGGCAGCAACGACCTGACTCAGTACCTGCTGGCGGTGGATCGCAACAATGCCCGTGTCGCCAGCATCTACGATGCCTTCCATCCCGCGGTGATCCGTGCTTTGCAACTGTTGGTCGATGCCTCTCAGCGCTATCACAAGCCGGTCTCTGTTTGTGGCGAGCTGGCTGGCGATCCGGTCGGAGTGCTGCTGCTGCTGGCCATGGGCTATCGTCGTTTCAGCATGAATACCCACAACATCTCCCGCATCAAGTACGTGCTGCGCCAGTCCCACCTTGACGAGCTCACGGCCCTGATGAGCGATGGCCTCAAACACGACAACCCCCATGTGCTGCGCGGCCTGTTTGCCCGCTATCTGGAAGAGCACGGTCTGGGCGGATTGCTGCGGGCTGGGCACAAGGTCAGGCTGCCCGATTGATATTCCGTCTTGTTACTGCGTAAGAATGATCGGAGAATGCGGCTTTTCTTATGATTGGGGCCGCCTATGCAGCACGACGGATATTGGGTTTTCTCGCAGATTGATCCCGTAGCATTCAGTTTGGGACCATTATCGGTACGCTGGTATGGTCTCATGTACCTGTTCGGTTTTGCCTTCGCCATGTGGCTGGCTGGTCGCCGTGCCGATGCACCCAACAGCGGCTGGACCCGCAACGAGGTCTCGGATCTGCTGTTCTACGGCTTCCTCGGGGTGATCCTGGGAGGGCGCATCGGTTACGTGCTGTTCTATAACTTCGATCTCTTCCTCGCAGACCCGACCTATCTGTTCAAGATATGGACCGGTGGCATGTCGTTCCACGGTGGCCTCATCGGGGTGATCACCGCCATGATCTGGTTTGCCCACAAAACCCAGCGCCACTTCTTCACCGTGGCGGATTTCGTGGCGCCGCTGATTCCGTTTGGCCTCGGTGTTGGCCGCATCGGCAACTTCATGAACGGCGAGCTGTGGGGTCGGGTGACCGATGTCCCCTGGGCCATCATCTTCCCCGAGGCTGGCCCCGAGCCGCGTCACCCGTCCCAGCTTTACCAGTTCGCGCTGGAAGGGGTGGTGCTCTTCATCATCCTGAACCTGTTCTGGCGCAAGCACCCACCCCGTGGCGCCATTTCCGGGATGTTCCTGCTCTTCTACGGTCTGTTCCGCTTCCTGGTGGAGTTTGTTCGTCAGCCTGACAGCCAGCTGGGTCTCTACTTCAACGAGATCAGCATGGGCCAGATCCTCTCTACCCCGATGATAGTGGCGGGTGCGCTCATGGTCTGGGCCGCCTATAAGCAGCCCCGTCTGTTCGGCAATGCACCCAAGGAGGCGAAGTAATGCGTGCCTATCTCGACCTGATGCAGAAAATTCTGGATGAAGGGACCGTCAAATCCGATCGCACCGGGACCGGGACCGTCTCCCTGTTCGGTCATCAGATGCGCTTCAATCTGGCGGAAGGATTCCCGCTGGTGACCACCAAGAAGTGCCACCTGCGCTCCATCATTCACGAGCTGCTCTGGTTCCTCAACGGCGATACCAACACCGCCTATCTGAAAGAGCACGGTGTCAGCATCTGGGACGAGTGGGCCGACGAGCACGGTGATCTGGGGCCTGTCTATGGTGCCCAGTGGCGCTCCTGGCCGGCGGCCGATGGGTCTGTCATCGACCAGATCCAGAAGGCGGTGGATGACATCCAGCACAACCCGGATTCCCGCCGCATCATCGTCTCCGCCTGGAACGTGGGCGAGCTGGACAAAATGGCGTTGGCACCCTGCCACGCCTTCTTCCAGTTCTATGTGGCGGATGGCAAGCTCTCCTGCCAGCTCTACCAGCGCAGTTGTGATGTCTTCCTTGGCCTGCCGTTCAACATTGCCAGCTATGCGCTGCTGACCCACATGATGGCGCAGCAGTGCGATCTGGAAGTGGGGGACTTTGTCTGGACCGGCGGCGACGTGCACCTCTACTCCAACCACATGGAGCAGACGGCACTGCAACTCACCCGCGAGCCGCGCCCTTTGCCGCAACTGGTGATCAAGCGCAAACCTGACTCCATCTTCGATTACAGATTCGAGGATTTCGAGATCCAGGGCTATGATCCCCATCCTGGGATCAAGGCGCCTGTCGCCATTTGAGTAGGTTATGAGTACGGGGCGAGCCCCGTCTCTCAGGTGACGATGAATCTACACTCAGCTATTAGAGGCGCCTGCGGGCGCCTTTTTGCATTTTTGTGAATTAATATGCAATTTTCGGGCTGGGAGGCGGCTCCTGAAAAGGGGAGATAACCTGCTTATAGCAGGCATTATTCGTTTTGCTTTCGGTTTTTTCGTTGTTATCAGCCGTAAGAAACGATTTTTCATTGAGCTACTCGAGCCCTAGACTGAAAAGATGCAATTTTATGGGTAGTTAGATATGAGCGATGTATTCAAGCGTTTTCTCAAACTGGAGTCCGCTTCCGGGATCATTCTGATCCTGGCCGCCCTGCTTGCCATCGGCCTGGCCAATTCGGCACTGGCGCAACACTATCAGAGCTTCCTCAATACCGAGGTGCAGGTTCGCATCGCGGCGCTCGATATCAACAAGCCGCTGCTGCTCTGGATCAATGATGGCTTCATGGCGATCTTCTTCCTGCTGGTGGGTCTCGAGGTGAAGCGAGAGATGCTGGAGGGAGCGCTTTCCTCCCGGGTGCAGGCAACCTTCCCGGCCATTGCTGCCGTGGGGGGCATGTTGGCACCGGCACTCATCTATAGCTTCTTCAACTACGGGGACGAGGCTACCCGTGCTGGCTGGGCGATTCCGGCCGCAACCGACATCGCCTTCGCTCTCGGGGTCATGGCGCTGCTGGGCAAGCGGGTACCGACCAGCCTCAAGGTCTTCTTGCTGGCGCTGGCTATCATGGACGATCTGGGGGTCATCATCATCATTGCCCTCTTCTACACCCAGCAACTGTCGCTGACTGCGCTGGCGATAGGTGTGGTGGCCACCCTGGCCTTGCTCTGGATGAATCGCCGTGGTGAGGACAGGATTGGACTCTATATGCTGGTCGGCCTGGTGCTCTGGGTTGCCGTGCTCAAGTCCGGTGTCCATGCGACCCTGGCGGGGGTCATCGTGGGCTTCATGATCCCCCTCAACGGCAAGCGTTACGCATCGCCACTCAAGCATCTGGAGCATGTGCTGCACCCCTGGAGCGCCTTCCTGATCCTGCCACTGTTCGCTTTCGCCAACGCCGGGGTATCGCTGGAGGGGATCTACTTCTCGGCTCTGCTCAATCCGCTCCCCATGGGGATCATACTGGGGCTCTTCGTCGGCAAGCCGCTCGGGATTTTCACCATCAGCTGGCTGGCAGTGAAATCAGGCATTGCCCAACTGCCGCAAGGAGTGAACTTCAGACAGATCTTTGCCGTCAGCATTCTGTGTGGCATCGGCTTTACCATGTCGATGTTTATCGCATCGCTGGCATTCGAGCATGGCGGACTGGACTACGGCAGCTACTCGCGCCTCGGGATCCTGGCAGGTTCCACACTCGCGGCTGTGATCGGTTACATCGCCCTGCGGATATCGCTGCCCAATCGGGAGGCGAATCAAAGTACGGAGGGGTTATGAGAAAACTAGGATGGTTAGTCATGCTGGCGAGCCCTGCAATCTGGGCGAATAGCCTGGTTGATTGTCAGCGGGATGCCACCTCGGCAAGTTGTTCTGCCTATCTCAACGGGGTGGTCGACAGCGCACTCATGCTGGGGGACTCACAGGTAAAAGCCCGGTTCGGAGAGACCTTCGCCGAACGGGCACTGAGCAGTCGTGCCGGCGAGCGAGTCAAGCTGTCCAACAAGCGCTATTGCACCGAGCGAATGCCGGATGCTGGTCGTCTCAAGGCCCATCTGCAGGCACAGTTCGACGCGAACAAGGTTGACTCGATCAGCGACATGTATGACATTCTGGCGGTTGAACTCAGCTGCTACCGGAGCCCGCCTGGTGCGGGAACCCCATCGGATGTCACACCTTAACTACAACCATCTCTACTATTTTTGGATGACTCAGAAGAAGGGCTCCGTCACGCAGGCGGCGGAAGCCCTCTTTTTGACCCCACAGACCGTGACCGGTCAGATCAAACTGCTTGAGCAGCGTCTTGGCGGCAAGTTGCTGATCAGAAAGGGGCGCTCCCTTGAGGCCACCGAGCTTGGCCAACTGGTGTTTCGCTATGCGGACAAGATGTTCAGCCTCTCCTACGAGATGCTGGATATCGTCAACTACCGCAAGGAGAGCCAGATCCTGTTCGATGTGGGCATCGCCGACGCTCTCTCCAAGCGTCTTGCCAGCCGGGTACTGCTCTCCGTGATCCCCAATGACGGTTCCATTCACCTGCGCTGCTTCGAGTCGACCCATGAACTGCTCCTGGAGCAGTTGAGTGAGCACAAGCTCGACATGATCCTCTCTGATTGCCCGGTGGACTCCAGCCAGCATGCCGGGTTGCTGTCCAAGCGTCTGGGGGGATGCGGCGTCAGTTTCTTCTGCAAGGCGCCTCTGCCCTCCCAGCCTTTCCCTGCTTGCCTGGAAGAGCGCAAGCTGCTCATCCCGGGCCGTCGCACCGCCATGGGTCGTCAACTGACCCAGTGGTTCGAGCAGCAGGGGATTTCCCCCAGTATTCTGGGAGAATTCGATGATGCGGCGCTGATGAAGGCGTTCGGCTTCTTCAACCAGGGCATCTTCATGGCTCCGACCATCTATCGGGAAGAGATCCTGGAGGGGGAGGAGGTGATGCTGCTAGGTGAAACCCAGGATCTGATGGAGGAGTATTACGTCATCTTTGCCGAGCGGATGATCCAACATCCTGCGGTCAAGCGAGTATGCGAGAGTGATTTCTCCTTCCTCTTTGCCGGGCAGGAGGATTTCACGGCCATTCAGCCGGCAAGCCTCTCGTTTTAAATCGACGGTGACGGCGCTATGATGCCTGTCTTGGAAGAGGAGGGTGAGATGCAATTGGAAGAGATGGAAGCGAATGCCGGGCGTGCCGTCACCCTGCTCAAGGCATTGGCCAATGAGCGACGGCTGTTTATCTTGTGCCAGTTGCTGGATAGGGAGCTGTCGGTCGGCGAGCTGAACGAGGTATTGGGATTGAGCCAGTCAGCCATGTCGCAGCATCTGGCGGTGTTGCGCCGGGATGAGCTAGTGGCGACGAGGAAGGAAGCCCAGACGGTCTATTATTCCCTGCGCAGCCATGAAGTGCGTGAGATGATCGGACTGTTGCACAGACTGTACTGTAGCGACCCCAAATAAAAAACCGGCACTAGGCCGGTTTTTTCAGCTTTCATCAGCGGATGCTGATTAAGCCATGGCTTTGATCTGGGCAGACAGGCGGCTCTTGTGACGAGCAGCTTTGTTCTTGTGGATCAGGCCTTTGGTCGCCATACGATCCATGATCGGCTGAGCAACAGCGAAAGCGGCAGTGGCAGCAGCCTTGTCACCAGAGGCGATGGCAGCGATCACTTTCTTCAGGTAGGTACGGGTCATGGAACGACGGCTGGCGTTGTGCTGACGACGTTTCTCTGACTGAAGAGCACGCTTCTTAGCAGATTTGATGTTAGCCAAGGTAAAACTCCTAAAACTGTCTTAGCGAGTGTATTGAAAAGGCCCGGAAATATGCCTTCCCAACCACATATTGTCAAATGATTTGTGCAAATAAACACCGCCCCCCGGTGGTGTGTCAGATGGGAGACGGTTAAACTGTCGGCCGATTCTAACAGCATTCTTTTCTTTCCGACAGTTCCAGAGGCCTCGTCTTGAGTAAGAAATTGATCAAATCCGGCATGATAGTGTCCGGAATGACGCTGGCATCCCGTGTGATGGGCTTGGTGCGCGATGTGGTCATCGCCAATTTGCTCGGTGCCGGGGTGGCCGCAGACGTCTTCTTCTTCGCCAATCGCATTCCCAACTTCTTGCGCCGTCTCTTTGCCGAAGGGGCATTCAACCAGGCCTTCGTGCCCGTGATGACGGAGTACAAGAAAAATGGTGACGAGCAGGCGGTTCGGGAGCTGCTGGCGGCGGTGGCGGGCACCCTGGGTGGCATCGTCACCGTGGTCACCTTGCTCGGGGTGCTGGGTTCCGGTGTCCTGACGGCCCTCTTTGGTTGGGGCTGGTTCTGGGACTGGCTGCATGGCGGACCGGCGGCGGAGAAGTTCGAGCTGGCCAGTCTGATGCTCAAGATCACCTTCCCCTATCTCTGGTTCATTACCTTCACCGCCATGGCTGGGGCCATTCTCAATACCTTTGGCCGTTTTGCCGTGTCCTCCTTCACGCCGGTGTTCCTCAACATCACCATGATTGCAGCGGCCTGGTGGATAGCGCCCTTGATGGAGCGCCCCGAGATCTCCCTGGCGATCGGTGTCTTCCTCGGCGGTCTGGTCCAGTTTTTGTTCCAGTATCCTTTTCTGCGCCAGCTCAACATGCTGGTCTGGCCCAAGTGGGGTTGGCACCATCCCGGGGTGGTGAAGATCCGTACCCTGATGATCCCGGCCCTGTTCGGCGTGTCGGTCAGCCAGATCAACCTGCTGATCAACACCATGCTGGCCTCGTTTCTGGCTACCGGTGCCATCAGCTATCTCTATTACTCGGACAGGTTGCTGGAGTTTCCCCTCGGCCTCTTTGCGGTGGCCATCAGCACGGTGATCCTGCCTGCCCTGGCCAGAAAACACGTGGATGCGGATCCGGCGGATTTCTCTCGCACCATGGATTGGGGGGTGCGCATGGTGATGCTGCTCGGCTTGCCAGCCATGGTCGGCATCGCCGTGCTGCGCGAGCCCATACTGCGGGTACTTTTCATGCGCGGTGAGTTCGGTCTGCACGAGGTGAGCATGTCGAGTGCCAGCCTGCTGGCCTCCACTACGGGGCTGCTTTCCTTGATGCTCATCAAGGTACTGGCCCCCGGTTATTACGCCCGCCAGGACACCAGGACGCCGGTGCGTATCGGCATCATGGCCATGGTAGCCAACATGGTGTGCAACCTTATTTTCATCTATCCGCTCGGCTACGTCGGGCTGGCGCTGGCGACCGCCTGCTCCGGCACCCTGAATGCCGTACTGCTGTTCAAGGGGCTCTATCAGCAGGATGTTTATCGCCCTTCCCGCAACACCGGGCTGTTCTGCCTCAAGCTCTTGGCGGCAACGGTCTTGATGGGGGGGCTTCTGGCCTATCTGTCACCGGATCTCGCCCAATGGGGGGCCTGGAGCATGGGCAAGGCCAGCCTGGAGTTGACCCTGCTGCTCTGCCTGGGCGGAGCGCTGTATGGCATTGTCCTCTTGGCATTGGGGATCCGGCCACGGCACCTGAGAGCCGGTCAGCAATAAGGAGCCAGCTGCAAGGGAGGGGACAGTACAGGGTCGATGGGGGCGGTCTCAGGGGCTGTCGGGTTGGCCCGCCAACGAGGTGCGATGCTCCTGGCAGAGTCCGAGAAGTGGGCGGGATGGCTAAATCGGCTCAACGGCAGGGCTGACCCTGCCTGCTGCCTGATATATAATCCGCCGATTTCCATGGCAGCAACGCACAAGGCACTGATGGAGCTTATTCGCGGCATTCACAATATCAAGCCCCGTCACCGGGGCTGTGTATTGACCATAGGCAACTTCGATGGGGTTCATCAGGGGCACCACGCGGTGTTGGCCCGCTTGCAGGAGAAGGCAGCCCAACTTGGCCTGCCCGCCTGCGTCATGTTGTTCGAACCCCAGCCGCTGGAGCTGTTTGCGGGCAGTGCCGCGCCCGCCCGCCTCAGCCGCTGGCGGGAGAAGTACGAGGCCCTCAAGGGAATGCAGATCGATCGCATGCTCTGCGTGCGTTTCACCCATCGTTTTGCCGAGCAGGCGGCCTGCACCTTCATCGAGCAACTGCTGGTGGAGAAACTCGGCGTGCACTATCTGGTGGTCGGCGACGATTTTCGCTTCGGCAAGGGGCGGGAAGGGGACTTCCACCTGCTGGAGGAGGCCGGTCGGCGCTTCGGGTTCGAGGTGATCAGCACCCAGAGTTTCCAGCTTTCCCGCCAGCGGGTCAGCAGCACCCTGGTGCGCGAGGCCCTCAAAGCGGGTCGCATGGCGGAGGTGGAGTTGATGCTCGGTCGCCCCTATGCCATCAGCGGCCGGGTGGCCCATGGCGACAAGCTGGGGCGCACCATAGGTTTTCCCACCGCGAATCTGGCCCTCAAACGCCAGGTTGTCCCGGTCGGTGGCGTGTTTGCGGTGGAAGTGATATGTTCCGGCAAGACTTTCCCCGGTGTCGCCAATGTGGGTGTACGTCCGACCTTGAGCGGTACACAAGCCAGATTGGAAGTACATCTATTTGATTTTTCTGGTGATCTATATGGTCAGCAGGTCAAGGTGCTGCTTCGCCACAAGCTGCGCGAAGAGCAGAAATTTGACTCTTTCACCGCCTTGAAAGAGCAGATCGAACGAGATGCCCTGGCGGCCCGAGCCTGGTTCGGGCTGCCACAATTTCATTTACCCAGCACTCTTTTAGAAAAGAAGGGAACCCAGGACTGATGAGCGACTATAAACACACCCTGAATCTGCCGGAAACCGAGTTTCCGATGCGTGGCGATCTGGCCAAACGCGAACCCAACATGTTGAAACGTTGGTACGATCAGGATCTTTACGGCGCCATTCGCCGCGCCAAAGCGGGCAAGCCTTCTTTCATTCTGCACGATGGCCCCCCCTATGCGAACGGCAGCATTCACATCGGTCACTCGGTCAACAAGATCCTCAAAGACATCATCATCAAGTCCAAGGGCCTTTCTGGCTTCGATTCCCCCTATGTACCGGGCTGGGATTGCCACGGTCTGCCCATCGAGCTGAAAGTGGAAGGGATGGTCGGCAAGCCGGGCGAGAAGGTTTCCGCCGCCGAGTTTCGCGCCGAGTGCCGCAAATACGCCAAAACCCAGATCGAAGCGCAGAAGACCGACTTCATCCGTCTGGGCGTGCTGGGTGACTGGGAACACCCCTACCTGACGATGGATTTTGGCACCGAAGCCAACATCATCCGCTCCATGGCCAAGATCGTTGAAAACGGCCATCTGCACAAAGGCTCCAAGCCGGTGCACTGGTGTACCGATTGCGGCTCCGCGCTGGCTGAAGCAGAAGTGGAGTACTACGACAAGAACTCCCCCTCCATCGACGTGCGCTTCAAGGCCGTCGACGAGGCTGCCGTTGCCGCCAAGTTTGATTGCGCCGAAGGCCACACCGGCAAGGGCGCGCTCTCTGCCGTGATCTGGACGACCACCCCGTGGACCCTGCCGGCCAACCGTGCCATCGCCATGCATGCCGATCTCGACTACGCACTGGTGCAGGTTGAGGGCGACAATCCCGAGCGTCTGATCCTGGCCGCCGAGCTGGTCAAGGACGTGATGGATCGCGCCGGCATCGAGCACTTCCACAACCTGGGCTACGCCAAGGGTGCCGCACTCGAGCTGCTGCGCTTCAACCACCCCTTCTACAGCTTCGACGTACCTGTGGTGCTGGGTGACCACGTCACTCTGGACGCCGGTACCGGCGCGGTGCACACCGCCCCTGGCCACGGTCAGGAAGACTTCGTGGTCGGTCAGAAGTACGGTCTGGAAGTGGCCAACCCGGTTGGCAGCAACGGCGTGTACCTGCCGGATACCGAACTGTTTGCCGGCCAGCACGTGTTCAAGGCCAATGCGGCCGTGGTCGAGGTGCTGACCGAGCGCGGCGCCCTGCTGCATCACAAGGTATTCAACCACTCCTACCCGCATTGCTGGCGTCACAAGACCCCGATCATCTTCCGTGCCACCCCCCAGTGGTTCATCAGCATGGAGCAGAAGGGTCTGCGCAAGCGTGCTCTGGAAGAGATCGAGCGTATCGAGAAAGAGGGCATTGCCCAGCATGGCCAGAGCGGCTGGGTTCCGGCCTGGGGCAAGAATCGCATCCAGGCGATGGTCGAGAACCGTCCTGACTGGTGCATCTCCCGTCAGCGTACCTGGGGCGTGCCCATCTCCCTGTTCGTTCACAAGGATACCCAGGCGCTGCACCCGGAGTCCGTGCGCCTGATGGAAGAGGTGGCCAAGCGGGTCGAGCAGTCCGGCATCCAGGCCTGGTGGGATCTGGACAAGGCCGAGCTGCTGGGCGCGGACGCCGACAACTACGAGAAGGTGCCTGATACCCTGGACGTCTGGTTTGACTCCGGTTCTACCCACGCCTCCGTGGTCGACGCCCGTCCCGAGTTCAACGGCAAGCCGGCCGACATGTATCTGGAAGGCTCTGACCAGCACCGTGGCTGGTTCATGTCCTCCCTGATGATCGGCGTCGCCATGAAGGACAAGGCACCCTACAACCAGGTGCTGACTCACGGCTTCACCGTGGACGGTCAGGGCCGCAAGATGTCCAAGTCCATCGGCAACGTGGTAAGCCCTCAGGACGTGATGAACAAGCTGGGTGCCGACATCCTGCGTCTGTGGGTAGCGAGCACTGACTACACCGGTGAGATGACCGTCTCCGACGAGATCCTCAAGCGCTCCGCCGACGCCTATCGTCGTATCCGCAACACTGCCCGTTTCCTGCTGGCCAACCTGAACGGTTTCAATCCGGCGACCGACATGGTGGCGCCTGCCGAGATGGTGGTGGTGGATCGCTGGGCAGTGGGCCGTGCCAAAGCGGTACAAGCCGAGATCGTAGCCGCGTTCGATGAGTACAACTTCCACGGCGTGACCCAGAAGCTAATGCAGTTCTGCTCCATCGAGATGGGTTCCTTCTACTTGGACGTCATCAAGGATCGTCAGTACACCGCCAAGGCCGACAGCCTGGCCCGTCGCTCCTGCCAGACCGCCCTCTATCACATCGCTGAGGCCATGGTGCGCTGGATGGCGCCCATTATGAGCTTCACCGCCGACGAGATCTGGGCTCTGCTGCCGGGCGAGCGCGGCGAGTTCGTCTTCACCGAGGAGTGGTACGACGGCCTGTTCGGGCTGGAAGCGGGCGAAGTGCTGAACGACGAGTTCTGGGCCGAGATCCTCACCGTGCGCGGTGAAGTGAACAAGGCGCTGGAAGTGGCCCGTGGCGAGAAGCGCATCGGTGGTTCTCTGCAGGCCGAGCTGACCCTGTTCGCCAAGCCGGAGCTGGCCGCGCGTCTGAACGCCCTGGCCGATGAGCTGCGCTTCGTGCTGCTCACCTCCAAGGCCAAGGTAGTCAGCGTCGATGCCGCACCGGCAGAGGCCGTAGCGACCGAGCGCGATGACCTGTGGCTCTGCGTGGCCCAGTCTGCCGCCGCCAAGTGCGACCGCTGCTGGCACCATGTGGAAGACGTGGGCACCATTGCGGGCCATGAAGAGATCTGTGGCCGCTGCGTCACCAACGTCGAGGGTGACGGCGAAACGCGTCAATTTGCCTGATGAACATGACTCAACATAAAAGCGGCCTGCGTTGGCTGTGGCTGGCGGTGCTGGCCTTCGTACTGGACCAGGCGAGCAAGCTCGCCGTGGTCAAGCTGCTGCCGTTTGGCTACCCGGGGGTGGAGATCACCCCCTTCTTCAACCTGGTCCACGTCTACAACAAGGGGGCGGCTTTCAGCTTCCTGGCAGATCAGGGAGGCTGGCAGCGCTGGTTCTTCGCTGTGCTGGCGTTCGCCATCTGTGGCCTGCTGATCCACTGGCTGCGCAAGCAGTCGGTCACCCAGCGCTGGAGCGGTATCGCCTACAGCCTGATCATCGGCGGGGCGCTCGGCAACGTGTTTGACCGGCTGGTGCTGGGCCATGTGGTCGACTTCCTCGACTTCTATTGGCAGCGCGCCCATTGGCCGGCGTTCAACCTGGCTGACAGCTTCATCTTCATCGGTGCCGCCATGATCGTGCTGGACGGCTTCCGTGGCGAGAAAAAACAGGACGCGACCTCATGAGCCAGCTGATTGTTGCGGACAGCAGCGTGCTGTTCCATTTCTCTATCAAACTGGAAGATGGCTCGGTGGCCGACAGCACGGCGCTGCACGGCAAGCCTGCCCGTCTGCGGATGGGAGACGGCAGCCTGACGCCGAGCTTCGAGCAATGCCTGCTGGGGCTGCGCGAAGGGGAGAGCAAGAGCTTTACCCTGGCGCCGGAAGAGGCGTTCGGCCTTTCCAATCCTGACAACATCTACCATCTCGATCGCGCCAAATTCGGTAACGAAGTTGAGCCCAAGGTGGGTACCATCATTCTGTTTGACCAGCCCAACGGCAGCGAACTGCCCGGGATCATCCGGGCGGTGGAAGGGATGTCGGTCACGGTCGATTTCAACCACCCCCTGGCAGGTCACACCGTCACCTTCGAGGTGGAGATCCTGGGAGTTGATGACGAGGAGAAGGTGCACTGATGGATATTCTGCTGGCTAACCCCCGTGGCTTCTGTGCCGGTGTCGACCGGGCCATCAGCATCGTCGAGAGCGCGCTGGAGAAGTTCGGTGCCCCCATCTATGTCCGTCACGAGGTGGTGCACAACCGCTACGTGGTGAACAAGCTCAAGGAAGCGGGTGCCGTTTTCGTCGAAGAGCTGGACGAGGTGCCGGATGACAGCATCGTCATCTTCTCCGCTCACGGTGTCGCCAAGGTCGTGCGCGAGATGGCCAAATCCCGCGCCCTCAAGGTGTTCGATGCCACCTGTCCGCTGGTGACCAAGGTGCACATGGAGGTCCATCGCGCCAGTCGCAAAGGCTCCGAAGCCGTGCTCATCGGCCATGCCGGCCACCCCGAGGTGATCGGCACCATGGGACAGTACGAGAACAGTGAGGGGGGCATGTATCTGGTGGAGACACCGGAAGACGTGGCCAGGCTCAAGGTGAAGAACCCGGATGACCTCTGCTTCGTTACCCAGACGACACTCAGCGTGGACGAGACCTCGGATGTCATCGATGCCTTGCGTGCGCACTTCCCCAAGATCCAGGGGCCGCGCAAGGATGACATCTGCTACGCCACCCAGAACCGCCAGGATGCGGTGCGGGAGATGGCCGGGCTGGTGGATGCCATGCTGGTGGTGGGATCGCGCAACTCTTCCAACTCCAACCGACTGCGGGAGCTGGCCGAGAAGGTGGGCGCCAAGGCCTACCTCATCGACGACGCCTCCATGATTGAGCCGCAATGGCTGGACGGAGTTGCCCGTATCGGGGTCACGGCGGGTGCGTCAGCCCCCGATGTGCTGGTTCAGAATGTCATTGCCCGTCTGCGCGAGCTGGGAGGCAAGATAGTGACCGAGCATCCTGGCCGGGAAGAGAATGTGGTGTTTGAAGTGCCGCCCGAGCTTAGAATTATTTAAATGTGGCCAGGATGGCCTGAGAATAAAGAGTTATGTTCCTGATGCCGGATTTGTCGTTGCGACCTATCCGGCATTAGACTATATGAACCGCCAGTCACCAAGGATGGGATATGATTGGGTTCTATCGAGGCTTTTCTCTCATTGAATTGATGATTGTCGTCGCAATCGTGGCGATTCTTGGCACTATTGCCTATCCCTCCTATCAGCGTTACCTGCTGTCCAGCCACCGAATTGATGCCAAAAAAATGCTGTTGGACGCCGCCAACAGACAAGAAACCTATTTTATGGACTTCAATCGGTATACCTCATCCGCAGCCGATTTGAATATCTCGGAGAACTCCGAATCCGGCTTCTATCACCTGGTCATCTCGGCCGGGGTCAATACATACATCCTGTTTGCCACGGCCTCTGGTGCGCAGGGGTCAGACAGCGACTGCATCATTTTCTCCATCGACCAGGATGGCACCCGGAGTGCCACCCGGCTCGGGGATACCGTCAACAATGCTTGCTGGGACTAGGCGATGAAACCACTGCACCATCGACACACGAGGGGATTCAGCCTGCTGGAGGTGATGATTGCGGCCGTGGTGCTCTCCTTCGGCTTGCTGGGATTGGTTGCAATGCAGGTTACCGCCAAGTTTTCCAGCTACGAAGCGCGTCAGCGCACCATCGCCAACTGGCTGGCCAATGATCTGGTGGAACGCGCCAGGATCAACAAAGACAGCTGGTCTGGTCAGGGAACGACAGTGGTATCCGGCAACGCGATCCTGGATATGCCGAGCTGTGCCAACAACAATGGCACCATGTCGGATTGCAGCAGGACTGAGCGGCAGGCACTGGACCTCTTCTACTGGCAGCAGTCTCTGCTGGGAACCGCGGTATCCGGTGCCGCGTCACCTCTGCAATCTCCGGTCGGCTGCGTGATCCGTGGCGCCAACAACAGTTTGACCATAGGGATCTTCTGGCAGGGGCGGGAGTCTTTGTCCGATGGTGCCGGTGCAGTGGCCGCGGTGCGCAACAGTTGTGGGTTGGGCAATGCGGCAGACAGACAGAGGCGTCAGTTCGTACTGACGACCACACTATGAATGCCCGCGGCTTCACCCTGATTGAATGGCTGATTGCCATGTTGATCGGCGTATTTCTGGTGGGCGGGGGCCTCAGCATCTTCGTGGCTTCCCGTGCCACAACGGAGGATGCTTTCGATCAGAGCGAGTTGCAGGAGAACGGTCGTATCGCGATGCGCCTGGTGACCCAGGACCTGAAATGGGCGGGCTTCTGGGGGGACTACACAGGTTCTCCATTAATTATTGGGTCAGGTGCAGTTCAATCTAATACAGGCGCATCATTAGTCAGTTCAATTGATTGTTTGGATGAACGAGGTCAAGGTAGTTTGCCAACGGCTACAAGTCTTGTTCGTCCTCTTTGGATCGGTTGGATAGATAATACACGAGCGATAACTGGTGGCGCATTTTCATGTATTCCAATAGGAGTTAGAGTTGCAAGGACTAATGTCATTAGTATTAAGAGACTCATCGGCGATCCTTTTGATATTAGCGATCTACCAGCAGCTACTGTTGCATCTAGATTACTAGAAGCTAATACAAAAACTGCTGCTTCTGATAGGTTTTATCTAGCAACAACAACGGAGTCCGCTGAACTTTTTAAAAGTGGAGATGTTATAAACTCTACATCTAGGCCCAGCCATTTATGGGAATATCAGCATGTAATTTATTATATTTCATCGGGTGATATTCCAATGCTCAGAAAAAAATATCTTACTGTATCTGATGGACTATCTAGTAATGATGAGTCGATATCAGGTTGTAGTGCACCTAATGACTGTTCTTTAGGTGTCGCTGCAGGCATACAAAATATACAGGTTTTATTGGGTGTAGATAATGATATCGTACAAGATGGGATAGTTGATAGTTATGTTAGTGGTCAAAATGTTACGTCTGATGAATGGAGAGAAGGGCGAGTCATTTCAGCTAGAGTGTTTATTCTGGTGCGTTCACTTCAAGAGTCTCATGATTATGAAAATAATAATATCTATCAGGTAGGTACTGAATCTGTTTCGGGGAATGGCGATGGTTATCGTCGCTTGCTCTTGGAATCCAGTGTCTCATTACGTAATCCAGCCGTGATTGCAGGAGGAGGAAAATGAGATCACAGCATGGCGTAGCCCTGATCGTCGCGCTGATCATCCTGGTACCTCTGACGCTGATCGCCGTGGTGGTGATGCAGTCCTCCGGGCAGGATCTCAAGATGGCAGGCTCTGCGGCCAATTTCAGGCAGGCAGAACACAGACTGGAAGGCATCATCGAAGCGGCGGTACAGAGCAATAACATATCGACGGTGATTGCAAACATAGGTTCTGCGCAGGGGGCGAGTGCTGCCATCAGTGTCAATAGCAGCAATAATTCAGCCAATGTGGCCCTCACCAATCGCACGGAAACTGTCTGCAAACGCAAGGTGGATGCCAGCAGCAGCAATGTGATTCCTGTATGCAAATATGTCGAGCTACAGGCCGGTGTCAATTATGGAAAATATTCTCGCCCGCTGACCTGGACTGCGGGTGTGGAACAGCCACTGCTCACAAAATAGGAGCGAAGGATATGTGGTTACAACGATTCGGTTCAATTTTATGCTGGTGCAGTCTTGTTTTTGGCATGACGTCAACACGAGCCGATGACACCGAGCTTTTTATATACGACTTTAATAAGGCTGGTGATTTCAGACCTAAAGTGCTGTTGATATTTGATAACTCCGGCAGTATGGCTGACACCATGGAACAGATAAAGGAAGCTTATAATCCAGCGACTGTCTATCCAGCCTTGAGCAATGATCCCGACAAAAGCAATACTAAACAATATATCTATTTTTCAACCGATGGGAGCATTCCCGCTATTAATAGCAACAAGCGTTTCTCTGACAAACTGAACGCTTGTGCCACCTCCAAGGGACCTCTTGCAAGTATCGGTTATTTTCAGTCGCAAGTCTGGACTTATGAAGTGACAAGTGGCAACCCTCCGGGGAGAGGGAGGGGAAGCTGGTATTCAATTAGTGGTTATCAGGAAAACAACATCGACTTGGTCGATTGCAAGCAGGATGTGACCGCAAATAACCCTGCCAACCCATACACAGGTACTTGGAGTGTTGGCACCGGGTATCCGGTCAATAAAACCAGCAATAATCAAGGCTCATGGTTTTATACAGCGGCAACAAGAGACTCTGTTAATGCCAGCAATACGGCCGTGGTGCTTTATTCTGCCAACTATATCAGGTGGTATTACGGGCCTACGGGTTACTCTATAGAATCCCGGCTGCGTATTGCCAAAGATGCAGTCAAAGGATTGATATCATCTGCCCCCGGGGTTGATTTTGGTCTGGCTATTTTCAACAGGAATGACAGTAGCAGTACCAATGGCGGCAGAGTTGTCCGGGATATTCTGGGTAGCGAGATCACGTTGTCGAATGGCAAGACCGGAGAACAAGACCTGCTCGACAGGGTCGAAGGACTGACTGCCAGTACCAACACACCATTATGCGAGACGTTGAGTGAGGCGTATCGCTTCTTCGGGGGACGAAGCGTTGTTTATGGCTTGCAAGGAGGCACGAGAGATACGACCGCCGAAAGCCCGACAGGTACCTATCAAGCCCCCTATGACAACTGCTCAAACAACGGTTACGTCATATACATCACCGATGGGGAGCCGACTCAGGACGGGGATGCCAATACCTTTGTCCAGGGATTGATAAATACATTGTCCAGCGATGAAAAAGCAGCTTATGGCACTACCGTTTCTTATGGTTCGGGGAACAGGTCCAGCAGTTATCTGGCCGCATTGGCGGGCTATATGAAACACAAGGATGTGAATGCCGTTTCTCCTGGTACCCAGACAGTCACGACCTTTACCGTCGGGTTTGGTGACGAGGCGATAAGCGGGGCCGGTAATTTGCTTGCTGAAACCGCCCGTCGTGGTGGCGGCGTTTATTATCCGGCAACCAACGCCTCTGCCCTGAGTGATGCGTTGAAGGCGTCGCTGCTGGCGATCCTGCGGATCAATACCTCGCTGGTGTCCCCCGCCATTGCCAGCAACAACTTTGACCGGACACGCAGTCTCAACAACATCTATTACGCCATGTTTGAGCCGGATGATGGTCCCAGATGGCGGGGCAATCTGAAAAAACTGATCTTTTCTCCTGACGGTTATGTGGCTGACAGCCGGGGACTGCCTGCTATCAAGTTTGATGGCACCATCATCGACAGTGCCCAGACGTTCTGGTCATCCGGCCGTGACGGGAACGTTGTGGCCGAAGGTGGGGCGCAAGAGATGTTGGCGGGGAAAAGCAACCGCAGTCTCTATGTCATCAACAATGCCCAGAACCGCCTCGATCAGCTGACCAAGGCCAATCTGGTGACGCAGGCTGGCAGTGAAGCTGCGCTCATGACCTTCATGCAGGCAGATACGACGACTGAACTCGATTCCCTGATCAACTGGACCAAGGGGTTGGATGTCGACGATGAGGACTTTGATACATCAACCCTGATCCGCGCCCATATCATGGGTGACCCCCTGCACTCACGTCCCCTGGTGCTGAATTATGGCCCGCAATCCGGTAACCCGACGGATGCGCCGGACTTGCGTATCCTGTTTGGGACCAACGCTGGTTTTCTGCATATGTTCAAGGACATGGGGAGCACCATAGACGAAAGCTGGGCGGCGATACCTTATGAGTTCATGGCCAATCAGAAGGCGCTGCGCCTCAATGCGGAATCAGCCGAACATATCTACGGTGTTGACTCTTCTCCGGTTGCCCTTATCAAGGATGCCAATCGCAACGGGGTGCTGAAATCCTCCGAGAGTGATTTTGTCTGGGTATTTACCGGCTTGAGGAGCGGCGGCAAAGCCTATTATGCATTCAACGTTTCCAGCCCGGATACGCCGACACTGAAGTGGCGTCTGAACAGTCTGACGACTGGTTTTGGTGAGCTGGGGCTGACCTGGTCGGTACCGGAAGTCGCGTTTGTGCCGGGAGTCAGTGATCCCGTACTTATCTTTGCTGGCGGTTATGACGTGAACAAGAGCGTGCTGGGATTGGGAACCAGTGACAGCATGGGCAGAGGTATCTACATCGTCAATGCCGACACAGGGGCGCTGATATTCAGTGCAACCCCTGCTGCGACTTCAACCAGCAACCTCAGGGTCACGGAGATGACCGACAGCATGCCCGGATCGGTAGCTACGCTTGACAGCGATGGTGATGGCAAAGTCGATCGCATCTATGTGGGTGATACGGGGGGCAATATCTGGCGCATGGATCTCCCTGGCACCAACAAATCTGACTGGCGCGTCTTCAAATTTGCCAGCCTGGGGTCGGATGTCACTCAAGCCGATGATCGCCGTTTCTTCACCCAGCCTATCGTGGTGCGTACCATCAACAAGCAGGTCACCCGCACCGTTGTGGGAGGGAATGTGGTCTACTCCTATCAGGATCGTCCCTTTGATGCAGTGCTGATTGGGAGTGGAGACCGCAATCGCCCCTCATCGGAAGCGACCGTCCGCAATGGCTATTTCATGTTGCGTGATTATGATGTCGTGCCGCGTGCCGCCAATGCGCAGGCGAGAAGCCCCATCTTGATTACTGACCTTTATGATGTGACCTCTGATCCTTTGTCTGCCCAGACAAACACGGATGGAATATTGGCGACCAAGGCGGGAATTACCACTGCCAAAGGGTGGGTCAATTGGTTGAACGAACCGGGTGAGAAATCCATGGGGGCCGGGGTCGTACTTCAGGGCAAGCTTTACTTCACCTCGTTCCTGCCGCAAGTGCAGTCGTTCCAGCAATGCACCATTCAATCCATCGGGGCTGCACGCCAATACATGGTAGACATGCATTATGGCAGTTCCTTCCGTTATGTGGTTGATCTTGAAGGCAACCAGACACCTGAGCGTTATGTCGAAGTACAGAACAAGGTTGCCGACGATTTGGTGGTGCATGCAGGAGACGATGCCAAGATCCGCATTATTGGAGGCGGTGTCGGGGAAGAGGTCATCCTGAAAGATGAAGGGGATGGTGAGCCTGAGCGTTGTACCGGAGCGGGAGAGTGTAACCAGGGGGCAGAGGAGGCTGAGATGGATATGTCGCCCAAGAAAATTTACCTCTACGAAGGAGAGGCACAATGAAAACACGCAGCGGGGTGTTGGGTTTGTGCCTCTTGTTATCCGGGTCCGTCTTGGCAGATGACATAAAATGTTATGTCGAGCTGGTTAACGGCCAGAAGGTTGTCCTGCACGGTACTGTGGCAGACAACACGCCAAAGGCGGTGCAGGATAAATTCAAACAAAGAGGATACGAGGTGGATGGTGCGGTACAGCCTGTGAAGAAAATCCTGGAATGCCGCACTGTGGAGGAAAATTTCCAGTCAAAAGAGGGTCAGCAACAGGATGCCCGTCAACTGCGATAGCGAAGAACTTCATTCATAGGCAGATATTTGCCTGGGTAGATTGGGTGGTGCGGCCGGAGGGAGAGATGACCAGATTTATCTGGGCATTTCCTGAACGACACAGTGTGATGGTGGCATTGGTACCCAGGCTGGTGCCATCAGGGCTGAAGGTAGTGGAAGTTCGATTGTTTGCAGCAGTCAGCGAGTCAGATAGCTGAGGGCTTCTTGCCAGGATCTGCTCACCGTTATTGAAAATGTCATTGCCATTACCGTCGACGAACACGAGGAATTGGGTCGGATTGGCGGTGACACAATTGTCACTGGCATTGGCAAGGCACACAGTGACAGATTGCTGGTTGTCGATGGCTTGGCTACGAGCAAAACGCAGATATTTCAAGAGTGTGCGAGATTCAAATTTCAAGGCATTCTCATTGAGCAGGCTCGACATGGCCGGTGCACCAATACCAAGCAAGATGACCCCCAGACTGACGGCGATCATCAGTTCCAGCAGGGTGAATCCTTTCTCGTCCTTGATCATGGCAGTATCTCCCTCGATTAGTTACATCTTATCTCCAGACAGCCAGAACACCAGCGCAAAGCCCAAGTGTTGAGCTGGCACAGCCAGCGCCTTTTCTTTATCATTCCCCATCATTTTCGAATTCAAGATGCATCGCCATGGCAAAAGCCCTCTCTCTGATGCTTGCCCAGTTAAATCTGACGGTAGGCGCCATCGAAGATAACTGTGACAAGGTACTGGCGGCAGCAGCCCTAGCCGATCAGCAAGGGGCCGATCTGCTGGTTTGCTCCGAGCTGGCCCTGACAGGATACCCGCCTGAGGATCTGCTGTTGCGCGCCGACCTGATGATCCGGGTCGAGGCTGCGCTGTCCCGCATCGCGGCATGGCAGGGACAATGTGCCATTCTGGTGGGCCATCCCTGGCGCGAAGAGGGGGCGCTTTACAATACGGCGTCTCTCTACGAGCGCGGTCAACTGCGGGCACGTTATTTCAAACAGGACTTGCCCAACTACGGGGTGTTCGACGAGAAGCGCTACTTCACTGCGGCGACCGATACCTGTGTGGTGCCGTTCCGTGGCCATCAGTTGGGCTTGCTCATCTGCGAAGATCTCTGGCAGCCGGGGCCGGCGCTGGCCGCCAAGGCGGCGGGAGCCGAGCTGCTGCTCACCATCAATGCCTCTCCTTATGATCAGGAAAAACCCTGGATCCGCCGCGAGCTGATGGCGGAACGCTGCGATCAGACCGGCCTGCCGCTCATCTACCTCAACCAGGTATGCGGCCAGGACGAGCTGATCTTCGACGGCTGCTCCAAGGTGTTCAACAGCCAGGGCGAGCTGACCCACAAGCTTGCTCCATTTGCCGAAGAGCTGGCGCTGGTGCGCTTTGCCGATGGTCAGCCGGTAAAGGAGCGGGAACCCTCGGCGCCGCTGGAGCCGTTGGCCGAGACCTATCAGGCCCTGGTGCTGGCGGTGCGCGACTATGTCACCAAGAACGGTTTTCAGGGCGCCGTGCTGGGCCTCTCCGGTGGTATCGACTCGGCGCTGACCCTGGCCATTGCGGCCGATGCCATCGGGGCGGACAAGGTGCAGGCGGTGATGATGCCGTTCCGCTACACCGCCCAGATGAGCGTGGAGGATGCCAAGGAGCAGGCCGAGCGGATGGGGGTGGAGTTCAATATCATCTCCATCGAGCCCATGTTCGAGGGCTTTATGGCCCAGCTGGCACCGCTGTTTGAAGGGACTGCCCGCGACACCACCGAAGAGAACCTGCAGGCGCGCTGCCGTGGTGTGCTGTTGATGGCGCTCTCCAACAAGCGTCGCCGCATCGTGCTGACTACCGGCAACAAGAGTGAAATGGCGGTCGGCTACGCCACTCTGTACGGCGACATGGCCGGAGGCTTCGACGTGCTGAAAGATGTGCCCAAGACGCTTGTTTTCAAGCTGTGCGAATACCGCAATTCCGTCGATTATGTGATCCCGCAGCGTGTCATCGATCGTCCCCCGTCGGCCGAGCTGGCACCGGATCAGGTGGACCAGGATAGCCTGCCCCCCTATGACATCTTGGATGCCATCCTCAAGCGCTACGTGGAAGAGGATGCGTCTGTCGCCGACATGGTGGCGGAAGGTTTCGAAGAGGCGGTGGTACGCAAGGTGATCCGCCTGGTGGATCTCAACGAATACAAGCGCCGTCAGGCCGCCGTCGGCCCTCGCATCACGGCTCGCAACTTTGGTAAGGACCGCCGCTATCCCATCACATCCGGGTTCGGCAAACAGAACTGGTAAGGAGTCACCATGAAGAAGATTGAAGCCATCATCAAACCGTTCAAGCTGGACGATGTGCGCGAGGCCCTGGCCGAGATCGGCATCAACGGCATGACAGTGTCCGAGGTCAAGGGGTTCGGCCGCCAGAAGGGGCATACTGAGCTCTATCGCGGTGCCGAGTACATGGTCGACTTCCTGCCCAAGGTCAAGGTGGAGCTGGTGGTGCAGGACGAGGATCTCGATGCCTGCCTGGAAGCCATCCAGAACACAGCGCGTACCGGCAAGATCGGTGATGGCAAGATCTTCGTCTGCGAGGTGGAGCGCGTCATTCGTATTCGTACTGGTGAAGAGAACGAAGACGCGATCTGATGTGGTGGATGTGCCCTGTGATGAACAGCAAGAGTCTGTCGCTCTGATGTCGTTTTACCGTATCGGGGTCGTGGCGGCGTGCCTGATGGCGCTCACCGCGTGCAGTACCCGGCCGCCGGCCCAGCCGGAAAACTTGTGCCAGATCTTTCGGGAGAAACCCGAGTGGCACGAGGCGGCGCTCAAGATGAACGAGAAGTGGGGGACACCTGTCCAGGTAGTGATGGCCATGATGTACCAGGAGTCCTCCTTCGTGCATGATGCTCAGCCGCCGATGCAGTATTTCCTCTTCATCCCCACCGGGCGGGCCAGTTCAGCCTACGGCTATGCCCAGGTGAAAGACGAAACCTGGGCCGACTACCAGCGGGAAACCGGCAACGGCTGGAGCGATCGCGACGACTTTGCCGACGCCATCGATTTCATGGGCTGGTACACTCACAAGGCACAGCGGCTCAACGGCACATCCAAGTGGGATGCCTATGGCCAGTATCTCAATTATCACGAAGGCTGGGGGGGCTACCGACGTGGCAGCTACCGCAGCAAGGGATGGCTGATGAAGGTCTCCCGCAAGGTGGAGGCCCGTGCCCAGCGCTACGGTGCCCAGTATCGACAATGCAAGGATCAGCTCTCCAGCGGGGGCTGGTTCTGGTAACCAAATCAGGAGTCAGAAATGCCGTTATTGGACAGTTTTACCGTCGACCATACCCGCATGGCCGCCCCGGCAGTGCGGGTGGCGAAGACCATGCAGACCCCGAACAAGGACACCATCACCGTGTTCGACCTGCGTTTCTGCGTGCCGAACGAGGAGATCCTCTCCGAGCGCGGCATCCATACCCTGGAGCATCTGTTTGCCGGCTTCATGCGTGACCATCTCAATGGGAATGGGGTGGAGATCATCGACATCTCTCCCATGGGTTGCCGCACCGGCTTCTACATGAGCCTGATCGGTGCGCCGGATGAAGCCCGTGTTGGCGCTGCCTGGCAGGCCGCCATGAGCGACGTGCTGACCGTGCAGGATCAGGGCAAGATCCCCGAGCTGAACGAATACCAGTGCGGTACTTACAGCATGCATTCGCTGGAAGAGGCCCATGCCATCGCCCGCCATGTGCTGGAGCGCGGTATCGGTGTCAACCACAATGACGAGCTGGCCCTGCCGGAAGAGAAGCTGAAAAGCCTCTGATCCCGAGAAGGGAAGCATGAAAAAGGCCGGTCAATGACCGGCCTTTTTGCATCTGGTGGGATCAGGAAGGCAGTGGCATCACCCGATTGCGTCCCAGCTCCTTGGCCTTGTAGAGCAGCTTGTCGGTACGCTCGATCAGGGTGTCTGCCGTCTCCTGGGGGATGTATTCCCCCACACCGAACGAGGCGGTGATGTGATCGATGCGTCGCCCGGATTTGCGATCCAGAATCGACATCCGCTCGATGACGCGACGCAGGCTCTCGGCCATCTGGCGGGTCAGTGCCAGGGCGCGGTTTGGCACCAAGAGGGCAAACTCCTCACCCCCCAGGCGATAGGCGGTTATGCCCTCCTTGCTGGCCTCTCGCAGCCGCTTGCCGACGATGCGCAGCACCTGGTCCCCCAGCAGATGTCCGTATTCGTCGTTGAAGTTCTTGAAGCGATCGATATCGGTCAGGATCAGGGAGAAGGGCTGCTTGCTGCGGATGAGGCTGTCCATCTCGAGATCGAAGGCGCGTCGATTGAGCAGAGACGTGAGCGGGTCCTCGGTGGCCAGCTTCCTCGTCTCGTTCAGGGCCTGTTTCAGCTCCTTGATCTCTTTCTCGGCGCTGCTGAGCTGGTTGCGAAAGTGGAGGGTGGACATGCGTACGTCACGCGACTCGCGCACGAGATCCCGCAGGATCCCCATGGTGTCTTCCAGGCTGAGCCCCTCGTCGTCTATCTTGCTCAGCTTGTCGAAACTCTTGTCGAGCATCTCCTGAAACAGCCCGGTATCGGAGATGGCATCCTGCATCGAGTGACTCAGCTCGCTGGCCATGGCGGCCAGATTGAGTTTCATCGCCTCCATCTGCTGCTCGTCCTGGGCTGCAAGGTGCTGGTGGTAGAGACGCTCGCAGGTGGTCAGGGAGAAGGTTCCCTGCTGCTTTATCGCCTGATCGACGGCATGGTTGAGTTCGGGCATGTCGCCGGAGACATAGCTGTACCAAAGGTGATAGTTGTTCGGCGTGGTGGGAATTTGATACTTGATCATCAGGGGAACCGCCTGTTTCAAATAGGCGGCAGATTGGGCGAACGAGTCCTTGCTCATGAGTTCCGAGTCTCACATACCTGCAAACTGTGTCCAGTATGACAGAGAGAATGGCCAAAAGGCAGTCGATGGATGCCATTAGCTCCCCCCTCCGATATAATGTCTGCGTTATTACCTACCCTAAGGCCTGCTTATGTCTCAAAAAGATCCTTTCCTCCAACGCGAGGCCGAAAAATACGAAAACCCCATCGCCAGTCGCGAGATGCTGCTGGAGCTCATCAAGGGCCATGAAAAACCCATGTCCCGGGAAGAGCTGGCCAAGGTCCTCAAGCTGACCGATGAAGAGCCGTTGGAAGCCTTGCGACGTCGTCTGCGCGCCATGGAGCGCGACGGGCAGCTCGTGTTCACCCGCAACCAATGTTACGCCCTGCCGGATCGCCTGAATCTGGTCAAAGGCTATGTGCTTGGCCACAAAGATGGATTCGGTTTTCTGCGCCCCGAGGGTGGTGGAGCGGATCTCTTCCTGAACAACCGTGAGATGCAGCGCCTGATGCATGGCGACTATGCCCTGGTGCAGCCGACCGAGATCGATCGCAAGGGTCGTCAGGAAGCGCGTCTGGTGCGCCTGCTCAAATCCCGCGAGGCGGACATCGTCGGTCGTTACTTCGTCGAGAACGGCGTCGGTTTCGTGGTACCCGATGACAGCCGCATCGGCCAGGACATCATCATCCCGGAAGGGGAGAACAAGGGGGCTCGCCAGAGCCAGGTCGTGGTCGTGCGCATCAACCAGCGCGCCACTGCCCGCTTCAATGCGGTCGGTACCGTCTTGGAAGTCCTGGGTGAGAACATGGCGCCCGGCATGGAGATCGAGATCGCCCTGCGTACCCACGGCATTCCGCACACCTGGCCGGAAGAGGTGACCAAAGAGGTCGCCGGTCTCGGTGAGCAGGTGCCGGAGAAGGCCAAAGAGGGTCGCATCGACCTGCGCGCTCTGCCGCTGGTGACCATCGACGGGGAAGACGCCCGCGACTTCGATGACGCTGTCTTTTGTGAAGCCAAGCGCGGTGGCGGCTGGCGCCTGTGGGTCGCTATTGCCGACGTTTCTGCCTATGTGAAACCGGGCACGGCCCTCGACACCGAAGCCTATCAGCGCGGAAACTCGGTCTATTTCCCCGAGTTCGTGGTGCCCATGCTGCCGGAGGTGCTCTCCAACGGTCTGTGTTCCCTGAACCCGCAGGTCGACCGGCTCTGCATGGTGTGCGAGATGACCATCTCCGCCGCCGGCCGCATGTCCGGCTACAAGTTCTACGAAGCGGTAATGAACTCCCACGCTCGCCTGACCTACACCAAGGTAGCGGCGATCCTGGACGGGGATCCCAAGCTGCGTCAGCAGTATGATCCGCTGGTGGGCCACATCGAGGAGCTGAGCAACCTCTACAAGGCGCTCAAGCATGCTCGCCATCAACGCGGTGCGGTAGAGTTCGAGAGCGAGGAGACCCGCTTCATCTTCAACGCCCAGCGCAAGATCGACCGTATCGTACCGCTGGTGCGCAATGACGCCCACAAGATCATCGAAGAGTGCATGATCCAGGCGAACGTGGCGGCCGCCCGCTACATCGAGAAGAACGAGGCCGCCGCCCTGTTCCGGGTGCACGACCGCCCGGGCGAGGAGCGTCTGACCGGCTTCCGTGACTTCCTGGCCGAACTGGGTCTGGAGCTCAAGGGGGGCCTGGAGCCCGAGCCGAAGGACTTTGCCGACCTGGCCGCCAAATTCGAAGGGCGCCCGGATGCGGAACTGCTCTCCACCATGCTGCTGCGCTCCATGCGTCAGGCCATCTATCAGGCCGACAACATCGGTCACTTCGGCTTGGCCCTGAAGTCCTACGCTCACTTCACCTCGCCAATCCGTCGTTACCCGGATCTCATCCTGCACCGGGCGATCAAGTACCAGACCGCCAAGGAGCAGCAGGGCAACCTGCGCCACAAGTGGACGCCGAGCGGTGGCTACCACTACCAGCTGGAAGAAGTGGACCCCATGGGCGAGCACTGCTCCATGACGGAGCGCCGTGCCGATGATGCCACCCGCGACGTGGCAGACTGGCTCAAGTGCGAGTACATGCTGGATCACGTGGGTGACGAGTTTGACGGCGTCATCGCCAGCGTCACCGGTTTTGGCTTCTTCGTGCGTCTGGCGGAGATCCACATCGACGGTCTGGTGCACGTCAGCACCCTCACCAACGACTACTACCAGTTCGACCCCCTGCACCAGCAGCTGATCGGCGAGAACTTCCGCCGCCGCTACCGTCTGGGTGACAAGGTGCGGGTCAAGGTGATGGGCGTGAACCTGGACGATCGCAAGATCGACTTCGTGATGGTGGAAGAGCCCCTCAAGGCCACCGGCAAGAACGCCAAGGAGATGGCGCGCAAGCAGGCCGAGATCAAGAAAGAGAAGGCCAAGAGCGCCCAGCGCCACGAGAAACGCAAAGAGGGCAAGGAGAGCGGTAAATCCGACAAGGGTGGCCGTGCCAAGCCCAGCAACAGACGACCGGGCAAGAAGGCCCGCGACAAGGCCAAGAGCACTAAATGAGTACTGAACTGATCTACGGCATTCACGCCGTCTCCGCGCTGCTGGAGCGCACCCCCGAGCGCTTCATCGAGGTGTGGGCCCTCAAGGGCCGCGATGACGAGCGGCTGCATCCCCTGCTGGCCGAGCTGGAGTCCCTCGGTATCAGGGTGCAGAGCGTGAACCGCAAGACGCTGGATGACAAGGCGGAAGGCAACAATCACCAGGGCATCATGGCCAAGGTGATTGAAGCGCCCAAGCTGGCCGAGCACGACCTGGCCAGCCTGCTGGACGGTCTGGCGGCGCAAGAGACAGCGCCCTTCCTGCTGGTACTGGACGGGGTGACCGATCCGCACAATCTCGGCGCCTGTCTGCGCAGTGCCGATGCCGCCGGGGTGCATGCGGTGATCGTGCCGCGGGACAAGGCCACAGGCCTCACATCCGTGGTGCGCAAGGTCGCCTGTGGCGCCGCCGAAGTGGTGCCGCTCATCCAGGTCACCAACCTGGCCCGCAGCCTGCGCGAGCTGCAGGAGCGCGGCGTCTGGATCGTCGGCACCGCCGGCGAGGCGGATCACGATCTCTATCAGGCCAAACTCACCGGCCCCATGGCGCTGGTGATGGGGGCCGAAGGCAAGGGGATGCGCCGTCTGACCCGCGAGCACTGCGACGAGCTGGTGAGCATCCCGATGGCGGGGGCGGTATCCAGCCTCAACGTCTCGGTGGCGAGCGGTGTCTGCCTGTTCGAAGCCGTGCGCCAGCGCCGCGTCTGACAAGACGATGACCGACAGACCCCCCTTTGTCTGGGAACGGGTTGCAGATGAGCAGGAGGCCGAGCGCCTCCTCTCTTTTGTCCGCTCCCTGACCTTGCCCCCTCGCACCTGCCTCTGGCATGCCGGTGACAGTCCGGCACTGCTGGTCAGGGTGGAGGAGGGATTGCTGCGGGCCAGGGTGGTGCTGGCGGATGGCCGCGAGTACATCAAGGAGTTCTATTGGGAGGGGGACGAGTTTATCGACTTCCACCACCTGCTCAGTGGTGAGCCCGCCCGCTACAGCGTGGAGGCGCTGGAGCCTTGCCGGCTGCAGCTTCTTCCGCTGGCGGATCTGCGCCGACTCCCTTGCTGGCCCGCCTGGTATCACCATCTCCTTGAAGTGCAACTGCGCATCAAGGAGGAGAAAGAGCTGTTGCTGCTGACCGGGGGCCCAGAGGCGCGCTATCAGCATTTTCTGCGAAGCTTCCCCGCGCTGGATGCCAGGGTTCCGGATCACCAGATTGCCGCCTATCTGGGGATCACCCCCATCAGCCTGAGCCGCATCCGCAGGCGGCTGAAAACGCGCGATCAGGGTTGAGCTAGAAGGGATTGCCGATGAACCTGGGCAGAGATCGGCTCTTTGCCGGCCATGTCCGCATTGGATGAGAAGGGGGGCAACTTAACCAAGGTTAATGCCCCTCGTCGGGAGCAAGATTATGCTGTCAGACCCCATTAAACAGGAGTCATTCATGAACTGGAGTATGAAATCCTGGTCCGAGCTGACCACTGATGAATTGTATGAGCTGCTTGCCCTGCGCGCCGAGGTGTTCGTGGTGGAGCAGACCTGCCCTTTCCAGGATCTGGACGGGCTCGATCGCCGCGAAGGGGTCTGGCACCTGCTCGGCTATCAGGGCGATCTGCTGGCCGCCTATGCCCGCATCATGGCACCCGGCATTGGTGATGGCAGCGGCGCCGCCATCGGCCGCGTGGTTACCTCTCCCACGTCGCGGGGGGGCGGACTGGGTCACCGCCTGCTGGTGCAAGCGGTCAGAGAGTGCGAGGCACGCTGGCCTGCACACAGTATCTGGCTCGGTGCACAGGCCCACCTGCAAGGTTTTTACGGCCAGCATGGTTTCGTGGCCGAAGGGGAAGGGTATCTGGAAGATGACATCCCTCACATGGGGATGCGAAGGGAGCCTGCCTGACATCGTCAGGTGCCAGGAAAGGGGCAAGTGGCCCCTCATCCGTGGTGCATCGCATGGTTTTTTTGCTACCCCGTGGCCATGTGGTCGTCAGCCCGGGGTGAGATACCGCCGCGCTGATCTGCCTGCGGTCTCTCTGTCGGGACACCGCCCCGGTCAGGGCGGTGCGGCATCAGGAAGGCTGTGGTGGTTCAGGGAGTGACCCGGGTGGTGAGGGTAAATCCCTCTTCACTGGAGGCCAGCGTCACCTGAACCTGGCCCAACTCGGTCAGAGTGCTTACATGGGTGCCGCCACAGGGAATGGTGATCTCCCGACCGTCCACCATGCCATGCCAGTAGCGGGAATCGATGATGGCATCACCGGCCCGGCTGCGGCGGATCTCGCCTCCCTCTTTGAGCCAGCGCATCAGCTGCTCGTTGACCTGGAGCGCTATCCTGTCGAGGTCGGCCAGCAATGCCTCGCTGTTGATTCCCTTTTTCCGAAGGCTCTTGCCGATCCGGTACTGCTCCTTTGATCCTCTGGGCTCGACCCGGGAGTGCTGGATGGCGAGGCGATCGAAATCCGGCTGCCCGAGAGCGTCCAGCTCGCTTGTCTCCTTTCGCCAATAGGGCGTGAGCGCCCGATTGAGGGCCAGTGCCACCAGGTGGCAGGCGCTGTGGCCCAGGCTCAGGGCATGGCGAGCCTCGGCATCCACTGTCAGTTCCACAGGCGAGCCAATGGCAAGGTGATGGGAACCGGCGAGGGGATGCACCACCACGAAAGCCCACCCATCCGCCCCCCGCTTGACCGGAATCTCCGTATCCACGAACAGCTCGCCCTCGGGACTGATGGCGCCCATGCGGCAGGGGCCCACGGCCGCTTCCCCCTCTTCCCAGCGCACTGTGCCCACGTCACCGGGTTGATCGGGCCAGAGGTGGCTCTGGGGATGAAAGGGGGTGAGGTCGGTGACCAGCAGGGTCGGATCCCCCTGTTTGCAACAGACGACGCTGGCCTGTTCCTGATGGTGGCCCAGTACGAAGCTGGCTCGGGTATGTTCCATGGCAGGGCTCCCGCAACGAGATGATGAGAAGGGAAAGGAGCAGCATACGCGAAAGTGCGAAGAGGCTCATCAACCCGGGTCAATGAGCCTCAAGATGGCGTTAGAGGGTGGTGACCAGCAGATAGGCATTGAGGCCGATCACCAGGGCGACGATGAGGCGCCCCACGGCCTGGGTGACGGGGTGATTGCGATGTGCCCCCATCAGGGCGCGATCACCGGTCAGGATCAGCAGCGGAATGAGAGCGAGGGCGATGCCGAAGCTCAGCACTACCTGGCTCAACACCAGGATTTCAGTGGTGTTGAGGCCCATGGCGATCACCACGAAGGCGGGGGCCATGGTGATGGCTCGGCGCAGCCAGAGCGGAATGGTGAAGCGCACGAAGCCCTGCATCACCACTTGTCCCGCCAGCGTCCCCACCACGGTGGAGGAGATACCGGAGGCGACCAGGGAGAGGCCGAACAGGGTGGCGGCTGCCGGGCCCAGCAGGGGCGTGAGGGTCTGGTAGGCCGATTCCAGCTCGGCCACCTGCTGGTTGCCGGAGCTGTGGAAGGCGGCAGCCGCCATGGCCATCATGGCCAGGTTGACGAAGCCGGCGATGGTCATGGCGATGGCCACGTCGACCCGGGTGCTGTGCAGTCGCTGGGTCACCGTGCCCTGCTCCTGGGTATGCTGGGTCAGGGCCGAGTGGAGATAGATGACATGGGGCATCACGGTGGCACCAAGCACGCCGGCGGCAAGATAGACAGCATCACCATTGGGGAGGCCGGGGAAGAGTGCCCCTTCCAGCAGACTCGGCAGGTGGGGGCGCGAGAAGATCAGCTCGACGATGTAGGCGGCGGCCACGAACAGCAGCAGGCCCCCCACCACGAACTCCAGCGGCTTCTGGCCGCGGGATTGAAGCATCAGGATCCCCCAGGTGACCACGGCGGTGATGCAGGCCCCTTCCAGCAGGGTGATGCCGAGCAGCAGCTTGAAGCCGACCGCAGCGCCGATGAACTCGGCGAGATCGGTGGCCATGGCGATGATCTCGGCCTGCACCCAATAGGCCCAGACTGCGGGCCTGGGCAGACGATCACGAATGTGTTCCGCCAGGTTCTTGCCAGTGACGATACCGAGCTTGGCCGAGAGGGTCTGCACCAGCATGGCCATGAGGTTGGCCCACACCACTACCCACAGCAGTTGATAGCCGAAGGTGGAGCCGGCCTGGATATTGGTCGCAAAATTGCCCGGGTCGATATAACCGATGGCGGCGATGAAGGCGGGGCCGAGCAGGGTCAGCTTGAATTTGCGGGCCGGGATGGCCGTGGTGAGCGCAGGTTGCATACTGTCATCCTCCGTGGGGATATGAGGAGAGTATGGAACTAAATGATAATTGTTATCAATTAAAGTTTTGTATCGGGCTCATCGAGAAAAACATCTTGCTTCGCCAGTTGCAGTGGGAGAGGTGATTTCGTACAATACGCCGCCCTAGAAAGCAGCGTCTAAACATCACTATGTTCCTTGCCTCCGAGGTCTGGCTGCACCTGGGCGGAGGCTGAATTAATCCGTAAGGAGCTAAAATGCGTCATTACGAAATCGTCTTCATGGTTCATCCGGACCAGAGCGAGCAAGTACCTGGCATGATCGAGCGTTACACCGGCGCTATCACCACCGCTGGTGGTACCATTCATCGCCTGGAAGATTGGGGCCGTCGTCAACTGGCTTACCCGATCGACAAGCTGCACAAGGCTCACTACGTTCTGATGAACGTAGAAGCTGAACAGGCCGTTATCGATGAGCTGGAAACCAACTTCCGCTTCAACGATGCCGTTATCCGCAACATGATCATGCGCACCAAGCACGCCGTGACTGAAGTTTCTCCGATGGCCAAGGCCAAGGAAGAGCGCTTCACCCGTCGTGACGACGAGCGTCGCGAAGATGCTGTTGAAGCGTCTTCCGAAGAGTAATTCTTAGATCACCGCATTAGAGGATAAAGGCCATGGCACGTTATTTCCGTCGTCGTAAGTTCTGCCGCTTCACCGCCGAGAACGTTACCGAGATCGACTACAAAGATATCGTTACTCTGAAAAACTACGTCACTGAATCTGGCAAGATCGTACCGAGCCGTATCACCGGTACCCGCGCCAAGTATCAGCGTCAGCTGGCACGCGCCATCAAGCGTGCTCGTTACCTGGCTCTGCTGCCGTACACCGATCTGCACAACAAGTAAGAATCGGCCCGGCGCTTACGCCTAACTCAACGAAATTTATAGAGGAAAGGTAATGCAAGTTATCCTGCTCGATAAGATCGCCAAACTGGGCGGTCTGGGTGACCAAGTTTCCGTAAAAGCTGGTTATGCCCGTAACTACCTGATCCCGCAAGGCAAAGCTGTTATGGCCACCAAGGCCAACATCGAAGCCTTCGGTGCTCGTCGCGCTGAGCTGGAAGCCAAACTGGCTGCCAACAAGGCTGCTGCCGAAGAGCGCGCTGCCAAGCTGGGTGAGCTGGCTGCCGTTGTCATCGCCTCCAAGTCTGGCGACGAAGGCAAGCTGTTCGGTTCCATCGGTACCCGTGACGTGGCTGAAGCCATCACTGCTGCCGGCGTAGCCGTTGCCAAGAGCGAAGTCCGCATGGGCAACGTTCTGCGTAACACCGGTGAGTACGAAGTTGTTGTTCAGCTGCACGCTGACGTCAAAGCAACCGTACAAATCCAGGTTGTTGCTCTGTAATAGCGTTCCGCTCTTGCAGAAAAACCCGCGCACTTGCGCGGGTTTTTTATTTTCAGATCAAGGGGTAAAGTGAAGGTCTGTTCCTCTGGAGGAGAACCTTTATGGCTGCCTGGGTCGAAGGTCAGGTCATCGAGCGCATCGAGTGGACACCCACCCTGCTCTCCCTGCGTGTGGAGGCGGAACTTGCCCCCTACAAGGCGGGTCAATTCACCAAGCTGGCCCTGGAACAGGGCGAGCGTCGAGTCCAGCGTGCCTACTCCTTCGTCAATCCTCCCGGCACGCCCTATCACGAATTCTATCTGGTGGAGATCCCCGGCGGTGAGCTGAGTCCCTCTCTCGGTTCCCTGCAGGTGGGCGACAGCCTGCTGGTGCAGTCCCAGGCCACCGGTTTCCTGACCCTGGATGAGATTCCCCCGGGACGGGACCTCTGGCTCCTCTCAACCGGCACCGCCATCGGCCCCTTCCTCGCCATGCTGGCAGAAGGACAGGTCTTCGACCGCTTCGAGCATCTGGTGCTGGTACACGGGGTGAGAAAAGGGGAAGAGCTCAGCTACCAGCCGCTTATCGCCCGTTTTGCCGAGCAGCATGGCGAGCGTTTTCGCTATGTTCCCTTCGTCAGTCGTGAGACTTGGCCGGGGGCGATGGCAGGGCGCATCCCGGCAGCCATCGTCGATGGCAGCTTGCAGGCGAGGGTGGGGCTGAACTTCTCCCCCGAGTTGAGCCAAGTGATGATCTGCGGCAACCCCGCCATGGTGAAAGAGACTCAGCAGACCCTGCTCGGGCTGGGGCTTGCCAAGAACCTGCGTCGCGCTCCCGGCAATATCAGCATGGAAAACTACTGGTAGGGGACATGACTCCAGGGGCCACAGGCCCCTCAACTATGTCCATGTCCATGGGCATGCTGGTCAGTGTTTCTGGTGGCCGTTGCCGCCGTGCTTGTTCCTGGGCTTGTCATGGCCCTGACCCGGGTTGTTGCCACTGTGAATGCTGCGGTTGTAATGGTCGCGGTATTTGCCATCCATGTTGTCGCAGTTGAGCTGGATGCGGCTGGTCCGGGTGCTGACATCCAGGCAGTTGTGCTGCCACCACTCGTACTCCTTGTCGTCCCAATCCAGGCTTACCCGGCCCTGGTCGGTGGAGATCCGGATGTCGTCATCGTGTTTGGAAGGGGGGGCAGCAAAGGCCATTCCCTGAACCAGAAGCAGGGAGAGCAGCAGTGCGCCGCGGGAAGTCATGCTCATGTGGGTCATCGCATCAAGGCCCCTGTCAGGGGGATCATTGATCCGGTTGAGTGCTGATCTGGTTGGTGCTGGGGGGCTGGTTGCGCTGCGTCTCGTCCTCCAGATTGAGGTTGATCCTCTTGCAGTCGGCGGCGGCCGCGTCACCGCTCCCGAGATCGAAGCAGTTGCTCTGGGACCAGTCAAACTGCGTGTCATTCCAGTCCAGATTGAAGGTCAGCGCATCCACGGAGAAGGTCTGGCTCCCTTCGTCCTGTGCCAGGGCGCTACCGGTGATCAGAAAAAGAGAGAGCAACAAAGCCGTCGTTCTGTTCATGATGTCCTCGAGTCGTGTTCGGTGGAAAAGAGTGTAATGCGGCGGGCTTAACCCGAGCATAACCGCAGATGTCCTTCAGGTACGGGGTCGATTGTAGTGTTTTTCTGCTGCCGATTTGCACGTTTTGGTCGCACTCTGGGCAGCTGATCGTCCATCGGCGGGAATTCGGGGATTTGCCCTTCTCTCCGGGGGAGTGGTGACTATAATCGGCAGCCAACTTTTCCTGCAGATGTTTCCCGCTTCATCATGACTACACAGGCTTGCGCCGCATTGCGTTACCCCAAGGGATGGTTCGCCCTCACGACAGTCTACAGTTTTACCGGGCTGGCCATTCTGGCTTCCATCGTCTTCTCCCTGCTGCTGTTTCTCTCCATCGACGAAAACCCCCTGATGAAGTGGCTGTTCGGCGGGCTGGCCATCATCTTCGAGCTGGGCAAGTTCTACGTCTGGTACGAGTACGGCGAGTGCAAGGCGAGGCGGGATCTGGGCGGCGCCTTCTGGTCGCTGCTGTTCTACAGCGTGCTGGCCGCCATCTCCATCGGGGGCAGTATCGGCGGCATCAACAGCGCCACCAACACCATCCTGAGCCAGCAGGCGCGTCACGAGCGGGAGATAGCCCGTTTCGACGAGCAGATAGCCAGCATAGAGCGGCAGATCCAGCTCAACGAAGAGGCGGCCCGCAAATACATCGAGATGGCGCGTATCTCGAGCGGCGTCAGCGGTCTGCAGCAGGCCAACACCAAGCTCAGGCTGCGTCAGGACGAGCTGCGCCAGGAGCGGGACGCCAAGCCGCTGGGGGAGCAGTCCTCCATGCTGGGGCTGATGAGCAGTCTGGCGGACGGGGTGGGCATGAGCATCGGCCAGGTGCAGTTCCTGCTGGTCTGCTTCCTGTCTATCCTGCTCGATGCGTTTGGTGCCTTTTTCGTCAGCCTGATCGGTGAGGAGAACCGCTTCCGCCGTCAATGGATGTGGCAACGGGAGAAGGCGCAAGCCGAGGCCCGGGTCGCAGTGCCGACCCCGGAGCCGCCAGCCATCAGCAGACCCGTGCCCGAGCCAGCCGTGGTCGCCCAGGTGCGCGGTGCGCTGGAGAGCGGCGAGCTCAAATGCAGCAAACGCAAGGTGGCGGAGGCATTGTCACTGTCTCTGGAGGAGGTGGACCGGGTGTTCCAGCATCTGCTGGCGCAGGGCGTGCTGGGGCAGGGCAGCAATCGTCACTACCATCTTCGTGCCGAGCAGGGATGAATCCGGCTCAGTCGAACCAGATAAGACCCTCATAGGGTTGCTGTCTGAGGGAGGCGAGCCG
This sequence comes from Aeromonas caviae, assembly GCF_000819785.1. Taxonomy (GTDB): domain Bacteria; phylum Pseudomonadota; class Gammaproteobacteria; order Enterobacterales; family Aeromonadaceae; genus Aeromonas; species Aeromonas caviae. The sequence continues at coordinate 20,942 of NZ_CDBK01000034.1, read as the reverse complement.
GCTATCCAGGTTGCCTGCATGGATTTCCAGCCGGTGCCCGTCGGGATCCAGCAGATAGAGTGAATCCCCTTCGCTGCTGTTCTTCTTCCACTCCACGACGCCCGCCGCGCGCAGACGGGCGCAGAAGGCAGGAAACTGTTCAGGCGAGATGCCAAACGCGACATGGCTGTAATCTCTGGCCGGTTGGGGGGGATCGCAGGAGAGACAGAGCCAGAGATCGCCGAGGGTGAGATAGGCTCCCCGTGCCCATCTCACCCTGGGGCGACATCCCAGCAAGTCGACATAAAAGGCAACGCTGCTGTCGAGATCGCCGGTTGCCAGCGTGAGATGGTTCAGTCCATGCAGCATCTTCTCTTCTTCCCCCTTGTCCCTGAACCCTAGTGAGTGAGCACCATCATCAGGCTGAGGAAGGCGGCCAGCCCGCCGCCGATGCCGATGATCCAGTAAAAGCCCTTTGCCCCCTGTTTGAGCGGAATGCGGAAGTAGAGCAGAAACGCCCACCACCCCAGGGCCAGCAACAGAGGAATAAGAAACATTCGAGCCATGGTGTCCTCGCTGTTATTCTGTTGACCCTTGATCAATCAACAGGATGGATTGTGCAATGACGCAGCTACAGATTACCGCATTCGGCGACCCCTCGGTACTCAGGCTCAACCCTTCCCTGGACAAGGTGCCCGCGGAGGGAGAGGTCCGGGTGCGCATCTGCTTTGCGGGGGTCAACCCCATCGATGCCAAGACTCGGGCCGGTCTCGGCTGGGCGGCCGCCCAGAACAAGGACAACCTGCCCTGGACGCCGGGCTATGACGTCTCCGGTGTGGTGGAAAAGGTGGGGCCCGGCGTGACCTCCTTGGCCGAGGGGGATCTGGTGTGCGGCATGGTGGGTTTCCCCCTCGCCGCCGGTGCATATGCCGAATCCGTGGTGGCCCGCGAGGAGGAGCTGGTCAAGCTCGATGGGGTGAGCCTCAGGCAGGGAGCGGCCCTACCGCTGGCGGGTCTCACCGCCTGGCAGGGGCTGCTGGAGCACGGTGGCTTGCAGTCGGGGCAACGGGTACTGATCCTGGCCGGTGCCGGTGGCGTCGGCCACCTGGCGGTGCAGTTTGCCGCCGCCTATGGCGCCCACGTGGTTGCCACGGCAAGCGGCGACAATCACAGCTTCCTTCATAGTCTCGGGGCGAGCCGGATGGTGGATTACCACCAGGCCGGGTGGTGCACCGAAGCGATCACCGATGGTCCGTTCGATCTGGTGCTGGATCTGGTGGGGGGCGAGAGTGGCAAGGCGGCGCTGGCCTGCGTCAAGCCGGGCGGCCGTCTGGTGACGGTCCCCACCATCACGGCCCAGCAGATCAAGGACGCGGGAGCCGAGCTCGGCGTCGAGGTTGTCGGCATGCTGGTCCATCCCGATCGAACGCAGCTGACCCAGATGCTGACGCTGCTTCGCCAGGGGGAGGTGAAGATCACTGTCTCCGGTGAATACACGCTGGCAGAAGGGGCGCTGGCCCATCAGGCCATCGAGCAGGGCCATGTGCGCGGCAAGCTGTTGCTGCGCATGTCCGCCGCAGACGGTCAGCCCGGATGATAGACTTCACCGGGATGGGGCTGGGAGGGCTGTTTCTGAGCGCCTTCACCTCCGCCACCCTGTTGCCCGGCAGCTCGGAAGTGCTGCTGGGTGCCATGGCGGTCAAGGGGGAGTGGAGCATGACCAGCCTGCTTTTCTGGGCGACGCTGGGCAATACCCTGGGTTCCATGACCACCTGGTGGCTCGGCTGGCTCGCCACCCACAAGAAAAAACCGGAAGATTTTCAAGGCCGTGGGGAACAAAAAGCCCTTGGTTGGCTCAAACGTCATGGCCACTGGTGTCTGCTGCTTGCCTGGACGCCTGTGGTCGGCGATGGTCTCTGTCTGCTGGCTGGTTGGCTGCGCCTCTCCTTCTGGCGCTCCCTCATCTTGATCGGGCTTGGCAAATTGCTTCGTTATGCCCTGGTGTTTCTGCTGGCCAGTCAGATCTTCTAGCCCTTTTGTCACTCACGAGGTACCCGTGAACAAACTCATTCCATTAAGCATGCTGCTGGGCTTCTCCCTTCCCGTGCTGGCGGCCCCGACTCTGGTGTCCGAGCAGGTCAAACAAGAGGGCAAGCTCGGCATTCCCTACCAGATGTACAAGCTGGACAACGGTTTGACCGTGATCCTGGCGCCGGACAAGTCTGACCCTCTGGTGCACCTGGATGTCACCTATCACGTCGGCTCCTCCCGGGAGACGGTGGGCAAGTCGGGGTTTGCCCACTTCTTCGAGCACATGATGTTCCAGGGCTCCAAGCACGTTGGTGATCAGGAGCACATGCGGATCATCAACGAGGCGGGCGGTGACATGAACGGCACCACCAACAAGGACCGCACCAACTACTACGAAACCGTGCCGGCCAATCAGCTGGAGAAGGTGCTCTGGCTGGAGGCGGATCGCATGGGCTTCCTGCTCGATGCGGTGAGCCAGAAGAAGTTCGAGATCCAGCGCGCCACCGTCAAGAACGAACGGGCCCAGCGTATCGACAACCAGCCTTATGGCCTGGTGGGCGAGCGGGTGGGGGAGGCACTCTATCCGCGTACCCACCCCTACTCCTGGCAACCCATCGGTTATGTGGAGGATCTCGACCGGGTCGACGTCAACGACCTCAAGCAGTTCTTCCTGCGCTGGTATGGTCCCAACAACGCGACCCTGACCCTGGGCGGCGACTTTGATACCAAGCAGGCGCTGGCCTGGATTGAGCAGTACTTCGGTTCCATCCCGCGCGGTCCGGACGTGGCAGAACCGACGCCCCAGCCTGCCACCCTGCCGGCAACCCGCTACGTGACGCTGGAAGACAAGGTGCATCTGCCGCTCCTGTATATCAGCTACCCGACCGTCTCCCTGGGTGACCCGCAGGAGCCGGCGCTGGACATCTTTGCCGATGTGCTGGGGGGCTCTGCCAGCTCCATGCTCTACCAGTCCCTGGTGAAAACCGGCAAGGCCATCGAGGCGGGTGCCTCCCACTCCTGCGAAGAGCTTGCCTGTACCCTGACGGTCTATGCCTACCCCAATCCGGCGGCGGATGGCAGCCTCAAGACCCTCAAGAGCGAGGTGGACAAGGTGATCGGCGAGTTCGCCCAGCGCGGCATCAAGCCCGCGGATCTGGAGAAGGCCATCAGCAGCTATCGCGCGTCCGCCATCTGGGGACTCGACAGCATCGAGGGCAAGGTCAGCCAGCTTGCCATGGGGCAGGTGCTGGCCCGGGATCCCGACTATGTGTTCAAGAATCTGGATGCCATCGCCCGGGTCAAGGGGTCTGACGTCAAGGCTGCCTACGACAAGTTCATCCAGAACAAGCCTGCCGTGGTGCTGAGCGTGGTGCCCAAGGGCAAGAGCGACTGGCAGGCCGCCAAGCCCAATTTCACTCCCGCCAAGCGGGAGCTGCCGGATTACAGCAAGCATGACAAGGTGCTGGCCGAGCGGCCGGTGAAAGATGACTTCGATCGCAGCGTGCAGCCCAAGGCGGCCGAGGCGGTGAGTGTCAAGGTGCCCGCCATCTGGCGTGGCAAGCTCGACAAGGGGATCGAGATCATCGGCACCCACAGCGACGAGATCCCGGCCGTCTCCATCATGATCGCCCTGCCGGGTGGCATCCGGGCCGAAGGCAAGGGAGAGCTGGGGCTGGCCAGCCTCACCGCCGCCATGCTGGAGCAGGGGACGACGCGCCTCTCCGAGGCCGAGCTGAGCGACGAGCTGCAAAAACTCGGCGCCAGCATCAGCGTCTCCAGCGCCCAGTACAACAACCTCATCACCATCAGCAGTCTGGCGGACAAGTTGCCCGAAACCCTGGCGCTGGTGCGGGAAGTGCTGCTGCAACCCGGCCTGCGGGAAGCGGACTTCGAGCGGCTCAAGACCCAGATGCTGCAAGGCATGAAACAGAGCGAGCAGCAACCCGAGTGGCTGGCGGGTCAGGCGTTCCGCGAACTGGTCTATGGCAAGCAGAACCGCCTCGGCCAACCCTCTGACGGGGTGCTGGCGGACGTGGAGAAGCTGACCCTGGCGGATGTGAAGCGCTTCTATGAGGCCTATTACAATCCGACCAATGCCAAGGTGGTGGTGACAGGTGATGTGACCGCCCAGCAGGTGGAATCCGGTCTCGCCTTCCTGACCCAGTGGCAGGGGGCCGCCCCGACCCTGGGGGATCTCAAGCCCGGGGGAGAGCAGGCCAAGCCAGGCATCTATCTGGTGGACAAGCCAGGGGCCCCCCAGTCGGTGATCCGTATCGGCCGTCGCGCCATGCCGTTTGACACCACGGGAGACTATTTCATCGCCAACCTGATGAACTTCAACCTGGGTGGCAACTTCAACAGCCGCATCAACCTCAACCTGCGGGAAGACAAGGGCTACACCTATGGTGCCAGCTCGGGCTTCCAGGCCAACCGCGAGGCGGGTGTCTTCGCGACCGGCGCCAATGTGCGCACCGATGCGACCGTGGATGCCATCCGCCAGTTCCTCAAGGAGATGGACGGCTACCGCAAGAGCGGGCCGACCCCGGTGGAGCTGGCCTACATGCGCAGCGCCGTCTCCCAGCAGGATGCGCTCTCCTACGAGACCCTGGGGCAGAAGGCTGGCTTCCTGCTGCAGATGATCATGTACGACCTGAAGCCGGACTATGTGCAGGCCCAGAACAACCTGATCAAAACGGTGTCACCCGAGACGCTGAAGGCCAGTGCAGCCCGCTGGCTGGATCCGGCCGAGATGGTGATTGTGGTGGTGGGAGACAAGCAAAAGCTTGAAAAACCCCTGAGCGAGCTTCATCTTCCCATCTATCCACTGCAACTGCCCTGAGGGGCGTCGCAACAATAAGTGCCGCCCCGGGTGGGGCGGCCACACATGAGCCGTGAATATGACTACTACTAGCTTGTCGCTCACCGAGTTGCTGGCTGCGCTGGGCACCCCGGAACGGGTGACCGCCCTCAAGGGGATCCGGCGCGGGATCGAGCGCGAATGTCTGCGCATCACCCCCGAAGGGACCCTGGCCCAGACCGATCACCCCAGAAGCCTGGGGTCGGCCCTGACCCATGCCAACATCACTACCGATTACTCCGAGAGCCTGCTGGAGTTCATCACGCCGGCCACCGACTCCATCGAGAGCCTGATCGAGCAGCTCGGCGACATTCACCGCCACACCATTCATCATCTGGGAGAGGAGCGGATCTGGCCCCTCTCCATGCCCTGCTTCGTCGGTGACGAGGAGAGCATCCGCTTGGCCCAGTACGGCAGTTCCAACATCGGGCGGATGAAGACCCTCTATCGCCAGGGGCTGAAGAACCGCTACGGCAGCCTGATGCAGGTGATCGCCGGGGTGCACTTCAACTTCTCCATGCCGGACAGCTTCTGGTGCGAGTGGCAGGATCTGGTGGGAGAAGGCTGCTGCAGCCAGCGCTTCATCTCCGACAAGTACATGGGGCTTATTCGCAACGTCTACCGCTTCGGCTGGCTGGTGCCCTATCTGTTCGGCGCGTCTCCGGCCATCTGCGACTCCTTCCTCAAGGGGCGCAAGAGCAGCCTGCCGTTCCAGAAGACCGGCAAGGGCACCCTTTACCTGCCCTATGCCACGGCTCTGCGCCTGTCCGATCTCGGTTACACCAACAGCGCCCAGGCGGGGCTCAAGATCAGTCATGACAGCCTGCCCGCCTATGTGAGCAGCCTGCGCCGGGCCATCAACACCCATGATCCCGACTTCGCCAGGATAGGGGTCAAGGTGAACGGCGAGTACCGCCAGCTCAACGACAACGTGCTGCAGCTGGAGAACGAGCTCTACGCGCCGATCCGCCCCAAGCGCACCCCCCGCAGCGGCGAGAAGCCCTCGGATGCGCTGGAGCAGCGCGGCATCGAATACATCGAGCTGCGCACGGTAGACGTCAATCCTTTCACCCCGTTCGGTATCGAGGTGGATCAGATCCGCTTCTTCGATCTCTTCCTGGTCTGGTGCCTGTTGCGCCCGTCCCCCGTGCTCTTGGATGACGAGGTTGCCCGCAACCGCCGCAACCAGAACAAGGTGGTGCTGGAGGGGCGTCGCCCCGGCCTGACGCTTGAAGATGAGCAGGGCAATGCCATCGGCCTCAAGGAGTACGGCCTCAAGCTGTTCGACGAGCTGGCCGAGGTCGCTGCGCTGCTGGATCGCTGCTGTGGTCGCAATCGCTACCGGGAGACGCTGGCGATGCATCGCGAGAAGCTGCTCGACCCCGAGCAGACCTACTCCGCCCGCCTGCTCAAGCAGTTGCTTTCAAGCGGCCAGGACAACGGCTGCTTCGGCGATGCGCTGGCGAGCCGCTACCGGGAAGAGATGCTGGCCGGCGAGCTGCAATACTGGGACGAGGCCTACTTTGCTGGCGAGGCGCGGGACTCCCTGGCCAAGCAGCGGGAGCGGGAACGCAGTGACAGCCTGTCGTTCGACGACTTCCTGGCTGACTATTTCGGTACCCGCCAGACCACGGTCTGAGGATGCCGCCAGGATGACGAAAGCCGCTCCCGGGAGCGGCTTTTTCATGGGCGCCCGGCGGTGGCCGGGCATAAAAAAACGGCCCGTTCGGGCCGTTTTGCATGGGGTGGTTCACCGGTCAGAGGATGAGACCACCGAAGAAGAAGCCGAGCGCCACTGCCATGGCGATGGTGGCCACACCCGGGATGAAGAAGGGGTGGTTGAACACGGCCTTGCCGATGCGGGTGGAGCCGGTGTCGTCCATCTCGACCGCGGCCAGCAGGGTCGGGTAGGTCGGCAGCACGAACAGGGCGCTCACGGCGGCGAAGGAGGCGATGGCCGCCAGCGGGCTGACACCCAGTGCCAGGGCGGCAGGCATCAGGGCCTTGGTGGTGGCACCTTGCGAGTAGAGCAGCATGGAGGAGAAGAACAGCACCACGGCCAGCAGCCAGCTGTATTGGCTCAGCAGATCGCCCGCGAACGCCTGGATCTCGACCATGTTGCCCTTCACGAAGACGTTGCCCAGCCAGGCTACGCCCAGCACGCAGATACAGGCGGACATACCGGACTTGAAGGTCGGCATGTTGGTGATCTGGGCCGCGTCCAGTTTGCAGAACAGTACCATCAGGGTGGCGGCGGAGAGCATGATGCCCATGATGGCGCCATCGCGGGGGATCGGCGGATTGCTGATGAGGCCCACGTTGCCGGAGATGGCGGTGGCATAGGCCATCACGGCCACGATGGAGGCGACGAAGATGCCGACGGAGAGCTTGGCATAAGGCTTGATTTCAACTTGGCTGGTACCGCGCAGCTTGATGAGTCCCTTGGCTTTGCGCTCCAGATAGACTTCGTCCTGATCCAGCGGCTTGCCCAGCAGGTTGGCGATGAAGGCCCCCAGCAAACAGGCGATGAAGCTGGACGGGATGCAGATGGCCAGCAGGGTCAGGTAGTCGACGCCAAGCGGCTCCAGCATACCGGAGAAGGCGACCACGGCCGCCGAGATGGGGGAGGCGGTGATGGCAATCTGGGAGGCAACGACCGCGATGGAGAGCGGACGGGAGGGGCGAATGCCCTGCTCCTTGGCCACTTCGGCGATCACCGGCAGGGTGGAGAAGGCGGTGTGACCGGTACCGGCCAGCATGGTCATCAGGTAGGTGACGACCGGCGCGGCGAAGGTGATGTGCTTGGGATTCTTGCGCAGGGCTTTTTCGGCCAGGTGCACCAGATAATCCATCCCGCCAGCCAGCTGCATACAGGCGATGGCGCAGATGACGGACGCGATGATCATGATCACGTCCCACGGGAGATAGGTCACCAGCTGATCGCTCGGGATGGGCATGCCCAGCCCCCAGGTCAGTACCAAGACCCCCAGACCACCGGCAAAGCCGATACCGATGCTGCCTATCCGGGCCCCCAGATAGATAGCGGCGAGCACGACAAGTAACTCGATTCCAATCATAGCGAACACTCCATTTTCCAGTTTTTTTAGGTTTTATTAGGCTGAAAAGCCAATTCCCGATGGGGCTGTGGGGAGACCGCTCGGGAATTGACTTTAAATGGGCCGGGATAACCCCGGCCCATCTGTTCGCTTATACGGTGGCTTCGCGGGTGTAACGCTTGGCTTTGTATTGCGGGTTCATCAGGTTCTCGATGGAGAGGATCTCGTCCAGCTGTTCGGCGGTCAGCAGGCCGCGTTCCAGCACGACTTCGCGGACGTTCTTGCCGGTCTGGGCACAGATCTTGCCGACGATGTCGCCTTCATGGTGACCGATGAAGGGGTTCAGGTAGGTCACGATGCCGATGGAGTTCAGCACGTGGTTCATGCAGATGTCCGGGTTGGCGGTGATGCCTTCCACGCACTTCTCGCGCAGGGAGATGCAGGCTTTTTCCATCAGGCTCAGGGATTCGAACATGGCCTGACCGATCACCGGCTCCATGACGTTCAGCTGCAGCTGACCGGCCTCGGCGGCGAAGGTGATGGTGACGTCGTTGCCGAATACCTTGAAGCAGGACTGGTTGACCACTTCCGGAATGACCGGGTTGACCTTGGCCGGCATGATGGAGGAGCCAGCCTGCATTTCCGGCAGGTTGATCTCTTTGAGCGCAGTGCGCGGGCCGGAGGAGAGCAGACGCAGGTCATTACAGATCTTGGAGAGCTTCATGGCCAGGCGCTTGACCGCACCGTGCAGCATCACATAGGCGCCGCAGTCGGAGGTCGCTTCGATGAGGTCCTCTGCCGGCACGTAGGCACGACCGGTGATCTCGGCCAGACGCTTGATGGCAAGACCGGAGTACTCGGGCGGAGTGTTCAGACCGGTACCGATGGCGGTGGCGCCCAGGTTCACTTCCAGCAGCAGCTCCTGGCAACGCTTGATGGATTTGATCTCTTCACGCAGGGTGACGGCGAAGGCGTGGAACTCCTGACCCAGGGTCATGGGCACCGCGTCTTGCAACTGGGTACGGCCCATTTTCAGGATATGTTTGAATTCCTTGGCTTTGACATCGAAGGCGGCGATGAGGGCTTCCAGAGCGTGCAGGGTGGTGTCGGTGCTGTTGACCACGGCCACGCGGAAACCGGTGGGGTAGGCATCGTTGGTGGACTGGCACTTGTTGACGTGATCGTTGGGGTTGATGACGTCGTAGCGACCCTTTTCAAGTCCCATCAGCTCGAGGGCGATGTTGGCCAGCACTTCGTTGGTGTTCATGTTGACGGAGGTACCGGCGCCGCCCTGATAGACATCGACCGGGAACTGATCGAAGCACTTGCCGGTGTTCAGCATCAGGTCGCAGGCTTCGACAATCTTGTCTGCGATCTCAGGACGGATGGTGCCCAGTTCACCGTTGGCCAGTGCAGCCGCCTTCTTGGTCAGGACCATGCCACGAACAAACTCGGGAACGTCAGAAATCTTCTGAGTGCTGATCTTGAAGTTTTCAACAGCGCGCAGGGTGTGCACGCCGTAGTAGAGGTCGTTGGAAACTTCTTTGGTGCCCAGCAGGTCTTCTTCAATGCGGACGTTCTTGATGTCGCTCATTGTTATGCCTCAGAAATCAAATAAATGGAAACGATCCTCACCGAGTGGTCGCGATTTCCCTACGCACATTTCATCCTGAAGCACCACACATCGGGTGGGGCAGTTGGGAGCCAGTTGCTCCCTGTGCAATGACTGGTGTTGATGTTACCCCAATTGAGGTATCCGGTATTAGACCTAGATCACTAAATTTGAGGCAACCTCAAATTTCTTGTGGTCATTAAACAGATATTGCAATCGGGCGATTAACTTTGACAGAACAACCACCTCAATCCCAGTTGGGCGGACAAATATTTATCCGTATTCCGGGGCCTGCGGCAGGAGAGGCTTGAAAAATGATCAACCAGCCCCATGTTAATGTCAGAAGACCTGAACCCGGCGCATCAGCATCAGCGTTGTGCGGCTGCCGACCGGACACCCCGGGTCCATTCATTCATCGCTCCGAGGTTGCTATGGGCAAGTTGTTACTGTTGTTGGTCGGGCTGGTATTGCTGGAGCTCACCGTCATGATCAAGGTGGGCTCCGTGATGGGGGCCTTGCCGACCGTTGGCTTGCTGGTGCTGACTGCCGTGCTGGGATCGTCGCTGGTGCGCAGCGAGGGGATCAAGACCCTGCTCACTGCCCAGCAGAAGATGCAGCTGGGGGAGATGCCCGGCCGCGAGGTGATGGGTGGCATGATGCTGGCGCTGGCGGGCTTGCTGCTGATTATCCCGGGATTTGTGAGCGATATTGTCGGCATCCTGCTGCTGCAGCCCTGGCTGCGCAACATGCTGGCCGACAAGCTGATTGGCAGCAATCAGTTCAGGATGCAGATGGGGGGCTTCCAGGCTCGCCAGCAGCCGTTCGAGCCGGGTCCCGGCGATGACAGGCCCGGACAATCCCCGCGAGCGGGTGGCAACACCATCGAAGGGGAGTTCGAACGCAAAGAGTAATCGCGAGCCTCGGGCTGTGCTGTCAGGATCTCCCCTGATGGCACAGCCGCTCGAATCTGTGGCGGGCATACCCCCATGCCAGCAATCCGGCGGCCAGGTTCGCCAGCAGCATCCCCAGATAGATCCCCTGTTCTCCCCCCAGTTTTGCCCCCAGCCAGGCCCCTGGCAGCAAGAAGACAAACAGCCTGATGCCGTTTATCAGCAGTGACACCGCCGATGCCCTGACGCCGTTGAGGGCCGAGGCCAGCAGCATCACCATGCCCTGAAAGCCGTAGCCGATGGGGACCAGATGCAGATAGAGCACGATGAGGCGCACCACTTGCGGATGATCGCTGAACAGATCGGCGATGAAGGGGGCGAGAAGCCAGGTCAGCGCGTAGACCCCAAGCTGGAATATCAGGGCAAAGCGCATGCAGAGCAGCAGGGCTGCCTTGGCTCGGGCCGGATTCCCGGCGCCGCAGTTCTGCGAGATGAAGGGGGCCAGCACGGAGGAGAGCGCCATCATCACGATGAGCAGCAAGGCCTCGACCCGGGATGCCGCGCCGTAGGCGGCGACCACCTCGGTTCCCAGCCCGGCGAAAATGATCATCAACACGGCGTTGGCCAGTGGGTTGAGCATGTTGGTAAACGATGCGGGCACCGCCACATGGAGCAGGGCGCGCCAGTGGGCCAGCAACTGCGGGCGCGGGGAGAGGCGCCAGGTCAGCAGCGTCTCCCGCTTGTGCAGCAGATGGAGGCTGACCAGCATGGCCATCAACCAGGAGAGGGAAGTGGCGATGGCGGCTCCCCGAATGCCCCACTCGGGGAAGGGGCCCGGCCCGAAGATGAGCAGAGGATCCAGCACGCCGTTGACCAGACCGGCGACCCCCATCACCAGACTGGGGGTTTTGGTATCCCCCGTCGTCCGGATGGCCGCATTACCGACCATGGGCACGACCAGCATGGGGACGGTCAGATACCAGATGAGCATGTAGTCGTGGATGAGGGAGATGAGCTCGGCGCTGGCCCCCAGCAGGGTGAACAGAGGGGTAATGGTCATTGCCCCCAGCCCGGCGAGCAGACTCACCAGGATGACGGCAAGGAACAGGCAGTCTGTGGTGATGCGGGCTGCCTCGTCATGGCGACCCTGCCCCAGGGCATGACCGAGCAGGGCGCACAGGCCCGCTCCCAGCCCCATGGTCAGGGAGGTGACGACAAAGGTGACCGGGAAGGTAAAACTGATGGCGGCCAGCGCCTGGGTACCCAGCATGCCGATGAAGAAGGTATCGACCAGGTTGAAGGCCAGGATGGCGATGATGCCCAGGATCATGGGGCCCGTCATGCGCAGCAGCATGGGCGTCATGGGAGCGGTCAGCATGGGATTGGGTCGGCTCAAGGCAGAGTCTCTAGGTGCTTTGGGCCTGAATGCTGGCCGTCTCCATCCGCCTTCCTGATTGGGGATGGGTGATCCATCGAAGGTGTTCATAGTACGTGAAAATATTTTTTTTGTATTTGCCCTTGAAGGGCTAGCCCTGTTGCCCCAGATCAGGGGCATGACAAATTTGGCCGATTGCGGCCATTCCTCAAGCAACACAGAGACTCATTTTGGGAGAGTTATCGATGAAAATTCGTCCACTGCACGACCGCGTCATCATCAAGCGCATCGAAGCTGAAGCCAAATCCGCTGGCGGCATCGTCTTGACTGGCACTGCGGCCCAGAAGTCCACCCGTGGTGAAGTTCTTGCCGTGGGGACTGGTCGAATTCTGGACAATGGGGATGTCAAAGCACTGGCCGTCAAGGTGGGTGACAAGGTGATCTTCAACGAAGGCTACGGCGTGAAGACCGAAAAGCTGGATGGCCAGGACGTACTGATCCTGTCCGAAACCGACATCCTGGCGATTGTCGAAGAGTAATCACCCTCCCTCTTTTCCCGAATTGATTTAAGGATTGAAGAACATGGCAGCTAAAGAAGTTAAGTTTGGCAACGAAGCTCGCATCAAAATGCTGGAAGGCGTCAACATCCTGGCCGATGCCGTCAAGGTGACCCTGGGCCCGAAAGGCCGCAACGTGGTACTGGACAAGTCCTTCGGCGCCCCGACCATCACCAAGGATGGCGTCTCCGTTGCCCGTGAAATCGAGCTGGAAGACAAGTTCCAGAACATGGGTGCCCAGATGGTCAAGGAAGTCGCTTCCAAGGCCAATGACGCCGCCGGTGACGGTACCACCACTGCCACCGTACTGGCTCAAGCCATCGTCAACGAAGGCCTGAAGGCCGTTGCCGCCGGCATGAATCCCATGGATCTGAAGCGTGGTATCGACAAGGCCGTTGTGGCTGCCGTTGCCGAGCTGCAAGCACTGTCCACTCCCTGTGCCGACAACAATGCCATTGCCCAGGTAGGCACCATCTCCGCCAACTCCGACGAGAAGGTCGGCAAGCTGATTGCCGAAGCCATGGACAAGGTCGGCCGTGACGGCGTCATCACCGTGGAAGACGGTCAGGGCCTGGACGACGAGCTGGCGGTGGTAGAAGGCATGCAGTTCGACCGCGGCTACCTCTCCCCTTACTTCGTGAACAAGCCGGAAACCGGCTCCGTCGAGCTGGATGACCCCTTCATCCTGCTGGTGGACAAGAAAGTCTCCAACATCCGCGAAATGCTGCCGGTGCTGGAAGGTGTGGCCAAGGCGGGCAAACCGCTGATCATCGTGGCCGAAGACGTGGAAGGCGAAGCGCTGGCGACCCTGGTGGTCAACACCATGCGTGGCATCGTGAAAGTGGCCGCCGTCAAGGCGCCGGGCTTCGGTGATCGCCGCAAGGCCATGCTGCAGGATATCGCCATCCTGACCGGTGGTACCGTGATCTCCGAAGAAGTGGGCATGGAGCTGGAAAAAGCGACCCTGGAAGATCTGGGCCGTGCCAAGCGCATCGTCATCACCAAAGAGAACACCACCATCATCGATGGCGTGGGCGATGCTGCCCTGATCGAAAGCCGCGTGGCCCAGATCCGTCAGCAGATCGAAGAGACCTCTTCCGATTACGACCGTGAGAAACTGCAAGAGCGCGTGGCCAAGCTGGCCGGCGGTGTTGCCGTGATCAAGGTGGGTGCTGCCACTGAAGTTGAAATGAAAGAGAAGAAAGCCCGTGTTGACGATGCCCTGCACGCCACTCGCGCAGCCGTGGAAGAAGGCGTGGTTGCCGGTGGTGGTGTAGCGCTGGTGCGCGTTGCTGCCAAGCTGGCCTCCCTGCGTGGTGACAACGAAGACCAGAACGTCGGTATCAAGGTTGCCCTGCGCGCCATGGAAGCCCCGCTGCGTCAAATCGTCATCAACGCCGGCGAAGAAGCCTCCGTCATCGCCAATGCCGTGAAGAACGGTGAAGGCAACTACGGTTACAACGCCTACACCGAACAGTACGGCGACATGCTGGCCATGGGTATCCTGGACCCGACCAAGGTAACCCGTTCTGCCCTGCAGTTCGCCTCGTCCGTCGCTGGCCTGATGATCACCACAGAGTGCATGATCTCCGAGCTGCCGAAGAAAGATGCACCTGCCATGCCTGATATGGGTGGCATGGGCGGTATGGGTATGATGTAATCCCGTCAAGTCATCAAACGGCTCGCTTTTGCGGGCCGTTTTTTTTAGTGCTACTAAGCTGAAGTTGTTGATAGTGAAATGATCTGAGGTGAACATGCGATACTTAGGGCTTCTCCCGTTACTCCTTTCCCTGGCCTTGCCGGGCATGGCGCAGGCGACACCGCAGGGGCCGGTCATTCTCAAGGTGACGGGTAATCTGGATCCTGCCGACCCGGCAGATGGAGAGGTGCTGTTCGATATGGCCATGATCCAGGCGCTGCCGCAGCATGAGGTGGTGACGAGCAATCCCTGGGTGGACAAACCGCACAAATATGTAGGGCCGAAACTGGCGGACGTGCTGACTGAGGTGAAGGCCAACGGCAAGAGCATCACGCTCACCGCCCTGAACAGTTTCCAGATCCGGATCAACTGGGATAAGGTCAAGCAATACGATCCTATCCTGGCCTGGCAGGATGACGGGATGACCATGCGGGTACGTGACAAGGGGCCGCTCTGGTTTATCCTGCCACTGGATCAGCATCCCGAACTCAGGCGTTCCGAGTTCACCGACATGATGATCTGGCAACTGAGTGCGATCGACATTCAGCAGTAAAAACGGTGGTTTACGGGAGTACTGGGTGAAAGCGAAGACCAGGGCATGGCCCTTACTCGGCGTTCTTTATCTATCCATTCTGTTGTTCACGGGTAGCACCCTCTATTGCCTGGTGCAGATACAAAATGCGACCCGGGTGATGGAGAAGTATACCTATGACGTCTCCTGGGCATTGATGCAGTTGCAGCTCGAGCTGGGCCGCTTTCTCAATGCCGTCGAGATTTACCACTATGGCGGCATAGATCAGGAAGCCCTGCTGCTCCGCTATGACATTCTCTGGAGTCGTACCCCCATCCTCCTGAGCGGCCAATTGAGAAAAAGCCTCGCGGACAATCCGAAGACGCTGCGGCTGGTGAAACTGACCGAAAGCAGCATTCGCAAGCTGGAGCCTGATTTGGTCAGGCTCAAACCGGGGACGCCGGATTACCAGCAAGTCATGATGACACTGGCGCCCTTGCAGGAACCCCTCTCTTACTCTCTTGCTTCCGTCATGCAGAACAACATCAACGTCTATACGGGCAACGACGCGCGTTTTGGCCAGTTGCGCAATGCCCTGCTGTTCATGGTGTCGGGGCTGGTGGTGTCCGTCATTCTGCTCAGCGGCCTGCTGGTGCGAGAAGCCAGGCGCCATTTCAGGACCGCTAGGATCGATCCCCTCACCGGGCTCGCCAACCGGCTGGCGCTGCTGGAAAAGATGGATGCCTATGTCACCCGTGACACCTCCTTCGGACTGGTGCTGGTCGACATCAACGACTTTCGCGATATCAACAGCAAGTTTGGCTACAACACAGGGGACCTCCTGCTGCAGGAGGTGGCAAAGCGGCTGCGCGCCCTGTGCGAAAACGGGGAGTGGGTGGCGCGTTTGGGGGGAGATCAGCTTGCCATGCTGCAACGGGAGGGGAGCGATCTTCGTCAGGTCAGGGAGCTCGTGGCCAGAGTGCTCCACTCCATCAAGCAAGACATCATCATCGACAACTACCCTTTCCGGCTTGAGGTCGGTATCGGTATCGCCTTCTTCCCGACCGACAGCAACCAGACCCAGGAGTTGCTCAGCCGGGCGGAGCAGGCCCTCTCTCACAGCCGCAAGACCCATGTTCCCTATGTCATCTATGACAGTTCCCTGCTCAACGAGACGGCCAGGCGCAAGCATCTTGCGTCTGACATGGTGATGGCGCTGGAGCACAATGCGCTCGAGCTCTATTACCAGCCCATCGTCAATTTGGAAAGTGGCCGCTGTGAAGCTGTGGAGGCGCTGCTGCGCTGGCGCCATCCCGAGCTTGGCTTTATTCCCCCCAACGAGGTGATCCAGGTGGCGGAAGAGTTTCAGCTGGCTGAGAAACTGGGTGGCTGGGTATTGAATACCGCATGTGAGCAACTTCATCAGTGGCAGCACCTGGGTTTGGTGGACTTGCAGATGTGCGTGAACATCTCCCCGGGCATGTACCAGCGCAACCTCTTGAAGCTGGTGGCCAGAGCGCTGATGGAGCACCATATTCCCGCGTCCAGCCTGGTGCTGGAGGTGACGGAAGACACCACCATGCGCGAGGTCAAGAACTCGCTGCAGTTGATGCAGGATCTCAGCCAGCAGGGTGTGCATCTGGCCCTTGACGACTTCGGCACCGGCTACTCCTCCCTCAGCTATCTGCAGAAGCTGCCGGTGAGCAAGGTGAAGATAGACAGGTCCTTCATTCAGGGTATCGACACCTCCATCGAGGCGGCCGAACTGGTCGCCAACATCTGCCGTATGGGCTCCATGCTTGGCAAGAAACTGGTATGTGAAGGGATCGAGACCCAGGGGCAGCTCGATGTGCTGCGTTCATTGACCGACATACATCTGTATGGGCAGGGATATCTGTTCAGTCGCCCGGAGCATGCCGAAAAGGCCTATCAGACATTGCTGGAGATGGAAGAGCGCTGGTTGGCCCGGCGCTCGCCGGACAAGGCATATCTGCGTTGAACGATATGGCTCATGTCTCACCGGGCCCGGCCGATAGTCTCTTGGCAGGAGGTACACAATGGATATTTCTAGTTCTGCAAATGCGTCGTTCGGTTCTGCACTGATGGTGGCCAGCCTGGCCAAAAAGCAGCAGACCCAGGAAGGCGAATCCGCACTGAAACTGCTGGAAACAGCAGCGCAATCCGCTCCGGCTGCGCCGACATCGGCCAGCGCTTCCCTCGGAAGCAAGATCGATATCCGCGTCTGAGCGATAAAAAAGCCCCCATCTCTCGATGGGGGCTTTCTTTTTATTTGGTTGTTACCTGTCAGGCTCAGACCGGGAAAGGGGCCGGTGCCTCGAAGGTCATCCGCTCGCCGCTGCGGGGGTGGCTGATGGTCAGGCTGGCCGCATGAAGATAAAGGTGCGGTGCAGCCGTCAGCGCATCCGGGTTGGCGTAGAGGTTGTCGCCGAGGATGGGGTGACCCAGCTCCAGCATGTGTACCCGCAACTGATGGGAGCGACCGGTAATCGGGGTCAGCTTGATCAGGCTGTTGCCGTTCTCCACCTTCAGCTTCTGCCACAGGGTCAGGGCATGACGCCCCTCCTCAAAATCCACCTTCTGCTTCGGCCGGTTGGGCCAGTCGACGCAGAGCGGCAGATCCACTTCACCCGCATCCAGCACCGGTTCACCCCACACCCAGGCGAGGTAGTGCTTCTCGGTCTCACGCTCTCGGAATTGCCGGCTCAGCTCCCGGTGGGAGTTGGGGGTGAGCGGGATCACCAGCACGCCGGTGGTCGCCATGTCGAGGCGATGGGCAGCCGCCGCTTTGGGGTGCTGCTGCTTGACCCGATGGAGCACGCTGTCTTCATTCTCGGGGCCGCGTCCGGGGACGCTCAGCAGGCCAGTGGGCTTGTTGACCACCATGATGTCCTTGTCCTTGAACAGGATATCGAGCCAGGGTTCCAGGGGCGGTGAGTATACAAACATAGCGTCTCGCATCTTTGGTCAAAGCGGGGGCAAGCCCCCATTAGTTATGGATTACCACGATAAAAGTGCATGGCAGCCAACTCGCGTTGGGTTTGGCCATTTCACCGTTTTATCAGTTATGGGTAACCACAATAAAGCGGATGGCATCCAGCTTGAGCTGGGTCTGGTCGATCAGGTGGTGCAATTCTGCCTGCAGATTGCGCAGATATTCCAGCTCGCTGTCGCGCACATTCGGGTTGACCGCCTTGAGCGCTTCCAGCCTGTCCAGATCCTGCTGCAGGGTCTGCGCCATCTGGGCGCGGGCTTTGTCGACAATCCCGGCTTTCAGTTCGTTGGCAATGACCTCGCCCTTGCCAATCAGGCCGTGGATCACCGGCTGGGATGCGGTGACCAGCTTGCTGCCAAGGTGGCGGTTGACCGGTGTCAGCTGGCGGTTGAAGGCATCGAATGCCACCTTCTCTCCCAGATTCTGGCCGTTCTTGTCCATCAGCAGACGGATCGGCGTCGGCGGCATGAAACGGTAGAGCTGGGGATGGGCCGCAGACTCGGCGACGAAGATCAGCTCCAGCAGGATGGACCCCACCGGCAGCGCCTTGTTCTTGAGCAGTGCCACCGAGGTGGCACCGATCTCGGAACCCAGGATCAGGTCGATGCCGCCACGCATCATGGGGTGATCCCAGGAGAGCAGCGCCATGTCATCCCGCGACAGGGCGGTGTTGCGATCGAAGGTGATGGTCATGCCGTCTTGCGGCAGGCCAGGGAAGCTCGGCACCAGCATGTGATCCCCGGGAGTCAGCACCAGCGCATTTTCACCATGATCATCCTGGTTGACGCCGATCTCGTCGAACATCTTGAGGGCGAAGGAGATCATGCCGGTGTCGTCATCTTCGGCGGCGAGCTTCTCGACCAGCTGCTGGGCGGCCTCGCCACCGCTGGAGTGGATTTCCAGCAGGCGATCGCGACCCTGTTCCAGCCGGGCCTTGAGCGGCTCGTGCAGTTCGCGGGTCTTGGCCAGCAGGGCGTCGAGGGGGCCCTGCTCGCCGGTGTTGGCGGCCAGCAGCTCGAACAGCTCGTCACGTACCGCTTCGAACACCGGGCGGGCCGTCGGGCAGGTCTGCTCGAACGCATCCAGACCATCGTGATACCAGAGCTGCAGGGCGCGCTGGGCAGTCCCTTCCAGATAGGGAACGTGGATCTCGACGGTATTCTGCTGACCGATACGATCCAGTCGGCCGATACGCTGTTCCAGCAGATCCGGGTTGAGTGGCAGATCGAACAGCACCAGATGGCTGGCAAACTGGAAGTTGCGACCTTCTGAGCCGATCTCGGAGCAGAGCAGCACCTGAGCGCCCCCCTCAGCTTGAGCGAAATAGGCGGAGGCCTTGTCCCGCTCGAGGATCGACATCCCTTCGTGGAACACGGCGCCACGGATCCCTTCACGGGTGCGCAGCGCCTCTTCCAGGGCGATGGCGGTGGCTGCTTCGGAGCAGATCACCAGCACCTTCTGCTGACGGGCGGAGAGCAGCAGTTCCAGCAACCATTCGACGCGCGGGTCGAACTGGGTCCAGGTAGCGTTGTCGCCTTCGAACTGCTGGAAGATCTTCTCGGGATAGAGGTAGCGCAAGGCACGGGTCTGCAGATCGCCGCCATTGCCACCCATCATGCCCATCACCTTGATGGCGGTCTTGTACTGCTCCGGCAGCGGCATGGGGTAGACGTTGAGGTGGCGCTCCGGGAAGCCCTGAATATTGGCGCGGCTGTTACGGAACAGCACCCGGCCGGTGCCATGCTGATCCAGCAGCTTGGCGACCGCCTGCTGACGGGCGGCTGCATCGCTCAAGTCCAGCCCTTCCAGCTGGCTGGCGAGGATTTGCTTGGCGTCATTGCTCAGGGTCTCGCCATCCAGCAGCTCCTGGGCTGCGCTCGCGACCTGACCGTAGGCCTGCTCCTCGGCGAGGAAGGCGTCGTAGTCGTAGAAACGCTCCGGGTCGAGCAGGCGCAGACGAGCAAAGTGACTCTGGTGGCCCAGCTGATCAGGGGTCGCGGTCAGCAGCAGCACGCCCGGTACCTGTTCGGCCAGCGCTTCCACCATTTCGTAGGCGCGGCTGGGGGCCTCCTCACTCCACTCCAGATGGTGCGCTTCGTCGACAACCAGCAGATCCCACTCGGCTTCCAGCACTTGTTCGAAGCGACGACGCTTCTTGCGCAGGAAGTCGAGGCTGCAGATCACCAGCTGTTCGGTCTCGAAGGGGTTCTCCGCATCGGCGAACGCCTCGATGCAGCGCTCCTCGTCAAACAGGGAGAAGTGCAGGTTGAAACGGCGCAGCATCTCGACCAGCCACTGGTGCTGGAGCGTTTCGGGCAGCAGGATCAGCACCCGATGGGCGCGGCCGGAGAGCAGCTGCTGATGAATGATCATGCCCGCTTCGATGGTCTTGCCCAGGCCCACCTCGTCCGCCAGCAATACGCGCGGGGCGTAGCGGTGACCTACTTCATGGGCGATATAGAGCTGGTGCGGGATCAGGCTGACCCGGCCACCGGCCAGACCGCGAGTCGGGTTGCGACGACGCTGGTGCTGGTTGATCAACGCCTCGTAGCGCAGGGTAAAGCGGGACATCCGGTCAATCTGGCCGGCGAACAGGCGATCCTGCGGCTTGTTGAACTTGATGAAGTTGTTGAGAAACACTTCCTTGAGGGCAACCGGCTCACCATTGTCGGTGCGAACACCTACATATATAAGCAGGCCATCTTTCTCCTGCACTTCATCGACCGTCATGGTCCAGTCTTCGTGGCTGGCTATCTGATCGCCCACATTGAAGCTGACCCGGGTGACCGGCGCCTCTTCTTTGGCATACATGCGGTTTTCACCGGTAGCCGGAAACAACAGGGTAACCATGCGTCCTTCAACAGCAACGACAGTCCCCAATCCCAGATCCGTCTCTGTATCACTAATCCAACGCTGGCCAAGTGCAAAAGGCATTAAACTCTCCAAAGCCCAAGAGTGTGAGAATCGCAAAGGGGCGCTATGTTACCCGAAGGCGGAAAGCCGATCATCATGGTTGTGCAGCAGGGGAAAGCCAAATCGATACAAGCTTGATCTGCCAACCTGCCAGCCTCAATACAGCATCCGGAATACCAATCTGCAGATCCTTTTCGTGCATTAATTCATCACTGCGGTCGCTTTGTAATCGGTTGAACGATGAAAGCCATCTTTTTGCAATTATCTCCTTGCCAGAACGAATTCGCTCCCTATAATGCGCCTCCATCGACAGGGCAAGCGGTAACGCAAACAAGCCGGTCGGTAGCCTCGAAAAGCCTTTGAAAATAAGGCTTGACTCGAGAAGGCGGTTGAGTAGAATGCCACTCCCGCAGCAGCCAAAAGCTGCGTCGCTCTTTAACAATTTGAAT
>NZ_CDBK01000033.1 GCF_000819785.1 Aeromonas caviae | reverse complement strand
GTACCAGTACCAGTACCAGTGCCAGTGCCAGTGCCAGTGCCAGTGCCAGTGCCAGTGCCAGTGCTAGTGCCAGTGGTCTTACCTTCACCATGAGGTTCGTCTTCGGCCTGATGAGGCGCAAGATCATGAGACTCGCGGCGAAGCGGGAAGTTTCCTATTCCTCCCTGTTCGTACGCCCCGATGGTGATCAATTATCTGAAATCGTCATCTTGCTGAGCCAGGAACGAATTCGGCCAGTGATCGACAAGGTGTCTCCGTTTGGCGAGGCCAAAGAGGCCATCGAATACCTGGTGCAAGGACGCTCCAAGGGCAAGATCGTCGTTAAGATGAAGAATATTATTTGAAGACTTCGCACTGCTCACCGCAAGGTTTGGTCAGGTTCAAGGTGGCGTTACTGGACCCAGGAAAGGGCCCGACGACTATCAACAAGTACCTCCAGAAGTTCTCTCTGCAGTTCGTCTTCTGGGTAATCACCACAAGGGAATCGAGCTCATGCGACAGAGGGTCAAACAGGTCAATGCGCGAAGCGGGTACGCATATGCGGATAAACCGCGACAGCTCCATGAATCGCCCCTGGTTTTC
>NZ_CDBK01000032.1 GCF_000819785.1 Aeromonas caviae | reverse complement strand
CACATCGGGTTATCAGTCTGAATTTACATGCCGTCTGATAAGAGCATGTTGCAGTATGGTGCGAAGAGAGGGACTCGAACCCTCACATCCGTGGGACACTAACACCTGAAGCTAGCGCGTCTACCAATTCCGCCACCTTCGCATCACTGCGGTGGGGGATTCTATAGAGTTTTGGGGGGGCGTCAACAGCCAAAGGGGACTTTTTTCGCTGTTGACGGATAAAGGCGTGCCAAGGGCACAAAACTTCAGCAATCGGCGTCAGACGGTGGCCAGCGCATCCTGATACATCTGTTCATACAGGATGACGGAGTCTGCCCAGTCGAAGCGGGTGTTCATGGCGTGGTGCTGCACACGGGCAAAACGTGCCGGCTCCTGCAGATAATGGAGCAGGCTGCGGCGCATGGCATCGAGCAAGGTGCTGGCAGTGGGATCGTTGAAGCAGAAACCGGTCGCGTGCGTCGGGTCGGCATCCCAGTCCACGACGGTATCTTTCAATCCGCCGACAGCCCTCACCAGGGGCAGGGTGCCATAGGCCAGACTGTACATCTGGTTGAGCCCGCATGGCTCGAACAGAGAAGGCATCAGGAAGAAGTCGGCGCCGGCCTCCACCAGGTGGGCCAGACGGTCGTCATAGGCATTGATGAAGGCAAACTTGTCGGGATGCTGCTGGGCAATGCTTTGCAACTGGGCGGCGAGAGAGGGATCACCGGAGCCAACGATCACTACCTGGACCTGATGCTGCAAGAACTTGTCTAGCGCTGGGATGAGCAGGTGTACTCCTTTCTGCTCGGTCAGTCGACACACCATGCCATAGATGGGGAGGTTGCCAACGGGGAGCCCCGTCTCCTGCTGCAGGATGCGCTTGCAGGTGTGTTTACCATCCAGGTTGTCGGCATCATAGGTGGCGGGCAACAGAGGATCGAAGGCGGGATCCCAGTCCTGATAGTCACAGCCGTTGAGGATGCCACGCAGGTCAGCTGCCCGCTGCTGGAATACGCTGGCCATGCCGTGAGCGCCCAGGTGTGTCAGCAGCTCGCTGGCGTAGTTGGGGCTGACCGCATTGATCTTGTCTGCGTAGAGCACACCGCACTTGAGCAGATTGATGTGACCATAGTCGTAGTTGATGCGCTGCTCGTAGTCGTGGATTTCCGGCACGGCCCAGAACTGCTGGCGATCGAACACGCCCTGAAAGGCCGCGTTGTGAATGCTGATGACCGACCGGGTGCGCTGGAAGAAGGGGTTGTGGGCATGACGGGTTTTCAGCAGCAGCGGCAGCAGACCGGTGTGCCAGTCGTTGCAGTGGGCGATGTCGGGAGCGAAACCCAGCTGTTCGCACGCATGCAGGGCCGCCGCGGCCAGAAAGGCAAAGCGTTCACCGTTGTCGGGATAGGCCTGGTTGTTCTCGGCATAGAGCTGGGGGCGGTCGAAATAGTGCGGGCAATCGAGAAGATAGACGCAAATCCCGTCCAGTTCCAGCTGATGGATGCGATAGCTGATATCACTGCGATCCTGGGGGGTGGGGAGCCAGCGTGAGGCGAGGAGGGTGGCCTCGTCCCGGCGCTTGATGGTCTTGTAGAAGGGCATAATGATGCGCACATCGTGCCCCTGACGGGCGAGATGCTGCGGCAGGGCCTTGGCCACATCTGCCAGGCCCCCGGTCTTCACCAGCCCCTCAACCTCCGAGGCTACAAACAGGATTTTCAGTGGGTTAATAGCCAACTCTTGCTCCCTTAGGTACCACGACGATACCGCCTTCGGATACGGTAAACCGCTCTCTGTCATGGTCCAGATTCTCACCGATCACGGTGCCGGGTGCAATTTCAACGTTTTTGTCGATGATGGCGCGGCGAATGGAGCAACCTTCGCCGATTTTCACATCCCCCAGCAGCACGGATTCACTGATGTGGCTGCAGGGGCCTATGTTGCAGCGAAATCCCAGTATGGATCGCTGGATCTGGCTGCCCTGAATGAAGCAGCCACCGGAGATCAGGGAGTTGGCGATCTTGACCTTGCAGTCGTCGGTATCGATGAAGGTGGCGGGGGGCAGGGGCGGGTAATGGGTGTGCAGCGGCCACTTGCGATTGTAGAGAGAGAAGGGGGCATCATCGGCCACCAGGTCCATGTGCGCCTGCCAGTAAGAGTCGAGCGTCCCCACATCGCGCCAGTAGACGTTGGGCTTCTCGCCCGGGATCACGTTGGTGCTGTAGTCATAGACATAGACGGGGGCACGGGGGAACAGGCTGGGAATGATGTCCTTGCCGAAATCGTGACTGGAGTTCTCCTCGGCGGCATCCCGCTTGAGCTCCCGATAGAGGGCCTCGGTCTCGAAGATGTAGTTGCCCATGGAGACCAGGGCCTGGGTGGGATCCCCGGGTATGTGTTTCGGGTGACGGGGCTTTTCTTCAAAGCCAATCATGCGCCCTTCCTGATCAACCTCGATCACCCCGAAGGCGCTTGCTTCCTCGATGGGCATGCGCAGGGCAGCGACGGTCAGGGCGGCCGCTTTCTGCTTGTGGAAGCTCACCATCTGGCTCACGTCCATCTTGTAGATGTGATCGGAGCCGAAGATGCAGACGTGCTCGGGGTCGGAGATCTCGATGAAGCGCAGGTTCTGGTAAATGGCGTCTGCGGTGCCGTCATACCAGCGTTTGCCCATTCGCATCTGGGCCGGAATGGGGTCGATGAAGCGATCCGTGATGCCGACGATGTTCCAGCCCTTCTTCATGTGCAGATAAAGGGACTGGGACTTGAACTGGGTGAGTACATAGATGCGCAGGAAGTCGGCGTTGACGAAGTTGTTGAGCACGAAGTCGATCAACCGGTAACTGCCGCCAAAGGGTACGGAGGGTTTGCTGCGGGTGGTGGTCAGCGGTTGCAGTCGGGTACCTTCACCGCCTGCCAGTATCATGGTGAGTATGCCTGCCATCGTCGTTCTCTCCCTGAGATCATGATGTTGAAAAGGTTTTCATGTTGCTGCGAAAAAACACCCCTAAAGGGGTGGTAAACGTTTTCTTGGTACCTTAACAGATCCCGTCTGGCACTCTCTACTTGTTTTATTACAACCGTTGCACTTCTTTAAGCTTTGCTCAGATACACCTTGAATTTGGCATCGCCCGCGATCACCTCGGTCTGTTTGAAGTGCGCATCCAGTATAGGCTGGTATCGCAGGAAGGCATTGGCGACTATGGTCAGGGCGCCATTTGCGGTCAGGTACTCAGGTGCCTTTGCCAGGAAGGTTTCGGTGGCGGCGTAGAAGGTCTTGAGCCCGGCATGGAAGGGGGGATTCGAGACAATCTGTTGGAATGTTTCGGCAATGTCGGAATAGACATCGGAGGCATGAACACGTCCGCTCAGACCGTTGACCGCCAGGGTTCGGCGGCTGGACTCCAGTGCCAGGGCATTGATATCCACCATGGTGACAGCCAGGGCCGGGTTGCGCTTGGCCAGCACGGAACCGATGACGCCGGCGCCGCAGCCAAAGTCGAGCAGCTTGCCCGTTACGGGGGGGAGGCTCGCCAGCAGCATCTGGGTGCCGAGATCCAGGCCGTCTGCACTGAAGACCCCAGGCAGGGCCATGACGGTCAGGGTGGTGTCGCCCGCCTGGCACTCATAGCGACTGAACCAGGCGTCCAGCTCGAAGGGGACGACCGGTTTGTCGAGCGTGCCGTGGTAGAGAGAGCAGCGGCGCGCAGAGTCGCGCTTGATCGGTTTCTCGCCATAAGGTGCCAGCAGCTTGTCTGCTCCGTTGATGCCGCCCCGGTTCTCGCCGGCGAGGAACAGGTCGGCCCCGCTTTCGAGCAGCGGCGTCATCATGGCCAGCAGGTATTGCGCCTCGGCCTTGGCCTTGGGCATCAGCAGCAGCAGGGCATCGAATCGGGGGGCGCCACCCAGCTGGTGATCGAACAGGATGGCGTCTCCCAGAACGGCCTGCTGGCTGCGGTAATAGCAGTAATCCGTGGTGAAGACGGTCAGGCTTTGTGCCAGCTCGGCCAGTTGACGAGGATAATCATCCTCCAGGGCACCGCACACCAACAGCCGCTTGCCGACAAAGAGGGCTTGGTTACGTTCCAGCATCTGACTGACGGCACTGACAGGACGGCTCATTGGGTATCTCCACGCATTTTTGGGCGGCCATTATACATGGCCGCTTTCGCCTTGACATTTATGTCGTGTTCCCGAAATATGCCCAGACGCCTTATTTACCCAGAGATGATGCAATGCGGTCATGCGTATCGAAACGAAAGCATAAACACAGCCTGACAATCGGGCCTGCTGGCGTGCGCGCGTAACCTCTCATCCCTGAGACGATTCAAGCCCCGGTAGCGACTCCCGTACCGGGGCTTTTTATTGACCAATCCATCTGTTTAGGAGAAGGAAATCCCATGTTTCAAGGTTCGATAGTTGCCCTGATCACCCCATTTCGACAGGGCCAGCTGGACGAGGCCGCACTGGCTCGCCTGGTGGAGTGGCACATAGAGCAGGGAACCCATGGCATAGTGCCGGTCGGCACGACCGGGGAGAGCCCGACCCTGACCCACGATGAGCATTGCCGCGTGGTGGAGCTGGTGGTCAAGCTGGTGGCCGGGCGCATTCCCGTGATCGCAGGTGCAGGCTCCAACAACCCGGTTGAAGCCATTGAATACACCCGCTATGCCGAGCAGATGGGGGCGGATGCCACCCTGCATGTGGCCGGTTACTACAACCGCCCCAATCAGGAAGGGCTCTACCACCACTTCAAGGCGGTGCACGACGCCACCACCAAACCCATCATCGTCTACAACATTCCGCCCCGCGCCATCGTTGACGTGCAGCCGGCGACCCTGGCCCGTCTGGCCGAGTTGCCGCGCATTGCCGGCGTGAAGGATGCCACCGGTGATCTGGCCCGCCCCTGGGTTGAACGCCAGCTCATCAAGAAGCCGTTTGCCTGGCTCTCCGGTGAAGACGCCACCGCCGTGGCCTACAACATCGGTGGTGGCCAGGGTTGCATCTCGGTGACGGCCAACGTGGCCCCCAAGCTGGTGGCCGAGGTGCAGAACCTGGCGCTGGCCGGTGAGTGGCAAGCTGCCCGCGAATTGCAGGACAAGCTCATTCCGCTGCACCAGGCCATGTTCGCCGAGCCGAGCCCCGCAGGGGCCAAGTATGCGGTCTCCCTGCTGGGTCTGTGCAGCGAAGAGTGCCGTCTGCCGGTGATGCCGCTCTCCGAGGCCACCCGCGAGCGCATCCGCAGTGCCATGCAGGCATTGAATCTGTTGTAAAAACTGGGCTCTGGATCTCGCTTTTGATTGCCCGGTCAATTAATGGCCGGGCTTTGCCGATATACTCGCTTGGATACAACCAAGGATGATTTGGCATGGAAGAATGGGATCCGGAGCACTTCACCAGTTTTGAACATCTCTGTGAAGTGACCTTGTCTGCGGTCAGGGAAAAAACAGAGGCTGAACAGATCTATCTGTGGCTGCGTGCTCCGACGCCCCAGCTCTATCACTATCGCCCGGAACAGGGTCTGCTCTGCCTGAGCGCCGACATCCTCTCTTCCCTCGAGTTGCCCATCCTCTTCATCGAACGTTCCCTTGCGCTCGGCCAGTTGCTGGTGGAGCCCATCGCGCCGACCCGTGCCATCTGGGAGCGGGAGAGCGTAGAACCCGAGATCCCGCGCCTGCGAGCGAGCTTCCCCCTCAAGCGTCACAAAGGGCTGGAGGCTGTGGTCTATCTGGAAACCCGCCGTCGTCTCGATCGCCTGCCAAGACGCCAGCAACAGAGCATCCAGCTGCTCATGCATTATCTCGCCGCCGAGCTCGAGAGTCGGCGACTCGCGGGACAGGTGGATCTGGAGCGGGATCAGCGGCTCCACACCCAGGCAGACCTCGTGCGCAGCCAGGCCCTGCAGGACTCTTTCCTCAGCATGCTGCAGGCGCTGCATCAGGTGGGGGTCAAGCTCTCCCGCTGCGAGAGCGAGGATCGTTTGCTGCACGACGCGGTGGCACTGGCCCGCCAGGAGTTGCAGTTCGATCGCATCGCCATCTTCCTGACTGACAGTGAATTCAAGACCATGCACGGTACCTGGGGTACCAACGAGGCGGGTGAGCTCATCGACGAGCGCCATTTCATCAGCCCCATTCCGGATCACCCCACGGTGCAGGAGGCGCTGCGTCGTAAGGACTATGTCCTGGTGCTGGAGGACACGCCTCTCTATTACGAGAAGCAGGAGGTGGGTCGCGGCTGGAACGCCATGGTGTCGCTCTGGGACGGGAGTACCCCCATCGGCTGGATTGCCGCCGACAACCTGCTCTGGCGGCGCCCCCTCAAGGCGTATCAGAGCGAGATCTTCAAGCAGTATGCCGCCGTGCTCTCCCAGTTGCTGATCCGCCAGCGCACCCAGGAGAAACTTGAGCGCTTCAATCGGGAGCTGGAGCTGAGGGTGCAGGAGCGGACCCGGCAGCTGGCCGATACCAACCGGGCGCTGGAGGAGGCCAACCGGCGCCTCTCCCTGCTGTCTCTGGAAGATCCCCTGACTGGCATCGCCAACCGCCGCCAATGGGACATCACCATGGAGCGGGAGTGGGAGCGGGCTCGCCGCCATCAGGGCGTGCTGGCGGTGCTGATGATCGATGTGGACGAGTTCAAGTCCTACAACGATCACTTCGGCCACGGCAAGGGGGATCAGTGCCTGCAGCGGGTGGCGGCACTGCTGCAGGACACCGAGCGGCGGCGTACCAACCTGGTGGCCCGCTATGGGGGGGAGGAGTTTGTCATCCTGCTGTGTTCACCGCAGCCGGGAGAGGCGGAGCGGCTGGCGGAGCAGATCCACCACGGCCTTGACGCCTTGCAGATTCCCCATCCGGCCTCCCGGGTGGCGGCGACACTCACCGTCAGCATCGGGTTCAGCTATCTGGTCCCGTCATCGGACAAGGAGTGGCAAACCCTGACCGAGCAGGCGGATCAGGCACTCTATCACGCCAAATCACAAGGGCGGGCCTGTACCCTGGCCTATCGCTGACACCTGCGTGGGGGCTGCCTGCCCGGCATCAGATCCATGCTGATCTGTATACGTGCGGGCTCTCAGATCCACGCCGCTCTGTATAAATGAGGTAGCAAGCGTTTCTCGCCATCTGGCGCATGGCGATGCGCCCGCGCTCTGGCTAGAATGGGGGCCCATTTTTCACAGACAGATCCTGCACCATGACCCTATCCGGATTTCAAGGCCTGGTTTTCGACCTCGACGGCACACTGGTGGACTCCATGCCCTTGCACCTGGCCGCCTGGGAGCACACCGCCCGCGAGTTTGGCTTTCGGTTCGACGCCGACTGGTTTTATGAGCTGGGAGGCATGCCCAGCCGCAAGATAGCCCTGCTGGTGGCCGAAGTGCAGCAGATCGCGCTGGATCCCCTGGTGGTGACACGCTGCAAGACCGAACACTATGTCGCCAACCTGCACAAGGCCACCCCCTTCCCGGCCATGCTGGATCTGGTGGAACGCTATCACGGCCGGATCCCCATGGGCATAGGGACAGGTTCCCCCCGCATCAATGCCGAAGCGGTGCTGCGCAACACAGGGCTGGATCGGTATTTCCCCGTGGTGGTCACCGCCGACGACGTGGAGCTGCACAAACCCCATCCAGACACCTTCCTGCTGGTGGCGCGACGCCTGGGGGTCGAGCCCGATCAATGTCTGGTGTTCGAGGACACGGGCATAGGCGCACAGGCCGGTGAAGCGGCCGGCATGCAGATCTGCATGGTCAGAGAGGGAAAACCGGTCGGGTTGACCTACTGAGTGACGAAGACGAGCGGGTCAACAACCGGCTCGGGAGAGAAGCCCCACTCTCATACGGGACAGGCGAAACATGAGAGTGGGGAGCAGATGTCACTGGCTGACGCAGCGACACCGTCAGGATGGGCGGGGGCGAGATTTACTGCTCGCTGCCGCCACCCTGGTTGTCGTCATAACGGCTGGGGGCGCCATGGGGGCGCGGCGCCATGGAAACCCGTGGCTTGCGGGCCCGCTGGATGCTGACGGCAGGACGGCCGGAGTGCATGGCAATGGTGGAAATCTTGGCCTTGTAGACCAGTTGCTGATTGCCATGGGCATCGGTCAACAGCACGCTGTACTGGTCAAAACCGCTGATGGTCCCCTCCAGCTTGATGCCGCTCACCAGGAAGATGGCGACCTGGCTACGGTTTTTGCGCAACCAGTTGAGGGCAGAATCTTGCCCGTTCCCGAGGGAGAAGGCCTGCTCGATAGTGGAGTAGCTTGGGGATTCAGTTGTCATAAATTATTGTCCCGCGGAAAAAAAGTGGCGTTTGATTGTGCTAAATGGGCACTGCCTTGTCAAAGTCATTCTCACACCCGGGCAGGATGGACAACGACAGGGCTGGTCGGCAGGGGCCGCTGCTGCAATAATTGGCGGCTCTGGCCCCGTGGCGGGCCTCATGCTGGGGTCTTATCTTGCATCCGGTTTCACACCAACATCCACCCACCTATACCCATGACGCGACCGCCTGCGAAGAGTGTGACCTGCTGGTGCCGGCCACCGAGCTGGCCGTGGGGGAGACGAGCAGTTGTCCGCGCTGCGGGCATACCCTGACTCGTCATCTGCCGGAGCAGGAGCGCAGGCCCATCGCCTATGGCTTTGCGGCCATCATCATGTTCGTGCTCTCCAACGCCTTTACCTTCATGTCGTTCTCGGCCAAGGGGGTGGGGCAGGAGATGACCTTCCTGCAGTGCATCACCACCCTGGTGGATCAAGGCTACCTGTTCCTCGGGGCCGTGCTGAGCATTACCCTGATCGGGTTGCCGCTGGTCTATATCGGCTCCATCATGCTGGTGCTGTGGCGCCTGGACAAGGATCTGCACAGCAAGGCCCTGCGCTCCCTTGGCCGCCTGCTGTGCCGGATCAAGCCCTGGCTGATGGTGGACGTCTTCCTCATCGGCGTGCTCATCTCTCTGGTCAAGCTGATGGGGATGGCCGACATCAAGATGGGGCTGTCGTTCTGGGCCTTTGTTGGCTACACCCTGCTGCTCATCAAGATGATCTCCTCCCTGGATCGGATGTGGCTGTGGCAGCGGCTGTTCGGTCCGACGGCGGCGAGGGAGCTGGATCCCGAGGAGAGCGCCCTGTCGTGCGGTCTGGTGGGCTGTCACATCTGCGGCGCCCTGAACGAGCAGGATGCCCATAGTTGCGTTCGCTGCGGGGATCACCTGCACAGCCGCAAGCCGGGTGGTCTTAACCGCACCTGGGCCCTGCTGATCACCTCGGTGATCCTCTATGTCCCAGCCAACCTTTATCCCATCATGGACACCGTGTTCTTGGGGGATGACAGCCCCTCGACCATCATGGGCGGGGTGGTGCTGCTGTGGGCCATGGGCTCCTACCCCATTGCCGCCGTCATCTTCTTCGCGAGCGTGGTGGTGCCGCTGGTGAAGATCCTGGCGCTGCTGTGGCTCTGCTACGTGGTGCAGCGCGGCCAGGGGGCATCTCCCCTCGGCAAGCTCAAACTCTATCGCATGACCGAATTTGTGGGGCGCTGGTCGATGATCGACGTCTTCGTGGTGGCCATCCTGGCCGGTCTCATCCGGCTCGACAATCTGATGACCATCTACCCTGGCCCTGCGGCCGTCGCCTTTGCCGGGGTCGTACTGGTCACCATGGTGGCTGCCATGAGTTTCGATTCCCGCCTGATCTGGGATTTACAACAAGGAGAACGCGAACGTGAGTGAGCGTAAGACAAGGTGGAAACCGGGCTCTGATTTCATGAGTTCGGCTGCCGCTATCTGGATGGTGCCCTTGCTGGCGCTCTTCATCGGCGCCTGGATGCTGTTCCAGCACTGGTATTCACAAGGGCCGAGCTTCACCCTGACGGTGGCGACCGCCGAGGGCATAGTGGCGGGCAAGACGGTGATCCGTTCTCGTGAAGTGGAGGTGGGCCGTATCGAGACGGTGGAGCTCAGCGAGGACTATAGCCATGCCGTGCTCAAGGCTCGCCTGACCAATGCCGCCGCCGGCATGCTCAAGAAAGACAGCCAGTTCTGGGTGGTCAAGCCCAGGGTCGGGCGTGAGGGCGTTTCCGGTCTTGGCACCTTGCTCTCCGGTGCCTATATCGAGCTTTCTCCCGGCAAGAAGGGCAGGGCGCGAAGCGAATACGCCATGCTGGACAGGCCGCCCCTGGCATCCCTGGATGCCAGGGGATTGCGGCTCTCCCTGTCCAGCCGGGATGCCAACGCGCTGGGCGCGGGTTCCCCCATCAGCTATCAGGGATTCACCATCGGCCAGGTCGAAGAGGCCAAGTTCCTGCCCGAGAAGAGCGAGATGCAGTACCAGCTCTTCATCAACGCGCCTTATGACGTCCTGGTGAGCAGCAACTCCCGGTTCTGGTTGACGCCCGGCTTCGAGGTCTCCATGAGCAGCGAGGGGATGAAGGTGAAGATGGACTCGCTGGAGAGCCTGATCAACGGCGGCATCACCATGGGGCTGCCTCCCGGCTGGTTGCCGGGGGAACCGGTGAAACAGAACGACGAGTTCGTGCTGTTCAAGGACGAGGAGAGCGTGCTGGCCGGTAGCCTGGATCAGTTCATCGACTATGTCTTCCTGTTCGACAATGATGTGGGCGGGCTGCATCCCGGCGCGGCGGTACAGTATCGCGGCATCCGGGTCGGTACCGTCATCTCGGCTCCCTATCTCATCGACGACAAGGGCGTCCAGCTGTTCAAGAGCCGGCAGATCCCGGTGCTGGCTCGCATCGAGGTGCAGCGTCTCTCCCACCGTTATGCCAATGCGGAGAAGGAGCAGTGGCGGGCCCTGTTCAACAAGCAGTTCAAGGAAGGGTTGAGGGCCAGCCTCAAGACCGCCAGCCTGCTGACGGGGGGCAAGGTGATCGATCTGAACTTCTATCCGG
This sequence comes from Aeromonas caviae, assembly GCF_000819785.1. Lineage (GTDB taxonomy): Bacteria > Pseudomonadota > Gammaproteobacteria > Enterobacterales > Aeromonadaceae > Aeromonas > Aeromonas caviae. The sequence continues at coordinate 21,283 of NZ_CDBK01000032.1, read as the reverse complement.
ATGCGCCTGTCTATCAGCCGCTCAAGATGGCGGGCTATCAGGTCTTCCCGACCGCCCAGGCCGGGCTGGATCAGATCGAACGCAAGGTGAATCTCATCCTCGACAAGTTCGTCGACATGGACATGGCCACCACCCTCACTCAGGTCAACAGCACCCTGATGACGCTGGACAAGACGCTCAAGCATGTCAGTGCCGTGAGTGCGAATCTGGAGCAGTTTACCGGTCAGCAGTCGACCCAGCAGTTGCCGGCCTCCCTCAACCAGAGCCTCAAGCAGTTGCAGGAGACGTTGCAGACCTATGATGCCGGTTCCCAGACTAATCAGGAACTGCGCCAGTCGGTGCAATCCTTCAACCAGCTGATGAGCGAGTTGCAACCTCTGGTCCATTCACTGAACGAGCAGCCGAGTTCACTGATCTTTGACCGCGCTCGTCCGCGGGATCCCGAGCCCAAGCGAGGAAAATGATGAAAAAACGGATGATGACGCTGGCCTTGCTGGGCCTGCTGGCGGGATGTGGCAGTGCCCCGACGACGCTGCATTACTATTCGCTGGATGCCGACACGGCGCCGTCGAGTGTCACCACGGCGCAGCCGCAGCACCAGTTGGTGCTGCGCCCCGTCGCCCTGTCCGGTCAGCTTGACCGGATGAGCCTGGTCTATCAGCTGGAGGGCAAGGAGCTGCACTTTGCCGAGTACCATCGCTGGGCAGGTTCCCTCGATGCCCAGTTGAACCAATTGACCCTCAATGGCCTCTCCAGCCGCCTGCCTGGCTGGGTGGTGCGTCAGGACGGGGCCCGCAAGGGGCCTGTGCTGAGCATCTCGGTCGAGCGTTTCCAGGGGCGGCACGACGGCCGCGCCCTGCTTAGCGGTCGCTGGCGCCTGCTGACGGAGGAGGGGGTCGTGTTGAGAGATGTTCCCTTCCAGCAGGAGCGGGTGCTGCCTGCCGATGGGTATGGCGCCCTGGTGAACGAGCTGGGGCAGGGCTGGCAACTGTTGCTCGATCAGATTGCGGCGGATGTGCGCACGCGCATCTGAGGAAGCATAAAAAAAGACGGGAGGCCATGGCCTCCCGTTTTGTTTGGGGTCGTCGTTATTGCTGTACTTCCGAGACGCCCTGTACCTTGACCTCTACCCGGCGATCCGGGGCCAGGCAGACGATCAGCTCGCGCTTGGATTTGCTGGTGCAGCTGTCGCCGGTGACGGGAGACTGCTTGCCACGCCCTTCCACATTGACCTTGCCGGCCGGCAGGCCCTTGCCAATCAGGTAATCGGCCACGGTCCGGGCACGCTGCTCGGACAACTTCTGGTTGTAGGCCTCGGAGCCGATGCGGTCGGTATAGCCGATGACGGTGGCCGACCCGTCTTTGGGCCTGGCCTCTTCAATCTGGCTGTAGAGGGTATCCAGGGCCTGCCCGGCCTGGGGCTTGAGGGTGGCCTTGTTGAAGTCAAACAGCACGTCCGAGCTCAGGGTGAACTGCTTGTCGACCATCACGGGCTCGGGCGCGGGGGCGGGAGCTGCGACCGGCAGAGCCGGTGCAACCTGACCGAAGCGATAGACGGCGGCCAGGGAGAGCAGGCCGTTGTCCATGCGCAGGCCGGTATCGTCACGGCTGCCATATGGGGTGCTGTACTGGTATTCGAGGCGGGCTGCCCAATCCAGGCTCAGGGCATACTCCGCACCGAGCGCGCCGACGAAGGTGAAGCGGCTGTCGTTTTCGAGCTGATCGCTGTCGGTCCAGCCATAGCCGCCCCCGACACGGCCGTAAAGGTCCAGATTGTCCGCAACCGGGAACCCCAGTTTCAGCGTGAGCTGGGCCAGCTGGGCTTGCACGGAGTCATTGAAGGCCGCGCCATTGCGGGTGCCGCTGTACTTGAGCTTGCCAAGGTAGTCATAACCGAGTTCGACACCCAGATTCTGGTTGATCTGGTAACCGGCGAAGGCACCGGCGCCGACTTCATCGTCGTCTTTGTCGGTGATGGCGATGGAATTGCTTTCATCGACACCGTAGAAGTTGGACCAACCCAGTTTGGCACCGCCATACCAGGTGTTGTCTTGTCCGGCTGCCTGGGCGTTGGCCGCAAGCAAGCCTGAAACCAGCAAGGTAATCAGTGTTTTGTTCATAGATGCCTCTGCAATCTTGTGTGTGGGGAGCGCGAATTCATGTCGCCTCGCCTCGTGGGTTGGGCCTGTGTTCGACCACAACACGTTTAAACGTAGCTCGCTTTTCTCGATCTACAAGCAACTGATATAAAACATATTGTGATATCCATCTGCATCATAGTGGAGACAGAAGACCGCCGGGGAACCGTGACTCGAATCTGTGATGGGTGTCATATGGATTGCTTACCCTTGTCGGCAAGAGGGCCGGCTAGGCGCCGGCCCTGGCAGGATGGCCTCCGTTATCGAGGGCGGAATTCGTACTCCTGTTCGATGAAGGCGGCAGCCCGCTCGCTCAGGGCGGCGTGTACCACTGTGGTGGGGTGGACCTGGTCCCAGAACATCTTGCCTTCACAGTTCAGCTCGCCCGCACTGCGGCGCGCCATGGGCGTTGCGACGGCCTGAGCCAGCAGAGGGTTGCCGGCGATGGCAAGGCGCTCCTCGGGATTGAAGGGGGCCAGTCGACTGTCGGTGGCGGCGCTGCGGGAGGCAAAGGGCTTCCACACATAGCCGCCGCCATAGCAGGCGTGTTCGGTGTCGCTCAGGCCGAAGTTCTGTGGCTCGCGCAGCATCTCGGCGAACTGCTTGTCGATCTCGAATAATTTCACCATGCCGGTGGGAGCCAACTGGCGTGCCAGATTCAGCAGCAGCTGGTTGTGGTAGGCGGAGACATGGCTGGCTGCCTCGACCACTTTCTGGCTGCGGGCCGAGGGGTTCTGGCCCAGATCCGGCAGGTTGAACAGCAAGATCTGCTTGGCACCGTTCAATACCATGCGGTTGGCCGCATCGCTGATGGCGTCGCGCACCCGCTTGGCATCCTGCTCGGTGTTCCAGCCATAGGCCAGGTAGTCGTTGGCACCGACCCAGAGGATCACCAGATCGTCGGGCTTGAAGCCATCCTTTTGCAGGAACTGGGTCACCTCGTAGTCCAGGTTGTTGATGACCTGATACTTGGGGTTCCAGGAGATCTTGTTGTAGGCCACGGCAGTGGCGCCCCCTTCCGCCTCGTTGGCGATGGCGAGGCCCGGGAAGTGCTGGGTGAGCTGCTCCAGCCAGACCGGGCCGTTGGAGAAGCGGCCCTGATGGTAAGGCGGGCTGGAGGGGAGGTAACCGCGCATCTTGTCGTACATCTTGCCGGTATCGGAGAGGCTGTCGCCGAACATCACGATGCGGGAGAAGGGGGGACGCGTCTCGGCGGCATGGGCCGTGAGGGCGAAGAGACCCAATAAACACAAAAGCCATTTGTTCATGTAGCTGTTCTCATGGATGGGGCAGGGCGGGCCTGCGGGCTGTTCCTCGATGGCGGCGGGCTGGGAACCCGCATGGCCAGGTGAAAAGGTATCCACTCGAATACATTTTTGCAGCATGCCGTGGCCATTTAATCGCTTGCGATCACATCACTCCTCCCTGAATGGGGAGGCTTCACGTTTGTTTCACGCGCCCCCGGGCAAGATGCCCTCATACCGCAAAGACAGGAGCATGAAATGAACAACGCAAAAGCAATCGCCCTGGTGGCCCTGATGTCCGTCTCTTCCTTCGCCATGGCGGCCTACACCGGCCCCAAGGAGCAGAACAAGGTATCGGTCGCCCAGTTGAAAGACGTGGCCGATGATCAGTGGGTGACCCTGGAAGGCAAGCTGGTCAAACACCTGGGTGGCGAAAACTACCTGTTCCGTGACGACAGCGGCGAGGTGGAAGTGGAGGTGGACGGTGACGTGTGGCGCGGTACCGAGGTGGGTCCTGACGATCTGATCCGCGTGCGCGGCGAGGTGGACCACAGCTGGAACAAGACCGAAGTCGAGGTGGAACACCTGGAGAAGGTGGGGGCAGCGCCCCTGAGCAAGGGCGGCTTTATCGCCAAGTAAGCTTTCAGGCCACAGTAAATGAGAAGGGCGCTCCAGGAGCGCCCTTCTTGCATGCCATCAGCCAGCCCGGCTTGCGACGGTTCGCTTGAACCCCTTCTCGGCCTGATTGACCTTGTAGAGATAGCGGCGAGCCTCTGCCTTGGGATGTTGTTCGGTCAGTACCTGATAGACGGCCTCGGGGGAGAGGCGGTTGATCATGCCGGGGGCCGCCTTGCGATCGTTGGAGAAGGTGTTGAGCACCCCTCCCGCACCACCGTTGTAGGCGGAGATCACCGCATAGCGGCGGGACTGGGGATCCTGGATATCCGCCAGATAGACGGTCTGCAGCAGGTGCAGGTAGGCGGTCCCCACATCGATGTTGTAGGCCGGATTGAACAGATCTTCCCTGGTCGGCTGGCCATCCTTGCCCTTGACCCTCACATAGACATCCCGCCCAGCGGTAGCCGGGATCACCTGCATCAGGCCATAGGCGTTGGCGTGGCTGACCGCATAGGGGTTGAAGCTGCTCTCGGTCTTGATCACCGCGTAGATGAGACTCTCGGCGACCCCGTACTTGCGGGAGGCGTCGCGGATGATGCTGGCGTATTTGTAGCCGCGCCTGTCTTCGTGGTTGGCCACCATGGGAATGTCGATGAAGAAGATGTTGCGGATCCCGAGGGTGCGCTTCTTCATCGCGTTGGCGATCAGATAGTCGGCATAACGCTCTGCACGCCAACTGGAGCGGATCGCTTGTCCCTGGTTGTCCAGCACCTGGCCATAGAGGAAGGGCTCGCCACCTGGCATGATCTCACGGTCCGAATAGAGGTCGACCTCTGCCGGATCGTCCGGGGTCAGCAGGGTTTCGATGATGGCGCGACGCAGGTGGGCGCGGGGATCCAGACCCGAGACGGTCTCCACCATGATGTGACCGCTGGAGAAATCGATGTGGGCGCGGCTCTTGTACTGATCCGTGTATTTGACGTAGTCAAACTTGCCCGCGAACAGCGCCTCGCGCCCCCATATCTCGTTCACGTTATGGGAGAGCGCACTGATCATGTGTTCAAAACCGCGCACGTCCTTGCCGTTGACCAGATCATCATCGCCACTCCCGCTGGTCTGGGGTGTGGATGAACAGGCAGAGAGAAACAGCAGGGCGCACAGCAGCCCAAAAAAACGACCCATAAGATCCTCAAACCGGGCGGTGGGGCCGCCCGTCACTGACTGGCCTGAGCCAGGATTGGTGTCACCCTGCGGCATATTGACGACTCAGGGGGACGCTGGCCCTTTGACTCGATTCCCGCTCACTGGCTGGGAGGGGTGTAACCGTCGATCTGGACTTCACCCGCGTCGAACAGATAGCTGACCATCTCTTTTTCCAGCAACTGGCGGTGCTCGAGATTCATCATGTTCAGCTTCTTCTCGTTGATCAGCATGACCTGCTTCTTCTGCCACTCGGTCCAGGCTTCCTTGCTGATGTTGTCGAAGATCCGCTTGCCGAGTTCACCGGGGTAGAGTTGGAAATCGAGACCCGGCGCTTCTTTCTTCAGGCGCAGGCAAAATACGGTACGGCTCATGTTGACCTCTGTGGTTGCAAGTCTGGTTGTAAGTCCGGGTAGGCGAGCAGACGGGCCGTGGCCGCCGCCAATCCCACCTCGGCAGGATGGCGTAAGTTATACCAGAGTCGGGTATCCGCTTCCATGAGCAGGGGGGCGGGCGGAACAGCCATTTCGATCAGCAAAGGGCGGATATCGAGGTGGAAGTGGCTGAAAGTGTGACGAAATCCAGCGAGCTCCTGATAGGCGGCATCCTCCAGCCCCAACTCCCGCAGTCGTCCGGTCACCTCGGTGAGGGATTCCACCTGCGGGAAGCAGTAGAGCCCGCCCCAGATCCCTTGCGGCGGACGCTTCTCCAGCAGCAGCTGATCGCCGTGGCGGATGATCAGCATAATGCCGTTGCGTGCCGGAATGCTCTTCTTCGGCTTGCTGTGAGGGTAAGCGGTGGGGTTGCCCTGCGACAGCCCCTGGCAATCGGCCTGCACCGGGCAGCGCTCGCAGGCGGGCTTGCTGCGGGTGCAGACGGTGGCCCCCATGTCCATCATGGCCTGGTTGTACTGGGCCACCCCGACGCGCGGGGTGAGGCGGGTCGCCAGCTCCCAGAGATCGTGCTCGACCTGCTTCTGGCCCGGCCAGCCCGCCAGCGCCAGCCAGCGGGTGAGTACCCGCTTCACGTTGCCATCCAGGATGGCGTGGGGCTGGCCCAGAGAGAGGGAGAGCACGGCCCCGGCGGTGGAGCGACCGATGCCGGGCAGAGCCATCACCTCTTCCAGTTGTTCCGGAAAGAGGCCGCCGTGCAGATCGCGGATCTGCTGGGCAGCCTTGTGCAGGTTGCGGGCGCGCGCGTAGTAGCCAAGCCCGGTCCAGTGATGCAGCACCTCGTCGATGGGGGCGTTGGCCAGGGCCAGCACGTCGGGGAAGCGGGCCATGAACCGCTCGTAATAGGGGATGACAGTGGCAACCTGGGTCTGTTGCAGCATGATCTCGGAGACCCAGACCCGGTAGGGGGTCTTGTCCTGCTGCCAGGGCAGGGTCTTGCGGCCGTGGATCTGGTACCAGTCCAGAATGCGGGTGGCGAAGGTGGTGTTGTCTGAGTGGCTCACAGTGTGCTCATGTTCTGATGATAAGTCCGCCCGCCATCAGGAGGGCGATCCCCGACCCGGCGCATGGCAAAGGTCGAGTGTAGGTTATTGATTAAAAAGGGGAGCTCTCGGGCTCCCTCAGAATGGGCGGTGACCCTCCCGGGGGAGGGCCACTGGATGCCGGCAGATCAGCCGCGCCAGTCTTGCAGCGCCTTGAGGCTGGCATACTGGCCGCCGACCTGCAGGACGATGTAGTCCTGGGCGATGGCTGCCAGGATGACACCGGGGGCGATCTCATTGCCCTCGCGCCACTCCCGTCCATTGAGCACCACGGCCCGCTTGGCCGGGTCGGAGGAGTAGTTGTGGGCACCATAGGTCAGGGACGGTACCTGCTGTTTCAGGGCCGGGCCCAGGGCGCCGAGGGGGATGGCACTGGTCTGGACCTGAGCATGGGGCGCACTCTCTTCCACCAGCGGCGTGTTGTTGAGGGCGGCCATCAGCCGTTCTGCCAGACTCTGTCCCCCCTGGTTTGCGGTAGTCGCAGCCGGGGTTGCGGCAGGTCTTGGAGCGACCACGGGCTCCGGCAAGGGGGGCGGCAGCGGCCGGGTGATCATGGGCCTGGGTTCGACCCGCACGAAGGGGGGAGTCACCACTTCCTTCACTTCGACCTGCTGTTCCACGGGTTTGAGGTGATAGAGGTGCCAGCCATAGTTGGCGGCGGCGCCCATCACCAGGGCCAGGGGCACCAGGGCCCACCAGATCCAGCGGCGGTTGGGCTCCTCTTCCTGGCTCACGGGCAGACCCATGAGCGGCATATGGGGGGTGAACTGGGGCTGGTCGGCCCGGCGCAGGGCCTTGAGCAGGGTGGACATCAGGAGGCCTCCTCGACCATGGGATCCGTCTCATCATCCGCCACGCTGTCGAGATCGACCGGCGTACTGGCTCGCAGGGATTCATCCTCCAGCCTGGGCATGGGTTCGCCGGAGGCCACATTCAGCCGCAGCAGGGTGTTGCTGCCGGCGATGCCGTCCGGGGTCAGTCCCTGCTCGCGCTGGAACTGTTGCAGCTTGTTCTTGAGGGTGGAATCGAAGCGGCTCACCTTGCGATCGGGTTGCTGCATGGCGCGGCTAAGGGCGTTGTCCAGCCACTGCACCTGGGCAGCCCCGGCATTGCTCGCTATCAGGGGCACGTTGCCCCTGGGCATGCGCCAGAGCAGGGTGTAGCTGCCGCCCCAGGCGTCGGAGAGCCACTGCCTGTCCACCTGCCAGCTCTGGTTGCCGATGAGCAGGGAAGCCTTGTCCGCCCCCAGGCTGACCAGGGTGGCGTAATAGAGGCCGCCGGTCTCGTCGGTGAGACTGATGAGGGCCGGGTATTGCAGAGTCTGCAATTGCGCCAGGGAGGCTTCTCCCTCCTGGCAGCGCAGGCCCGCACGGGGAGCATTGTCGCAGGTTGCCTCCTCCAGCTCGGCCTGGTAGCCCCATACCTTGTAGAGATTCTGCATGGCGACGTCCGGCTCCAGCGCCTGATTGATGGCGCGGGTCAGCTGGGCCTGCTGCTCCGGCGTGTCATCCACCTTGACCGGTACCTCGACCTTGACCAGGGGGCGGGCTGGGAAGAATCCGAAGAATTGCCAGCCCCACCAGCCGGTGGCGACCAGCAGGGCGCCCACCAGGGCGACCGTGAGGCCGGATTGCCAGCTTCCCTCGTCGCGAATGCCGCTCACCTCATACGCGGACTGGCTGATGTCCCCGTGCACTATCTTGTGGCTGCCACGGGCGAAGGCGGCGATGAGGGCGCGGTCGCAGATGAGGTTGATGAGACGGGGAATGCCCCCTGAGAGGCGATGCAGGGTCTGGATGGCCCTGGGGGTGAAGATGGGCTGGACGCAGCCTGCCACCTGCAACCGGAAGCGGACATAGGCATCCACATCCTGGCGCGACAGCGGCAGCAGGTGATAGCGGGCGGTGATCCGTTGGGCCAGCTGGCGCAGCAGGGGCTGGCGCAGCATCTGTTGCAGCTCGGGCTGGCCGATGAGCACCACCTGCAGCAGTTTCTTCTCGTCTGTCTCCAGATTGGTGAGCAGTCGCAACTGCTCCAGCACGCCGGGCAGCAGGTGCTGGGCTTCATCCACCAGCACCACGCTGCGCTTGCCTGCCGCCAGATTCGCCAGCAGATGATCCCGGATAAGGTCGAACAATTGCTTGAGGCTGGCCTCTTCGCCGTAGGGCAACTGGAATTCGTCGCAGATGGCGGCCAGCAGATCCCGCTCGGTCAGAGAGGGATTGAGGATGTAGGCGATCTCGGTGTCGGCGGGCAATTGCTGCAGCAGGCAGCGGGAGACGGTGGTCTTTCCCGTACCCACTTCCCCGGTCAGCAGCACGAAGCCGCCACCGTCCTGCAACCCGTAGTTGAGGTGGGCGAGGGCCTCCCCGTGACGCTCGCTCATATAGAGGTATTTGGGGTTGGGCGAGATGGAGAACGGGGGCTCCGACAGACCGAAGAACTGTGTGTACATAAGGATCCATTCCATTGTTATGGGCGGCAGGTTAAAGCCTCCCAAAAGGGATGTCAAAGACCCGGATACCATAAGGGGAGCTGGCGCGAACCACGGGCTGAGTCGCCCGGGACGATGACGGGAAGCCGCCGCCCGGCTGAGTGATGGCGAGCCTGGTGCGACGGGTGCACATCGTCTCTCTTGGCCAAAAGCGGTATCATCGGGGCAAGTTTATCGAGGGAGAGTGCGCGTGCAGATTTATCTGGTCGGAGGGGCGGTGCGGGATCGCCTGTTGGGATTGCCCCAGGGTGACAGGGATCACCTGGTGGTCGGCGCCACGGTGGAGCAGATGCTGGGTCTCGGATTCACCCAGGTGGGCCGAGACTTTCCGGTCTTTCTTCACCCCAAAACCCAGCAGGAGTACGCCCTGGCGCGCACCGAGCGCAAGCAGGGGCAGGGTTACACCGGCTTCGTCTGCCATGCCGCCCCCGAGGTGACGCTGGAGCAGGATCTGCTGCGCCGGGATCTCACCATCAACGCCATCGCCGAAGATGAGGATGGGCAACTGCACGATCCCTACGGCGGCGTGCAGGATCTGGAGGCGCGGTTGCTGCGCCATGTCTCGCCGGCCTTTGCCGAGGATCCTCTGCGCATCCTGCGGGTGGCGCGCTTCGCCGCCCGTTTCCATGCCCAGGGGTTCGTGGTGGCCCCCGAGACGCAGGGGCTGATGCGCGAGATGACGGAGGCTGGAGAGCTGGCCCACCTGACCCCGGAGCGGGTCTGGAAGGAGCTGGAAAAAGTGCTGCTGGGGCCGACACCCCAGATCTTCTTCGAGGTACTGCGCGAATGCGGCGCCCTCAAGGCGCTTTTCCCCGAGCTCGATGCCCTGTTCGGGGTGCCGGCCCCTGCCAGATGGCACCCGGAGATCGACACCGGCATCCACACCATGATGGTGCTGGCGCAGGCATGTCGTCTCTCCCCCGAACTGACCGTGCGCTTCGCGTCCCTCTGCCACGACTTTGGCAAAGGGCTCACTCCGCCCGCCTTCTGGCCGAGCCATCACGGCCATGGTCAGAAGGGGTTGCCGCTCATTCGGGATTTTTGCGAGCGCTTCCGGGTGCCGAACGAGTGTCGCGATCTGGCACTGCTGGTGAGCGACCTGCACACCCATATCCACATTGCCTTCGAGCTCAAGCCCGCGACCCTGCTCAAGGTATTCGACAAGGCCGATGCCTGGCGCAGACCGGAGCGCTTTGCCCAGCTGCTCGATGCCTGTCGCGCCGACTTCCACGGTCGTACCGGCTTCGAAGAGAAGGTCTACAGTCAGCCGGACTATGTCGCTCAGGCCCTGGAGGCGGCGCAGGCTGTGCCGGTCAAGGAGATAGTGGCGGCCGGCTTCAAAGGGGAGGCAATCCGCGAGCAGCTTGCCAAGCGGCGGCTTGATGCCATCAGCCGGGTGCGCGACGAGTGGACCTTTATCGAGGAGTAAGCGCCGCAGCCGATCGACGCTCAATCGACGGCGTGATATGGGCGAAGCATAAAAAAGCCCGGGTCAATGACCCGGGCTTTTTGTCGTGCGGCGTGGGCTGCTCAGGAGAAGCAGGCCTGCAGCACGTAGAAGATGGCGATGGCCAAGATGGCGCCCGCGGGCAGGGTGATGACCCAGGAGACCACGATGTTGCGCAGCACGCCCAGGTTCAGGGCCGCGATGCCCCGTGCCAGACCGACACCCATGACGGCACCCACCAGGGTCTGGGTGGTGGAGATGGGCAGACCGGTGCCGGAGGCGATCACCACGGTGGCGGCGGTGGCCAGCTGGGCGGCGAAGCCACGGCTCGGGGTCAGGTGGGTGATGCCGGTGCCGACGGTCGCCATCACCTTCTCGCCCATGGTGGCCAGACCGATGACGATGCCGATGCCGCCAAGGGGCAGGATCCACCAGGCGATGTGGGAGCTGCCGCCGATCTCGCCGCCGGCCGCCACGATGGAGGCGACTGCAGAGAGCGGACCGATGGCGTTGGCCACGTCGTTGGAGCCGTGGGCGAAGGCCATGGCACAGGCGGTGATGATCATCAGGATGCCGAACACCTTCTCCACGTTGGCGAAGTGCATCTTGCTGTCATCTTTCGGGTTGTACTGCTGGCCGCGGATATAGATCCAGCCGGCAAACGCCACCGCGATGGAGATGGCGACGGAGAGCAGGACGCCCTCGCCATTGCTCAGGTGCAGACCGACGTGGGTCAGCCCCTTCTTGATGGTGACCAGGCAGATGACCAGGGACGTCAGGAACATGTAGAAGGGGACATAGCGCTTGGCGTTGTCCAGGGGGTTGTCCGTGTTGAAGATGAGCTTCTGCACGCTGATGAACATGAAGTAGGCGATGATGCCCGAGATGGCCGGCGTGATGATCCAAGAGCCGACGATGCCGCCAAACTTGTTCCACTGTACCGCTTCCGGACCGATGCTCACCACGGCGAAGCCCACGATGGCGCCGATGATGGAGTGGGTGGTGGAGACGGGCCAGCCGAAATAGGAGGCCAGGATCAGCCACAGACCCGCAGCCAGCAGGGAGGCGATCATGCCGAGCACCAGCAGATCCGGCGTGTCGGCAAAGGCGTTGCTGTCGATGATGCCGCTGCGGATGGTGGCCGTCACTTCGCCACCGGCCAGATAGGCACCGGCGAACTCGAAGATCATGGCGATGATGATCGCCTGACGGATGGTCAGGGACTTGGTGCCGACCGATGTGCCCATGGCGTTGGCGACGTCGTTCGCACCAATGCCCCAGGCCATCAAAAAGCCGAACAAGGCCGCCACGAGCACCAGGGTGGTGCCGTAATTTGCGATAATGTCCATTAGTAGTGTTTACCCAGTCAGTCGATTACGAACGAGCCAGCATCAATTCCAGACGGGCGCCAACGCGCTCTGCCTGATCAGCCAGGTCACCTACCCATTCGAGGATCTTGTAGAGGAACATAACGTCGATCGGATTGTATTTGTGCTCAACGGCTTGCAGCTGTTGGCGCAGTCCGATCTGCATGGTGTCAGTATCGTCCTCGATGAGATCCAGCTGGTGGATCATCTCGGCAACCATTTCAACTTCACGTCCTTTAAAGCCGGTTTCGAGCAGCTCATCGAGTTCTCCGATGGCTTTTTCGGCTTGGGCGGTCGCATCGATACAGCGTTTGAGATAGGCCATGAAATCGGCGCGCATCTCGGTGGGGAATTCCATCTTGCGGCCAAGCATGCGACCGGAAATATCCTTGGCACGGTTGGCAATCTTGTCCTGCTGGGTCAAGAGCTCCAGCAGATCGGTACGGGCGACCGGCAGGAACAGGCCGCGAGGGAGTTTCAAGCGGATTTCGCGCTTGAGGATGTCCGCTTCTTTTTCCAGCTGGGCGATCTGTTGCCGGATCTTCTCGGCATCTTCCCAGCGGTCTTCGGCAACGGCATCAAAGAAGGGAATGAGCTGTTCGCAGCACACGTGAACCTTGACAATATGCTTCTGCAGCGGCTTGATGGGGGACTTGGCAAAAAGACCCAAAATAGTATTTACTGGCATGGCCAAACCTGTGTCGGTGAAAAAACACTCGATACGATTTTATGAGGGGCGCATGGTAACCGAACTGTGCCATCAATAAAACCGTGAATTAATCGTGAACTGTCGCTGGCATTATATCCTCGCGACCCCGAACATGCCCCCCAAAGTTGCCCGCCAGCCCGGAATGACTATGCAAACTGAGATCGAGATAAAGTTTTTCGTCACCAGCAATATTCAAGAATCCCTCTCCAACCTTCTGAATTCAATAGAGATTATATCTTCCAATCAAGCCGCTCTTGGCAACGTCTATTTCGACACGCCCGATCTGGGTTTGCGTGGGCTCGAGATGGGGTTGCGCATTCGTCGCAGCGATGATTTTTCCGAGCAGACCATCAAGTGCCGGGGGCAGGTCGTGGGCGGATTGCACGCCAGACCCGAGTACAACACCCCGGTGGAGGGCACCATTCCGACCCTGTCTGCCTTTCCTGCCGATATCTGGCCGAGTCTGGTGGTGCGCGATGAACTCCAGAGCCGTCTGGTGGCCCAGTTCAGCACCGATTTCCTGCGCCGCCACTGGCTGATCGCATTCGGAGATGCCGAGATCGAGCTGGCCTGGGATCAGGGGGAGATTGCCGGTGCCCTGGGGCGTACCGGGATCGACGAGCTGGAGCTGGAGCTGAAATCCGGCGATGCCCGCGCGCTGTTCACCCTGGCGAGCAAGCTGGCGGCGCTGGGAGGATTGCGGCTGGGTGCCCAGTCCAAGGCGCAGCGCGGATACAGGCTGGCTGGGCTTGGTAAGCCACTGGCCGTGCAGCCCCTGCAAAGGATTGAGGGTAAAGGTCAGAAGGCCAGCATTACCCTGGGTATGCAGCACTGGCAGTATCATGAGCAGCTCTGGCTCGAGAGTGACGATGCTGGCGAACAACAACGGGCGCTGCATGCCCTGCTCGAGGGGGTATCCCTGGTAGCCGAGGCTGCAGGCACGCTGACGGTGCCACCCTCCTGGCTGGCCGACCTGCAGGCTCAACAGCGTCTGATGATGCAGGTGGCCGGGGATCGTGCATCACTGCATGCCCTGTTCCACCATGCCGACCTGGTGAGCCTGCAGCTGTCCATCGCGGCCTGGCTGCATCTGGGGGAGTGAATCTTAAGTGGTGCAGAGCGCAAAAAGGTGAGCCCGGGCTCACCTTTTTTATGGCAGTTGCACCTTGAGCGGCGCTATCAGTTCACCACGGCCACGTTGATGGTGCCGTTGCCCTGGGTCATGCGGACCCGGGCGCCAGGTACAAAGGTGGGGCTGGCCTTTTGTACTACCACGATGGATTCGCCGTTCTCTTTCTTGATCTCGAGCTCGACCCCGTCAACCTGGTTGAGTTTGTCCCCTGCCGCCTTGCCGGCCGCCGCACCCGCGATGGCGCCACCGGCCGCCGCGATGTCACTGCCACGACCGCCGCCTATGGTGCTGCCGAGCAGGCCGCCGACCACGGCACCGCCAATGGTGCCGATCAGGGAGTTCTCATCGGCCTGGATCTTGACCGGGCGGGTGGAGAGGATGGTGCCATAGCTGACGGTCTGTACCTGCTTGGCGCGATCCTTGGTGTAGACATCGCCGGAGTAGACGTCGCTGTTGGCACAGCCGGTGATGGCGGTGGTGGCCGCCAGCAGGGTGACGAGAGCAATACGTTTGAACATGATGGGCCTCCTGGGCGGGCATCGGATTAATCTGGTGATGAATTGCACTTTACGCCAACCAGATTGCGCATTAAACCCGCAAAGTGTAACCAATTATGTGGCCGGAAGGCTCCCGTGCCGGTGGTGGATGGTCAGGTCAGGGCTTTTTCCAGCAGCAGGCGATCCTCGCCCGGCCCGAAGTAGCCTCTCTCTTCTGCCAACTGCTGATAACCCAGCCTGAAGTAGAGGCGCTGGGCCGGATTGGCGGGATCAACGGTCAGTCTGACCCGCTCAACTTCCAGTTTCAGCAGTCCCTGCTCCACCTGCAACATCATTTGCTCGGCCAGGCCGAAGCCGCGCGCTTCGGGGCGCACCGCGAGGGAGAGCAGCCAGCCCTGCGACCGATCCTGACCAAGCCCGCCCAGGGCATAGCCCAGCAGCCGGCCTTCCCGCTCCGCGACGACCAGCAGTTCGGGCCACAGATCCATGGCCTGACGAAAGAAGAAACCGGGGTAGACATCCTCGCCGAAGACATCGGCATCTATCTGCCAGATGGCGTGCATGTCGGCGTGGGTGGCAAGGCGCAATACGGGGGACGAGTGCATCGGGGCTCCTCTGATCGGGTCTCTGCTGCGGGGCAGCCAAAAAGGAGGCACAGGGTAGAAGGGGCGGGGAGTCGATGCAAGGGGGGCATTTGTGGCATGCCGTAGATAAAGAAACAGGGCCCGCAGGCCCTGTGTCATCAGAGGAGGCTGGTCGCCTGCTCCAGCCAGGCGAGATCCTCGCCCTCCAGCAGCGGGCTCAGACGGCGGTAGACCTCCGCATGGTATTCGTTGATCCAGCGGAACTCCGCCGGACTCAGCAGGCTGCGATCGATGAGGCGGATGTCGAACGGCACATAGGTCAGTCGCTCGAAGCCCAGCATCGGCAGCTCGCCGCGGGCTTCCTGCTCGGTCACCACCACCAGGTTTTCACAGCGGATGCCGAAGGCATCTTCCCGGTAGTAGCCCGGCTCGTTGGAGAGCACCATGCCCGGCTGCAGGGCCACCAGGCTGCCCTTGGGGGCGATGCGCTGCGGACCTTCGTGCACGCTGAGGAAGTGGCCGACCCCGTGGCCGGTGCCATGGTCGTAGTTGTAACCGGCCTGCCACAGGGGCATGCGGGCCAGCACGTCGAGCTGGATGCCGGCAGTGCCACGGGGGAAGCGGGCCTGATCCAGGGCAATATGACCCTGCAGCACCCGGGTAAACATGGCCCTGTGCTCGTCGGTCACCTCACCCACTTTGACGGTGCGAGTGATGTCGGTGGTGCCGTCCAGGTACTGGGCGCCGGAGTCCACCAGATAGATGCTGTCCTGGCCGAAGGCGCGCGGGGTACCGTTGGTGTGGCGGTAGTGGCACATGGCGGCGTTGGGGCCGAGTGCCGAGATGGTGTCGAAGCTCGGCTCCACATAGTGCTCCTGCTCGTGGCGGAAGGCTTCCAGCTGGTCGGCCAGGGTGCCTTCGTCCACACCGTCGAACTCGCCGCTGGCGATCAGGCGATCCAGCCAGGCCAGGAAGCGAGTGACGGCAACGCCGTCGCGCAGGTGGGCGGCACGCATGCCGGCCAGCTCCACGGGGTTCTTGCACGCCTTGGGCAGCATGGTGGGATCCTGGCCGGCCACCAGAATGGCGCCCGCCTCTTCCATCACGAGCTGGGTCCAGGCGTTGGCGGTGTTGGGGTCGGCCAGCACCTTCTGCTGATCCTCGCCGATGCGCTGCAACACGTCACCCAGCTTGTCGATGGGGTAGACGGAGACATCCTGCCCCACGTGCTGGCTGAAGGCGAAGCAGTCGATCTTGTCGGTATCGACGAAGAAATCCATGGTGGCGTTGGCGTAGAGCACCGCAAAGCCCAGCACCACCGGCAGGCGTTCCACGTCGCGACCACGCAGGTTGAGCAGCCAGTTGATGGGCTCGGCCTGGGTCAGCAGCACCGCATCCAGCCCGCGCTTGCGCAGATCGCTGGCCAGCATTTCGCGCTTGGCCTGGCTGGACTGGCCCGCCAGCTCCTCGCTGTAGAGGATGACAGGGCTCTTGGTCGGAGCGGGACGATCGCTCCAGTGCAGATCGATGGGGTTCTCGTCGATGCGCACCAGCTCGATGCCGTGATCGGCCAGCACGGCGTTGGCGTTCTGATACCAGGCCAGGCTGTGCAGGCGGGCATCGAAGCCGACCCGGGAGCCTGAGGGCAACTGCTCCGCCAGCCACTGCACGTGGGGGTCTTCATTGAGGTGGAGAAACTCGAACAGCTCGGCCGGCGCCTGCATGCGGGCCTGCACGGTATAACGACCGTCGATGAACAGGGCCGCCCGATGCGCCATGATGATGGCGAGCCCGGCGGAGCCGTTGAAACCCGTGATCCAGTCCAGCCGCTCGGCATAGGCGGGAATGTACTCCCCCAGATGCTCGTCGTCGTGGGGAACGATGAAGGCGTCCAGCTCCAGCGTGGCCAGTGTGGCCCTGACCTGGGCGACGCGGGTTTCAATAATCTCGAAATGGTTCATGTCGTTATTGCCAGCTTGTGGTGATGTGAGTGTTCATTGATGGTGGCCGCTTGCCAGGATCTGTCTGATCGATTGGCCTGCCGCCTCGATGTGTTGCTTGAGCAGTACCACTGCTTCGTGCTTGCGCCGGGCGCGGCACAGTTCAAGGAGTCGGGCGTGCTCCCGCTCGGCCTTGTCCACGCCGCCCTGGGCGAACAGCAGTTCGAAACGCACATAGCGGTCGCAGCTCAGATTGATCTGGGCGATCAGTTCCAGTGCCTGGGGGCGATTGGCTGCCTGGTAGAGGGTGGCGTGAAAGCGGTGATTCAACTCGGCCCAGTGTTCGATCTGGGTGCCAGACTCCAGCGCCAGATCAAACTGGGCGAGGATGGCTTGCGCCTGGGCGAAGGTCTCCTCCGTCATCAGGTCGACGGCGTGGAACAGGGTATCGGCTTCGAGCAGTGCCCGCAAATAAAAGAGCTCCTCGATGGCCGAGGCATCCAGCATGGTCACCACGGCGCCGCGATGGGCCTCGAACTTCACCAGCCCCTGGGCTTCCAGTTGCATCAGGGCCTCCCGCACCGGGATGCGGCTCACCGCCAGCTCCTTGGCGATGGCGTCCTGGCGCAGGGGGGCGCCCGCTGCAAACTCGCCACGCAATATCCGGCCGCGGAGGTTCTCCATCACCATCTGGGTTCGGGTCTTGTAAGGTGGGGTCATGCTGGGGTCACGGGCAGGTTGCAAAATTGTATATTGTATAAAGTTTGGCTGAATCTAACGCGCAAGGGCCGTCAAGGCAAGGCTTGGCGGGAGCCATATGCCGCGCATCGGCCAAAAAAATACCGGCCAGCAGGGCTGACCGGTACGGGATTGCGAGACGCGAGGCGCGTTTCTTACAACTGCGGGCCCGCCGCGACCAGGCGTTTGCCTTCGTCGTTGTCGGTGAAGCGCTCGAAGTTCTTGATGAAGCGCCCGGCCAGATCGGCCGCCTTGGCATCCCACTCGGCCTGGTCGGCGTAAGTGTCTCGCGGATCCAGGATGGCGGGGTTGACGCCCGGCAGCTCGGTCGGCACTTCCAGGTTGAACACCGGCAGTACCTTGGTCGGCGCCTTCTCGATGGAACCATCCAGGATGGCGTCGATGATGCCACGGGTATCCTTGATGGAGATCCGCTTGCCGGTGCCGTTCCAGCCGGTGTTGACCAGATAGGCTTCAGCCCCTGCCGCTTCCATCCGTTTCACCAGCTCCTGGCCGTACTTGGTCGGGTGCAGGCTGAGGAAAGCCGCGCCGAAGCAGGAGGAGAAGGTCGGGGTCGGCTCTGTGATGCCGCGCTCGGTACCGGCCAGCTTGGCGGTAAAGCCGGACAGGAAGTGGTACTTGGTCTGCTCCTTGGTCAGCTTGGCGACCGGGGGCAGCACACCGAAGGCGTCTGCGGTCAGGAAGATCACCTTGGTGGCGTGACCCGCCTTGGAGACCGGCTTGACGATGTTGTCGATGTGATAGATGGGGTAGGAGACACGGGTATTCTCGGTGCGGGAACCGTCGTCGAAGTCGATGGTGCCATCGGCGGCCACGGTCACGTTCTCCAGCAGCGCATCGCGGCGGATGGCGTGGTAGATGTCCGGCTCGGCCTCTTCGGAGAGCTTGATGGTCTTGGCGTAGCAGCCCCCTTCGAAGTTGAACACGCCGTGATCATCCCAGCCGTGCTCGTCATCACCGATCAGCTGACGCTTGGGATCGGTGGAGAGAGTGGTCTTGCCGGTGCCGGAGAGGCCGAAGAAGATGGCCACGTCCCCATCCTTGCCCACGTTGGCGGAGCAGTGCATGGAGGCGATGCCGCGCAGGGGCAGGAAGTAGTTCATCATGGAGAACATGCCCTTCTTCATCTCGCCACCGTACCAGGTGCCGCCGATGAGTTGCATCTTCTCGGTCATGTTGAAGGCGACGAAGTTCTCGGAGTTGAGACCCTGCTCCTTCCAGTTCGGGTTGGTGCACTTGGCACCGTTCATCACCACGAAGTCCGGTTTGAAGGTCTTCAGCTCCTCTTCGCTCGGGCGGATGAACATGTTCTTCACGAAGTGCGCCTGCCAGGCCACCTCGGTGATGATGCGCACCGCCAGGCGGGTGTCCGGGTTGGCGCCGCAGAAGCCGTCCACCACGAACAGACGCTTGCCGGAGAGCTGTTTGGTGACCAGCCCTTTCAGATGTGACCACACTTCCGGGGTAATCGCCTTGTTATCGTTTTTACCCTGGTCAGACCACCACACAGTATCCTGGGTAGTGGCATCTTTGACGATATATTTATCTTTAGGGGAGCGGCCGGTGAAGATGCCGGTGTTGACGTTGACGGCGCCAAGCTCGGTGACGACGCCACGCTCGAAGCCCTCAAGGTCTGAGCGGGTCTCTTCAGCGAAAAGCTGCTCATAGGAGGGGTTGCGAACGATTTCCTGGCTGTTTTTGATACCGTATTGGTCCAGCTTCAGTTGTTGGGCCAGGGTGGGTTCTACCACGATTGTCATTGTATTCTCCTGGGTTCAGAGGTGTGTAGGGTTCTATCTGACGTTCATGCTACCACCTAGGTGGTAGTTTTTAGCGATCGCCATCAAACTTTATAAAATAGGGTATTTTTTTGTTATTTAAGTTAAAGGCGGGTTTTGCCCGCCTTTGATTAGTGTAACTGGTTTGCATCATTACCGGGAGCCCTGCTGAACAGGGTTTCGATGTCTATCCCGTCGAATTCGTAGTGGGCGCCGCAGTAATCGCAGTGCATGTCGATCTTGCCGAGCTCCTGCACCATGGATACCGCTTCCTCCTTGTCTATCTGCAGCAAGGCCCCTTCGCAACGGGCGCGGGAGCAGGTGCAGCGGAACTCGATGGCCTGGGGATCGAACACCCGTACCTTGTCCTGGTGGTAGAGGCGGTAGAGGATCTCTTCCGCGTCCAGACCGAACAGCTCTTCGTCCTTGATGGTGGTGGTGAGCTGGACCAGGTGGTCGAAATCTTCGCTGTGATCCTCGCTCTGGGCCGGCAGCTCCTGCAGCAAGATGCCCGCCGCACGGGGCTCGCCCTCGTGGTGGCCGGTGCGGATCCAGAGGCGGGTGGCCAGTTGTTCGGACTGGGCGAAGTAGTGCTCCAGGCAGGCCGCCAGGGTGTCGGCCTCCAGGGCGATGATGCCCTGATAGCGCTCTCCCTGATCCGGGGTGATGGTGATGACCAGATGGCCGTTGCCGATCAGGCTTTGCAGCTTGCCGTCCGTCGGCAGTTCCCCTTCATAGCGTGCCACGCCGCGCAATTGCTGGTTGTTGTCGCCGTTGATGACGGCCAGACGCACCGGACCATCCCCCTGCAGCTGCACCGTGATGGAGCCTTCGAACTTGAGGGTAGCGGTCAGCAGGCTGGTGGCAACCAGCAGCTCGCCCAGCAGGTGCTGCACCTGTACCGGGTAGTTCTGGGCGTCGATGATGTGGCGGTAGGTACGATCCAGCTGGACCAGCTCCCCACGCACTTCGTACTCTTCGAACAGATAGCGATACAGGAGGTCTTGGTTACTCATCATGGTTTCCTAGGATGTTCTTGGGGAAAAATAAACACATTGTTAAACAGGTGGTTAGGAACTAATTCCTCCACCTGTCGTCATAAAGGGGCCACAGACGCGGATTAGGATTGCTTGACCCGGATAAGCTGGCGTCGCTCCTGCTTGTCGGGTCGGCGCTCCGGGCTTGGGGCAAACTGGCTGTTGAAGCGGCGGGCTTCGCTGTTTTCGGCCCGTTTCTTCAGGCTGGTCTCTGTCTCTTCATAGAGTTGCTGGGCCAGCGGGGCGGATTTGCGCTGCTCGCTCACCTCGAGCACCCGCACCTCCCGCTCGTCCTGGCCTTGCCAGAATCGCACCAGGGCGCCGACCTCGACCGCCTTGCCCGGCTTGGTGCGCTGGCCGTTGTAGTGCACCTTGCCGCCGTCGATCTGATCCCGCGCCAGACTGCGGGTCTTGTAAAAGCGGGCGGCCCACAGCCACTTGTCGAGACGGACCTGAGTGCTGTTTTGTGCTGGATTCGACATGGATCGGCTCCGGGATGGCTGAAAAGGTGCCTGATTATACCAGAGGCGGGCCCCGGGATAGAAACAGGGGGCATCCGGGTGTGACGGAAACTGAATTTTCACCCCTTGGTCCCATCCGGTCGGTTGTCTCTGGGTCCATTGCCGTACACAATAGCCAACCGACTTGGATGCCAGACAATTTTGAGAAAGATGACGCTACCGTTCAGGGATGATTTGTTGACTTCCCTTCTGGCTCGCTGCAAGGCCATGCCACTCTCCCGTTTCAGCCAGCCCCTGTTCTGGCTTCTGCTGCTGTTGCTGGCCCAGCAGTGCGCCGTGCTCACCTGGCGCCTGTACGAACTGGCCCAGCCCGCCCCCTTGAC
>NZ_CDBK01000031.1 GCF_000819785.1 Aeromonas caviae | reverse complement strand
GTGGGGCTCATCCAGTCCGTCGGGGTGGGCAAGGGCACCGTGGTGCTCGATGATTTCGACGCCGCCAAAGCCATCTTCGTCTTTGGCCAGAACCCGGGCACCAACCACCCGCGCATGATGAATGCCCTGCGCAAGGCGGCGCGCCAGGGGTGCCAGATCGTCACCTTCAACAACCTCAAAGAGGTGGCCCTCGAGCGCTTCGCGAGCCCCCAGAGCCCGGCGGAGCTACTGACCCCGGCGGCCACCACCATCAGCCACCAGTACCTCACGCCAAAGCTGGGCGGTGACATGGCGGCCATTCGCGGCATGGCGAAATACATCCTGGAAGAGGAGGGGGGGCGCATCGATCTCGCCTTCATCGAGCAGCACACCGCGCACTTTGACGACTACCTGGCCCAGGTGAAGGCCACGGAGTGGACGCAGATCGAGGCGCAATCCGGCCTCGGTCGGGAGGCGATCACACGGGCGGCGCAGATCTTCGCAAGCAGCGAGAGCGTGATCAGCTGCTGGGCCATGGGGATCACCCAGCACAAGCATTCGGTCGACACCATTCGCGAAATCGTCAACCTGCACCTGATGTGCGGCCAGATTGGCAAGCCGGGGGCCGGACTCTGTCCGGTGCGCGGTCACAGCAACGTGCAGGGCAACCGCACCATGGGGATCAACGAGAAACCCAATGCCGCCTTCCTCGATCGCCTGGAGCGCCGCTTCCCGGTGGGCTTCAAGCGCACGCCGGGGCACAACGTCTACGAGGCCCTCAAAGCCCTTCATGGCGGCAAGAGCAAGGTGCTCATCTGCCTTGGGGGCAACCTGGCAGCCGCCGCGCCGGATACCGAGTTCACCTATGAAGCGATGCGAAGGAGCGAGCTCAACGTGCAGATCAGCACCAAGCTCAACCGCAGCCACCTCATGGTGTCAAAAGATGCCCTGATCCTCCCCTGCCTGGGCCGTACCGAGCTCGATCAGCAGCGCACCGGGGTGCAGAAGATCACCGTGGAGGACACCTTCAGCATGGTGCACGCCTCCACCGGGATGAACGAGCCGGTCTCGCCGCTCTGTCTCTCCGAGATAGACATCGTGGCTCGCATGGCCGAGGCAACGCTCGGCAGCGAGCGGGTGGACTGGCTGGCGCTGCGGGATGACTACGGGCTGCTGCGGGATCTCATCGAGGAGACCATCGCGGGCTTTGGCGACTTCAACCGCCGCATCGAGGAGCCCTGCGGCTTCCATCTGGAGAACAGCGCCGCCCTGCTGCGCTGGAACACCGCGAGCGGGCGCGCCGAATTCAGGGCGAGCCGTTTGCCGGACTCCATTCTGCCCGAGTGCACCAGCCACGCGGAGCAGATGGTGGACCAGCCCGTGCTGCTTCAGAGCCTGCGCTCACACGATCAGTACAACACCACCATCTATGGCATGGATGATCGCTATCGCGGCATCAAGGGGCGACGCAACGTGGTCTTCATGAACGAGGAGGATGCCAGGAGGCTGGGGCTCGCCGAGGAGCAGCGGGTGGACATGAGTGCGGTGTGCAACGACGGGCGCGAGAGGGTGGTGCGGGGCTTTAGCGTCATCTTCTACGAGATCCCGAAGGGCAACATCGCCGCCTACTACCCGGAGACCAACCCCCTGGTGGCCATCGAGAGCATAGGGGAGGGCTCTTTCACCCCCACCTCCAAATCGGTGCCCGTACTGGTGACCCCGAGCGCCGCCTCGGTCGAGAACCTGGCCGTCACGCTCTGATTCTTCATATGGATACCGTCCGACCCCTGCCATGGCAGGGGTTTTTTATGGCGCTGTCCCAATTACATG
>NZ_CDBK01000030.1 GCF_000819785.1 Aeromonas caviae | reverse complement strand
TCCCCGTCGCTGTCCACCAGGCTCACCGCGAAGTCTTCGAACAGGCTGTTGTTGCCGTTCGCCGTCGGGTGCGCCTCGTTGTCGTTCAGGGTGTAGCTGTAGCTCACCAGCCCGGTCGCCGGGTTGTACCCGGTGATGGTCAGGGTGTTGCCCAGCGGCGTGGTCACCCCGCTCAGCGGGAAGCCCGCCACCACCCCGTTCACCACGATGTTGATGCCACCCACGCTCAGGGTCTTCACCCCGTCCGGCGCGCTGATGGTGAAGTCCCCCGTCACCGTGGTCGACTCCTTGCTGCTGTCCGACCCCGCCGACTCATTCTCGCCGCGGGTCGCCAGCAGGTCGTCTTCGTACACCTTCGCATCCCCGCCCTCGCCCTTGGGCGTCAGGTTGGTGATGGTCACCCCGTCATCGTCGTTCTTGATGGTCAGGGTCAGGGTCGCCGTGCTCACGTCTCCGTCCGCATCCGTCAGGGTGTAGGTGAACACTTCGCTGCCCACCCCGCCCCCGGTCAGCGCCTTGAAGTCACCGTCGTTCGGGTTGAGGGTGTAGGTGTAGGTGCCGTTGGCATTGAGCACCAGGCTGCCGTAGGTCCCGCTCAGGGTGCCCGCAGTCACCG
>NZ_CDBK01000029.1 GCF_000819785.1 Aeromonas caviae | reverse complement strand
ATCTGGTCATCACCGACTGCCAGATGCCGGTGATGGACGGCTTCGAGCTGACCCGCAACCTGCGAGCCCTTGGCCATGACCTGCCCGTCTGGGGCTTCACCGCCCATGCCCAGCCTCGCGAGCGGGAGCTTTGCCTCGCCGCCGGCATGAACGACTGCCTGTTCAAGCCCATCGGCCTCGCCCGTCTGCGCGCGGCGCTGGCCACCCTGGGGCCAGCGCCCTGAGTACCGCCAGCCTTTCCTCCCGTCATGTCACACGGGCGCGGCTGAGAATGCGTTGGCATTTGCGGCATAAAGGGTCGCCCACAGGGACAAGAGACAACGTGGACCAGCCATGGATACAAGGCCGGTGGCGGTTCGAGCCCCATAAAAAAACCGACACCAGGGTGTCGGTTTTTTTATATCGGGAGGTGCGCCCTGCCTGTTACGCCAGTCTGGCGCCGGGTGAAGCGGGCGTCACGGGGAGGATCAGTAGAAGATCCGCTCCCCTCGCTCGCTCATCTTGAGCCAGACCGGCTTGGTGCTGGTCTTGCTCCAGATGCGGTGCAGGTAGCTGTAGAAACGGGCGCGATCCCGGCGAAACAGCATCACCGGGAAGGCAAGCAGACCCGCCATCAGGACGAAGATGCGGCGAAGGATTATCTGAGTCAGGGAGAAGGGATGAAACATGATGTAACGCCTCACTGGTAAGACCACTGAACAAAGATTACGCCAATCATTGTAGGATTACTACACCGACAGCGCCATTTTTTGATAAAAAATGGGGCTAAAAGCCTAAAAATGAAACCGGGTTACATTCTTTAACTAAAAAACAACAAAGGTGGCAAAACGCGGCCCCTGTTCCAGAGTTAACGAGGACTGGACCAGAACGGGGGAACACAGGATGAAACTTGCAGATGCGGCGCTGCTGGGGGCATTGGGCGTGCTCGCCTGGAGCCAGTGGCAGGAGTGGCGGCTCAATCGTGACGATGCCATCGACATCCCCTATCACGGGGTCCCCACCGCCAGCCTGTGGCAATGCGGTTTGCTGATAAAGGAGATGGCCGCACTGGCAGAACAGGGGGGCGAAGAGAGGTCCGGATCCAGGGGCGAGGCATTGGCCGAGATGGATCAGCATCTGCACAAGACGTGGCAACGGGAGGGTTGTTCACGGCTGACTGACATCCAATGAAGCATCATCCTGGGCCGCCATGGCGGATGGACAACGTCAGGGATATGGAAAACAGGGAGAAGATGGAGGCACGTTCCGGAGTCGAACCGGACTAAACGGATTTGCAATCCGCTGCATAACCGCTTTGCTAACGCGCCATGCTGACAAGGCATTGCCTTGAGAGTGATGTCCATGGTTGGTGCCATGGAGTATTGGAGCGGGAAACGAGACTCGAACTCGCGACCCCGACCTTGGCAAGGTCGTGCTCTACCAACTGAGCTATTCCCGCATGACTGCTTGCGTGCCAGTTGCCTGACAACGAGGCGCATTATACGTACCCCGAGCCCGGGCACAACCCTTTTTTCTCACTTTGAGCCCTTTCCCGTGCTGTTTGCTCACCCTTTAGACGCCTTGGTCGAAAATCCCCCCGCTCCCTGTGACCCGACGAGCGAATTTAAGATAAAGCCATTGAAATAGTTAGCCTTTAGTCAGAAACTCATCGCGCTTAGTAACTGGATTCTCAATTGAAAATCATGCGATGAAATGGAACTTCAGGCCTCGGGGGCTCAGACCGCAGCTGATGCTGGCTTTTTTCATGTTGGGCCTGGTGCCCTTCCTGGTCGTCACCCTGTTTTTCCTCTATAGCCACGGCAAGGATCTCACCACCCAGACCTCCAACCATCTGGTCTCGGTGCGCAACATCAAGAAAAACCAGCTGCAAGACTACTTCGGCAACCTCAAGGAGCAGATCATCAACTTCTCCCAGCAGGACTTTGCCGGCAACAGTATCGGTCGCTTCTACGGTTTCACCGGTGCCTTCGAGAAGCTCGGCACCACGCCGCAGGAGGCCCGTGCCCGCGCCCAGGCCCGCTATGTGCCGGGCTCCTGGGACAAGCTGCAACAGCCTGACAGTCAGGTGGAGATAGAGCCCTCCATCAGCGCCCTCATCCTCGCGGACGAGATGTATGGCCGCGTCCACCAGCGCTTCCATCGCGGCTACGCCGACATGGTGCGCAAATCCAACTACAGCGACATCTTCCTGGTCGACCTCAACGGTGACGTGGTCTACTCGGTCACCAAGCAGGCCAACTTCGCCACCAACCTGCTCTCGGGCCCCTACCAGTCCAGCGGTCTTGGCAACACCTTCGCCAAGATCAAGCGCCGCCTCGATGGCGGCCAGAAGCCCCAGCAGATCTTCGAGTTCACCGATTTTGGCCGCAACGAGCTGACCGGCCAGGTGGTCGCCTACCTCGCCGCTCCCGTGATGCAGTACGACTATGTGCGCGGCGTGGTCATCTTCGAGCTGCTGCCGGACAAGCTCAACCAGATCATGGCGGAGCGGGAGGGGCTCGGCGCAACCGGCGAGACCATTCTCATCGGCCCGGACAAGCGGATGCGCGCCAACGCCTGGCTCGCCCCCGAATTCAGCGTGGAGAACAGCTTCAGCCCCGACTTCCGGCCGCTGCAGACCCCCCTCATCATCAAGGCCCTTTCCGGGGAGCAGGGGGTCGGCCCCTTCCTCTCCTACCACGATGACGAGGTGCTGGCCGCCTATACCCAGGTGAAGGTGTTCGATACCGAGTGGGCCTTCATCGCCGAGATCTCCACCAGCGAGGCCTATGCCCCCATCCGCCAGCTCGAGACCCTGGTGATCCTGCTGGGAGCTGGCTCACTGCTGCTGCTGATCCTCTTCTCCCGCTGGCTCTCCCACTCCATCACGGCGCCCCTGCGATCCCTCACCGCCGCCGCCGAACAGGTGGCGGACGGCGCCCTGGATCACCCCATCACCATCCCCCGCACCGACGACGACATCGACCGGCTGGCCCAGGCGTTTCGCCACATGCAGCGCTCGGTGAAGGACAAGATCGAGCTCATCGAACGCCAGACCCAGGAGCTGCAACAGCAGGTCAAGCTGACCCACAAGCAGAACCTCAGCCTGCAACAGGCGGACAAGCTCAAAGACGAACTCCTGGCCAACACCTCCCACGAGCTGCGCACCCCCATCCACGGCATCAAGGGGATGGCCGAGTCCATGCTCGCCAGCCAGCAGGACCTGACCGAAGGGCAGCAGAAGCAGCTCGGCCTCATCATCAAGAGCGCCGACGGTCTGGCGCGCCTCGTGGACGACTTGCTCGACTACCACCAGATGCGCTACGGCCAGCTGGAGATCCACCCCCAGCCGGTCTCCTCCAAGGGGGTCATCCGGCTGGTGCTGGATCTCTGCCAGCACCTGGTACAGGCCAAGCCCCTCACCCTGGTGGACAAGAGCCCCGCCGAGCTGCCCCCTGTGCTGGCGGACGAGCAGCGCCTCGAGCAGGTGCTCTACAACCTGGTGGGCAACGCCATCAAGTACACCCCCCAGGGCAAGGTGGTGCTGAGCGCCCTGGTGGAAGGCAACTTCCTGCGCATCAAGGTGACCGACACCGGCATCGGCATCGCCAGGGACCATCTGGAGCACATCTTCGAGCCCCTGGTGCAGATGAGCCCGGAAGTGAGCAAGCAGGGAGCGGGCCTCGGTCTCTCCATCACCCGCCAGCTGGTGCACCTGATGGGGGGGGAGCTGTTCGTGGAGAGCGAGCCGAGCGTCGGCTCCACCTTCGCCTTCACCCTGCCGCTGGCCAGCGGCAAGGCGGGCAGTCTGACCCTCGACAGCCGCCAGATAGAGCACCAGCTGGTGCGCCAGCAGCCCGTCATCCTGCCGGACTGGGAGAGCGAGGATCTGCCGCCCCCGCCGCAAGATGCCCCCGTCATCCTGGTGGTGGATGACGAGCCCATCAATTTGCACATACTGCGCCACCTGCTGCAGCCCTGCGGTTATCGCATCCTGCCCAGCAGCGACGGCCACGACGCCCTGACCAAGCTGGCTCAGGAGCCGGTGGATCTCATCCTGCTTGATGTGATGATGCCCACCCTCTCGGGCTTCGACGTCTGCCGCCGTCTGCGCCAGCAGCACCCCAAGGAGAAGCTGCCGGTGCTGCTGCTCACCGCCCTCAACCAGCCCAAGGAGATTGAAGAGGGTTTCAACGCCGGGGCCAACGACTATCTGGTGAAACCCTTCTGCAAGGAGGAGCTGTTCGCCCGGGTGAGAGCCCTGCTGGAGGCCAGCGCCGGGCGCGCCTCCCTGGTGGAGAACCGCCTGCTCAAACAGGAGATAGAGCACCGTCTGCTGCTCCAGGAGCAACTGCACCAGGATCAGGAGCGGCTCCTCGCCCTGCTTGGCGAGGGGGCCGACCCCATGGTCTTCCTCGATGAGCAAGGAGGGGTGCTGTTTGCCTCCCGGGCCCTGGCGCGCCTGCTGGGTCAGGAGCCGGAAGCCATGGAGGGGCAGATGCTGGACGAGTGGCTGGCCGCCCCGCTGGCAAGCCAGTGGCCCGACATGACCGCGCAGCCGGAGCGGGAGCTGGACTTCCTGGTGGCGGGCCAGCGAGACACCCTCAACGCCCGCGCCCTGCCCATCAATCTGGGGGGGCAGCACGCCTATGCGCTGACCCTTGGCACCGAACCGCGCCAGGACGACAATCGCATGGCTGCACTGGAGAACGCCCTCAAGAGCCTCTCTCGCCAGGCCATCATCGAGGATGGCCAGTTGCTGGGGGAACTGAGCCGGCTGGGCGGGGAGTTCCGCTCGCTGGCCGACGATCTCATTCGCCAGCAGGATGACGAACCTCTGCGCCGCGCCCTGGTGGACACCATGCGTCTCACCCTGGAGACCTGGCAGCAGAGCACCGGCAAGGGCAAGATAGTGCTGGCGGAGAAGAGCAAGCTGTGGCGGGTCTACATGGACCGCTCCAGTCCCCAGACCCGCACCCTCGACAAGTACTTGAACCTCGACACCCTGCCCAAGGCACCGCGCTGGAAGACGGTGGTGGCCAGTGCCGAGTACGTGCTCAAGCACTGCGCCCTGAACGAGGTGCAGCACCAGAGTCTGCACCAGAGCACCCAGCGCCTTCGCCAGCTCGCCAGCCGCAAGGCATGAGTCTCCAACCCGCAGCCACGTTGCTCTGATGATGGCTGCGGGATAGAAAACCAAGCACCAATGGCCAGCTCTGGACACATCGACTCGCAGGCTTTCTGCACCTCTCAGGAGGATCGCGATGGCTGAGCTCGCGGGGGCGGCCAGATGACCCTGCAGGTGCGGGCCCATTCCCCATCACCATGTTGGTGATGACCCCGGGAGACCTGTCTGGGCCGGCAAGTGGCTAATCAGGTGAATAGACATTCGAGAGAATGGGGTGAGACTTCGCGACCCCGTGACCACAGGCCCCAAATCGGGAAAGACATTGGGAGATGGCTGAGCCGGGGGATGGACAGAGATGAGATAGAAATGACAAACCCGCGACGGACGCGGGCTTGAGGGGAATAAATGGCGGAGAGACAGGGATTCGAACCCTGGGTGGCATTGCTGCCACAATTGATTTCGAGTCAATCCCGTTCGGCCACTCCGGCATCTCTCCACGGGCACTCATATTGACCCAACCCTAGCCGGGAAATCAATGTAAATCTCGTTGCAGATCAGACGACTGGCGATAAAACCGCCATCCGGCGATCCCGCCCCTCCCAACGCCAGTGACTTTCACCCGGCAGCGCCTCCCCACTCACGGCCTCCACTTTGTGCCCGGTTCCGGGCGGGTGAATATGGCGAGCCTGATGGGCCAGGGACACCCTGTGACGCGCTCGCCACCGCCCTCCCGGCAGTCATGGTGCCGGACTGGTAATCCCCGCGGGATTCGTTGACAATCTCTGCTCATTTTTTGGAAGGGAACCCGTCCCTCGCCCCAGCCGATAGGAACAACCATGCTCAACACTCGTATCGTCTCACTGCTGCTGGCCGCCGCCAGCCTCTGGGCCGCACCTGTCTGGTCCAACACCTATCCCCTGCCGCCAGAGGACAGCCGTCTCATCGGCGCCCTGGAAGATTACATCGTACAGCCTGGCGATCATCTGGAACTGGTCGGCAAGCATACCCGGACAGGCTTTCTGGCACTGCTCGAAGCCAATCCCGGCGTAGACCCCTATCTGCCCACCCCGGGCACCCGGCTCACTCTGCCGACCCAGATGCTGCTGCCCGACGTGCCGCGAGAAGGCATCGTCATCAACCTGCCTGAACTTCGCCTCTACTACTTCCCCAAGGACAAGCAGGAGGTGATGGTGCTGCCCATCGGGATCGGTGACATCGGCCGCGAGACGCCGGAGATGACCACCACCGTCATCGCGAAAAATCCCAACCCGACCTGGGTGCCCGGCCCCATGGTCCGCAAGTCCTGGCTGGAGCAGAAGGGGATCGATCTGCCCGCCGTGGTCCCCCCCGGCCCCGACA
>NZ_CDBK01000028.1 GCF_000819785.1 Aeromonas caviae | reverse complement strand
TCGGTCGGCAAAGGCCAGACCCAGCAGCTGACCGCCACCGCCACCTACAGCGACAGCACCACGGCCAATGTGACCGGCAGCGTCGCCTGGCTGTCCGATGACACCGCCGCGGCCACCGTGATCAGCGGCCTGCTGACCGGTGTGGAAGAAGGCACCACAGAGATCAGTGCCAGCCTGGATGGCGTGACCAGCAATGCAGTCCAGGTCACCGTCACCGATGCCGTCCTCACCGCTATCGAGATCACGCCGCCAAGCGTGTCGGTCGGCAAAGGCCAGACCCAGCAGCTGACCGCCACCGCCACCTACAGCGACAACACCACGGCCAATGTGACCGGCAGCGTTGCCTGGCTGTCCGATGACACTGCTACGGCCACCGTGATCAGCGGCCTGCTGACCGGTGTGGAGCAGGGCACCACGGAAGTGACCGCCAGCCTGGATGGCGTGACCAGCAACACAGCCCAGGTCACCGTCACCGATGCCGTCCTCACCGCTATCGAGATCACGCCGTCGAGCGTCTCAGTCGGCAAAGGCCAGACCCAGCAGCTGACCGCCACCGCCACCTACAGCGACAACACCACGGCCAATGTGACCGGCAGCGTCGCCTGGCTGTCCGATGACGCCGCTACGGCCACCGTGACCAGCGGCCTGCTGACCGGTGTGGAAGAGGGCACCACAGAGATCAGTGCCAGCCTGGATGGCGTGACCAGTGACAGGGTGACGATCAATGTCGTCGTCACCCCTCTTTTCGGGGAGTTTGAAGATATTTCCGTCAATGACTTCACGTTTGCGGTCGATGCCGGGTTCCCGACCACGGGGTTTCATGGCGCAGAGTTCACCCTGAATACCCCCAGTGCGCCGAGCGAGTACACCTGGAGCAGTGATGTGGAATGGGTTTCGGTAGACAACGGCGGAAATGTTCGTATTACTTCAGAGGACCATTCAGCACCAGTAAGAATGCTAACCCCAGTCACCATCACAGCAGTCCCCACCTCGGGGGGGGCACCTCTAACCTATACCTTTGCGTTACGCCACTGGTTCTTCGTTCATACGTATAGTCAGTATCCATATGAAAGCTCTGGTACGACGGCTTCGTGGTGGTGTGATTCACGTGATCGCAACTCTAGAATCCCCCCTGTGAGTGAAGTGTCATTGGGTCTGAGGATTCGACAGGTAGGTTCATTATTTTCTGAGTGGGGAGCAGCAGATTACTTCATTGTCAACGACTACTCTATGGGCTCAATGTATTGGGCATACGCCACCTCTTCCTATGGTCGAAGACCACACGTCCGTATGAGTGATGGGTATATTGGTGAATCTACAGCGACCCTAAGCAATAGAGTGATGTGTCGCGTTGCGATTTATTACTAATATCTAAACGGCATAACGTCCCCAAAGGCCCCTCAAAGAGGGGCCATATATTAAAAACAGTAGAAATTCATTGATGGCCAGAATTTCTGGCCTCAATCATCAACCTTTCTTATTTTATTGTCAGACTGCAATATCAGTTCGACAAGATAATTTCCAACATCTCGCCATCGTTAGAACAGCTCTATATTGTTGCCGGCCCGGTCAACACTCGAAGAAGCAGTTCACACATTCTGGAAAAAAGTAATACCCAGTTCTTTATGGCAACAGGTCATGATGACGATGGTTTGGTCAAGGGGCTGACCGGTGAAGCAGACGGACATGCCGGTGACATGGCGTCATCCAGCCTATCCCACTCATATTCAACATAAGCGCTGCCTTCTACCTTCCCGCCGGTCGTCACAAAGGTCTGTCGTGCGGCTTTATTTGCCATGTCGGTCCCGGCCCAAACCAGTCTGACACCATCGCGCGTGCAGCAGGCAATCAGGGTATTGACCAACCCTTTTCCTATGCCACGCCCTCTTTTTTCATCCATCACCTCAATATCATAAAGATACGCCAGGTACCCCCCAGTTCTCACGTCGGGGAAACGGTACGCACTGAGCAGCCCGACAGGCTCATCGCCATGCAAGGCAACCAGCAGATAACAGCGCTCATCGGAAATAGCGGCGGCAATATCTTCCAGAGAGGCTTTTTCTGCCCCCTCTCCTGTTTCAGCAAGCAATATGGATAATGCCTTGAACCAGATATTTTCGTCACCGCGCGCCAGTCTTCTTATTTCCATTGGATGACCTCATGCTGATGCCCGGCCTGATATGCATCATCGATATCAGGTGACAGGCATTTATTAAAAGAGGACTCCATCAATAACATACTGAATAATGTGCATGAATGATCGAACGCACACTTTTCACGACCATGCATTCATCTTTACTCGCGGCAAATAACCAACATCATCGCCAGCACACGCCCTGTCCAGTCACGACCGCATGACAGAGGAGCCATCACATTCAGGCATCCTCCTTGACGGAGAGTGACCCCCTCGGGCAGCCCAGCGTGAACCGAAGACAACCAGGCGGGCATTGCCGCCCAAGGTCGGGTATGAGACAACGACAGCGCGGGAGACAGATCCTCTCGTTCAAATCTTGAAAGGAGTCATTCATGACCATGTGGACAGGTATCGTCCTGATCGTCTTTATCAGCGTGTCGTTCAGCTATCTCACCAAACGCGCCCGCTACCAGATGGGGGATGCCCGCATTACCGACCGTCTTGGCAAGCAGGACATGATCATCAAGGAGTTGCAGGAGCGCATCGCCAATCTGGAGGCCATCGTCATCGAAGAGGAGAAGCGCCGCCCGTTCAAGGAGCTCTGATCCGGCAAGCCGGGCGGCAAACCGGCCAGCCCCCGGGCAGCAAGGGTTTGCCGCCGCCCCCGCTCGCACCCGCCCGTCCTCCGCCTGGCAAAAACGAAATTCACAGCAGGATCAATCCCCTGCCATTTTTCGGTTGAATGTTCGCCAAGCTGGCCCGATCCCTGCTCCGTCATGACATCAGTCGTACGGAGAGTGACATCATGATCGCCATCGGCACCCTGCTTCCCCTCGCCTCCCTTGCCATCAAGCTCGGCAGCAAGCTGCTGGGCGACAGCACGCCGCCCGCCCAGACCGAGCCTGCCGTGCAGGAAGCGCAGCTTGCCCCCACGGTGCAGAGCCTGTTCCAGCGCCTCGGCATCCAGGAGGCTGACAGCGAGCAGAACCGCCCCGCCATCAACCACTTCATGGGGGCGCTGATGCAGACCCTGGGTCAGGAATCCTCGGATCAGCCCCTGTCCCAGGCCATCGATGCCGCCCGCACCCAGTTGGCAGACGGCACCCAGAGCACCCGCCTCGACGCGCTGCAAAGCGAGCTCGACACCCTCAAGGGCTCCCTCGGCAACAGCGACCTCAACCTCGATCAGCTGCTTTCTGCCTTCAAGCAAACCCTGCCCCAGGGCCCGGGGGAAGGCGTCGGCAAGCTGCTCAATGCCAGCGCGTGAGCGGGAGTGGAACCATGAAAAACGGCAACCAGACGGTTGCCGTTTTTGTCGGGCCGAATCTCAAGGTGTCACGCTAGGGCTGTGAAGGAGGCGGGCTCAGCATGGCGCCGGCCAGTGCGGTCTGCCCGCGCTCCTGCAGGGCATTGGCCGCTCCCAGGCGATCCGCCGCCTCTTTGTTCTGACCCAGCTTGAACTTGCCGACCAGCCGCTCAATCTCGATCTCTATGCCTACCACGGCCTGTACCATGGTCTCGAGATAGTCTCGCGGCGCATCCGCCATCTTCCAGGGGGTGGATTCTCCCGCCTCGTGGGTACGGGTCAGGGTCGCGAGCAGGCGACGCACGAAGCGGGCATCGTCCCTCACCCGGATACGGCCATGGGCGTGCACCACGCAGTAGTTCCATGTCGGCACCTGCTTGTGATGCACCTGCTTGCCCGGATACCAGCTGGGGGAGATGTAGCCGTCGGCGGCTCTGAAGATCACCAGCACTTCGTCGCCCTCTTTCACCTCCTGCCAAAGCGGGTTGTTGCGAGCCACATGGGCCCGCAGCACACCGTGGGCCCCCTGCGCCCCATCGAACTCGAACGGCAGGTGGTTGGCATCCAGCCCCCCTTCACCACAGGTGATCAGGGCCCCCAGGGGGTTCGCCTGCATCAGCTGGTGCAGCGCCTCGGGGTCGGTAACGGCGAAATGGGGTGGCAGGTACATGGGAACTCCTTGATCCGGTTGACGCGTCCATACGCATTGCAGCGGGATCATGCCCTGCCCGGCGCGGGCCGTCACCCTGAATGTGCCCACTGAGCCAGTTCATTGCAGCAGGTGGATGCAACTCCACATCATCATCCACAAGCGAGATATAACACCCTATGTTCACGGTGCTAATATCACTTTCACAGCCCAAGTGAATGGAAAAACAGCCTCAATGACAAAGATAATTCCGCTTTACCCCCCTCTCCCCTTCGCCAGATAGCCGATACGGTAGATCTCGCCCCCGCCAGGCAAGGGCGATGAGAGGGACGGGAGAAAATCCGCCTCCAGCCATTCCCATCGGGTGAGATCCCAGCCGCTCACCATGGCCTCGCCGTGCAGGTCGGCCAGCTGGTCGTGGGAAGCGACCTTGGTGCGCCGCAGCCTGGCCATGCAAGCCCCGTCGAGGGAGGCCGGATCCGGCGCCCGCAGCAGATGCCAGGTCTCGATGCGGGGCCAGCCGAAATGCCGGGTGAGCGCCGCGAATCCCTCGCTTGCCAGGAATCGGTGCATCGCCTCGGCGCTGTGCCACACATAGAAGGGGGCATAGCGGTTCTCCTGCCCCGGCAGGGCCCCATCGTCCTGACGGCTGTAGAGATAGGCCTTGAACAACAGACCGGGAAAGCCGTCCAGTCTGGCGCCATTGCTGGCGATCCGCTGCTCGATCAGCGCCATGTCGTAGTCTGCGGGCAGGGTGAATCGGTAGTGCATGGCGATCATGAGGCCACCTCCTGTCTGAACATCCGGCCCTGGCCGAAACTCCACGCCTCGGCATCGGTCTGCTGGATCACCACCATGAGGTTGTCGGGGTGGATCCCAAGCTCGGCCTCAAGGCGCTCGGCGAGACGTGCATAAAGCCGCTCCCTGGTCGCGGTGCTGCGCACCTTGCCCGCCAGGATCTGGAAGAGGATGAAACCCTGGTCCCGGCGGCCGGTCTGGTAGTGGGGGTCATAGATGAGCGCACTGGCAGGCAAGATCTCGAGGATCTGGAATTTATCCTTCGGCGGCACCTCGAACACCTCCACCAGGGTCTGGTGGTAGAGGGCGCTGAGTTGTTGCAGGTGTGCGTCGCTCATCCCCTCGCACAGGGTGATACGGGTCAGCGGCATGGGGTCACCTCCTCGCGGGGGGGCAGATAGCCCACGGCCGTCACTGCGGCGGGCAAACCGGCGTAGAAGGCAAGATGGGTGAACAGCTCTTCCAGCTCATCCCGGGACAGGCCGTTTTGCCGGGCGAATGCAATATGCCAGGGCAGTTGTTGCACCCGGCCCAGTGACGCCAGGATGGCCAGGGTGATCAGGCTGCGCTCGCGGGGCGAGAGGGTGGGGCGCTGCCAGATATCGCCAAACAGCGTCTCTTCCGCCAGTCGGGCGAGTCGGGGGGCAAGCTGCGCCAGGGTGGCGCGATCGGGAACATCGGGTGTCATGGCAATCTCCTTGGTGGATGAAGCCACTCTCCCTCACTGCTACAATTTAAAAATCGAAATATTCAAGACCAATCATCCCGATTAAAAGGATAGTTATGTCACCCCTTCCCCCCAGCCTGGATCTCGATGCCCTGCGCAGCTACGTGCTGGGACTGGAGTGCGGCAGCTTTGCGCTGGCGGCGCAGCGGCTGTGCCGCTCCACCTCGGCGGTCAGCGCCCAGTTGAAAAAACTCGAACAGCAGTGCGGCACCAATCTGGTCATGAAGCAGGGACGTCACCTGGTGCCGACAGCCAGCGGTGAGCGCCTGCTGGGCTACGCCAAGCGGCTGCTGGCGCTCAATGACGAAGCCGTGCTCGCCCTCAAAGGGGAATTGCTGCAAGGGGAGATCCGGCTCGGGGTGCAGGAGGACTTCGGTGAATCTTTGCTCCCCGCCGTGCTGGGACCCCTCTGTCGCCAGCACCCGGCCCTGCGCATGACGACCCGCATCGATCGCAACGGGGCCCTGGTGCAGGGGATCAGGGAAGGCACCCTCGACATGGCTCTCGCCTGGCAGCCACAGGGAGAGCGGGAGGATCTTCCCCTCATCGAGGTGGTGCAACTGGCCTGGATTGCCCACCCCGAGTGGGACCTCGCCCCTTTGCTCGCGCGCGGGGAGCCCCTGCCCCTGGTGCTCTTCGATGCCCCCTGCCTGATGCGGGCGCGGGCCATCCGCGCCCTCGACGATGCCGGGATCCCCTGGCGGATCGCCTTCACCAGCCAGAGCCTCGGCGGGATCTGGGCCGCCGTGCAGGCTGGGCTCGGGATCACGGTGCGTTCCCCCATCGGCATGCCGGCCAGTCTCACCCTCCTCGGCGGCGTGCTGCCCTCACCGGGCACCCTGGGGGTGGTGCTGCTCACTGCCAGCCATGAAACCGACGAGGCCAGATGCCAGTTGCAACGGCTGCTCACGGACGCCGTGCATCAGGCCAGCGCCGGACACAGGGGCTGACAGCGCCTGGTCAACGCGCCTCACGGCGCCGAGGCGTGCCCATAAAAAAACGGCAACCCTGGGGTTGCCGTTCTGCCTTCTTACTCCCATGGCAAGCCGGTTGGCTTAACCCGCCCGCTTGCTCAGCCAGGCTTCGGCGGCGGTGAGAGCTGCCTCTATCTGCTCGCGGGCGACGCCGCCTTTGGCGACCCGCTTGGCCAGGGTCGCTTCCAGCTCCAGGTTCGGGTAAACATCTTCCCCCACCACGGGGCTGAAGCGCTGGAACTCGGGGAGGGAGAGCTCTTCCAGGGGCTTTTTCACCTGGATCGCATAGACCACAGTCTCGCCGACGATATGGTGCGCCTCACGGAACGGGATGCCCTTGGCCACCAGATAGTCCGCCAGCTCGGTGGCGTTGGCGTAGCCGCCCTGGGCCGCCGCCTTGGTACGCTCGCCATTGACCTTCAGATCGATCAGCACCAGGGCCGCCATGTCGAGGCAGTCGTGCCAGGTGTCGAGGGCGTCGAACAGCCCCTCTTTGTCTTCCTGCATGTCCTTGTTGTAGGCCAGCGGCAACGCCTTGAGGCTCATCAACATGCCCATCTGGGCGCCGACCACCCGGCCGGTCTTGCCACGAATGAGCTCCAGCGCGTCCGGGTTCTTCTTCTGGGGCATCAGAGAGGAACCTGAGGTCACCGCATCGGAGAGCTCCACAAAACCGGCTTCACCTGTGTTGTAGAAGATAAGGTCTTCGGCAAACCGCGACAGGTGGGTCATGGAGAGCGACGCCACGTGCATCAGCTCCACCACGTGATCCCGATCGGACACCGAATCCAGGCTGTTGCGGGTCGCGCCGCTAAAGCCCATGTCGAGCGCCAGGGCTTCGCGGTCGATGGCATAGGCGGTGCCTGCCAGGGCGCCGCAGCCGAGGGGGCTGGTGTCGAGGCGCTTGAGGGCATCCTGCAGACGGGAATGGTCCCGCTCCAGCATCTCCACATAGGCCAGGGCCCAGTGGGCGTAAGTGACCGGCTGGGCCCGCTGCAGGTGGGTGTAACCGGGCAGCACCGCGGCCTGGTTGGCACGGGCGGAGGCCACCAACCCTTGTTGCAGGGCGGTAATGGAGCCGAGCAGCAGTTCACCCTGTGCCTTGCACCAGAGCTTGAGGTCGGTGGCGACCTGATCGTTGCGCGAGCGACCGGTGTGCAGCTTCTTGCCAAGGGCGCCGACGGCGTCGATGAGCTGGCTCTCGACCCAGGAGTGGATGTCTTCGGCGTCCGAGTTCAGGATCTGCTGGGGATCCTGTTGCACCGAGGCGAGCAGTACCTCCATCGCCTGCTGCAACTTGGCCTGCTCACCCTCGGTCAACACGCCCACCTTGACCAGCGCTTTGGCCCAGGCCATGGAGCCTTGAATATCCTGCTCCGCCAGACGGTAGTCGAACCGCAGCGAATCGTTGAACTGCTTGAACCGGCTATCGGCTCCCTGACTGAAGCGTCCACCCCAAAGTGCCATACTGCTCTCCTTGAATGCGTTGTCGGCGGCGCCTTGCGCCGTCGAACTTGAAATCTTGCCCTGTTTTTCTGCGAGCCTGTTATCTCACAGAAGCGGCCAGGGCGCAGCCGCTCTTGTCACACCCGATGAGGATGGCAAAGGGCCTCTCTGCCTGTAAAAGAGGGGGCCATGCCCCCTCGAATCAACGGGTGATAGCGCTTGTTTAGCCGTGGGTATGGTCGCCACCGATGGCTTGATGCTGCTCCTTCATGGCGCGGATCCGGCTCGCCAGGGTGTAGAGACGGATGAAGCCTTCGGCATGGCTCTGGTCGTACACTTCGTCGGCACCGAAGGTGGCGAAGTCTTCGGAATAGAGGCTGTTCGGCGACTTCTTCTGCACCGCGGTGACCTGACCCTTGTACATCTTCAGCACCACTTCACCGTCGAGCTCCTCGGCGATGGCGTTGGCGGAGGCGACAATGGCCTTGCACAGCGGGGTGAACCAGCGACCGTCATACACCAGGTGAGAGAACTCGGCACCCAGCTTTTCCCGCCAGGCGCGGGTCGGTCTGTCCAGTACCAGCTCTTCCACGGCGCGCAGTGCGGCAACCATCACGGTACCACCCGGGGTCTCGTAGCAGCCACGGGACTTCATGCCCACCATCCGGTTCTCGGTGATGTCGATCCGGCCCACGCCGTGCTTGCCGGCACGCTCGTTCAGGGTGGTCAGGATCTGGTGCGGGCTGAGCGGCTGGTCGTCAACGGCGACCACTTCGCCCTTGGCCACGGTCAGCTTGACGTATTCCGGCTCGTTCGGGGCATCCTCTGCAGAGACGGTCCACTGCCAGACGGCTTCGGACGGCTCGTTCCAGGTGCTCTCCAGCTCGCCACCCTCGGTGGAGATGTGCCAGGCGTTGGCGTCGCGGCTGTAGATCTTCTTCAGGGTCGCCTTGCAGGGGATGTTGCGGGCTTCCAGATAGGCCAGCAGATCTTCCCGGGAACGCATGTCCCACAACCGCCACGGGGCGATCACTTTCAGCTGGGGCGCCAGGGCAGCCACCGCCCCTTCGAACCGCACCTGGTCGTTGCCCTTGCCGGTGCAACCGTGGGAGATGGCATCAGCCCCTTCTGCCAGGGCAGCCTCGACCATGGCCTTGGCGATCACCGGACGAGCCATGGAGGTGCCCAGCAGGTAGGTGCCTTCATAGACTGCACCGGTCTTCAGGGTCGGGTAGACATACTCTTTGACGAACTCTTCCCGCAGATCCTTGACGATGCACTTGACCGCGCCGGAGGCGATGGCCTTCTGCTCGATCCCTTCCAGATCGTCACGCTCCTGGCCCACGTCGGCGACGAAGGCGATGATTTCAGCGTCATAGTGCTCCTTCAGCCAGGGAATGATGGCCGAGGTATCCAGTCCGCCCGAGTAAGCCAGTACGATCTTGTTGATTCCGCTCATTTACTTCTCTCCGTGATGATTCGATAAAAAGGGGTGATTCCGGGTCGGTTGCCGGATTACTTCTGGCCCTGTCCGAACAGGGTCAGCAGCACGGCGTTCTGGATATGCATCCGGTTTTCTGCCTCATCCATGATGAGGGAGGCTGGGCCGTCCATGACCTCCGAGGTGATCTCCAGCTCCCGGTGGGCCGGCTGGCAGTGCAGCACATGCTGGATGCCGGTCCGATCGAGCAGGGCCTGGTTGATCTGATAAGGCATGAAGATATCTTTTACCTGCTCCATTGGTGTGTTGTCACCCATGGAAACCCAGGTATCGGTATAAACCACGTCAAAGCCTTCGATATCCGCGACATCATCGCTGATATGTATGGTCGCGCCAGATTGAGCTGCCAGTGCCTGGGCCTGCAGGAAGATCTGGGTATCCGGGCCATGGCCTTTCGGGCAGACCAGGGTCACGTCGGTACCGAGGGTCGCCCCCAGCAGCAGCAGGGAGTGGCTCACGTTGTTGCCATCGCCGAGATAGGCCAGCTTCACCTTGGACAGATCGCTGTAGTGCTCGCTGATGGTCATGAAATCCGCCAGCCCCTGGCAGGGGTGGTAGAGGTTGCACAGGCTGTTGACCACAGGCACCGAGCCGAACTCGGCCAGCTCGACCAGGGTCTGGTGATCGAACACCCGGGCGACGATGGCGTCACACCAGCGGGACAGGTTGCTGGCGAAATCCTTCACCGACTCCCGCTTGCCGAGCGCCCCGTTCTGCTGATCCAGATAGACGCTGTGACCGCCCAGTTTGGCGATGCCGATGTCGAAGGTGACCCGGGTACGCAGGGAGGGCTTCTCGAACAGGGTGACCACGCTCTTGCCCGCCAGGGCCTGGCTGTATTTCTTCGGATCGGCCTTGACCGCCTTGCCTAGCGCCAGCAGCGCCTCGATCTGGGCCTTGCTTAAATCACTGTCTTTCAGAAGATGTTGCATCGGATTGTCCTTTTCCCGGTGGAGATCAGAGGGTGACCTGGGTGCCGACCGCGCCGCCAGCCAGCAGCTTGAGCAGCTGATCCGGGTAGCGCCAGCTGGCGACACAGACCGGCTTGCCCAGGGTTTCGGCGGCATGCAGGGCGGCTTTCACCTTGACGGCCATGCCGTCCGTGATAACCCCCTTCTCCATCAGGTCCAGCGCGCTCTGCTTGTCCAGTTGCGGCACCAGCTTGCCCTTGCCATCCAGAATGCCGCTCACATCCGACAGCATCACCAGATCGGCGCCCAGCGCTTCGGCGATGGCGGTGGCCGCCTGATCCGCATTGACGTTCATCATCTGTCCGTCGGCGGTGATGCCGATGGAGCTCACCACCGGCAGGAAGCCCTGCCCCAGGATGCCGGCCACCAGCGCCGGGTTGCCCGGTTTGCAGTCACCGACCGCACCGAGATCCGGATCGAGCTGGGTCACCTGGCACAGACCGCCGTCGGCGAGGCACAGACCCACAGCAGGAATGCCGGTGGAGATGGCCTTGGCCATCATCATCTTGTTGGCGGTCCCGGCCAGGGCACCGGCAATCACGGGGATCTGCTCGAACGGGGTCACCCGCAGGCCGTTCTTCTTGGTGGAGGTCATGCCCAGCCCCTTGAGCAGGTCGTCCACCAGGCAGCCACCACCGTGCACCAGCACCAGAGGACGGTGCTGATCATCCAGGAAGGTCTTCAGGGTGGCGAACAGGGCAGTCAGGGCCTCGTCGTTCTCGATCAGGGCACCACCCAACTTGATTACCAGCGTCTGCTTGTCCATCTTCTCGATCCTTTCTTAAAGCGTTAAATCAGGCCGGTGGCCGGTTCAAAACCAAACTTGATATTTATGCACTGCATGGCTTGCGAGGCGGCCCCCTTGAGCAGGTTGTCGATGGCAGAAACCACCACCAGCATGTTGCCCTGCTGCTGCCAGGCGATGTCGCAGTAGGGCGTGCTCGCCACGCCACGGATGGAGGGCATCTGGCCGGTGAGGCGTACCAGCGGCTTGCCTTCGTAGGCCTTGAGGTAGGCCTGATCCACCTGGGTCGGCGTCACCCCTTCCGCCAGTTGCACATAGATGGTGGCCAGGATGCCCCGCACATAGTTGCCGAGGTGGGGCTGGAACAGCACCTCCTTGCCGAGGTGGTGGCTGATCTCCGGCTGGTGCCTGTGATTGAAGGTGCCGTAGGGATTGAGGCTCACTTCGCAGAAACTGGTGTTGATGGCGGCCTTGCGACCAGCCCCGGAGACGCCGGAAACCGCATTGATGATGGGCTGCCACCCCTGGGCAATCAGCCCGGCCTGTTGCAGCGGCTTGAGGGCGCACAGGGAGGCGGTCGGGTAGCATCCCGGCACGGCAATCAGCTGGGCGGCCTTGACGGCATCGGCATTCCACTCGGCCAGACCGTAGGCGGCCTGCTCCAGCCACTGCTCATTCTCGTGGGTGAAGCCGTAGAAGGAGGAGTAGAACTGCTGATCGTTGACCCGGAAGGCACCGGAGAGATCGAACACCGGCAACCCCTTGGCCAGGAACTTGGGCGCGAGTTCCGCACTCACCTCGTGAGCAGTAGCCAGCACCACCAGATCGGCCTGGGTCAGGATCCGGGTCATGCCGTCTTCGTCCAGGGGCAGCAGCGGCTGATCCAGCTTGCCCACCCACTGGGGATGCAGGGAAGAGAAGCGCTTGTGGGCGTCCTGGCTGCCGGCGGAAACATAGAGGCCGAACAGCTCGAGTTGTGGATGGTTCTGGACCAGAGCGGCCAGTTCGGCCCCCGCGTAGCCACTGGCACCGACGATAACGGTCTTAAGCATGTTTGAGTATTCCAAGTCTGGGTTCGAAATTCACAGCATGGTGCTGCGGTGCAAGGGGTCGGCTATCGCCCCTTTGATGCAACGAGTGCGGAGGGGCAATTCAGGCGGATATGCGTCGTCGGTTACAGATCAGGTGACAGAACATTAACTTTCCCTTACAACTAGAGGCCTTGTCGATGAGCACTCGAACAGAATATTCATGCACTCACTTTGCATTTGTATTTTCTAACAGAAACACTCCGGGGACGCAAGGAGGAGCTGATGGCCAAACTGGATTTTTTTTCACTTTATAAGAATATTATTGCGATTCCCTCTATCAGCAGCACGGATACTCGCTGGGATCAGAGCAACGAGGCGGTGATCCGGCTGCTGGCCGACTGGTTCGGCCAGCTTGGGTTCCAGTGCGAGGTCACGGCCCTGCCGGATCTGCCGGGCAAGTTCAACCTGGTGGCAACCTATGGTCAGGGAGAAGGGGGGCTGCTGCTCGCGGGTCACACGGATACCGTTCCCTTCGATGAAGGAGCCTGGACCAAAGACCCCTTCAAGGTGACCGAAGAGGGCAACCGCCTGTACGGGCTCGGCACCATCGACATGAAGGGCTTCTTCGCCTTTATCGTGGAAGCGCTCAAGGAGGTCGACCTCAAGACCCTGAGCAAGCCGCTGCGCATTCTTGCCACCGCCGATGAAGAGACCACCATGGCCGGGGCCCGCGCCATCGCCGCCGCAGCCGAACTCAAACCCGATTACGCGGTGATCGGCGAACCCACCGGGCTGGTGCCCGTGGTGGCCCACAAGGGCCACATGTCGGAAGCCATTCGCATCACAGGCCGAAGCGGCCACAGTTCGGATCCCGCCAACGGCGTCAATGCCATGGAGATCATGCACAAGGCCATGGGTCAGGTGCTCAGGCTCCAGCAGGATCTGAAGGAAAAGTACGCGGATCACCGCTTCGCCGTGCCCCAGCCCACCCTGAACCTCGGCTACATCCAGGGGGGCGACAGCCCGAACCGCATCTGCGGCTGCTGCGAGCTGCACATCGACATGCGTCCCACCCCGCAGGTGGGACCCGACGAGCTGATGGGCATGCTGAAAGAGGCGCTCTCCCCCATCGAGATCCACCAGCCCGGCTGCTTGCACCTGCAGCACCTGCACGAACCCATTCCGGCCTATGCCTGCCAGGATGACTCCGAGCTGGTGCGGGAGGCGGAAAAGGCGAGCGGCCGGGCCGCCGAGTCCGTGAACTATTGCACCGAAGCCCCCTTTATCCAGCAGCTGGGTTGCGAGACCATAGTGATGGGTCCAGGCCATATCACCCAGGCCCACCAGCCCGATGAATACCTGGATCTGTCGTTCGTCAAACCGACCACGGCGGTGCTGCAGCACCTGATCCGGCGCTTCTGCGTCTAGCCAAATAGGGATGTAAGTAAGTTACATGACAGGCGCCTTGGGACAGGTGAGGGAAATACATGTTCTGAATCGGCTTGTTATTTGACCTTGCGCAGACAATCTGGGTAGATTGTCCCCCTAAGATGACGGAGCATATGTTGTAATCGCACAACAATAAGTGAGGTCGCCTCCCGCCTGGAAGGTCAGGAGGCACCAACAAAATAAGGATGTGGAATGAACGAAAAGTACGCCGCACTACGGGCCAACGTAGGCATGTTGGGCCAACTGCTGGGTAAATCCATCAAGGATCATCAGGGGCAGGCCTTCCTCGACAAGATTGAGACCATTCGCCAACTGGCCAAGTCTTCCCGCAAGGGGAACGAGGCAGACAGAGAGCGCCTGCTCGACACCCTGCGTACCCTCTCCGATGACGAACTGCTGCCCGTGGCCCGTGCCTTCAGCCAGTTCCTCAACCTGGCGAACGTGGCGGAGCAGTTCCACACCATCTCCCGTCGCTGCGAAGAGCAGGTCTGCACCCCGGACCCGCTGGAGCAGATGTTCGACAAGCTGAAAGCCTCCAACCTGTCCCAGGAGGCCATCATCCAGGCCGTGCGCGAGCTGGACATCGATCTGGTGCTGACCGCTCACCCCACCGAGGTGACCCGTCGTACCCTGATCCACAAGCACGTGCAGCTCAACGACTGCCTCGAGGCCCTGGAACTCTCCGATCTGCTGCCCCGCGAGCGGGACAAGATCCAGAGTCGCATCGAGCAGCTGGTCAACCAGGCCTGGCACACCAACGAGATCCGCGAACAGCGCCCGACCCCGGTGGACGAAGCCAAGTGGGGCTTCGCCGTGGTGGAAAACAGCCTGTGGCCGGCCATCCCCGAATTCATGCGCAATCTGGACGAGCGCCTGCAACACCATCTGGGTGTGCGGCTGCCGCTGGATGCCGCGCC
This sequence comes from Aeromonas caviae, assembly GCF_000819785.1. Lineage (GTDB taxonomy): Bacteria > Pseudomonadota > Gammaproteobacteria > Enterobacterales > Aeromonadaceae > Aeromonas > Aeromonas caviae. The sequence goes on along the minus strand of NZ_CDBK01000028.1, from coordinate 37,125 downwards.
GGTCAAGTTCACCTCCTGGATGGGCGGTGACCGCGACGGCAACCCCTTCGTCACCGCCAAGGTGACCGCCGAAGTGCTGGAGCTGGGCCGCTGGATGGCGGTGAGCCTGTTCTACAAGGACATCAAGGAGCTCACCTCCGAGCTCTCCATGGCCGATTGCACCGACGCCGTGCGTGCCCGGGTCGGTGATAACCCGGAACCCTATCGCGCCCTGGTGCGTGAGCTGCGCGAGCAGCTGCGCGAGACCCAGGAGTACCTGACCGCCAAGGTACAGGGCCAGGCGAGCGAGAGCCGGGATCTGGTCAAGAGCACCGCCCAGCTGCGCGAGCCCCTGGAGCTCTGCTACCACTCCCTGCACGCCTGCGGCATGGGCAACATCGCCGACGGCATGCTGCTGGACGTGCTGCGCAAGCTGGCCTGCTTCGGCATCCACCTGGTCAAGCTGGACATCCGTCAGGATGGCGAGCGTCACGGCCAGGTCTTCTCCGAGCTGACCCGCTACCTGGGTGTGGGCGACTACGCCGAGTGGAGCGAAGAGGACAAGCAGGCCTTCCTGCTGCGCGAGCTGAACTCCCGCCGCCCCCTCATCCCGAGCGACTGGGATCCCAGTGCCGAGACCCGCGAGACCATCGACACCTGTCGCGTCATCGCCCAGCACGACCCCGATGCATTCGGCATCTACATCATCTCCATGGCCGGTGCCCCGTCCGATGTCTTGGCGGTCCAGCTGTTGCTGAAGGAAGCTGGCTGCAAGTTCCGCATGCCGGTTGCCCCGCTGTTCGAGACCCAGGAAGACCTGATGGCGGGCACCGCCGTGATGGAACGCCTGCTGTCGGTGGACTGGTATCGCGGTTACATCCAGGGCCGTCAGTACGTGATGATCGGCTACTCCGACTCCGCCAAGGATGCGGGCATGATGGCCGCTGGCTGGGCCCAGTACGCCGCCATGGAATCCCTGGTGGCGCTGGCTGAAGCCAACAACATCCGCCTCACCCTGTTCCATGGCCGCGGCGGTACCGTCGGCCGTGGCGGCGCCCCCGCCCATCAGGCGATCCTGTCGCAACCCCCGGGATCCCTGCGCGGCGGCCTGCGGGTCACCGAACAGGGGGAGATGATCCGCTTCAAGTTCGGCTTGCCGAAGGTGGCCATCCAGAGCCTGAACCTCTACACCAGCGCCGTGCTGGAGGGGAACCTGCTGCCGCCGCCCAAGCCGAAAGAGAGCTGGCGCGCCGTGATGGAGCAGCTGGCGTCTGTCTCCTGTGATCACTACCGCAGTATCGTGCGCGGTCACCCGGACTTCGTGCCTTACTTCCGTGCCGCCACCCCGGAGATGGAGCTCGGCAAGCTGCCGCTCGGTTCCCGCCCCGCCAAGCGCAAGCCCAACGGCGGTGTCGAGAGCCTGCGCGCCATCCCCTGGATCTTCGCCTGGACCCAGAACCGGCTGATGCTGCCGGCCTGGCTCGGCGCCCACAAGGGATTGCAACAGGCCATCGACGACGGCCAGAAGAGCGTGCTGGACGAGATGAGTCGCCAGTGGCCCTTCTTCCGCACCCGTCTCGAGATGCTGGAGATGGTGTTCCTCAAGGCCGACCTCTGGCTGGCGGAATACTATGACACCCGCCTGGTGCCGGAGAACCTGTGGGCACTCGGCAAGCAGCTGCGTCAGGAGCTTGCCGACTCCATCGAGGTAGTGCTGAAACTGCGCCCGCAGGGCGACCTGCTGGACGATCAGCCCTGGATCAAGGAGTCCATCAAGCTGCGCAACCCCTACACAGACCCGCTCAACGTGCTGCAGGCCGAGCTGCTCAATCGCTCCCGCAACCACCCGGAGACCCTGCACCCCGAGCTGGATCAGGCGCTGATGGTCACCATCGCCGGCATCGCCGCCGGCATGCGCAACACCGGCTGATCCCGGACCGTTGCAAACAAGGGCGCCCCGGCGCCCTTTTTCGTCCCTGCCGGGCACGGGGATCCCGATATTGCCGCCAGCACAGCCCCCTCTAAGGGAAAAAAACATCCACAACAATCAGGGCGCCATGATGGCGCCCTGTTTTATTTCGCGATATGGCCTCTCATCAGGAGACCTGGTTGCGACCCCGACGTTTTGCCTCGTAAAGTCGCTGGTCCACGCATTGAAGCCAGTCATCCATGCGCCTGTAACTCATCTGATAGGGCGTGAGCCCCACACTGATGGTGACGGTGATCGCCTGGTGCTGATACAGGAAGGTGTGCTGCTCCACCTGGCGCCGGATGCGCTCCATGATGGTGTGGGCCTCCTCCAGGGTCGTGCCCCGCAGCAGCAGGATGAACTCCTCCCCGCCAAATCGCGCCACCAGATCCTTGCTGCGCACCGCCTGCATCAGGAGCCCCGCCAGCGACGCCAGCACGGCATCTCCGGCAAGGTGTCCATATACATCATTGATTTGCTTGAAGAAGTCGATATCTATCAAGGCCAGGCAGCAGGCCTCCCCTTCGGCGGGATGGTGCTGGACGTGATCCAGCAACACGTTTGCCTGCTGGAAAAAGCTGCTGCGGTTGGGCAGCTTGGTCAAGAAATCGTGCTCGGCGTTGAAGCGCAGCACCCGCTCCATGCGGCTGCGCTCGTCCTCCAGGTTGCGGGCGTGGATAAGGGTGCCAAGGGCCGTGGTGAGGGGCTCGAGCAGGCTGACATGGGTCTCGTCAAAGCCACCCGGGCGGTTGGCCAGGGCGATCATGCCGATCGCCTCTCCCTTGTGGCGGATGGGAATGCCGAGGAAGCTCTCCAGGTGCGGATGACCACGGGGGGAGACACCGCGACTGGCTGGATGGCTCGGCAGATCGTTGCAGCAAACCAGGGTATTGTGGGTCACCACGTGCCCAAACAGGTTGTCGAGCTTGCTGAAGATGAGCCCGCCCCGACTCTGGCGCTGCTGTTCATACCAGGCGTGGGTCGCCTCGTCCCAGGAGACATTGGAGATGGAGGGGACATAGAGACTGGGACGACCATCCTCGTACTGGATGATGCCGATGAAACCATAGGAGCTCTCGCTCACGCTCAGCAGGCGCTCGAAGACGGTATCGCAGGCGGAGCCGAGATTGCGATCGAGCAGAAAACTCTGGTGCGCGGCCACCACGATGTCAAACAGCTGGCTCTGCTGCTCGACCCGCTGCTTGGCCATCACAGCCGAGGTAATGTCGTGCGCCAGCTTGACCACCCCCAGCAGGGTGCCGGCCTCGTCGCTCACGGGCATGTAGGTGGCATGGAGCCAGAGGGGGCTGCCACCTTGCCTGACCCGGCGAAACTCCCCCGACTGGATCTCGCCACCCAATACCTTCTGCCAGAAGAGATCATGCTCCGCCTGCAGATCCGGCGGCAACAGCATGAGATGGGACTGGCCCACCAGCGCTTCGGGGGGATAGCCCAGCATGTCGCAAAACAGGGGGTTGACCGAGACCATGCGACCATCGAGATCGAACTCGACCATGCCATAGGCCCGATCAAGGGCGGTCAGCCTGGCAAGGGTCTCATATCGATCCATCGCGTCGATATCGCGAGCGCAAAGTGCTGTGGTATTCATGGCTACGATTCCTTTCGATCGCCGGCGCATTGCATTGGAATGCGGGGACAAGTGCCCAAATCATAGGATCCGGCACCCGGTTACGCTAACACAGGCCCCGATTGGGTGTGAAGACTGGTTCTTGCCACATCCGGCTCCCGGGCGCAGACTGTCTGGCCTTGCCACGGTTCGAGGAGACCCCATGACACCCGCCATCAACTTGCTGAAAAAGCTCAAGATACCTCACAGGCTTTACCCCTATGAGTGCGAAGCCCACGACGACTTCGGCAAGCATGCCGCTACCCAGCTGGGCCTGCCCGAGGCGCAGGTGTTCAAGACCCTGCTCGCCCATCACGACAAGCAGGCGGTGGTGGCCATCGTGCCCTCCTCGGGCATGTGCAGCCTCAAGCAGCTCGCCAAGGCTACCGGGCTCAAGAAGGTGGAGATGATGAAGCCGGCGGAAGCCGAAAAGCTGACCGGCTACAAGGTGGGCGGCATCAGTCCCCTGGCCCAGAAGAAGCTGCTGCCCACCGTGCTGGACGACTCCGCCATGGCCTTCGACGAGATCCTGGTGAGCGGTGGCAAGCGGGGGCTCTCGGTCGGCGTGGCCCCCGAGGACATGGTCCGGCTGATGAACTGGATTGCGGCCCCCATCGGCGATCACCACGACTGAACAAACAAAAGAGGCGCCATGACTGGCGCCTCTTGCGTCTGGATGTCGGATCTGGCGCCTTGTGTGCGAAGGATACCCAAAGCCCCGGCACCGGAAACCGCCCCGTCCCGGCGGGTGATCTGCCGCCCTCAACACGCCCCAGAGCGGCAGGCGGCGGTCAGTTCGGAGAGCCGACTACGCTGACGCCCGGCATGGTCGAAGTTGCCGTCCTCCAGCCAGCGCTCGAAGCACCCTTTCAGGGCGGGCCACTCGCTGTCGATGACGGAGAACCAGGCCGTATCCCGGTTGTGTCCCTTGTCCACCCGCGCCTGACGGAAGGTCCCCTCATAGTGGAAGCCCAGGCGCAGGGCAGCCTGGCGCGAAGGCAGGTTCAGGGCATTGCACTTCCACTCGTAGCGCCGGTATCCCAGAGCAAAGGCATTGGCCATCATCAACACCATGGCCGCCGTCGCCAGCCGTGACTGCTGCATGGCGGGGGAGAAGTGCAGCCAGCCCACCTCGATGCTGCCCGCCAGGGGATCGATGCGCAGGTAGCTCGCCAGTCCCAGCGCCCGTCCGCTCCCCTCGTCGATGATGCCGTAGAACTGGGGATCCCGCTTGGTGGCCACCTCCCGCAGCCAGACCCCCATGGCGGCCTCGTCCGCGAAAGGGCCGCTGGTCAGGTAGGTCCACATGGCCCCGCTGTCGGCACTGAACGCCTGCCACAGATCCCCCAGGTGGCGCTCGGGATCAAGGGGCTCGAGACGACAACCCCAGCCATGCAGTGCGCGGTGGGGAGGGAATTCGGCGCCGCGCCATTCTGGCAGCGCACGCCCCAGAGGCTGCCCAAAGTCGTTGAAAAGGGCGGCGCCGGACAGGGAGGCGTCGCCCCCCTCATTGCAACGTTCAACAGGCACAGGCAATTCCCCCTTCCAGCAGCACTCCGGGCTCGCTGCCCGTGGCGACGGCGAAACCGTCCTGACGCCACCAGTGCAGACCCCCTATCAACTCCTTGACCTCAAACCCGAGGGACGCCAGCTTGTAGGCCCCCTGGGTCGAACCGTTGCAGCCGATGCCGTCGCAATAGCAGACATACACCAGGTTCCGGTCCAGTAACGCCGTGGTCGACGCCGTCATGGTCCTGTGGGGGAAGGAGATGGCGCCGGGAATGTGCCCCTCGGCATAGTGTGCGGGGGAGCGGGTATCGATGACCACGATCCCCGCCGCCCCGGCCAGCAGATCGGCGGCCAGATCCGCCGGATCGGTACGAAACTTCAGTTGGGCCTCGAAAAAGACGCTGGCTTCGGCGGCCCCTGCCACCCCTGTGCTCAATACATGACTCATCCTGAACGCTCCTGATGACTAGATGACGATCTCTGTGGTGACGACGGTGTTGACCGAGTTGGCGATGAAGCACTCCTCATGGGCCTGGTGGTGCAACTGCTCCAGATCCGCCAGGGCGGGCTCCCGCTCTCCCCCGAAGATCACCCTGGGACGCAGGGTGACCCGGGTCATGGCGAGGCGACCTTGCCCGTTTTTAGCCATGATGCCGACCGCGTCGTCCCGGTAGCTCTCTACCCGATAGCCCGCCTTCGCCGCCAGCCAAAGGAAGGTGAGCATGTGGCAACTGGAGAGGGCCGCCACAAACGCCTCTTCCGGGTCCACATGTTCCGCCACCGAGTAAGGCAGCGGCACCACATGGGGAGAGGAGGAGGCCGGCACCCTGACCCCGCCATCAAACGCCCACTCATGGGCCCGGCTGTAACGCTGATCGACGAAGGGCTCGTGCTCCCCCCGCTGCCAACTGATGGTGGCACTGTATTCCGACATGCAGACTCCTTGTGTTGCCAATCCGTGCCGCCTGCTGGCGCCACCCTGTGACCACCAATGTAGCGACAAAATGGCCTTGCCACGCCGACCAATTTTGCCAATATGGGCAGACCAATTTCATCGAGCCGCCACCATGACCATCCACCCCACCCGCTCTGCCCGTCGGTCGCCAGCCCCACAGCCGCGCCATGCCCTGCGGGCAGGATCCCTGCCTCGAAAGGGGCGCCCCCCACGAGCCAACGGGAGCACACCATGACCGTTCTGCCAACGCTCTTCGCCAGCCAGCAGCAAGGGGAGCTGCCCCTGCACGAACAACTGGTGCGTACCCTGCGCGAGGCCATCCTGGCGGGCCACCTGCCCCTGCACAGCCGCCTGCCCGCCAGCCGCCTCCTGGCCCGGGATCTCGGTATCTCCCGCAGCACGGTGGAACTGGCCTATGGCCGGCTCGAGGCGGAGGGGTATCTGGTGCGCAAGGTGGGCGCCGGCAGCTTTGTCGCCCTGGCGGCGGTGCGCCCCGCGCCGCGCCCGCCCCAGTCAGCGGCTGGCCTCTCCCGCCGCGGCCAGGAGATGGCCCTGGGTGGCGCCTGTCACGACGTGCCCGAGGTGGGCACCACCTTTGCTTCCAGCCAGCCGGATCCCCGTCTCTTCCCCCAGGCACTCTGGGGTCGGCTGATGCAGCAACAGTGGCGCCAGCGCGCCAGCGACTGGATGAACTACGGGGATCCCCAGGGGCTTGGGGAACTTCGCGCCGCCATCAGCAGCTATCTGGTGCAGTCACGCGGCGTGGTGTGCGAGCCGGATCAGATCCTGATCCTCACCAGCTCCCAGCAGGGGATCCTGCTGGCGACCCAGTTGCTCATCGATGCCGGCGACACCGTCTGGGTGGAAGACCCCGGTTATCCCGGGGCTCGCACCGCCATGGAGAGCGCCGGTGCCCGGGTGCATCCGGTGCCGGTGGATGAAGAGGGGCTCAACCCTCATGGGGATCATCCTGCACCGCGCCTCATCTACTGCACCCCGGCACACCAGTATCCCCTTGGCGTCCCCATGAGCCTGCCCCGCCGCATGGCGCTGCTGGCCGAGGCAGAGCGTCACGGCGCCTGGATCCTGGAGGACGATTACGACGGGGAGTACCAGTATGATCAGCGTCCCCTGCCTGCCCTGCAGGGGCTCGACGGCCAGGGGCGGGTGATCTATGTGGGCACCTTCAGCAAGGTGCTGTTCGGCTCGCTGCGCCTCGCCTACCTGGTGCTGCCCAGGCCACTGATGGACTCCTTCTGCCGCGCCCGGGCCGCCGTCGACGGCCACAGCAACCAGTTGCAGCAAGCGGTCACGGCAGACTTCATCCGGGGCGGGCACTTCGCCACCCACCTGCGCCAGAGCCGCCTCCTCTACCAGAGCAGACGGGATCTGCTGCTGGCGGAACTGGCCGAGCACTGCCCGGGGCTCACCCCCATCCACAGCGGCGCCGGCCTGCAGTGCGCCGTGCTGCTGCCCCCCGGTGGCGAGGCGCGCTGGACCGATGCCGCCAACGCCTGCGGGCTGGGGCTGCGTCATCTGGGCCAGTTCTACCTGGGCCCGCCGACGCTGGAGGGGTGGCTGCTCGGCTTCGGCTGCCTCGACAACCAGACGCTGCGCCAACTCTGTCGCCGCCTGGGTCTCTTGATGAAATCCGCATGACCCCCTTCTCAAGAGGTCAGATCTGCCAGAGCCTGATAGCGCTGTGTCGACGGGAATGGCCCGTCTATACTGGGCACAATCCCGTTGCCGAACCCGGTCAAGATGCATCGAATCCTGCTCCTTTTGCTCGCCCTCTCCCTCCCGTCCCTCACGATGGCGGCCACCCGCTTCACCCTGATCACCGGGGAGACCCAACAGGATGTCCGCATGAATTATTACCGGGCGGCGATGCGGCTGGCGCTGGAGAAAACACGGCCCGATTACGGCGACTATGAACTGCTCGACGCCATCAGGATGAACAAGGCGAGGATGCGGCTCGAAGTGCAAACGCCGGGCAAGAATGCCCTCTTCATCGTCGACAGCTGGCCCCAGGAGATCCCTCAACCCGGCGTCAGCCTGGTCCCCTTCCCCATCGATCTGGGCGTGCTCGGCTACCGGGTCTGTTTTGTCGGCAGCGCCCGTGCCCGGGCACTTGCCGGGGTTCACACCCTGTCCCAGTTGCAGCAGTTCACGCAAGGGGTGGGCACAGGCTGGCGGGATGCCGACATCCTTCGCTACAACGGCTTCAGGGTGCAGGAGGTGGATAACTATGAGTCACTGTTTCGCCTGGTGGCCCGTGGCCGGATCGATCTCTTCTGCCGTGGTGCCAACGAGATATTGAGCGAGTGGAAAAACCACAGACCCGGCCTGCCGGGGCTGACCGTGGATAGCCATGTCGCCCTCTTCTATCCGCTCATCCACTCCCTCTATAGCCACGCCACCTACAGCAAGGAGCGCGAGCGCCTTTTGCGCGGCCTGCAACTGGCCTGGAAAGATGGCTCCCTGCAGCGCCTCTGGCGCCATCATTTCCAGCCTTCCCTGGTCTTTGCCCGGCTCGATTCACGCCAGATCTTCCGGCTGACCAACCCGCAGTTGCCCGACGAGAGCACCGACTACCGCGCCTATCTCTATGACCCGATGAGGGATGACTTTGGCATCGCTCCCTGACTGGCTCGCCGGTTCTCCCCTGTCAGGCAGGCTCCCCTTGCGCACTCTCTGCCTGGCGCTGCTGCTCTGGTTGCTGCCGACCTGCGTCATGGCCGCTCCCGGCAGCATTCGTGCCTGCATGGAGAACAGTGATTCGCCTCCCTGGTTGCTGATGTCCGGCGAGGGGATAGTGCAGTTCCACCTCAAGGAGGTGGCAAACCGGATCGGGCATCCCATCATTCTCACCCCCCTTCCCTGGAAACGCTGCCTCTCCCTCGTCAGCCAGGGCCAGCTCGATGCCGCCGTCAAGCTGAGCTACAGCGAAGAGCGTGCTCGCACCATAGGGGTCTATCCCATGCGACAGGGGGCACCTGATCCCGCCAAGCGCCTGCTCACCGAGAGCTACAGCCTCTACCAGCCAAAAGGCGGACAGGTTCGCTGGGATGGCCGGCAGCTCGTCGCCCATGGCGTCATTGCGGCGCAGTCCGGTTTCTCCATCGTCGCCCAGCTGCAGGAGAGCGGTGTCAGGGTGGATGACTCCAGCAGGGAACCACTGATCCTGCTCAAGAAGGTCGCGATGCAGCGCGCCGTTGCCGCCGCCCTGCAAACCGGGGTCGCAGAACGGACCCTGGCCGCCCACCCGCAGTTGCAGGCCACACTCGAGCGGATCACCCCTCCCCTGGTCGAAAAACCCTACTACCTCATCTTCTCCCACCCCTTCCATCAAGCCCACCCCGATCTCAGCCAACAGGTGTGGGACGAGATTGAGGAGGTGCGACACTCCGCAGCCTATGCCCGCTTCGTCACAGGCATGGCGTCACAGGGGACCCCCTAACCCCAGACCCTCTCTTCAGCCCTGTTCGCGGCACAGGGCAAGCCAGGCCTCGGCGGTGCGGGAGAGGTAGCGATCCCCTGGCCAGATCACCCCGAGTCGCCAGCTCAGCGCCGGGGCCAGAGGGCGCAACACCAGGCCGTCCGGCGTCAGCCGCCGGCAGATGGGCTCCGGCAGGAAAGCGACCCCCATGCCGCTTCGCACCATGGCGGTGAGGAAGTCCCACTGGCTGCTGCGGGCCGCCACCTGAGGCACGAACCCGGCTTGCTCGCAGGCCTGCTCCAGCCGCTCGCTCAGGGTGAAGGCCTGGGTATAGAGCAGGAAGGGTTCGTCCCGCAGAGCCTCCAGCCGGATCTCGCCCCCCTCGCGCCAGCGGGGCAGGTCCGGTAGCACCACCCGGATGGGGTAACTGTCCAGATCCAGGGCGCAGAGGGCCCCCTCTTCCCTGGTCGGCAGCATGGTGATGGCGAGATCCAGCTCCCCCGCCAGCACCGCCTGCTCGATGCGCCGCCCGCCATATTCGACGATGGAGAGCTCCACCCCGGGGTAGCGGCTGCGATAGGTACGAATGAGATCCGCATAGACATGGCCCACCATGGGCGGGATGCCGAGGGCAAGACGCCCGGATTGCAGGCTCTGCAGATCCGCCAGCTCCGCCTCCAGCTGCTGCATCTCCGCCAGGATGGTCTGGGCCCGATTGAACAGCACCTGGCCGCTGTCGGTCAGGGTGAAGCGGCGACCGACCCGGCTCAGCAGGGGCTGGCCCAGCTCCTCTTCCATGTTGCGGATCATTTTGCTGATGGTGGGCTGGGTGACGAACAGCTTCTCGGAGGCGCGGGTGAAACTCTGCTCCCGCACCAGCTCGACGAAGTAACGCAGGGCTCGAATATCCATGGTGCTCTCTTGACGGGGATGGCTGGCTAAATCATGCCTCTTTGGCATGATTTTGATAATTTAAATTCATTTTTTGCAGGTTTGGTCCCTCTCTATACTGTGAGCAGGTTCACAGAAAGACGCTTGCCATGAAAACCCTCTGCCTTCGCTGGTTGCAAACCCCCTTCCAAATCGCCCTGCTGGCGGCCATCTGGTTGCTGGCCGACATCGCAGTGCGCACCTTGCACCTGCCCCTGCCCGCCAACCTCACCGGCATGTTGCTGCTGCTGGTCTGCATCCTGCTCGGGGTGGTCAAGGCCCAGTGGTTCAGTGCCGGGGCCCGCTGGCTGCTGGCGGAGATGCTGCTCTTCTTCGTCCCCGCCGTGGTGGCCGTGGTCAACTATCAGGAGCTGCTGCTGCAGGAGGGGTGGCGCATCATGGTGGTCCTGATCGTCAGCACCGTGCTGGTGCTCGGCACCACGGCCCTGGTGGTGGACAGGGTCTATCGCCTCGAGCTGAAGCTGGCCCGCCGGAGTCGCCGCCATGTCTGACACCCTGCTCGGCCTGCTCTGCTTCGCCCTGACCCTGCTCTTCTACTACGCCAGCAAGTGGCTCTATGGCAAAAAGCGCATCCTGCCCCTGATGCCGCTGCTGCTGGCCCCCACCCTGCTGGTGGCCGTGGTGATGCTGTTCCACATTCCCTACCGGGACTACATGGCCGAATCCCACTGGCTGCTCTGGCTGCTGGGCCCTGCCACCGTCGCCTTCGCGGTGCCCGTCTACGAGAATCGCCAGCTGATGCGCCGCCACTGGCTTTCCCTCTCGGTCGGGGTCGTGGCGTCCGTGGTGATGGCGGTGGGCAGCACAGTGCTGCTGGCCCGCTGGCTCAACCTCTCCGAGCTGTTGCAACGCAGCATGGCCATGAGATCCATCACCACCCCCTTCGCGGTGGAGGCGACCCGTTCCGTGGGTGGCAACGCCGATCTCACCGCCCTGTTCGTGGTGCTGACCGGCGTCATCGGCATGGCGGTGGGAGAAAGCGTGCTCACCGTGCTCGCCATCCGCAGCCGCCTCGGCAAGGGCGCGGGCTTTGGTGCCTCGGCTCACGGGGCCGGGACAGCCAGGGCCTATCAGATGGGCAACGAGGAGGGGGTGGTCTCCAGCATGGTAATGATGATCGCCGGCATGGCCACCGTGCTGCTCGCCCCCCTCCTGGGCCGGCTGTTCTGGTAACTCCGCCACCCGATAACAGAAGAGGCGCCCTGGGGCGCCTCTTCTCATTGCATCGTGTCACGCAGCCTCAGAGGCTGGCGCAGATCTGCCAGAGATCGTACTGGATGGCGGCGGCCGTCACTTCCCGGCCCGCTCCCGGCCCCTGGATCACCAGGGGGTTGGTGCGATAGCTGTCGCTCTCGATGGCGAACACGTTGTCGCAGGGCAAGAGGTTGGCAAACGGGTGATGGGGCTCCAGCGCCTCCAGCCCGACGCGGGCCTTGCCGTCGTGCTCGAAGCGGGCGACATAGCGCAGCACCTTGCCGACCCGGCGCGCCCCCTCGAAGGCGGTCTGGATAGGGTCATCCAGCTCCTTGAGCCTGTCCATGAACTGATCCGCACTCACCTTGCGCAGGACCACCGGCACCAGGTTCTCCAGCTCGATGTCGGCGGAGTCGAGCTCGAAGCCCGCCTCCCGCGCCAGGATGAGGAGCTTGCGGCGCACATCCTGACCGGAGAGATCCTCCCGGGGATCCGGCTCGGTCAGGCCGTGTTGCCACGCCTCGTCCACCAGTTCGGAGAAGGGGCGAGTGCCGTCATACTGCTGGAACAGCCAGGAGAGGGTGCCGGAGAAGATGCCGGAGACCCCCTGGATGCGGTCACCGCTCTGGCGCAGCATCTGGATACTGGACTGGATGGGCAGCCCGGCCCCCACGGTGGCGTTGTAGCGCCATTGCACCTGATGGTCGCGGCAGGTCTGCTTGATGCGCTGGTAAAACTCGCTGTCGGCGGCACCGGCAAACTTGTTGGCGGCGATGATGTGGATGCCGAGCTGGGCAAAGTCCGGGTAGTAGCGGCTCACCGTCTCGCTGGCGGTCATGTCGAGCGCGATCAGGGAGTCAAAACTGTGCTGCTCCAGCTGGGAGAGCAGCTCCGGCCAGATGAGCGGCTTGGGATGGAAGTTGTCCTGTACCTTGAGGGGATCCAGCCCCTCTTCGTCCAGCAGCCCGCCCTTGGAGTCGAAGACCCCGTAGAGGGTGAGCGCCAGATTGAGCTCATGCTCGAGGCGCGCCTTCTCGCGGGCATAGAGCCCCAGCCAGTGACCGCCGATATTGCCCTTGCCGAACACCACCAGCCCGACCCGGGTCGGGCGGCTGAACAGGGCACTGTGCAGAGCGATGAGCAGCGGCTCCAGCACGATCTGGCGCAGCACGGCCACCAGGCTCAGGCCGTCTTTGGCCACCTGCACGAACTCCAGAGGCTGATCCGCCAGCAGCTGGTAGAAACGGTGGCACTGCTCGGCATTGTCGGTGACGCCGGCCCCTACCAGGGCGACCAGGCTGAACCCCTCCTTCTGGATGAGGCCGGTAAAGTTGCCCTGCAACTGGAAGTCACGGAGCACCTCGAAGGCCCCTTGTGCCACCTCCAGGGTGTAGGCCAGACGCAGCACCCGCCGATCCGGCTGGCGCTGCAGGGTGAGCGGATGGAGGCGATGGCGGGCCAGATGGGCCTCGATGGCCGCCACTGTCTGCTCAAAGTCCGTCTGCGGCAGCACCTTGAGCTCGATGAGGGCTATCTGATCCACCGAGGAGACGATGCGGGCACCGCCGGAGCGGGGCGCACGGCGCAGGATGTGGGTACAGCCTTCGTCCGGATTGTAGCTGCAGCGCAGGGTGAGTCGCTGGCGGCTGTCGGCCACCGGCTGCAGGGTACGCGAATGCAGCACCGAGGAGCCCAGGCGCGCCAGCTCGTTGGCCTCGGCCAGGCTCAGGCGCTCCAGCAGACGCGCCTCTTTCACCCGGCGCGGGTCGGCACTGTAGACCCCGGCCACGTCGCTCCAGATGGTGGTGGACTCGCCGTCCGCCAGCGCCGCCAGGAGGCTGGCACTGTAGTCGGAGCCGTTGCGCCCCAGCAGCAGGGAACGCCCCTCCATGTCGGCGGCAATGAAGCCGGTCACCACGATGCGACCGGCGTGCTCGGCCAGGCGGGCCTTGAGCAGCTCGCTGGAGAGGGCGGTGTCCACCTTGATGAGGGCGCCGTCTTCTGCGCGCAGGAAGCTGCGAGCATCGAGCCAGGCGGCCGCCTCACCCCGGCTGGTGAGCAGGGCAGCCAGCAGGCGGGCGGACCACACCTCGCCAAAGGCGAGCAGGCCGTTGCGCTCGAAGCGGTCAAACTGCCCCTCCAGGGTCTTGGCGATCAACTGCATGTCGTCCGTCAGTTGCTGGCTCAGATCGAGGTGAAGCTCCCCTTCCAGCAGGCCGTCGATCAGGCTCTGCTGATAGGCGTGCAGGGCGGTGATGGCTTCGCCTGCGGCCTCATCCCCCGCTTCCGCCAGCTCCACCAGCTGGATCAGCCGGTTGGTGGTCTTGCCTGCGGCGGAGACCACCACCAGCTCGTTGCCCCCCACCTGTTGCTCGACGATGCTGGCGACCCGGCGATAACAGACCGGATCCGCCAGGCTGCTGCCGCCGAACTTGTGTACATGGCGCCGCTTGAAGACTGCCTCTGTTGCCACCACACACTCTCCTTGTTGTTGTTCCATTACTTCACCTGCTCTGCCTGTTGTGCCAACTGCGCCTGTTCAAACCCCTGGGCCAGATCGGCCACCAGATCCTCACCGTGTTCGATCCCCACCGACAGGCGCAGCAACTGGGCACTGATACCCGCCGCCTGCTGGGCCGCAGGGGTCATGGCCCTGTGGGTCATGCTGGCCGGATGGGCCACCAGACTCTCCACACCGCCGAGGGACTCCGCCACCGAGAAGAGGCGCAGCCCCGCGAGGAAGGCTCGCAGCCCCGTCTCGTTGCAATCGAGCTCAAAACTTAGCATGGCGCCAAAGCCGGACTGTTGACGGCGCGCAATGTCGTGGCCCGGATGGCTCGGCAGGCTGGGGTGATAGATCCGCTTGACCAGCGGCTGCTGCTGCAAGAAGGCGAGGATGCGATCCGTGTTCTCCTGATGGGTGCGCAGGCGCGGGGCCAGGGTGCGCAGGCCCCGCAGGGTGAGGTAGGAGTCAAAGGCACCGGAGGTGAGCCCCAGGCAGTTGGCCCACCACACCAGGGAGTCGGCCAGAGCCTGATCCTTGGCGATCGCCACACCTCCTACCACGTCGGAGTGGCCGTTGATGTACTTGGTGGTGGAGTGGACCACCACGTCGGCACCAAGGGCCAGGGGCTGTTGCAGCAAGGGGGAGAGGAAGGTGTTGTCCACCACCACCTGGGCCCCCACCCCGTGGGAGGCCTCGGCGATGGCGGCGATGTCCACCACCCGCAGCAGCGGATTGGAGGGGGTCTCCACCCACACCAGTGCGGGTTTCTGGGCCAGCGCGGCGGCCAGCGCCACCTCGTCTCCCTGATCCACGAACTGCACCTGGTAGTGGCCCTTGGCCGCCAGATACTCGAACAGACGCCAGGTACCGCCGTAGCAGTCGTGGGGGGCGATCAGCAGATCCCCCGCCTTGAGCAGAGCCGTGGTCACCAGGTGAACAGCCCCCATGCCGGTACCGGTCACCACGGCGCCGGCCCCCCCTTCCAGGGCCGCCAGGGCATCCGCCAGATTGGTGCGGGTCGGGTTGCCGGAGCGGGCATAGTCGTATTGACGGGGCTCGCCAAAGTCGGCAAAGGTGTAGTTGCTGGAGAGGTAGATGGGGGGCACCACGGCACCGTGCTGCGTGTCTGTTTCAATCCCGGTGCGTACCGCCAGGGTGGCCTTGTGGGTCATGTCACTCTCCTTGATGGGTTGCCGGAGCCGGTCCGCCTCGTGGGTCGTCCAGCCCCGCTCTCATTTTCGCTGGCCGGACTGCCGGCCCATGGTGCACCACACTACGCCACCTTAAAAAAGCCGTCAACACTTCCAGACGTCTAAATGGCTTTGCTGTTGGATTGCCATTGAATTCCTTAAGGGTTAAAATCCGCGCTCACGGCCAAACGACTACAGGTGGAACATGGGTACAGAGTGGAACGGCGACTACGTCAGCCCCTATGCAGAGCACGGCAAGAAGAGCGAACAGGTCAAGAAGATAACCGTCTCGATCCCGCTCAAGGTGCTGAAGGTGTTGACCGATGAGCGCACCCGTCGCCAGGTGAACAACCTGCGTCATGCGACCAACAGCGAGCTGCTCTGCGAAGCCTTCCTGCACGCCTTCACCGGCCAGCCGCTGCCCTGTGACGACGACCTGCGCAAGGATCACCCGGACAGCGTCCCCGCTGAGGCCCGCGCCATCATGGAAGCCCTTGGCAAAGAGATCGAAGACTTCGACGCCGAGTAATGCGGCTGCCCATGGCAAACGATGCATCCCTTTCAATGACGCGGCCCGGTGCCGCGTCATGCTTATCTGCCACCTCCCCCTTCAGCCTGCGTCACTACCAGAGCGACATGCAGAGCCACAGTCATGACCACGCCCAGCTGGTGATCCCCCTCGTCGGCCCCCTCGAGATCGAGGTGCAGGGTCGGGGATGTCGCCTCGCCCCCGGTTTTGCCTGCATCATCGCCCCTGGCCTTCGCCACGACTACGCCGCCGACCCGGCGCACGTGTTTCTGGTGCAGGAGAGCCACTGGCTGCCGGCAGCCCTGGGGGACCACCCCTTCGTCGAGCTGGATGAGGCTCAGCGCCACTACCTCGCCTTCCTGCACCGCATGGTGGCCGAGGGGCGCCACGTGGCCAGCATGGATCAGGTGTGGCTCGGGCTGCTGACCGAGGGACGCGGCATGGGCCCCGCCGTCGCTCCCCGCATAGCCCCTCGTATCGCCAAGGTGCAGCGTCATATGGAAGCCCACCTCGCAGACCCCCTCACCAACGAGGAACTCGCCGCCATCGCCTGCCTCGGCCTGAGCCAGTTCAAACACGCCTTTCGCCAGCAGGTGGGCACGAGCGTCTCCCACTACCTCAGGATGCGGCGCATGGCGCTGGCCCGCAGCCTGCTCGCCCGCACCCGGCTGCCCGTCGGCGAAGTGGCCAGCCGCTGCGGCTACCAGAACCAGGGGGCCTTTGCCGAGCGTTTCCTGGCCGAGACCGGACTGACCCCTTCCCTCTGGCGCCGGCAAAACGGCCGCCTGCCGTAATCAGTCGGCTCTTTGCCGAAGACAATCCCCGGGCATTCGAGGCATGCTGAGGCTCATGCACGGTATGGGCAACGAGGAGCCAAGATGCAGACCATAAGCTGGCAGGATTTCGAGATGGTGGAGCTCAGGGTGGGCACCCTGGTGCGGGTCGAGCCCTTCCCCGAGGCGCGCCGCCCCGCCTACAAGGTGTGGGCGGATTTCGGCCCCGAGCTCGGGGTGCGCAAGAGCAGCGCCCAGATCACCGACCTCTATCGACCGGAGGATCTGGTGGGCCGCCAGATCGTCGCCGTGGTGAACTTTCCTCCCAAGCAGATAGGCCCCATCCAGTCGGAGTTTCTGCTGACCGGCTTCTATCGCCCGGATGGCGCCGTGGTGATCGCCATCCCCGAGCAGGCGGTGGAGAACGGCGCCAAGCTGGGGTGAGACACGGCAAGGCAACCAGAGAGCAGAAACAAGAGAGGCGACCCCCGGGGTCGCCTCTCTTGTTTGATGCTGACGGCCTGGCTTATTTCAGCAGGCTGAACAGCAGGGCCGAGACCGCCAGGGCACCGGTCAGCAGGATGAAGCCGTTGACCCAACGGTGACGGAAACGGGCCAGCGCCTCCACCTTGTAGATGGCCACCACCGGCATGATGAAGAGGATCATAGCGATGACGGGGCCGGAGAGGGTCTCCATCAACCCCAGAATGCCCGGGTTGATGATGGCGGCGCCCCAGATGGCGAAGAACATCAGGGCGATGCCGAGCTTGTCCGCCTTCGCCAGCGGCAGGCCGGTGGCCTTGGCGATCAGGCTTTTCAGGCTTTCGCGGGCACCGAGGAAGTGGCCGAGGAAGGAGGAGCTGATGGCGATGAAGGCGATGAGCGGCCCCAGGGTCACGATCACCGGGTTGTCGGTGATGTTGGCGAGATAGGAGAGCACGGAGACGTTCTGGGCCTTGGCCTCGGCCAGTTGGGCCGGGGAGAGGCTCAGCACGCAGGAGAAGACGAAGAAGAGCACGAAGCCCACCAGCATGACGGTGGTGTTGCGCAGGATCAGGCCGCTCTTGGTTTCGGCCTGCTCCCCGTATTCCCGGCGCTGCACGTTGGCAAAGCCCGAGATGGCGGCGGCGTGGCTGAAGGCGAACACGGTGACCGGCAGCGCCAGCCAGACGGTGTTGAGGAAGCTCGTGCCTTCAAAGGCGGTCACTTCCGGCCACTGCCACTGCCACTGGGGAATGAGGTAGCAGGAGAGGGCCAGCAGGATAGCCGCCAGCGGGTAGACCATGACGGCGAAGGCCCGCAGCATCGCCTTCTCGCCGGCCAGCATCACGGCGATCATGGCGAACACCAGCACGCCGGAGAGCATCACCCGATCCGGGGAGGCCAGGCCGAGCTGATTGACCATGAAGCTCTCCACCGTGTTGGTCAGCCCGACGCCGTAGATGAGCAGGATCGGGAAGATGGAGAGGAAATAGAGCGCCGAGATGAGGCGCCCGGCCATCTTGCCGAAGTGCTCCTCGGCCACCTCGGTGAAGTCGGCCTGGGGGCGCGACGACGAGAGCACGAAACGCGCCAGCCCGCGGTGGGCCAGGAAGGTCATGGGACCGGCCAGCACGGCGACGATGATGAGGGGCCAAATCCCCCCCAGACCCAGGTTGATGGGCAGGAACAGGATGCCGGCGCCGACGGCGGTGCCGAACAGGCTGATGACCCAGTGGGTGTCGTGGCGACGCCAGCCGGTGCTGGCCATGGTGGAGGGGGAACCGGACAGCTCCCGTGAGACGTCTACAGATAAACTCATCGATAAATCACTTTTACGCAGTATTAAAATCTAAAAACATTGTGCTCCTTTAGCATTTAATTCTCAAAAATGGAGACTGGCAGATCTCACTGGCAAAGCCCTGTTCCACCAGTGAGATTGGGAGGAAATTTCACCCCGGATTATTCGATTAATCCTGACATTAACCAAAAATTAGGAATATAAAACCAAAATCAAAATAGACGTCGATTTTTTGTTTCGATGAAATGCATGTTTTCAGAATTTACTGAAATTTATGCCAGTGCAGCCAGATTGGATGTGATGATCCACTGCCGTTATCGCCATCACTAGCGAATCTCCCTGAAATCCCCGTAACCAGCCAGTGGATCACACCAATGCAATCAGGCGACCCTGTGGTCGCCTGATTGCATTCCCTGCGAGCTGGTCGACCCGTCAGTGGGCCAGAATGCGTCCCCAGGCGAGATCCGGGTCCCCCATCACGATGAAGTCCGGGTTCTCCAGCGACTCGGTCTCGTTGTAGCTCAGCGGTTGCAGCGCCAGGCTGAGGATGCGGCCCCCTGCCGCCTCCACGATGCACTGGGCGGCAGCGGTATCCCACTCCCCGGTGGGGCCCAGGCGCACGTAGCAATCCGCCACGCCTTCCGCTACCAGACAGGACTTGAGGGAGCTGGAGCCGAGCGGGATCAGCTCGTAGTGGATGGCCGGGTTGAGGCGACGGGTCAGGTTCTCCAGTTTCTGGCGGCGGCTGATGGCCACCACCAGGGAGTCAGGCTGATCGTGTTCATGATGGATGGCGCTGATGGGACGGCTCTCGCCGTTCGCCTCCTTGAAGGCGCCGTGACCACGCACCGCCCAGTAGAGCAGATCGGATTCGGGGGCATAGATGACCCCGAGCACCGGGACATTGTCCCGCACCAGGGCGATCAGGGTGGCGAAATCGCCGCTGCCTGCGATGAACTCGCCAGTGCCGTCCAGCGGGTCCACCAGCCAGTACTGGCGCCAGTTCGCACGCTGGCTGAAGGGGATGTCGGCCGCCTCTTCGGTCAGCACGGGGACATGGGGAGTGAGCGCTGCCAGCGCCTGTTTGAGGTAGGCATCGGCAGCAAGATCGGCACTGGTGACCGGGGTCGCATCCTCCTTCAACTGGCGTTCGAACTGACCGCCGCGATAGATCTCGTGAAGGATCCTGCCCGCCTCACGGGCGATCTCCTTGACCTCGGGTATCCAGGCCAACAACTCCTGCATGGTGCTTACCTCTGCCTCTGATTACCAAACAGACCCTCTGCGGGCTAATTTCCCTGCTCCGCCAGCCATTTGCTGGCCAGCAGCAGGGCACTGATGCTGCGCGACTCGGTGAAGTCCGGTCGTGCCAGCAACTCGTCGATCCGGTTGAGGGGCCAGGGGATCACCTCGAGAGGCTCGGGCTCGTCACCGACCCGCTGCTCGGGGTAGAGATCCCGCGCCAGCAAGATGTCCATCCGGCTGGAGAAATACCCCGGCGCCAGCGACACCTGCTTGAGCAGGGTCAGTCTGCTCGCCCCGAAGCCCGCCTCCTCCATCAGCTCCCGGTTGCCCGCCTCGAAGGCATTTTCACCGGGGTCTATCAATCCCTTGGGGAAACCCAGCTCGTAGGAGTGGGTGCCCGCCGCGTACTCGCGCACCAGCAGCAGGGTGTGGGCATCGAACAGGGGCACCACCATGACGGCACCCCGGTTGCCGCCGCGCATCCGCTCGTAGACCCGCTCCTCGCCGTTGGAGAATTTCAGGTGAAGGGACTCCACCTTGAACAGCCGGCTCTCGGCCACGATCTCGGCCTTGAGGATCTCCGGCTTGCTCTTGTCATGGGCCATGGTCTCGACACTGAGGTGGACGGGATTGCGCTTGTGGGGATCGCTCATCGGGGGCTGACTGCTCGTTAAAAAATCGTGTTTCAAGAGTAAACGACTCCCCTGCCGAACACCACGGGGCAAAGAGGGGAAAGATGTCTGAAAAATCCGTTATAATGCGCCCCGTTTTTCCCATCACCACAGACATCACGAGGCCCCATGTCGACTCCCCTGCCCTGGCACCAGATTGATACCGTGTTGCTCGACATGGATGGCACCCTGATCGATCTCCATTTTGACAGCCATCTTTGGCAAACACTGGTGCCGGCGCGCTACGCCGAGCGACTCGGCCTGCCGCTGGCCGAGGCGAAGGCGCAGATAGACACCCACTATCATGCGGTCAACGGCACCCTCGACTGGTACTGCGTGGATTACTGGACCCGGACGCTCGGGCTCGAAATCCGCGCCCTCAAACAGGAGATCCTGGAGAAGATCCAGTGGCGCCCCAACGTCATTCCCTTCCTGGCCGCACTCAAGGCCGCCGGCAAGCAGGTGGTGCTCTTCACCAATGCCCATCCCGCCAGCCTGTCGGTGAAGGATGCACGCCTCGGCCTCGCCCAGCACCTCGACCTGATGGTGAGCACCCATGAGCTCGGGTGGTCGAAGGAGAGCCAGCACTGCTGGCAGGCACTGGCCGAGCGGCTGGCGTTCGACCCGGCCCGCACCCTCTTCGTGGATGACAGCGAGCGGATCCTGGCCGCCTCGGCCGAGTTCGGCATTGCCCACCAGCTCGGCATCCGTCACCCCGACAGCCAGATGCCGCCGCTCACCTTCCAGCACTTCCCGGCGCTCGACGACTACGCCGACCTGCTCCCTCTCGGCGCCTGACACGCACAAGGCCCTCTTCACGAGGGCCTTGTCACATCAGCTCAACAGCCTGCCGAGCGCATACCGTTCATGAAAGCCCTCAGGCCGCATCGCGCGGGGCCAGCACCCCCATGCTGGCCAGGTAGTCGAGGGCGCTTGGGGTGAAGCCGACCTCCGTGAGGTGCGCCGCCGTGAAAGGGGCTGCATGCAGAGGCAGGCCGCGGCTCACCCGTTCCATCCAGTCCGGATTGCCAAGGGCCGCCGTGCCCACCGCCACCAGATCGGCGCCGCCGGCCAGAGCCCGCTCCGCCGAATCTGCGTCGCTAATCTTGCCCGCCACCATGAGCGGCACCCGCCCGGCCAACCCGACCCTTACCGCCTCCAGCAGGGCGCCGCCGTCGGGATCCCCCGCCACTGCCTTGAAGCTGTCCCCCATGGAGAAGTGCAGGTAGTCGATCCCCTCGTCCGCCAGCAGGCGCGCCACCGCCAGCTGATGGGCCAGTTCGATGCCCTGGATATGGGCATAGCTCTCGGGGGAGAGACGCACCCCGACCAGGAAGCCCCGGGGTAGACGGGCGCGAATGCCGCGCACTATCTCCACCAGGATCCGCGCCCGGTTCGCGAGGCTGCCCCCCCAGCGGTCGGTGCGCAGGTTGTGCAGGGGGTTGAGGAAGTTGCAGAGCAGGAAGTGGTGGGCTGCGTGCAGCTCGACCCCGTGCAGGCCGGCGCCATGGGCCCGTTCGGCAGCGCTCACAAAGGCGTCAATGAGCGTCAGAATCTCCTCCTCGCTCAGCCCCTTGACCCCGAGGGGGTAACGCCCGCCCGGCGCCAGCGCGCACGGGCCGACCGGCACCCCGTCGTTCAGCTCGGGCAGAGCCCGCATCCCGCCGTGATGCAGTTGCACCACCGCCAGCGCCCCGGCCTGCCGCGCACTGTCGGCCAGGGCCGTGAAGGCCTGCTGCTGAGCGTCCGTCATCAGGGCAGGCTGCCCCGCCCAGCAGCGTCCGCCGGGCTGCACCTGGGTGGCGGCGGCGATGAGCAGGCCGAAGCCGCCACGGGCACAGCGCGCCAGCCAGTCGAGCTCGGCCTGGCCGGGATCACCACCTGCGCCGCTCATGTTGTGGGTCAAAGGGGCCAGCACGGCCCGGTTCTTGAGCCGCAATCCAGCTCGCTCGAAGTGGAAGCTGTCGCCCAGTGTCTTGTTCATCGTCCTCTCCCGGGATCGCAATGGCATGGCGGCCACTATAAACCCGGGCCACCAGGATATAATCAGGCGCACAAGCAAGACATTCATTCCCAGCAAGACACAATAGGCCACCCCTCATGAGTCACCACAAGCTCGACACCCTCTACCTGATGCGCCTGCTGGTCGCCATCGTCCGCTGTGGATCCTTCGCCGCGGCGGCGGCCCGCCTGGGCATCACCCCGAGCAAGGCGTCAAAAGATCTGCGCCACCTGGAGCAGAGCCTCGGCAGCGTGCTCCTGAGTCGCACCACCCGCCGGGTGCAACTGACCGACGCAGGAGAGCTCGCCTACCGCCAGGCCGACCAGATGATCGCCCTGCACGAGCAGTTGCTGGACGGCCTGCAGCGCCGCCGCTCGGCACTGTGCGGGGAGCTGCGCATCACGGCGCCGGATCTCTGGGGAGAAGTGGTGCTGACTCCGGTGCTGCTGCGCTTTCGCGCCGACCACCCGGAGGTGCGGATCATCGCCGACTTCAGCAATACCCCGGCCGACCTGCTGCGCGACAACCTGCACGTGGCGTTTCGCAGCACCGAGCTCGGCACCCAGCCCTACCTGGCGCGCCCCATCGCGGTGGACGATCTGGTGCTCTGCGCCAGCGCCAACTACCTGGACCGCCACCCGCCCCTCACCACACCGCAGGATCTGCACCAGCACAGTCTCATCACCCGCAGCCAGGAGTACGGCCGCCACGAGTGCTGGCCCCTGCTTGCCCAGGGGCGCGAGATCCCTCTCGAGGTAGCGGGCGAACTGGCCTTCAGCAGCAAGAAGGCGATTCACCAGGGGATGCGCCAGGGACTGGGGATAGCCCGCCTGCCGCGCTACCTGGTGGCGGCCGAGCTGGCCGAGGGGGTGGTGCGCGAAGTGCTGCCGGACTATCGCCCCAAGGGGGCCCATTTCTACGCCCTCTATACCCAGCGCCGGGCCGAGTCGGCCCTGGTCGGCCACTTCCTCGACTACGTCATCGAGGCGCTCACCCCTTCATGAGTAGATCACCAGGTGGTACTGCTTCTTGCCCCGGCGCAGCAGCAGGTAGCGGCCGAACAGCCGATCGTCGGCGGTGAGCGGCTCATCCCGGCGGATCGCACCGTTGACGCTGACGGCTCCCGCCGCCAGCAGCTCGCGGGCGATCCGCTTCGAGTTGGCCAGGCCGCACTCCACCAGCAGGGTCACCAGATCCGTTTCCCCCTCGATGCAGCTGCTTGGCATGCCATCTTGCGCCAGCTGGGCCAGATCGCTCTCCCCAAGGCGCGCTACCTCGCCACTGAACAACGATTCGCTGATGCGCTGCGCCGCCGCCAGCG
This sequence comes from Aeromonas caviae, assembly GCF_000819785.1. Lineage (GTDB taxonomy): Bacteria > Pseudomonadota > Gammaproteobacteria > Enterobacterales > Aeromonadaceae > Aeromonas > Aeromonas caviae. Next base: position 13,485 of record NZ_CDBK01000028.1, on the reverse strand, counting down.
CCCCCTTGCCGTGTACCAGTTCGGTCAGCTCGTCCGCCAGCACCTGTTGGGCCAGCTTGCGCCCCTGCCGCTTCGCATCCTCCGCCTCCAGCGTATCAATCTCGGCCAGCGGCATAAAGCTGTAGTAGCGCAGGAAGCGGTAGACATCCTCGTCTGCGGTACCGAGCCAGAACTGGTAGAAGGCGTAAGGGGAGGTGAGCGCCGGGTCGAGCCAGATAGCGCCCCCCTCGGTCTTGCCGAACTTGGTGCCATCGGCCTTGGTGATGAGCGGCAGGGTCATGCCATAGACCTGGGCCTGATGCAGCCGCCTAGTGAGGTCCATGCCGCTGGTGATGTTGCCCCACTGGTCGTTGCCGCCGATCTGCAGGGTGCAGCCGAGGCGTTGGTTGAGCACGGCGAAGTCCTGGGATTGCAGCAGGGCGTAGGAGAACTCGGTGAACGAGATGCCCTGATCCGGACGGGCCAGGCGCTGGCGCACCGATTCGCGGGCCAGCATGGCGTTGACCGAGAAGTGCTTGCCGATGTCCCGCAGAAAATCGAGGGCGGACATCTGCCCCATCCAGTCGGCGTTGTTGACCAGCAGCGGCGCCGCCAGCCCGTCGCTCGCTGGCAGCAGGGCGCTTATCTGGGCCGACAGGCTGGCGACCCAGCCCTGCACCGTCTCGGCGCTGTTGAGGGGGCGCTCGCTTGCCTTGAAGCTGGGATCGCCGATAAGGCCGGTGGCCCCGCCCACCAGCGCCACCGGGGTGTGGCCCGCCAGCTGGAAGCGGCGCAGCATCAGCAGTGGCACCAGGTGGCCGATGTGCAGGCTGCCAGCGGTGGGATCGAAGCCGCAGTAGACGGTGCGAGGGGTGGCAAGATGGTCGGCCAGCGCCACCGGGTCGGAATTCTGGGCCACCAGGCCGCGCTGGGTCAGCTCATCGAGCAGGTGAGGATTTGTCATGGAGGGCTCCAACAGCAAGAGAAAGAGGGCCATCCTCGCCGTTTGCAGTGCTGGCAGATATGTCCCCCAGGGGACAGTTTTGCCACTCCCGTGCTAGCATCCTGCCATCGTGGGGAAGCCATTCCCTGACCCGGAGCCCATCGCCATGCCCCCGTCTCCTGCCACGGATACCCTGAGCCTGACCGCCGCCGTCGATGCCCTGCACGGCAGCGGCTTCCCGGCAGCCCTGGTGCGCCTGATCCAGCAGCAGGTGGCGTTCGACTGCGCCCTGCTGCTCGGGGTAGGGCAGCGCCCCGTCTACCTCTACGACAACCTGCATCACCAGCGGGCCCTATTGTTCGACCGCTACCTCACCCGCCACTTCAGTCAGGATCCCTTCATGCAGGCGCTGGAACAGGGCCTGGGGGCCGGGGTCTGGACCCTGGCACAGGTGTCGCGCGGGCGGCTCGACCCCGAGTATCGCCACCACTTCTATCAGGCCACCGGCTGGCAGGAGGAGGTGGGGCTGATCCTGCCGGTGCGCGGCGGCCTCACCCTGATGCTGTTTCTGGGCCGCCTCGACAAGCGCAGCTCCCTCAGCCGTGACGAGCTGGCCAGGCTGGAGGCACTGTTCCCGCTGGTGCATTCGCTGTGTCGCCAGCACTGGCGGGAAGAGACACCCCGCCTGGCCCGCAGCCCGGCCAGGTCAGATGGCACTGACCTCAAGGGGGCGGTGGAGCAGGCTATCGCCAGTGTGGGGGGAGATCAGCTAACCCGGCGGGAGCGCCAGGTGGCGGGTTTGCTGTTGCAAGGGCTGGATACCGAGGCCATTGCCGGTGCGCTCGGCATCGGCAGCGGCACGGTGAAGAATCACCGCAAGCACCTCTACGCCAAGTTGAACCTGCACTCCCGGGCCGAGCTGTTCAGCTTCTTCCTCAATCACCTCATCACGGCGCCAGCCGGCGCGCCCCCATAACGACACCACCCCGCCGGGGCGGGGTGGTTCAAACCATGGGCAACGCCGTCAGATGCGGCCCTGATAACGCAGCGGGAAGCGCCCCTGCCCATCGGGCTGGCCGAGGAAGGGGAGCCCCTGTTTCATCTGGTCCGGCAGCTCGGGACCCGGTTTCAGGGTGCCCTGGAACAGGTACTGGCGATTGGCTTGCAACTCCAGCTTGCCCAGCACCTGCACCGCCTCCGAGCCCTGCTTGATCTCGGCCACCAGCCGGGAGTCGAGACAGGTGAGCGTGATCTCGGGATCCCCCAGGGCCAGCTTGCCCGCCGGGGTGTCCGCCTGTGCGTCATACCAGTGAAGATCCCCGTAAAGGTTGTCGCACCAGGGAGTGCCCTGGGCAAACTGATCGATCTTGAGCTGCAACTGACCCGTCGCCGTCAACGGGAAGGGGGGTCTCATCGGCACCCGCTCCAGCACCCAGGGGGCAGGCGCATTCAGGGTGATGTCGCGCCCGAAAGCGGCACCGTTCCAACCCAGGATCCCCTGCCCGTTGAGTCCGCTGCGCTCGCCAAAGCGCACCGACACCTCGGGCGCCAGCCGCAGCAGGGACCAGCCATCGAGATCCCAGCGCAACTGGGTGAGGGACTCGCTGGCATATTGCACCCGGGCGGCCTGACCGCTCCAGAGGGTGCCACTCACCCCCTCCAGCCGCACCAGATTGGGGGGCAGCGGCAGATGGCGCACCACCAGGGATGCAGGCAACTGGGCCAGCAGGAAACCGAGATAGGCCAGCAGGAAGAGACTGGCGATCACTATTTTTCGCTTCATTGGGAACGACTCAACTGCAAACGTCTGACCTTGACCAGCCCGGGGGCCAGCCCCTCGCGGGCCAGCTCGATGATCTGCACCTGGACGCCGTATTGATCCGAGAGGGTCGCAAGCCAGATCAGCAGATCATCGAACGGCACCGTGTCTATCCATACCTGCAGCTCCTGACCCTGGGGCTGCAAGCGGGCAATCTTGATCTTCTGGTTGAAGGCGGTGCGGTTCACCACGCCGTCCAGGGTACCGCCGGTATCGATCTGGCGCCCCTGTCCCCCCTGCATCGCCAGCACCTCCTGTCCCTTCTCCTTGAGCCAGGCCAGGGTCTGCTGCTGGTTCACCACCTGCCGCTCGCGCTCGGCAATGCGATTTGCCACCGGCTGCCAGATCGCCCAGTAGAAGAGCCCGATGAGCAGCACGCTGCCCCCCACCGCCACCAGCCGCTGCTCGCGGGCACTGATGCCGCGCCACCAGCTCTGCAGTTTGTCCATCATGACGACCTCCCCTTGAGCACCAGCGCCCCTTCGACCTTGCCTTCGGTGCTTCGCACCTCACCCTGCTGCACCTCGAAGCGCTTGCCCGCCAGCTCGCGGAAACGTTCGATCTCGGTGAAGCCGGGGGCCGTCACCTGCAACCTCAGCTCGCCCCGGGCTGCATCGAAGCGCAGCACCTCGGGCTTGAGGCCGGGCACCTCGGCAAACACCGGGGCCAGCTCGGTCAGGAGCAACAGGACGCCATCCTGGGGAGCCTGCCCCAACTGCTGGAGGTGCTGGGTCATCTGGCTGCGCACGTTGACGATCCGCGTCTCCCCCGGGAAGATCCGGGTGTAGACCTGCCGGATCTCAGCCTTGAGGGCCTTGTCCTGTTCCGCCAGCTGGTGCAGATGCACACCGCGCTGCACCAGGGCCACCAGCAACAATACGCCTGCCAGCACCGCCACCTTGCGCCACTGCAACCAGTAGCGGGCGTATTCGGTCTGGGGACGATAGGGCCCCTGCAACAGGTTGGCCTGGCAGGTCAGCGCCCCTTTCGCCAGCAACAGCATGGGCAGTTCCGGGTCAGCCCCCTGCCAGTTGCCCGCCGCCATGGCGGGGATGGGAGTATGGCAGTGAAGGGTGACGGGTTCGGTCTGCGCTGCCAGCAGCATGGCCAGCAGGGATTCCTCCGCCACTATGCCCTGACGGGGGCCCTGGCGGACCAGCCACTCCTCCCCCAGTTGCAGGGCTGACCAGCCATCGGCGGCGAGCGGCAGCGCCAGCACGTCGGGCAGCAGGTGCAGGGTCTTGAGCCCTGCCTGCTCCAGCCAACCGAGCCAGGAGTGCATCTTCCCCTTGTCCACCGCCATCAGATCCACCTCGCGGCCCTGATGGCCGAGCACCACCAGGTGAAGATCGTCCACGTCTGAGGCGATCTGCTCCTCCAGCAGATAAGGCAGGGCCGCCGCACTCTGGCGGCTGTATTTGCCCGGCAGATTGACCCGCCGGAAGATAAGATCGCTGCCGGGCACCAGGGTCACCACGGGGCGACCACCGGCACGCTCCTGCAGCTCGCCGAGGGCGTGCGCCGAGGCCAGGATGCCGGAGGCGATGATCTCCTGCTCCTGCGCCGACCAGACCAGCCAGTGCACTGGCTGCTGCGCATTGGTCCCCAGACGGATGACCAGACTCTCGCTCACTAATGTCTCTCCTGCCATGCCCGATCCTCCCTCAGGGGGGCGGGCGCACAGCCATGGGTTGCAGTCCAATCGGGGGATGCGCAGGGTAGCGAAACCGCCCCACGCCCCCTTGTTATTCGGCGCCGCCGCTCAGGCGACGCAGCATCACCAGCTTGTTGTCCTTGCCACGCTGGAAGACGGTCTCAAGCCTGGCGCGGGTCTCCCCCACCTCCGCCAGCAGGCGGGCCTCGAAGAAGCTGCTCTTGATGTCCAGGGCGCCATCCAGCCCGGTGATGGCACCCGGCTGAACCTGCAACTGCTCCGTCATCTCCTGCTTGTTCTTCCACCCCTTCTTGGGGCGGCTGGTCAGCACCCGCTTGGCATCGTCCAGCCCGATCTTCCCCTGGTAGAGCCCCACCAGCAGGGCCGCCTGCTCCGGCCGGATGGTGTTGATGTTCACCACCAGCTTGTCATTGGGCAGGGAGCACACATAGGGGGCCAACCGGGCGTACAGGCTGGCGCTCACCCCGCGCACTGCCCGCAATTCGTCGGTGCCCAGCATCCGCTGGTTAGCCACCAGGTAGGGGGGATTGAGTCCCTCGTAGTAGGCATCCTCGGCCCCGTTGCTCGAGACCAGCTGGGTATCCTTGTCGGTCCAGTCGCGGATGGCGTCCGTCAGCTGCACCGCTTCGTAATCATCCACCTCGAGCTGGGCGAGCAGGGCCCGGAACACCTTGAACTGGTAAGGCTGGGCGTCGAGATCGTCGCCGTTCTCCCCCTCCTTGAGGGGCACGCTCAGGCTGTTGAGGTTGAAGCAGGATTGCAGATCCCGCACCCGGCCCGAGAGAGTGCCATCCTCCACCGGGAAGACCCCGTCCTCCCGCGCCCAGTTCTGTCCCAGACTCACCCGATCCGGGTCATCCTTGAAGTCCTGGTTCAGCACCTTGATCACCAGGGCCTCCGCCGACATGGCATACCACCAGGCCTGCTTGCCCAGGGTGAGGTTGGCGGTGCGGCGCAGCTCCAGTTGCAGGCGGCCGCTCATGTTGCTGGCGACGATCACCATCACCGCGAGGATGAGCAGCACCACCAGCAGGGCCATGCCCCGCTGTCTGCCGGGGGCCGAAGGAGGGCGGGAGCGCTTAATTGCCATTGTCCGCCCTCTGGCCACCAGCGCCGTTCAGGAACTGGCGACGTCGAATAGTGCCGTCATCCTCCGTGACGGACAGGGGAAAACGACGATCAGTTACCATTCTCAGCCCTCTGACCACCGGTTCCGATCAGGAACTGGCGACGTCGAATAGTGCCGTCATCCTTCGTGACGGACAGGGGAAAACGACGATCAGTTACCATTCTCAGCCCTCTGACCACCGGCTCCGATCAGGAACTGGCGACGGATGGTGCCGTAGTCTTCAAGCTCCAGCTCCACCGCCAGCCCATAGGGCAGCAGGTCGCGCTGGGTCCACTCCTCCTTCCACTGTCCCTTGTCGTAGAAATAGAGGCGCAGCGCCGTCACGCCGGTCAGCACGGGCTGAATGCGCGGCTCGGTGCCAATGGCCGGATCCGGATAGAGGTAGCTCAACCGCTCCAGGGTCTGCCCCTTGAGACGCCAACCCACTCGTTGCAGGCCGGAGCGCGGCAGTATGCCGTCCGGATTAAGCCAGCCGCCGCGAATGAAGGCCATGCCCCAGTCGTCGCTCTGCTGGCCGAAGCGGGACGCCGCCAGCAGCACCTTGTTGTTCTCGCCGTCGATGCGACCGCTGCGCGGCACCATCTGGGTGACGTCCCGCTCCAGCAGGCTGAAGGCGAGCTGCAGTTCCGAGAGACGGGCCTCCTTGCGCTTGGCCACCTCGTCGCTGGTCAGCACCCCTTGCAGCACCTGATAGGCACCCAGGCTCAGGGTGGCGAAGATGGCAATGGCCACCAGCATCTCAAGCAGGGTAAAGCCGCGGTGGCACGATGGGCGGGGGTTGCTCTGGATCATCGGCTGACACCGGCTCCGGATCATGGACGCACGTTGATGAATGTTCATCGGCTGAGATAGGTCCGGATCATGGCCACCGGGCCCTCGGCCTTGGGCGCGGTGCGCACTTCCATGTCCAGCGCCCTGAAGTTGCTGTCCGCCGTGGCGACGCCGCGATAGCGCCAGTACCAGGTCTGCCCGGCCATCTCCTCGTCCCCTTCCACCCAGCTGTCTCCCGGCCACTTGCCTTCGAGCTTCTGCTGCACCAGCTGATTCTCCACCACCCAGGTCGCCAGGGTCTTCTGCTCCAGATAATTGAGGCCGGCCAGGTGCTCGCTCGCGGTCTTCATCACCGCCAGCCCGGCGATGGCAAACACCGCCAGGGCCACCATGACCTCCAGCAGCGTCATGCCGCGCACCCGGGCGGGGCCGCCCGACAGAACGGTGCGACGCGCTAGAACGCCCCCTGCGGGCCTGGTGCTCCTCACTCTTCTTCCTCTTCATCCTGTAACAGGGAGAGACGACCGAACTCGTCCCCCCTGACGGTGCGCAGGTAGTGCAGATCCTCGTCCTGCTGGCTCAGGGTCAACACGAAGGGAGAGAGCTCTCCCCCCGGAAAGACCAGGATCTGGGGTGTCCGCTCACGCTCGTCCCGACCCTGCTCCTGGCGTTCGTCCGACGCAGTGCGCCAGTTGAAACCTTCCAGCTCCACCGCCAGGGTCATCCCCTCCGGCAACGTCACCGGCCCCAGCAGCTTGTCACCGGTCAGTGCGCGCCACTTGCGATCCTTGGGATCCCGGGACATAAACTGCCAGCCGTTCTCCTCGACCCGCAGCCCCAGCAGCCTGCCATCCATGACCGAATACTCCTGGGCCTGCTGCAGGGTCGCCATGAAGCGGCGCGCCTGCTTGTCGAGCTCCCGATCCCCCCTGGCGCCCCCCATGCTGAGGGTGACGGCGGTCGCCACCAGTCCCATCAACATGGCGACCAGCAACACTTCCAGCAGGGTAAAACCGGCCTGGTGACGGGCCCAAGAGGCCACCTTCATTCAGGCAGCCCCGGGGTAGCGCAGTGAGCACGACGCGGCGGAATCACTTATTGGAAGTCCTTCAGGTTCCAGTTGCCGATGTCGTCATCGGTCCCGGCTTCGCCGTCCATCCCCATGGAGAAGATGTCGATCTTGCCGAACTGGCCCGGGCTCAGCAGCTGGTACTGGTTGCCCCAGGGATCCTGCGGCAGGCGCTTGATGTAGCCCCCTTCCCGGTAGCTGCGCGGCTCAGGGGATGCGGTCGGCTTGTTGACCAGGGCATCCAGCCCCTGCTCGGTGGTGGGGTAGCGGTTGTTGTCCAGCTTGTACATGTCGAGGGCGTTTTCCAGCGCCACTATGTCGGAGACCGCTTTTTGCTGATCCGCCTTCTCCTTGTTGCCCATCAGGTTGGGCACCACCAGGCTGGCCAGGATCCCCAGGATCACGATGACCACCATCACTTCCAGCAGGGTAAAACCCGATTGACGACGCTTTTGCATGACTGACTCCCTAACGAAATGAGATGGCATGAGCCATCAACGATTAACTGTTAAACCACGATCGTTCGATTGAATTTGCAGGTTCGAATGGCGAAGCCTATTCGGGCACCCGACCCTCACAGATTCACCATGTTGTTGAGCTCCAGGATCGGCTGCAGGATCGACATCACGATAAACAGCACCACCCCGGCCATGGAGACCACCAGCATGGGCTCGAACACCCCGAGGGCGATGTTCACCTGGGTTTCGAACTCCCTGTCCTGGTTGTCCGCCGCCCGCTCCAGCATGCTGTCGAGCTCGCCGCTCTGCTCGCCCGAGGCGATCATGTGCAGCATCATGGGCGGAAAAATTCTGGTTTCATCCAGCGACTTGCGCAGGCTGGTCCCCTCCCGCACCCGCTCGGTGGCCTCACCGATGCGCATGCGGGCATAGTCGTTGGAGAGCACTTCGCCGGCGATCTTCATTCCCTCCAGCAGGGGGACGGCGCTGGCGTTGAGGATGCTCAGGGTGCGGGCAAAGCGGGCGGTGTTGAGACCGCGGCTGACCCGACCGATCACCGGCAGGCGCAGTATCACCTGGTGCCAGCGACGACGACGCTTGTCGTCGGTCAGCCACCAGCGCCAGATCAGGCCGCCAATACCAAGGAGCAGCAGGAACCAGAGGCCATAGTGCTGCAACAGCTCGCTGGTGCCGATGAGGAAACGGGTGGTGCCCGGCAGTTGCTGGCCCATGTGTTCGAACTGGGCCACCACCTTGGGCACCACGGCGGTGAGCAGTATGGAGATGACCCCCACCGCCACCAGGGTGAGGACGATGGGATAGATCATCGCCTGCAGCAGCTTGGTGCGCATGTGCTGGCGCTGCTCGGTGTAATCGGCGAGACGGTTGAGCACCTTCTCCAGGTGACCGGACTTCTCGCCGGCCGCCACCATGGAGCGGAACAGCTGGTCGAACACATGGGGGAAGGCCCCCAGCGAATCGGCCAGGGAATACCCCTCTACTACCTTGCTGCGCACCGTCGCCACCAGGCTGCGCAGGTGGGCCTTCTCGCACTGCTCGGCGACCGCCTTGAGGGCCTCTTCGATGGTGAGACCGGCCCCCACCAGGGTCGCCAGCTGGCGGGTGATGAGGGCCAGTTCTGCGGTGGAGGCACCACGGCGAAACAGCACGAAGCGGTTCGCCTCCCGCTTGGCCTTCTCGGTGGTCTCATTCACCTCGAGGGGGGTCAGCCCCTGCTCGCGCAGCAGCTGGCGCACCTGGCGGGCGGAATCCCCTTCCAGCACGCCGCTCTTGTTGCGCCCCTTGCCGTCGAGAGCCTTGTATTCAAATGCCGCCATTTCAGTCTTCCCGGGTCACGCGCAGCACCTCTTCGAGGCTGGTCTGCCCCTTGAGCACCTTGTCGATGCCGTCGCGGCGGATGCTGGGGGTGTGACCCCGGATCAGCCGCTCGATGGCGAGCTCGCCGCTGGCACTGTGGATCGCCTCGCGCACCGCCTCGTCCACCACCACCAGCTCGTGGATGCCGGTCCGGCCGCGATAGCCGGTGTGGTTGCACTGCTCGCAGCCCACCGGACGCCAGATCTGCTGATCCGGCGCAAGCTCGATGCCCATGGCAACACGCTCCTGCTCGGTGACAGGGTGCGGTGCGCGGCAATCCGGGCAGAGAGTGCGCACCAGCCGCTGGGCCAGTACCGCCAGGAGCGACGAGGAGAGCAGGAAGGGCTCGATCCCCATGTCCCGCATTCGGGTGATGGCGCCGATGGCGGTGTTGGTGTGCAGGGTCGACATCACCAGGTGACCGGTGAGGGATGCCTGAACCGCGATCTGGGCGGTCTCGAGGTCACGGATTTCCCCCACCATCACCACATCCGGATCCTGGCGCAGAATGGCGCGCAGGCCCCGGGCGAAGGTCATGTCCACCTTGCTGTTGACCTGGGTCTGGCCCACCCCTTCGAGGTCATATTCGATGGGGTCTTCGACGGTCAGGATGTTGCGATCCCGGGAGTTGATCTCCGAGAGGGCCGCATAAAGGGTGGTGGACTTGCCCGAACCGGTCGGGCCCGTCACCAGGATGATGCCGTGGGGCTTGCGAATGAGTTCGCTGATGATGTTGCGGTTGGCCAGCGTCATGCCGAGCTGCTTGAGCTCGAGGCGCACGTTGTTCTTGTCCAGCAGTCGCAATACCACCCGCTCGCCGTAGCTGGAGGGCATGGTGGAGACCCGCACGTCCACCGCCCGGCCGCCGATGCGCAGTGAGATACGGCCATCTTGCGGCACCCGCTTCTCGGCGATGTCCATGCGCGACATGACCTTGATGCGCGACACCAGCAGGGAGGCGAGTTTGCGATGGGGGCGCAGGATCTCCCGCAGCACCCCATCGATGCGAAAACGGATCACCAGGGCCCGCTCGAAGGTCTCGATGTGGATGTCGGACGCCTCTTCTTTTATCGCCTCGCTCAACATGGCATTGATGAGGCGAATGATGGGGGCGTCGTCGTCGGCATCCAGCAGATCCTCGCTCTGGGGCAGCTCTTCGGCCAGGGCAAAGAAGTCCATCTCGTTGCCGAGATCCTCCATCAGCTGACGCGCCTCGGAGGAGTCACGCTGATAGTGGGCCATCAGGAGCGTCTCGAACTCGTCGTTGCCAAGCTGCTCCACCGCGAAGGCACAGCCCGCCACCCGGCGCACCTCCAGCAGGGTCTGGGGGGAGATCCCCTGACGACAGAGCAGCACCGGGGCACCCTGGCGCTCGGTCAGGATGGCCCCGAAGTTGCGGGCAAACGCGAACGGCAGTTCCGGCAGGGGAGCCGGCAGCTCGCTGCCATCGAGCTGGTAGGCGGCCATCAGGGCTTGCTCTGCACGAAGGGCTGCTCCTGCACCTGGGCGCGCACGCCGGTGGCGGTCGCCTGCTGCTGGGCCTGCATTCTCTGGATCTGCTGCTGCACCTCGGGGGACATCATCACGTCCTGGCCATAGGCGGGCAGCACCTGGCGAGCCGGCGAGGTGGCATAGCCCTCTTCCGCAGCCCGGCTCAGCTGTTCGGCCCTGAACAGGGTGTACTTGTTGCTGGAGACCCCGGAGTAGACATTGGCGTCACGCAATATGGTCGGGCGGATGAAGACCATCAGGTTGCGCTTGGCGGTGGAGGTCTTGGAGGAACGGAACAGGTAACCCAGTACCGGAATGTCCCCGAGCAGGGGCACCTTGGAGATCTGCTCCTGGGTCTGTTCGTCCATCAGGCCGCCCAGCACCACTGTCTCGCCGCTCTTGACCAGCACGGCGTTCTTCACGGTACGGGTATCGAAGGTGGGGCCCAGGTTGGCGGTCCCGGTCGCCTGCTTCTGTGCCACGCTGGAGACCTCCTGCTCGATGTTGAGCAGTACGGAATCTCCTTCGTTGATCTGGGGCGTCACCACCAGCTTGGTCCCCACCGTCTTGCGCTCTATGGTGTTGAACACCTGATCGCTGGTGGTGGAGCTCTGGGAGCCGCTCTGCACCGGCACTTCCTGACCGACGTTGAAAGAGGCCTCCTTGTTGTCCATGGTGACGATGCTCGGGGTGGAGAGGATGTCGTTCTTGCTGTTGGTGGAGAGCGCCGTCACCAGCGCCGCCCAGTCCCCGTGATAGAAGCCTGCCGCCATGCCGCTGAAGCTGCCCGCCAGGGATGACAGACCGTCGGTGTTGCCGTTGTCTTTGTAATCCTTGGCGGCGATGGCCAGGGAGCCGATGGGCAGACCGGTGTCGGTGAACTGGGTGCCGCCACCATTGGTGTTGGCCCACTGCACCCCGAGGTTCATGCCGTCACCATCCGATATCTCGACGATGATGGCCTCCACCAGCACCTGGGCACGGCGAATGTCGAGCTTGGCGATGACCTGCTCCAGCTCGGCCATCACGTCCGGCTGGGCGGTGATCACCAGGGCATTGGTGGTCTCGTCGGCGGAGATGGCGAGCTGGCCGCCGCCGATGCTGGCACCGCCCGTGGCCGTGGCAGCCGCCCCGCCCTTCTTGTCGGCGGCGATGCTGGAGCTGACCCCCTTGAGGACGTCCACCAGATCCTTGGCCTTGCCATATTTCAGGTAGAAGACCCGGGTGTTGCCCTGGCTCTGCAGATCCCGGTCGAGCTGGCGCACCATCTGGATGATGCGGGCACGGGCCTTGGGCTCACCGCTGATGACCACGGAGTTGGTGCGCTCGTCGGCCACCACCTTGGGGGAGAGCAGCAGCGAGGCGTTGGCTCCCTGATTGCTGCCATCCTTGTTGAGGTTGGTCACCAGCCGCACCATCTCGCCGGCGGAGGCGAACTTGAGCTTGATGACGTCCATGTCCTGATCCCCCGCCTTGTCCACCCGGCGAACCACCTCCACCAGGCGGTTGACCACGGCGGCGCGGCCGGTGATGAGCAGCACGTTGGAGGGCTCATAGTGGACCACGTTGCCGCCGCCGGCGTTGTCGTTGAGCTGACGCAGCAGGGGGGCCAGTTCACGGACCGAGACATTGCGCACCGGCACGACCCGGGTCACCATCTCGTCACCCACGCCGGGGTTGGTGTCATCCACCACGGGGATGGCCGAGGTCTTGGCATCCTTGGAGCGCACCACCTTGAGCACGCCGTTGTTCATGGGCACCACGGCAAAGCCGTAAACGTCGAGCACGCTCAGGAAGAACTGGTAGTACTGATCCTCGTTGAGCAGGTCATAGCTGCGCACGTTGATCTTGCCGCGTACCGATGGCTCTATGATGATGGTTTTGTTCAGGTTCTTGCCGACCGTGTTGATGAACTCCTCGATGTCGGCGTTCTTGAAACTGGCGGAATACTCGGTGGCCCAGGCAGAACCGGCCATCATCAAGGCTGCCGCCATGGTGGCCAGACGCCAGCCCTTCCCTTTATTTGTCATTCTTGGTGCTACTCCAATTCATTATTCTGACAAGCCGACATAGACGTCGTAGAGCTGTCCTTGCCGCTCGACGGTGACGGTCATTTCCGTGGCGCCCGCCACCTGCTGCATCGCCTGCATGGCCTGGGCGTTGTCACGCAGATCCAGGCCGTTGATGCTGACCGCCAGATCGTTGGCGACCAGTCCGAGTTGATTGAACAGTTCCGGATTGCGACCCGGGTTGAGGCGATAGCCGGTCATGCGACCGTCCACCCGGACCGGAGAAATATTGAGGTAATCGGTGATCTTGCCCGGGTTGCCCAGCAGTTCGCTGCGCACGGAGGAGAGCCCCTCCTGGCGGGCTGGTTTGGGCAGGGGCTTGCCATACTCTTCCCCGTCCAGCATCAGGGTCTCGTCACGGCCGTCCCGGGCGATGATGACCCGATCGGCAAACACCTGGCGTATCCTGGCCTGGGTACCGTCGATGTAGTCTCCGATGCCGTAAGAGTTCTGCGTCCCGTTGTGGGCGATGATGGCGATGGACTTGGCGGGATCCGAGCTTGCCAGCACCCCGTTGAGCTGGGCGTTGAGCTGGGTTTTCGGGGCATCCGCCGCCACCGTCTCTGCCGCCTTGTCCGCCTGGGGTTGCAGCGCCTTGCCAAAGAGAGAGAGGCGGCTGAGGTTGCCAAGATCGAGGCGATCGCCGCCACTCCCCTGCACCGAGGTGACCGAGGGTTGCCAGGGGGTCAAGGGGGCGGGCTGGGC
>NZ_CDBK01000027.1:1333-2426 GCF_000819785.1 Aeromonas caviae | reverse complement strand
GAGCAGGACCTGCATCTGTTTGAGAAGCTCGCCTTTCTGGCCAGACGCGGCAGCTGACTGATGCTGATCGACTTTTTTACCCACCTGCGCCGCCACAAGCTCCCCTGCAGCCTGCGCGAACTGCTGGACTTGCACGCGGCGCTGGCAGCCCGGCTGGCTAGCCTCGACATGGACGAGTTCTACCAGCTCTCCCGCTGCCTGCTGGTGAAAGACGAGGCCCACTACGATCGCTTCGATCGCGCCTTCGCCGAGTATTACGAAGGATTGGCCGCCATCCCCCTGTTGCCGGAGAGTCTGCCCGAGGAGTGGCTGCGCAAGGAGTTCGAGCGGCTATTGAGCGCCGAGGAGAAGGCGTTGCTCCAATCCCTCGGCGGGCTCGACCAGCTGCTGGCGACCCTCAACCAGCGGCTAAGCGAGCAGAAAGCGCGCCACGCGGGCGGCAACAAGTGGGTCGGCACCGGCGGCAGCAGCCCGTTCGGCCACGGCGGTTTTCACCCGGAAGGGATCCGCATGGGGGGAGAGGGCCAGCATGGCAAGGCGGTCAAGGTGTGGGAGGCGCGCCACTTTCGCAACTTCAGTGACGACTCGCCCCTGGGGCAGCGCGCCATCCAGCTCGCCCTGCGCAAGCTCAGACGCTGGGTGCGCCGGGGCAATCCCGACGAGCTGGATCTCGACGACACCATCCAAAGCTCGGCCAGGCAAGGCTGGCTCGATGTGAAGCTGCGGCCCGAGCGCCACAACGGGGTCAAACTGCTGGTCTTCTTCGACGTGGGGGGCTCCATGGATGCCCACGTGGCCGAGGTGCAGCGCCTCTTCTCGGCCCTGCGCCACGAGTTCAAGCACCTGGTGTTCTTCTATTTTCACAACTGCCTCTACGACTTCGTCTGGCAGGACAATGCCAGGCGCCTTGATGATCGGCTCGATACCCTGCGGCTGCTGCGCACCTACGGCAGCGACTACAGGGTGATGGTGGTGGGGGATGCGAAGATGGGCCCCTATGAAATCACCTGGCCAGGTGGCAGCGTAGAGTACTGGAACGAGGAGCCCGGCCAGGTGTGGCTCGGGCGCCTGCAACAACATTTCCCCAAGATGG
>NZ_CDBK01000027.1:659-1153 GCF_000819785.1 Aeromonas caviae | reverse complement strand
GTGGGTCAATCCGCTGCCAAGGCAGGAGTGGCTGTGGCACCCCTCCATCAAGTTGATGAACGAATTGATCGGCGGGCGGATGCACCCGCTGACCCTGGCGGGTCTGGCTGCGGCCATCGACCAGCTGTGACCCTCTGAACCCTAAAAAACAGACAAGCCGGGATTGCACCCGGCCAGGAGCAAAGATGACCTCTATCGTAATCAGTGGCTCAGGCCTCTATACCCCTCCCTTTGCCGTCAGCAATGAAGCGCTGGTGGCGGCCTTCAACCAGTACGTGGATCTCTACAACGAGGAGAACGCCTCCGCCATCGATGCAGGGCAGCTGCCTGCCAAACAGCACTCGAGCTGCGAGTTCATCGAGAAGGCCTCTGGCATCAAGAGCCGCTATCTGGTGAGCAGCGAGGGGGTGCTTGATCCCGACATCATGCAGCCGCTCATGGCGGAGCGCCCGGACGATCAGCCCTCCATCATGGTGGAGATGGCGGTGGCGGCC
>NZ_CDBK01000027.1:0-495 GCF_000819785.1 Aeromonas caviae | reverse complement strand
TGGAGATGGCGGTGGCGGCCGCCGAGCAGGCGCTGATCGCCGCCGGTCGTGAACCGGGGGAGATCGATCTTGTCATCGTCGCCGCCTCCAACATGCCACGCCCCTACCCGGCGCTTGCCATCGAATTGCAGCACTATCTGGGCGCGAGCGGCCTGGCGTTCGACATGAACGTGGCCTGCTCTTCCGCCACCTTCGGGATCAAGACCGCCGCAGACATGCTGGCGGCAGGCACCGCCCGGCTGGCGCTGGTGGTCAATCCTGAGATCTGCTCGGGTCACCTCAACTTCCGCGATCGGGACAGTCACTTCATCTTCGGCGACGCCTGTACCGCCGTGCTGCTGGAGCGGGAGGCCGATTGCCAGGTGGCCAACCCCTGGCAGCTGGTGGCCAGCAAGCTGGTGACCCAGTACTCCAACAACATCCGCAACAACTTCGGCTTCCTGAACCGGCTGAGCCCGCGTACCCGCTACGGCGATGACAAGCTGTTCCGCCAGC
>NZ_CDBK01000026.1 GCF_000819785.1 Aeromonas caviae | reverse complement strand
GGCACCCCTGGCGCGCCGCCTTGCGCAGGGCATTCATCATGCGCGGGTGGTTGGTGCCCGGGTTCTGGCCAAAGACGAAGATGGCTTTGGCGGCGTCGAAATCATCGAGCACCACGGTGCCCTTGCCCACCCCGACGGACTGGATGAGCCCCACCCCGCTCGCCTCGTGGCACATGTTGGAGCAGTCGGGGAAGTTGTTGGTGCCATAGAGGCGGCCAAACAGCTGATAGAGGTAGGAGGCTTCGTTGCTGGCGCGTCCCGAGGTGTAGAACTCCACCTCGTCGGGGCTGGCCAGGCTCTTGAGTTTGTCGGCGATGAGAGCAAACGCCTGATCCCAGCTCACCGGCTCGTAGTGATCGGTGGCCGGGTTGTAGCGCAGGGGCTCGGTCAGTCGCCCCTGATATTCGAGCCAGTAGTCGCTCTGGGTGGCGAGGCGACGCACCGAATGCTCGGCGAAGAAATCGGCCCCCACCGTCTTGCCGGTGGATTCCCAGGCCACCGCCTTGGCGCCGTTCTCGCAAAACTGGAAGGCCCCCTGCTTGTTGTCACCCCAGGCGCAGCCGGGGCAGTCGAAGCCGTCGGTCTGGTTGACCCGCAGCAGGTTCTTGATGTTCTGGCGGGTCTTCTGGCTGCGCAGCACCTGCTTGAAGGTGGACTGCAGGGAGGAAAAGCCGCCGGCCTTGGCCGGTTTCTCAATATGACTGGACATGGGAGTCTCCAACGTGATCCTGGGCGCGGGGGCTGGCATAGCAGACCGGGGCATCGGATCGGGGCACATGGATCAGGGTCAGGTTGTACTTCAGGGCCAGTCGCACCGCGAGCTGGCTGGGGGAAGCAAGGCTGATGAGGTGAGCGGCGCCAAATTGCACCGCCTTGTGAATGAGTTCGCTGCCGCAGCGACTGGTGATGACCAGGGTGGCGGCCTGCAACGGCTGGCGCAGCTGCATGCCGATGAGCTTGTCCAGGGCGTTGTGCCGCCCTATGTCCTCCCGGCAGGCCAGGATCTCGCCGCGATCATCCAGCGCCAGGGCGGCATGAAGGGCGCCGCTCTGGCGGGCCTTGCTCTGCCAGGGGACGATGCGCTCCCGCAGGTCCTGCAAAGAGGCAGTGTCGAAGGGGGCGCCCGGGGTCAGCGGGGTGAGCACGGGCAACGCATGTTCGATGGCCTCCACGCCGCAGATACCACAGCCGCTGGCACCGGCCAGGCGGCGCTTGCGTTGACCCAGCACAGCCAGACAGCGGTTGGCGATGGTGACATCGAGCACGATGCCGTGCTCGGACGGGGTGCTCTGGATATCGTGTACATCGTGGTTGCCCCCGATGATCCCCTCGCCAAACAGAAAACCGATGGCGAAATCGTCGAGATCGTCCGGGGTGGCCATCATGACGGCATGGTTGATGCCGTTGATGTTGACGGACACGGCCACCTCCTCCACCAGCTCATCCAGACTGGGCAACCGTGAATTGAAAGGGATCATGCGAGACGCTTATAAGCTGTATTCGGGCCTCAAGTTTAGATAAGCCGCCGCGCCAAAACCAATGAAACAAATCTATTCACCAATAGATAACTTCTATTGCCATCGGGATGTCGATTGATTAAATTTGTCGCTCATTGCCTTTGCCTGCTGCCATTACCACGATGAATATCAAGCAGTTGCACTATTTCTACGAGCTGGCCCAGCACCGTCACTTCGCCAAGGCGGCCAAGGCTTGCTTCATCACCCAGCCGACCCTGTCGGCCAGCATCACCGCTCTGGAGAAGTCACTTGGCACCGAACTGGTGGTGCGCAACAGCCAGTTCGTGGCCCTGACCCAGGCGGGGGAAGTGGTGCTGCACCACGCCGAGCGGATGCTTCAGGAGCAGGATGCCATGCGCCAGGAACTCAGCCTCTTTCGGGGCGGGCTGTCGGGGGCGCTACGCATCGGCATCGTGCCCCAGTCGAGCATCGACATCATGCCGCTGCTCAAGGGGTTCAACGACGCCTACCCCAAGGTGGGCCTGCACCTCTGCGTGATGACCCATGCCACCCTGATGGAGCAGCTGGATCTGCATCGCATCGACATCGGGCTCGGCTTTGACGAGTTGCTCACCGAGCATCAGCGCCGGGCCCTCGACGTCCAGCTTCGCCACCCCAACCCCATGGCCCTGCTGGGCCCCCTGCCTGCCCACTGCGCCCCGACCGGGCCGCTGACCCTGGCGGACCTGCAAGAGCTCCCCCTGATCCTGCCAAGCACCACCATGCAGTTTCGCCGCTACCTGGACGAGGCCGCCGCCCGCCAGCAGATCAGCCTGCGGGTGGTGCTGGAGACCGACTCCCTGTTCCACCTGGTCAACGGGGTAAGCCACGGCCTGGGCTGCGCCGTGGTCAGCGCCGGCATCGCCGCCACCGCCCAGCAACTCTTCAAGCTGCCCTGCCATCCCTTGAGCGATGCGAGCGCAGGCACCATCGCCTTCATCACCCGAAAACACAGTGTCACCCCCGCCATGAAGGCGTTTCTCGCCAAGGCAGGGGCATGAAAAAGGCAACCCATGGGGGCTGCCTGCACTGATCAAGGGGGGGGAGCTTGCGCCTCTCCTCGCGTCAGCCTGCCCCTTGCTGTTTGTCCAGCGCCGCGATGAAGGCGCTCGCCAGAGCGTGGTCGGAGAAGGGATTCTGGCCTGTGATGAGCTCGCGATCGATCACAACGCCAGGCTGCCAGGGTGCCACGAACTGCATGCTGCCGCCGGCCTGGGCCATGGCCTTCGCCGGGTAGTAGCGCAGCTTGTCACCCCCCAGGGAGCCTTCAAACACCGCCTCTTCCTTGTCGGAGAAGATGGTCATCCTGTAACCGTCGTAGATCCACTCTCTGGCGCCGTCTGCCTTGCCTGCAATGACCGACTGCTCGAACCCGGCCGGATCCGCCTGCGCCGCCAGCAGCGCGATGGGGCCATGGCAGATGGCGGCCGTGGGTTTGTGGTTGTCATGGAAGTGGCGAAGCAGGGTCCCCACCTCGGGATCCTTGGCAAGATCGATGAGGGGTGCGTGGCCGCCGGGAATGAAGAGGCCGGCATAGCGCTCGGGACCGGATGCCAGCACCTCCCTCAGGGAGAGCACCTTGCCGGCGCCAAGCAGCCCCTCCACGACGGCGCCGATGCGCACCATCTCCTGCGGGTTGCCACCAAAGTACTGGGGATCGACGGAGTGTTTGTCGACAACGGGCCGGTTCCCTCTCGGGGTCACCGGGGTCAGGGTATAACCGGCCTCCAGCAGGGCGGCGGCAGGCACCCCCAGTTCATTTTGGTAGAAGCCGGTGGTCAGGCTCTTGCCCCCTTGCAGCGGCAGTTCGGTATCGCTCGAGAGCAGCACCAGGATCTCGCCTTTCGGGGAGGCGCTGGCCGCAGCGGAGGTCGCCAGCAGCAGTGAGGCCAGCACGGCCTTGAGGGTGTTCTTCATCGTGATCTTCCTTTTGATGGCAGTGATCGATCGGGCGGCCACCGGGCCGCCCTCGATGAGCAATTTACTGATTACACACGGACGAATAAACTCACACCATTGAACTTGATTATTTACATGGATGAACATATGTCCCGTGCCTTCGACCCCGTCCAGCTCGGCACCATAGAGCTCTTTTGCAAGGCAGCCGAACTTGGCAGCTTTACCGCCACGGCTCAGGTACTGGGGGTGACGCCCGCCTCGGTGAGCCGCTCCATCCAGCGTCTCGAGGCCAGGCTCGGCGTCAAACTCTTCCATCGCACCACCCGCAGCGTGCGCCTCACCCATGACGGGGAGCTCTATCGGGAGCAGTGCCAGCAGGCGCTCGAGCAGATCGCCGAGGCCGAGCGGGCCATCACCGGCCGCCAGCGCCACCCCAGAGGAGTGCTGCGCATCAGCGTGGGCACCGTCTATGCCCACCACCGTCTGGTGCCCCTGCTGCCGGGCTTCATGGCGGCCTATCCCGAGGTCGAGCTGGAGCTCAATGTCTCCAACAGGAACATCGACTTCGTGGAGGATGGTTACGATCTGGCCATCCGGCTGGGGGAGCCACGCGATGGGCGGATCATCGCCCGCAAGCTGGAGGATGCCAGCCTCGGGGTCTTCTGCACCCCCGATTATGCCGCCCGCCGCCCCGCGCCAACCTCCCTGGAGATGCTGTCGCAACATGATCTGATCCAGTTCATCACCCCGAGCACGGGTCGCCCCTTCCCCTGGCAGTTCGTGAACGAGCAGGGGGACCCTGTCGACCTTCATGTTCAGAGCAGACAGCGGGTGCTTGACGATGTGCTGGCGGGCCTGGGCTGGGCGGTGGCTGGGGGCGGTCTGTTCCAGATCTACCATTTCGTGGCGGCCGAGGCGCTGTTGCAAGGCAAGCTGATCGAGGTGATGACCCCCTTTGCGGGGCGATCCCGCCCCTTCTACGCCCTCTATCCACAGCACCGTCACCTCTCGGCCCGGGTCCGGGCCTTCGTGGATTATCTGCTGGCAGCGGTGCACCCAGAGGGGTCGCCTGTGCCAGGGGAATATCCCCCTCTTCGTTGACGAGGGCCCCTCATCTGCGTGCCTGCACCCCCGATACCGGGGGCAAAAAACAGGTGGCACTCTGGACACAATGGTTGCCTAATTAAATAAATATGCATAAAAATCAATACAGGCAGAGCTAGATATATGAACTCTTCTGCTGTTTGTATGAAGCATCGTGCTGCTGAAAATTTTCTGTGAGCCACCTCCCGCCGTTTAATTCAAGAGCCTATAACCTTGACCCGTACAATAAAAACCTGACGTGTTCCGGTTTATTTCACCATGCATCACAAAGGAGTGTCATATGTATAAAAAAGTGAAACTGGCGAGCATTATCAGCACCCTTATTCTCTCGGCCACTGCATATTCTGCAGAGATGACCGTGGGCTTCTCGCAAATTGGTTCTGAATCCGGGTGGCGAGCTGCAGAAACATCGGTCGCCAAGAGCGAAGCCCAAAAACGCGGCATCATCCTGAAAATTGCCGATGCCCAGCAGAAACAGGAGAACCAGATCAAGGCCATTCGCTCCTTTATTGCCCAGGGGGTGGATGCCATCTTTATTGCCCCCGTGGTACAGACTGGCTGGGAGCCGGTATTGCAGGAGGCGAAAGAGGCAGAGATCCCGGTCTTCCTGCTGGATCGCAATATCACGGTAAAAGATGACGGTCTCTTCATGACCGGGGTCGCCGCCGACAGCGTCCACGAAGGGGAAGTGGCAGCCCAGTGGCTCATCAAGCAGCAGGATGGCAAACCGTGCAACGTGGTGGAATTGCAGGGCACAGTGGGTGCCAGCGTGGCGCTGGATCGCAAGAAGGGCTTCCTCGACACCGTCTCGGCCGTGCCCACCATCAAGATCATCCGCACCCAGTCCGGCGACTTCACCCGCAGCAAGGGCAAGGAGGTGATGGAGAGCTTCATCAAGGCGGAAAATAGCGGCAAGAATATTTGCGCCGTCTACGCCCATAACGATGACATGGCCATCGGCGCCATCCAGGCCATTAAAGAGGCCGGGCTGAAACCGGGCAAGGATATCAAGATCATCTCCATCGATGGCGTGCCGGATATTTTCAAGGCGATGATCGCAGGCGAAGCCAATGCCTCGGTGGAGCTCACGCCGAATATGGCGGGACCGGCCTTCGATGCCCTGCTGGCCTATAAGAAAGATGGCACCCTGCCCCCCAAACATATCAAGACGGAGTCCAAACTGTTTGAGCCCGGGAGTGCCGAGGCGCAGCTCGAGCTGAAAAAAGACATGGGTTATTAATCCCGCTCCCCCGCCAGACTGTCACATAGCGCGCCATATAAGTGATTGAACTTGTATGGCGCGCTATATCGGAGAGCCAATGTTCATGTCAGAGAACACTCACGATGTCGTATTGAATGCCCGCGGAATATGCAAGGCGTTTCCCGGAGTACGAGCCCTGCATCAGGTGGACTTCTCCCTGCGCCGGGGAGAGATCATGGCGCTGCTCGGCGAGAACGGGGCCGGCAAGTCCACGTTGATCAAGACCCTCACCGGTGTCTATCAGCGAGACGCCGGCCGTATCGAACTCGATGGCGTCCCCATCTCCCCGACGGACACCGCCCATGCCCAGCGTCTGGGGATAGGCACCGTCTATCAGGAGGTCAACCTGCTGCCGAACATGTCGGTGGCAGACAACCTCTTCATCGGCCACGAGCCACGCCGTTTCGGCTTCATCGACCGGGGCGCGATGACCCGGCAGGCCAGCGCCATCATGGCCAGCCACGGCTTCGAGATGGATGTCACCCTGCCCCTCGACCACTACTCGGTCGCCATGCAGCAGATCGTGGCCATCGCCCGGGCGGTGTCACTCTCCGCCAGGATCCTGATCCTGGACGAGCCCACCGCGAGCCTGGATGCCAGCGAAGTCCAGATGCTCTTCTCCCTGATGACGCGCCTGCGGGATCAGGGGGTGAGCCTCATCTTCATCACCCATTTTCTCGATCAGGTCTACGCCATCAGCGATCGCATCACAGTGCTGCGCAACGGCGAGCTGGTCGGCACCCGCGACACCCAGGCACTGCCACAACTGGAGCTGGTCAAGATGATGCTGGGACGCGAACTGGACGACAATGCCCTCAAGCGGGCGGGCAAGACACTGCGCAGCAACCAGCCCATGGTGTCGTTCAGGGACTATGGCAAGCGGGGAGTTATCGCCCCCTTCAGTCTCGACGTCATGCCCGGGGAGATAGTGGGCCTCGCCGGCCTGCTCGGGTCCGGTCGTACCGAGACCGCCGAGCTGATGTTCGGCATAGTGCCGAGCGACAGCGGCGAGTGCCGGGTGCGGGACAAACCGGTGACCATCCGCTCTGCACGCCAGGCGGCCGCCAACGGCTTTGGTTTCTGCCCGGAGGATCGCAAGAGCGCCGGCATCATCGCCTCGGCCTCGGTGCGGGAGAACATGGTGCTGGCCCTGCAAGCCCAGCGGGGCTGGTTGCATCCCCTGTCTCGCAAGGAACAGGACGAGATCACCGCTCGCCTCATCGAGCAGTTGGCCATCAAGACCCCAGGACCAGAGCAGCCCATCCAGTTTCTCTCCGGGGGCAACCAGCAAAAAGTGCTGCTCGCCCGCTGGCTGCTCACCAAACCCCAGTTCCTGATCCTGGACGAGCCTACCCGGGGCATCGACGTGGGGGCCCACGCCGAGATCATCCGCCTCATCGAATCCCTCTGCGCCAACGGGCTGGCCCTGCTGGTCATCTCCTCCGAGCTCGAGGAGCTGGTGGGCTATGCCGATCGGGTGATCGTCCTTCGTGACAGAAAACAGGTGGCAGAGCTTGCGACGGACGCCCTGAGCGTCCCTGCCATCATGAACGCCATTGCATGTGAGGCCTGATATGACGTCATCCACTCTTCCCCTCTCCAAGGGGGCCAGCCGCCCCCGCCGGCCCTGGCCCACGGGCTCGGCCCAGTGCGCCGCCCTGGTGTGCGTGCTGCTCATCAATGCCCTGGTCGCCGACAACTTCTTCGCCATCCACATCCAGGATGGGCGGCTGTTTGGCAGCCTCATCGACATCCTCAACCGCTGTGCCCCGGTGGCCCTGCTCTCCCTCGGCATGACCCTGGTGATCGCCACCGGCGGCATCGACCTGTCGGTGGGCGCCGTCATGGCCATCAGCGGGGCCACCATGGCCAGCCTGGCCACCGGCGGTCACAGCCTGCCGGTCATCTTCGCCGCCGTCATCGGGGTGGGCCTTCTGTGCGGCCTGTGGAACGGCCTGCTGGTGGCGGTGTTCAAGATCCAGCCCATCGTCGCCACCCTGATCCTCATGGTGGCGGGCCGGGGCATCGCCCAGCTCATCACCGAGGGGCAGATCATCACCTTCAACAACGACGCCCTCGCCTGGATCGGCAGCGGCTCCCTCTTCTATCTGCCCACCCCGGTCATCATCACCCTGGGCATGGCGCTGCTGCTCTGGCTGCTGACCAAGCGCACCGCCCTCGGCCTCTTCATCGAAGCGGTGGGGATCAACATCAAGGCCGCCAAGAACGCCGGGCTCAACACCCCCATGGTGGTGATCGCCACCTACCTGTTGAGCGGCATGATGGCCGCCGTCGCCGGCATGATAGTCGCCGCCGACATCCGGGGTGCCGATGCCAACAACGCCGGGCTCTGGCTCGAGATGGACGCCATTCTGGCGGTGGTGATAGGAGGCACCTCCCTGATGGGGGGGCGCTTCAACCTCGCCCTCTCCCTGATCGGCATACTGATCATCCAGGGGGTGAACACCGGGATCCTGCTCTCCGGCTACCAGCCCCAGTGGAACCAGATCGTCAAAGCCCTGGTGGTACTGGCGGTGCTGGTCATGCAGTCACCGACCCTCAACCACCTCTTCCAGCGAGGGACTCGCCATGTTTAAACGCAACCTCCCCCTGATGGTGACCATCATGGTCTTCGTGCTGGGCTATCTGCTCTGCCTGGCCTCCTTCCCTGCCTTCATGTCCACCCGCATCATCTGCAACATCCTGACGGACAACGCGTTTCTGGGAATAGTGGCGGTGGGCATGACCTTCGTCATCCTCTCGGGGGGCATCGATCTGTCGGTGGGGGCTGTCATCGCCTTCACCGGCGTGCTGCTGGCAACCCTCATCGGGAAGCTGGGGGTCAGCCCCGTGCTGGCCATCCCTCTGGTGCTGGTGCTCGGAGCAGGCTTTGGCGCCCTCATGGGCTGGCTCATCGACACCCTGAAGATCCCCGCCTTCATCATCACCCTGGCGGGCATGTTCTTCCTGCGGGGGGCCAGTTTTCTCATCTCCGAGCAGTCCCTGCCCATCGATCATCCCACCTTCACCTACCTGTCGAGCCTGTCGTGGAAGATACCGGGGGGCGGTCGCCTGAGCCTGCTGGCCCTCATCATGCTGGCGGTGGTGGTCTTCGGCATCCTGCTCGCCAACCGCACCCGCTTTGGCAACAACGTTTACGCCATCGGCGGCAACGCCACCTCGGCAGCCCTGATGGGGATCTCGGTGCGCCACACCACCATTCGCATCTACCTGCTCTCCACCACCCTGGCGACCCTCGCAGGCATCGTGTTCGCGCTCTATACCTCGGCGGGCTATCCGCTCGCCGCCGTCGGGGTGGAGCTCGATGCCATCGCCGCCGTGGTCATCGGCGGCACTCTGCTGAGCGGCGGGGTGGGCACCGTCTTCGGCTCCCTGTTCGGGGTGCTGATCCAGGGGTTGATCCAGACCTACATCAACTTCGACGGCACCCTCAGCTCCTGGTGGACCAAGATCATCATCGGCCTGCTGCTGTTCAGCTTCATCGCCCTGCAGCGCCTGCTGATCCTGGTCTCGGAGCACCGCAAGGCCAACAAGCCAGGTCCCTTCAAGCGCCAGGTTGCCGCCCAGCCCGAGTGAGGTATCAGCAAGACTCTGGTGGCAGAAGATAACGCGGCAAGGCGCTCCCGTGCGCCCTCCCCGCCTGGCCGTCGCGGGTCCGGCGCAGAGGATGGGGAGGCAGCGGGGGCGCTCACAGGGCCCGGCCCTAGCCTCCCGCACGCCTCTTTGAGGGGTGACACCGTCTTTGGAGGGCACTCAGGTCAATCGCACCACCAGGCGCTGCCCTCATGGGGGCTCAACACCTCCAGAGGCTCCCCCATGACAGGCGTGGTCAGGGGGATCTGTTGCTCGGCAGCCAGTCGGGCAATCTGCTCAAGCGGGTCGTTCCAGCGGTGCATGGCCAGATCGAAGGTGCCGTTGTGCACCGGATAGAGCCATTTCCCCCCGAGATCGTGAAACGCCTGCGCCGTCTGCGCCGGGAGCATGTGCACCAGCTCCCAGCGCTTGTCGTAGGCCCCGGTCTCGAGGAAGGTCACGTCGAACGGACCGTAGCGCCTGCCAATCTCCTTGAAACCGTCGAAGTAGCCGCTGTCACCGCTGAAGAAGAGGTTGACCCCCTCGCCGCGAATGACCCAGGAGGCCCAGAGGGTCTGGTTGCCGTCCCCGAGGCCACGGCCGGAGAAATGCTGGGCCGGGGTCGCTACCAGGGTGACACCGCCCACTCGGGTCTGCTGCCACCAGTCCAGTTCGCGGATCTTCTCCTTCGCAATCCCCCAGGCCATGAGGCGTGCCCCCACCCCGAGGGGCGTGATGAAGTGGCCGACCTTCTCCTGCAGCGCCAGTATGGCCCCGTGATCGAGATGGTCGTAGTGATCATGGGAGAGGATCACCCCCTCGATGGGAGGCAACGCTTCCAGGGTGATGGGCGGCTGATGCCAGCGCTTGGGGCCGAACCACTGCACCGGCGAGGCCCGCTCGCTGAACACGGGATCCGTCAGCCAGAACGTGCCCTGCAACTTGAGCAGCAGAGTGGAGTGGCCGAGGCGCCACACGCTGTTGTCCGGCGCCGCGATGAGCCCCTCCCGGGTCATGACCTGTACCGGAATGGCGCGATCCGGCACCGTGCCCTCAGGCTTGGCGAACAGGAAGTCCCACCAGAGCCTGGCCCCTTCCCAGAGGCTTCGCGCCTGGGGTGTCACGGCATTGTTGAACCGGCCCCCCTGATATTGCGAGGAGTCCGGGTGTTCGGGCAGGCCCGGTTTGAGTAGAGATGCGATCATGCCAATCATCAGGGCTCCTTTGAGCAACCACAGAAAACGGCGCCCCTCAGGGGCGCGAAAAGAGGCTGACGGGGTCTGCATTCATGCCACGCCTGTCAGCCTGGTCTCTGGTGAGTCGAGAGCAGCCCCTGCACGGGGCCTCACCATCCATAAAACAGAACGGGAGAGTCGCACGGTATGAAACCGGTTCCCGGCGTCTCCAGTAACGGCAAGATAGCCTGCCCGGGCTCCCGCCACCAGAGGGGTTCGCGTTGCCGCGTGGCCCCGGCATGGTGTCGCATCAAGCGCATGGCCTCACCTGCTCTGCCGGCGCCAACAAAAGGAGGCGTCAGATGGCGTACTGCAAGAGCTTGCAGTGCTGAAAGTCAGAAGATGGCTGGGCCATAGAGGCCACGGGAGGTGACTGAGGGAAAGCATGATCTCAAGGGGACAGTGACGCGGTCTGAAGCCTGATAAACGCCCATAGGGCACAGGTGTAGTGGTTTAATCATCCCGGACACCATTTAGGTGGTACAGTCGCCACCATGATCAGAGGTGTTCAATGGCAAAACAATGTTGTTTATTCACTGCCAAGTTCAAGCAGGAAGCGTGTCCTAGATGCTCGACCAAGACTGTTCCGTCTCCGAAGCCAACAGTTCTCTGGACGTTGGCGAAACCGTGCCTCGTTGATGAATTCAGAAGAGTCCATCCAAACGAATTGACTCAACTCCTATTATCAAGTCTCTGACCCTTGGATACCGAATTTCAGTTTCGCCCTATCTTGATTTTGCCAAAAGGGAAAAGTAAAGCCCTGTAAGGGCTTTACTCTAAATAAGCTTAAGAAAATAAAGCCGTGAGATGATTGATGAAACGCTTTGTTTCATTCTCTACATTCGGATTTTTTACCACATCATTTGTGATAAAGGTGGGTAGTGCTTTCATGCCCAAAAACTGATTTGCCTTATGGAAATGCAGGTATACCCCATCCACTCCCTGGCCTTCAAAGAACTGTTTAGGATCATTAAATGCCTCTAATGGTGCATTCCATGTAAGAGAGAGCATGTATTTTTTGCTCTGAACAAGACCGCCTGAGCCATATTTTTTTGACATATCGGAGCGAGTTCGGCCATCACTTTCATACAGAGAGCCATGACCCTCTGTAAACACATCATCGATCCATTTTTTAACGGTCCATGGCTCCCCCATCCACCATCCCGGCATCTGATAAATCAGTACATCGCTGTTGAGAATTTTTGCTATCTCGCTTGGAGGATCAAAATCGCTATCAGCATTGGTAACAGATACCGTGTGCCCAAGGTGGTTTAATATCTCACAAGCGACATTGACATAATGTTGGTTTAACTCACCTTTGGCAAAACCATAACTTTTGGCGCCATTAACAATCAGAATGTTACTCATAAAATCACTACCTTTTTCAGATTGCAAGAGGCTGGGCGCACTAGAATCTTTGAGTTTTTCCAGGCGGACCCATCTCGATTCAAACATGCTCACCAGCATTTTTAATAAAAATTCGACATATGATAATGCTCGGCACTTATCAGTAACAGTTATTACCCCCCGGCAGTTAATAATATAAAGCAGGGAGGCTAATCTTAAAAACTGTCTGGAGAAATGAATGTGGCCATTCGCAAGATATTTTCTGCAGCATGAAATGCACTGCAAATCCCTGGAGATGGTGACAACCGTCTTTCAATCATCAGGGGAGTATTTCCTTTTCCTACTGGCGGACGTCAAGATTCAGTTCAGCGACGATGCGGGTTCCAGGTGCACATTGCGTCCTGCAGCCATTCCAGTACAAGCGCCAGCCACAGCGAGCGCAGCAGTCACCAACAGTGGCACAGTCCAACTACCGGACCAATCGTGCACTTGACCCAGCAGCAGCGGTCCCATTGCCGCCATCAAATAGCCGACACACTGCGCCATTCCTGACAGGGCTGCAGCATCGCCAGCATTTTGTGTGCGCAAACCGATGAAGGTCAGACCCAACATCATGCTCGCACCTGAGCCAAACCCCAGAATAGCGGCCCACAGCATTGCCAAATCGGGCGCATAGGCTATTCCCATCAGAGACAGTGCCGTCAGCAGACTGACCACGACGGCCAATAGCCTCTGGTCTTTCAGGCGGCGCAGCATCGCTGCCAGTATTATTCCGGGAATAGCCGTAGTTAGCTGCAGCATTCCGTGCACGGCACCAGCTGTTGCAGAGGAGATACCATGGTCCGTCAGAATCGCTGGCAGCCAGCCTACCGCAACATAAAAGGGCATTGCATTCAGCCCCATAAACAACGTGACCTGCCATGCCAGAGGGGATTTCCAAACCTCGACAGTTGTTGTCTTTTTCGTAACTGATAGCTGTTGTTGATGGTGTTTTTTAAGCTGTGGCAGCCATAAAGTAAGCGCAAGTAGCGGAGCTACCACTATCAGCGCCAAAGCAATATTCCAGCTCCAAAACTGCGTCAGCGGAATGATAATTGCCGAACCGATAGCACCTGCCGCCCCCATCGTAATGGAATAAGCACCTGTCATAGATGCCATGTTTGAAGAAAAATCACGTTTGATCAGGCTAGGCAACAATACATTCCCCAGAGCGATCCCTGTTCCAATCAGGATCGTGCCCACGTACAACGCCCAAATACTTCCTGCGGAACGGAGTAGAATCCCTGCTGAGATAATAGCCATTGCGCCCAATAGGGTTCGCTCCAGTCCTAATCTCTGAGCAACAGGGGCGCTCAACGGTGAAAATGCTGCAAAGGCAAGCAAGGGTAATGAATTGAGCAACCCTACTGCGGTGATACTGAGTTCAAACTTGTCTTGGATTAATGGTAAAACCGGTGCGATAGCGGTGAAAGGAACGCGCAAGTTCACGGCAATAAAAAGGATTCCCATCACAAGTGCCATGGTATGCCACTTGTTTTTTATGTTTGACATTTTCTATGTTATCTCTGATAAAAAGAAGAGTTTAAAATGCATGTTTATTGCAAGATATAGAAAACAAGACAGCATGTTTCTAAATTATGCCAAAGCACTAAACATGTTATGTCGCCAGAGGCGATTGAAACCGTTCTCCTCTAGGGCCACCCTGCTCTGTCATTCGATATCAAATACACCATTTTTGAACATATTGTACGGTAGGACTTCCATCATCCAGCCCTAATATGGCCACGAATTGTTATGACAGATTGGTGGACTATATAGTGGTTGAGTCGAGGAAAGACGAGGTCGCCATGAAGGGGAGCACTTGGTTGTTCGGATTAAAGCCCCATGGTCCCCCTTATGGGTGACAGTCAGATGAAGGTCATATCTCCAGAGACCACTGATGCGGCAAATCGATTTTCTGGCAAGCCGGCGATGGCGTTTGATCTGGCCTTTAATATCGCACCGTCATGTCGTGATGGCGCGGAAAGACCAATACGTGCACTGGTGCAGTATAGGGTTGTGAATGCCTCACCTGCCAGCGTTGGGCATGTGCTCTGAATAGCAGGGGATGGAAGAACGCAGTCAATTGTTCCGTCCGGACAATAGCGCACAATCCGATTGCCTCCCCATTCTGCATTCCATAAGTAGCCCTGCGCATCCACACAAGAACCATCTGGTGCCCCACCTCCTTCTATTTCAGTAAACACGCGTTGATTTTCGAAGGAAGGGTAATCACAGCAGAAAATGCGCCCTTGCATCGAGTCGCAGTAATACATGGTGCCACCATCCGGGCTGAAACAGATGCTATTGGGAATAGCCACTTCGGGAAGAGGCAACGTCTCTATATCAAGCGTCGCGGCATTCAGTCTGTGGAATTTTCCGATACTCTGTAACGGGTCTCCATCATCCATGGTGCCGAAGACATAATTGCCTGAACGATCGCAGCGGCCATCACCTATTCGCGTTCCGATCACCCCCGGAGAGGAAACCAATTCAGTAAAACTGCGAGTATTCAGGTCATAGAAACCGATCCGAGATGCCAATCCCATCAGCAGAACGTCTGTCTTTTCGGTGAGTGCGAATGAGCCGAGGCGTTCAGGCAAAGACCAGCGCGTTACCGCGTTACTATCTCCTTCAAATGCGAGCAGCTCGCTACCTTCAATGTCCGTCCAGAACAGCCTGCGGGTTTTATCACACCAAAGGGGGCACTCTCCCAGTGTGTTCCTGGCATCTACTGCAATTGAAAACATGTTAATCCTCCTGGCACTTTCATAAGGTATTGGCGAACGTCTACCCCAGGGGCAGACGTTCGTGAAGGTCAAAAATCAGAATGCCGCTTCATCAGTGCATAAGGCGCTCAGCTAACCGATCACCGAACAGCATGATGACGAGCCCGGTCAGCATGACCAGCATTCCACCCAGCTTTATCAAAGATACCGGACGCTGGATGGTGCCAAGCAGACCAAAATGGTCGATGACCTGGGATGAGAGCAACTGTCCGACGATGGCCAACCCAAGCAGGGCTGACAACCCGATTTTCGGTGCGAGCACGATGTAGCTGAACAGCGCGCAAGCACCGATCAGGCCGCCGGCCAGACTCCACAGAGGCTGTGATGGAATGGCCGCAAGCGAGGTGAATAATCCGCCACGCAGCAGCGAGAAGACCCCGAGGCTGAATGCACCGGCCGCAAAGGAGAACAATGCGGCGGTGACCGAATCGCCCCCAAGTCCTCGTGCCAGCTGGCTATTCAGAGTTGTCTGCAGCGTGATCCCGAGACCTGCGGCAAAAGCGATGACGTAATACAGCGTGCTCATGGGTTGCATACCTGTCAGTGTGCATGTGCCAGCGGCAGGAAGGCGTCAGCAAAAATGTCAGGCTCATACCCGGCGGCGGCAAACAGATGCTCACGGGACTCATCAATGGCGGCGCGAAGTCGCGTGCTGTCTACGCCCAGCACCTTGCCATGCTGCTTGACGATGCGTCCACCGATCATGACGGTATCAATGTTGCTGCGCTCTGTCGCATGCACCACGGTGCCAAAGGCATTGCCGGACGGGTAGAGGTTGATGTCGCCAACATTGATCAGAATGAGATCCGCCTGTTTTCCTGGTGTCAGGCTCCCTACCTTGTCCAGCAGCCCTGCACAGGCAGCACCATCGACAGTCGCCGATTTGAGGAGTTGGGCAGCCGGCAGCGTGGTCAGCGAGTGGTCGGTGCCGCAGCAGTGCTGCTGATGCATGCCCATCACCCGTTGCAGGTAAAATGCCACGCGCATTTCCATAAACATATCAGTGCTGTAAGAGGTTTCATTGTCGACGCTGAGGCCTGGGTTGATGCCATGACGCTGCGCCGCCTGGATGGCAAACATACCGTCCTCGATGCCATAGTGCGCATCGGAGCGCGGGCAGACATTCACCCGGACACCGGCTTCTCGCAGGATCTTCCATCCCTCATCTGGCAGTGACGTACAGTGATTGAAAATATTGTCCGGGCCGAGCAGACCGCGCCGATGCAGTGACTCCAGCTCAGACGCCATAAAAGAACCAAAGAATTCAGTGACGATCGGCAGTCCCAGCCTGCGAGCCTCGGCCCACAATGCAGGCTCCAGCTGGGCCATGACAGCAAGGGAAACCAGGCTCTCTGGGTTGTCCTTGAAATATTTCTCTTGCAGGCGTTGCCAGTTACCCGGCCAATGAGCCTTGTCCCATTCCCCCGATACCGGTGCGCCGGAGGCGTGTATGGCACGGATCCCTGCATCCAGCAGGGCCTCAACGGCGGCGTCCGAATGGGCTGCGGTGCGGCTGTTATGGGAATTGTCAATGACGGTGGTGATGCCTGCATCAATGCAGCCCAGTGCCGTCAGCAGGTTGCCGATATACATATCGGCAGGGCGATAGTACTTGGCGAAAGAGAAGTGCGTGGCGTTGCTGTAGTCTTCCAGACAAGTGGCATTCGGATTGATGCGGCGCAGTTGTCCCTCCCAGGAGTGGCGATGAGAATCCACCATCCCCGGCATGGCGATCATGTTCGTAGCATCGATGACACGGGCACCATTCGCCTCCAGATCCTCGCCTATGGCCGTAATGGTTGATCCACTGATCAGAATGTCTCCACGTTCAATGTTACCCACGTTCTCATCCATGCTGAGGATCGTGGCTCCCTTGATCAAGATTGAATCTGGCCTTACATCTTGATTATTAACAATATTTCTAAGGTATCCGGTCATTTCAAGAGCCTCTTCTCTAGTCAATGGCGAAAAGATACGGCACTCTATTACCCTGAAAAAGATGACCAGACTGGTTTCATAATTCATGATCTTCGAATAATCATGGGAACTATCGGTAGAGGTATCGCCTCAAGGGAGAAGGGCTGTGGATCGTATTCAGGCTATGCAGATCTTTATGCGGGTTGCTGAGACCGGAAGCTTCGTGCGGGCAGCAGAGACCCTCTCACTGCCTTCCTCGACAGTCAGCAGTACGATTAAAAACCTCGAGAAATACCTGCTGGTGCGCCTGCTGAACAGAACAACGAGGCGGGTGAACCTCACCCCTGAAGGCCTGCAGTATCTTGCTCAGTGCAGGGAAATTCTCTCATTGATCGAGCATGCCGAGTCCAGCCTGACGGAGGCTATCAAGCGGCCACAGGGGCGTTTGCGGGTTGATATGCCGAGCGGGATAGCACATTCCATCGTCATGCCGAATCTCAGAGACTTTCACCAACGTTATCCAGATATCTACCTGATGATAGGTGTGAGTGACCGGCAGGTTGATCTTGTTCAGGAAGGTGTGGACTGCGTGATCAGAACAGGAGAGCTGAATAACTCCACCCTTGTTGCTCGTCCCCTTGGCAGGTTTCGGTGGGTAACCTGCGCCTCGCCTGAATACCTTCACGAAAACGGTGTTCCCCAGTCCCCTGAAGAACTGTCTATGCACCAGGCGGTCCACTACTTTTCGGGCCTCGCCAGGCATGCAAACGAAATGCGATTTGTCCGCGGTAAAGAGACTCTATCGGTTACTGTGAGCGGCACCGCAGCCGTCAATGACACGGGGCTTTATATCAAGATGTGCCTCGATGGCTTTGGCCTCATCCAGCTTGCCGAGAATGTTGTACTGGATCACCTGCATGCAGGAAGGCTCATCGAGGTGCTAGCAGATTGGCAACCGCCATCGGTACCTGTCACATTACTTTATCCCCATCAGCGTTTTCTGTCTCCTGCCGTGCGTGCATTTGCTGATTGGATCGCCGAGCTTATTCATAATGCCAGCCCGGAAAAACGAATGTGACGAGATAAGAAAATAGAACTTTAAATATACTCAACATGTATAAAAACAGACTAAGCAACATCGTTATCTAAACTATGCCAGACTACAAAAAAGAGATCTCTTCACCTGAAGAATTTGACTCGGATACATTCACTCAGGCAGCCGTTGCCTTGCACGTGATATCTTCAGGCGAGTATTCAGGTATCAACCCGCACGCTCACAGGAAAGGTCAGCTGATAATGTCTTTACATGGCGCAGTCAGCTGTGAAGTACAGAATGCATTGTGGCTTGTTCCTCCCGGGCATGCGGTATGGATTCCTGGTGATACACCTCACAGTTGTCGTATAACGCAAAATGCCCGCACTTGCTTTCTTTTTATTGAGCCCGGCTCAGCAGTCATGCCTGAAACCTGCTGTACGATTGCTATTACCCCCCTCGTTCGCGAGCTCATTCTTCATCTTGCAGATCAGGGGCCTTCCTATCCTTCAGAAGGAAAGATGGCCAGACTCGCATCTGTACTTTTGGAACAAATTCCTGATGCGCCAGTTGAAGCGCTTTATCTACCAGTATCTACTCATCCCAAAATCAAACACATTACGGATGCACTTTTTGCTACCCCGGGTGACCGCACAACATTACGACAGTGGGCCGTTCGGCTTGCAACCAGTGAACGATCGCTCGCCAGACTGGTGCAAAGTGAAACAGGGGTGAGTTTCGGACGTTGGCGTCAGCAGCTTCATTTGGTGATTGCGTTAAGGCATTTGGCAGAGGGACAGTCAGTTCAAAATGTGGCCGGCACTCTGGGCTATGACTCTGTGAGTGCTTTCATCACCATGTTCAAGAAAGCACTGGGGAAATCTCCGACGCAATATTTTGCGTCTTTTCGTTGATCTGCTCAAATTAATTTTCCGCGGGCTTTCATTAGGCTAACCGATTTTATATGAGGCTCCCACATTTCAAACATCAACAGTTCGCTATTTTACAACCTGTATTTAAAAACATCCTGGATGCCTGGGGATGGTATTCACCTAATATCCATGTGCCTAAACCACAATCTAATTGAAATGGATAGGGTCACTCGGGTTCGATGAGGCGTATGACTCGAAGATTATATAATCCCGGTACTGTTCATCTGGTCGAGCTCCTGACGTAGTGTATTAGTCGGTGCTTTAAGCGGAAGTGAAAGGCTACAATCTGAATTAACATCAACACCACTGAGTAAAGGGCAAGAATTGAATATTTCAGTGACCCAGTTAACAAGAGCTCGTACTTTGGGAGATAAATGGCGGTTCTGCAAATATGCGACTGAAATTGGGATTGGCGAAGGGGATAGTTGTGGCGATTCACTTTTGGTGCCCAGGATAGGGCATTCTCTTTCAGATAACGCTCACTGAGTTCTGAGAGTGCAGGGGATGAAATGGCAGAAGGAGTCTCAGAGACTGCCTTAGGAGCAGGATTGGCCGCTGAGGGTGTCTGTTGCTGTAGCCACTGAGGCTCTGGCAGGAAGTTTGGCTGAGGTTCTGGCTGGACAGACTCAGGCTTTACCCGAGAACGAGCGCAGGCGAGCAACTGAGCCACCTTGCTACGGGCAACTAACTTATCTCGGGAATGAAAGGATTTCTGGATCTCTTTACGACGACCACAGGGGAGCGTAGTGACTTTCCGGTAATACCAGATGCCGTGTGGACTGAGCCAGAGATTCACTTTGAAGACTCCTGATTCATCCACACAAAGTAGATTACCAAGAGGTCTGAAGGGGGTATTAGCTGTAACTTGTTGAATGGCAAAAACAGGTGGTGGTCCCACCAGCCACATCCCGGCACTCGAGTCCCCCGCCTTGGCTGCTACCTTCCGGTCCTGACCAGGTCGACGGGTTATCAATGCGAGAGGACCAATAGGACCACCGGCGAGGAGAATAGGCAAACTGGCCCCTCAATGCAATGGCTTTCTACCGCATCGCGAGCCGTTCGCCTTATTTTTCAACAATCTGGCCAAGGGTTCAGCTAAAGAGCATGAATTTGGCACCCACCAGCAACATGAGCAGGGCAAAGGCCTGCTTGAGCCGCCGGGGTGACATTCGGTGTGCCAGTCTGGCGCCCAGACGGGCAAACTGGGTGCTGGTGAGCACGATGCCAAGCAGGGCCGGCAGATAGATGAATCCGACGCTCCACTCGGGCAGATCGGCGTCTCCCCAACCGGCATAGAGGTAGCTGAGGCTGCCTGCCAGGGCGATGGGCATGCTGCAGGCGGCGGAGGCGGCCACGGCGTTGCGCATGGGCACCGAATTCCAGGTGAGGTAAGGCACGGTCAGCGAGCCGCCACCGATGCCGAACAAGGCCGACATCCAGCCGATGACGGTGCCCGCGATCCCGGTACCAAGGGGGCCCGGCATGTGTCGCTCCGCTTTTGGCCTCAGATTGAGCCCCATCTGCAGGGCCATGGTCCAGGCGAAGCAGCCGATGATGATGTTGAGGGTGCTGGCGCTCAGCAGGTTGGCGGTCATGCCGCCGAGCCAGGCACCGACCAGCATGCCGGCGCCCAGGCGCCGAATCATCCCCCAGTCCACCGCTCCTGCCTCCTGGTGCGCACGCAGGGAGCTGAAACCGGTGAAGATCATGGTGGGCAGCGAGGTGCCGAGGGCCAGATGGGTGATGATCTCCGGCGCCACGCCCTGTGCGTGAAAACTCAGGACCAGCACGGGGACGATGATGAGGCCGCCGCCGATACCGAACAGCCCGGCCAGCATGCCCGCGAAGGCGCCCAACACCAGATAGCCCACAAACAGCATAAACATTCCTTCAATAACGAAACAGCGGTCAACTTGACCGCCATTGCCCATAAAAAAGAGATGGCATCTTGCCATCCCTTTATTGTGCCGATTAATGCAGGGGAATGGTACCGTCCATCACCTTGTAGAACGCCAGCACGGCGCAACCGAGCAGGGCTGCCGTCATCCCCTGCTCCAGCCGGTTGAGGCTGCGCAGGCCGTGGTGCTGGCGCGCCTTCCAGTAGATGAAGATCCCCGGGCTGTAGAGCAGCGCCACCAGCAAGAGGTACTCCACCCCGGCGGCATAGACCAGCCAGCAGCCATAGACGGTGGCCACCAGGGCCAGCAGCAGGTCGCGCTTGCGCTGATGGGGCTGGCCCGCGTAGGTCTCCCCTTTCAACGCCAGCTTGAGGCCGTAAGCACCGGAGAAGACATAGGGCACCAGGGCCGCCGAGGTGGCGATGTTCACCAACGCCAGATAGGTGCTGTTCTGGAAGTAGATGATGATGAGGAAAATTTGCACCAGGCAGGTGGAGCACCAGAGCGACACCTTGGGGGAGCCGTTCTTGTTCTCCTTGGCGAACCAGGCCGGGAAGACCCCGGTCTTGCCCGCGATGTAGGGCACTTCCGCCGCCAGCACGGTCCAGCTCAGCAGGGCCCCCATCACCGAGATCACCAGGCCGATGTTGATGAGCCAGGCGCCCCAGGGGCCGACCACGGCTTCCAGGATCATGGCGGTGGAGGGGTTCTTGAGGGCCGCCAGTTGCGGCTGGTTCATGACCCCCAGGGAGAACAGGGTCACCATGACGTAGAGCGCCAGGGCGCCGAGCAGCGCCAGCACGGTGGCGCGGCCCACGTCCTTGCGATGGCGGGCACGGGCGGAGACCACCACGGCCCCCTCGATGCCGATGAAGACCCACAGGGTCACCTTCATGGTGGACTTCACCTGATCCATCACGGAACCGAGCTCGGGACTCCCCTGCCCCCAGAGATCCAGGGTGAA
This sequence comes from Aeromonas caviae, assembly GCF_000819785.1. Classification (GTDB taxonomy): domain Bacteria; phylum Pseudomonadota; class Gammaproteobacteria; order Enterobacterales; family Aeromonadaceae; genus Aeromonas; species Aeromonas caviae. The sequence continues at coordinate 1,257 of NZ_CDBK01000026.1, read as the reverse complement.
GGTCTCCATGTTGAAAGCGAGCAGGATGGCCACGCAGAAGACGATGAGGGGCACCATTTTGGCGATGGTGGTGACGATGTTCACCAGCGCCGCCACCTGGATGCCGCGCAGCACCAGGGCATGCACCGACCAGATGAGCAGGGAAGCGAGCGTGATGGCGACCGGGGTATTGCCGTCACCGAAGATGACATTGTCCGGCGTGTCGAAGAAGTAGCTCAGCGCACTGAACACCACGATGGCGTAGGAGACGTTGGCCAGCAGCTGGCACAGCCAGTAACCCCAGGCGGCGTTGAAGCCGACGAAATCCCCGAACCCTGCCTTGGCGTAGCTGAAGATGCCGCCATCGAGATCCGGTCGACGCATGGAGAGATTCTGGTAGACCAGAGCGAGGCAGATCATGCCGATCCCCGTGATGGCCCATCCCAGGGCGACGGCCCCGGCACTGGCGTGCGCTGCGATGTTTTGCGGCAGACTGAAAACCCCGGCACCGACCATGGAGCCGATCACCAGCGAAATGAGGGCACCCAGCCCCAGTTTCTTGTCCATCTCAAACCTGTTTTATTAGGCGGCGGCTGAGCATCCGTATTCATACAGCGCGCGACATGGGAGGGGCTAGAAATCCATACCCCGTGAAAAAGGCGGCAACTATATTGCATGACTATTCCGGCCGCAATCCCTCTTGCCGTCAATCATGAGCCGCCTTGACCGCGCGCAATTTTACAGCACTGACCCGGGGTGCCTGTGAGCTGGTTCAAATTAAGAAAGACCCGTTGATATTTCACGACTTTTCATGATGCCGCCCCGCTTTTCAAAAGCCGGACCTGCATGGCTATGCACCCTTGCACTGGGGCCTTCCCCCTGCAAAAACGCCCCTGCAGGAGGGGCGTCAGAGAGGGTATATACAGGGGGGGGCTAGAGCCTCAAGCCGCCGTCCAGCTCGATCATCCGCCCCGACAGATAGTCGTTGGCAAGGATGAACTGCACCGTCTGGGCCAGCTGCGCCGCCTGCCCCAGGGTGCCCACCGGGATGGCCTGCTGCATGCGGGCCATGGCTTCGGGTTTCATCGCCGCCGTCATGTCGGTGGCAAAGACGCCGGGGGCGATGCCCATCACCCGGATGCCGTGACGGGCCAGCTCCTTCCCCCAGGTGACCACCAGAGAGGCCACTCCCGCCTTGCTGGCGGCATAGTTGCTCTGGCCCATGTTGCCAGCCCGGGCGATGGAGGAGATGTTGATGATGACGCCCCCCTCCCCGCC
>NZ_CDBK01000025.1:32599-33240 GCF_000819785.1 Aeromonas caviae | reverse complement strand
AGCGATTCGACCTGGGTCTGGCGCGATGACAGGCTGGAGAGGGCCAGCGCCAGCGCCAGCGACACCAGGAAGCTCTCGCCGCCGGAGAGGGAGTCCACCGAGCGCACCTCGTCCCCCATGTCGAGATCCACCACCTGCAGCGCCAGATCGGTGCCGGGCACCCGCTCCAGCCGATAGCGGGGGGAGAGCTCGGCGAGCTGGGCGTTGGACTCCAGCAGCAGCCGCTCCAGCGTGAGGCTCTGGGCGAAGGTGCGCAGCTTGGCGCCGCTGGCCGAGCCGATAAGATCGGAGAGCCGCTGCCAATGATCCGCCACCGCCTGCTGGGCAGCCAGCTCCTCCTGCAAGGTGCCCGCCTTGAGGGCCGCCGCCTCGGCCTGGGCCAGCGTGCTCTTGCACTGGAACAGCTGCTCGTCGAGGGCGCGGCAGTGCGCCTCCAGCGCCGTCAACCGGCTGGCGAGCTCCTCTGGCGCCAGCGCGGCCAGCTCGGGGTGATGCTCGCGGTAACGATCCCGCTTGCTCTCCTCCAGTGCCAGCGCCCGCTGCCGCTCGGTCAAACGGGTACGCGCCTCGGCGCGGGCATCCTCCAGCGCCTGCAAGGCGGCGCGGCGCCCCTTGAGCTCATCCGGACTCATGGCCAGCAG
>NZ_CDBK01000025.1:31602-32502 GCF_000819785.1 Aeromonas caviae | reverse complement strand
GCGATGCCGAGGCTGCTGGCGTGGGCAGCCCAGCGCCCCAGCACCTCCCGCCGCCGCCGGCTGCTCACCTGCTTCTCCTGCTCCAGATGGTTGAGACGGGTCTTGAGCTCGGTCTGGCGCTCGCGCAGGGTGCGGGCCGCCCCCTGCATCGTCTCCAGCTCGCTGGCCAGTTGTTGCAGCCGCTGCAGCCAGCGGCTCTCGACCAGGGCAATCTCCTCGCCCCCCAGGCAGGTGGCACGGCTGGTGACCAGCCCCTGCCGTTGCTGTTCATGCTCCTTGTAGTCGCGCTCGAGCTTGTGCAGCAGCTCACGCTGGGTCTGCAGACGCGCCTCCTGAGCGCTCAGGGCCGGGGTGAGGCTGGCAATCTCGCCGGTCAGCCGCTCCCACTCGCTCTGACCGTGCAGCCAGGCCTCGCAGGCCCGCTGCCACTCGCGCCACTGCTGGCTGCCCAGCCACTGACGCCAGGGCTGGCCTCCCATCTGCTCGTCGAGCCGGCTGCCCCCCTGCTCAAGGCGCTGGCGCAGGGTCGTTTCCTGCTCGCCCATCGCATTCACCTCCCCTTCCAGAGCGATGCGCTGGCGATCGGCCTCCTGCCACTGCTGCTCGAACTGCTGGTGCTGGCTGGCCAGCTGGCTCAGCTGCTGGCGCACGGCCTGCAACTGCTGCTGGCCCTGCTGGGCCTCGCGCAGTTGCTGCTGGCTGCGGGCCAGCCCCTGCTCCAGACTCTGGCCGCGGCCGAGCAGGGTATTCATCAACTCGTTCCACTCGATCGGGCTCTGACGCAGCGGCAGCGGATGGCCCAGCAGCTCGGCACCGCCCAGCTGCAGCCAACGCTGGGTCAGCTGCTCGGCGCGCGTCTCCAGCTCAGGTAGATGCTGCTGACGCACCGCCAGCTGGCGG
>NZ_CDBK01000025.1:549-31431 GCF_000819785.1 Aeromonas caviae | reverse complement strand
GACGCACCGCCAGCTGGCGGGCCAGCTCCTGGCGCTCGCTCTCGCACTGAATGTATTGGTGATTGAGCCGCTCCCACTCGAGCTCCAGGCTGCGGACGCGCTCCGCCAGCTGGCCGAGAATACCGGCCACCTGCGGCTGGCTCTGGTGATAGGGGTGCTCCTCGGCGCCACACAGCGGGCAAGGTTCACCGTCGCGCAGGATGTGGCGATGCTGCTCGAAACTGGCGATGGCACGTGACTGCTCCAGCGCGTGGCGTGCCTCGTCCCGTTGCAGGGCAAGCCGCTCGCGGGCCGGCGTCAGCTCGTCGCCGAGGATGGCCAGCTTGCCGAGCGCCTGCTCCAGCTGGGCGATCTCCTGCTGCAGGCGACCATGCTGCTCACCGTGATTGCGGCCATAGTCCGCCAGCTCCAGCAGCTGGCGCAGCTGGCCCAGTTGTTCGGTCTGCCCTTGCCACTGCTCCTGCGCCTTGGCCAGGCGCCCCTCCCATTGCTGCTCCTGCAATTCGTGCTGCTGTTGCTGCAGCCGGGTCTGCTCGCGCTGCCAGTAGTCGCGCTCCTGCTGCCCCTGCTCCAGCTGGCGCTGCAACTGCCTGAGGGCGCGCAGCTTGTGTTCGCGCAGGGTGAGCAGTTGCTGCAGCCTGTCGGCATCCTCGGCCCAATCCTGCATGGCGGTGAGCAGGGGCTGCCACTGGCGGGCCACCGGCGCCAGCTCCTTGTGCTCCTCAAGCCAGGCGCCCCACTGCTGGTGCTGGGCCTTGAGCTGCTCCACCTGCTGGCGCTGCTGGCGCCAGCCCTGCTCCAGGGTGAGCTGCACCTCCCGCTCCTGCGTCCCCTCCTGCTGGATCTTCTGCAGTTGCTGCTGCTTTTCCCGAATGCGGGTGTCGAGCTCCTGCGCCCGTTTGAGTTCAGGCTGCAGGGCGCCCCACTCGCGCTCGGCGGCGATCTTCTCCGCCAGCAGTTGCTGTTCGGTGAGGGCACTCTGCTGGGTCTGCTCCTCCAGCTTGCCAAGTTCGGGGCCAAGCTCGGCCAGTGCCTTCTCCTGCTGCTGCACCTCCAGGGTGAGGCGAGCCAGCTCGTCGTGATCGGCGCGGGCCACCTGGGCCTGCTCGGCGCGGGCGAACTCCTCCCGCTCGGGAGCGGCCGCACCGTGGGCAGCCTCCGCCGCGGCAAGGGCCGCCTCTCCCTCCTGACAGGCCTGCAACTGCGCAGCGATGCGGCCGTTGAGATCGCGCAAGTCCTGCATCAGTTGCTGTTGCTGCTGCTCGTGTTTGAGGCTGGTGGCGAGGCTGATCTGCTGGCTCACCCACTGCTCGCGGGTCGCCTCGTCCATCAGCGCCACGTCGCCGAGCCGCTGGCTGATGGCGGCAAGTTTCTGCTGCTCCTCCCGCGCCCGTTCATGGGTCTGGACCGAAATGGCGGAGTAGAGCTCGGTGCCGGTCATCCGTTCGAGCAGGGCCGAACGCTCGTCGGCGCTCGATTTGAGGAAGGCGGCAAACTCCCCCTGGGGCAGGATGACGGCGCGGCGAAACTGCTCCCAGGAGAGCCCCACCAGCTCGTCAATGCGATCCTGCAGCTCCCGCTTGCTGCCACTGAACACCTGGCCCGACGCCACGTCGGTCAGGCTGCGCTCCTGGGGCTGAAAGCGCCCCTCGGCGCGGCTGCGAGCCCGGCGCACCGCCCAGCGGGCCAGCCAGACACGGCCGTCACAGCCGCGAAACTGCACCTCGGCAAAACCGCTGGCGTGGCCGCGGCTGAGGATGCCGCGCACGTCGTTGGCCTTGAGCTTCTCCTCGTCATCCATGCGACCCACTTCGGCCACGTTCTTGCGGTTGGCGATAAAGCGCGGCATCTCGTCGTAGAGCGCCAGACAGATGGCATCGAGCAGGGTACTCTTGCCGGCGCCGGTATTGCCGGTGATGGCAAACAGGCCGGCGGCCCCCAGGGCGCCACCGGCAAAATCGATGGTGAATTGACCGGTCAGGCTGGCCAGATTCTCCCCTGACAGCGACAAGATTTTCATTGGCTGGACTCCTTCACCTTCTCCAGGATCTCTTCAAACGACGCCACCAGCTCGGCCTCCGGCTCCCCGTCGAACTGACGCTGATAGCAGAGGCGAAACACCTCGGTGGGGGAGAGCTCATCGAGCCGGCGCTGGCCGGCACCGTCCGCCAGCCCCTGGCCCGAGCCCTGATAACTGGTCGTGATGCGGGCCAGGCGCACCGGCTTGTCGCCGATGGCGGCCAGCACGCGCTCGCGGATGCGGGCCTCGGGTTTGGGCAGCAGCAGCCGCACCTCGAGGAAGGGCTGCGCCTGCTGCGGGCAAGCGGGCAGCGCCAGCGCCTCGATGGCCTGGAGCGCCTCGTCAAGGCCGCTCTGGGGCAGGCGGATCATCTCCACCGCGCGGGGCACCGGGATCCGCTCAAGGCGGGCCAGTTTGCCCCTCTCAAACGTCACCTCCAGCACCTGATGGTTGTAATTCGCCTCGGCCAGCGAGAGCGGCAGCGGCGAGCCGCTGTAGTGCACCCCCTCGGCCGGGCTCTGGGCCAGGTGCAGATGACCCAGCGCCGTGTAGTCGGCGGCGGCAAACAGTTCGGCAGGCAGGGCATGCTGGTTGCCGCCGAGCACTCGCCGCTCGGAGAGCTCAGAGAGCTGGCCCGCCGCCAGATAGGCGTGGCCCATGGCGATGAGGGCCTGGTCCGGATGGCAGCGCGCCCGCCCCTCGCTCAGCACCGCCTCATAGACCTGGCGTACCCCTTCGATGAGTCTGTCCTGCCCCTCCCTGAGCCCTTCTGGGCGCAGATCGCTGCTGCGCAGAAACGGCACGGCGGCGCACCAGGCGGCCACCTCGCCGTTCTTGCCTCGCAGCGGCACCAGCAGGCGCTCGGTCTCGAGGCGTCCCTCGTCGTCCCGGCTGATGCTGCCCACCAGATGCAGGTCGAAGGCGCGTAGCAGCTCGTGGGGGGCATCCAGCTTGGAGGGGGAGTCGTGGTTGCCGCCGATGAGCACCATCTCCAGTGCCGGGTGCTCGGCGCGCAGCCGTGCCAGGAAGCGGTAGAGCTGCTGCCAGGCACTGGCGGGAGGGTTGGCGGTGTCGAACAGATCGCCCGCCACCAGCAGGGCATCGATGTCGCGGGTCTTGATGGTGTCGGCCAGCCAGTCGAGGAAGGCGTCGTGTTCGAAGCGGCGGTCGTGGCCGTGAAGCTGATGACCGAGGTGCCAGTCGGCGGTGTGCAGGATCTTCATGGAAAACGGCTCGATAAGGAGAAGAGAGCGGGGGCGAAGGCGCCCCGGGATGGAGACAAGATGAGGATGGTGCCCCCCGTTTTCAACCGGGGCAGCCCCAGACGTCAGATTCAGACGGCTTGGTAATGCATCTGGTACTGAAGATGGCCGGTGAGGGGATCGGGCACCTCCCCCCCGATTTCAAAGCCGTGGCGGCGGTAGAAACGCACCGCCGGCTCGTTCTCCACGAAGACCCGTGTATGCAGCTCGGCACATCTGGATCTGGCTTCCTGCAACAGGGCGTGCCCCACCCCCCGCCCCTGCCTATCGGGGCGCACGAAGAGTGCAGCCAGGTAATCATCCACCAGCGCCATGAAGCCGAGCAGGTCCCCTCGCTCCTCGAACACCCAGATGCGGGCGTGATCGAGGTAGCGGGTACGCAGCTCCTCCTGAGCCTGCCACCAGCAGGAGGCATCGACGAAATCGTGGGCCTGCAGGGAGGCCAGGAGCCAGATTTCGACGATCTCTTCCATGTCTTCCGGCCGACTCTGTCTCAACATGGTCGCCTCCTTGTCAGCAATGTGAACACTCGCAGTCTAGGGGAGTTGGGCCCGCTCCCGGGGGATCAAGATGGGGCCCTGTGAGGTCGATCGCCCTTTATTTAGCGAGAATGATTGGCTGATCACAAAGCGCCTCTCTAGTACAATGCCCGCCGGACAATCTAGAGACCGAGGACGCCATGTGGTTTAAAAACCTGCAGATTTACCGCTTTACCCGCCCCTTCGACCTGACCGTTGAGCAGCTGGAAACCCAGCTGGAAGCCTGCGCCTTCACCCCCTGCGGCAGCCAGGACATCTCTCGGTTCGGGTGGGTCAAGCCCCTTGGCAAATTCGGCTCCACCCTGACCCACGCCGCCTCTGGCCACATCCTGCTGTGCGCTCGCAAGGAAGAGAAGATGCTGCCCGGCACCGTGGTCAAGGAGATGCTGGCGGAGAAGGTAGAGGCCATTGAATTCGAACAGGGTCGCGCCCTCAAGAAGAAAGAGAAGGAGGCGCTGAAAGAGGAGATCATGCACACCCTGTTGCCCCGCGCCTTCAGCCGCACCAGTCAGACCTTCGCCTGGATAAACCCTGCCGACAACCTGATGGTGGTGGATGCAGGCTCCGCCAAGAAGGCGGACGATCTGCTGGCGCTCTTGCGCAAATCCATCGGCTCCCTGCCGGTAGTGCCGGTGGCCCTCAAGAACCCGCCCGAGATCACCATGACCGAGTGGCTCAACGAGGGCAACCTGCCCGCCGCCTTCACCCTAGAAGATGAAGCCGAGCTGCGCAGCGCCATGGAGCACGGCGGCATCATCCGCTGCAAGCAGCAGGATCTGATGAGCGAGGAGATCAAGAATCACCTGGCCAACGACAAGCTGGTGACCAAGCTGGCCCTCAACTGGGGCGAAACCCTGAGCTTCGTGCTGGGGGACGATCTCTCCATCAAGCGCCTCAAGTTCAGCGAAGAGCTGCGCGAGCAGAATGACGACGTCACCAGTGAAGATCCCGCCGCCCGCCTGGACGCCGACTTCGCCCTGGTCACCGCCGAGCTCTCCCAGTTCATCCCGGCCCTGTTTGCTGCCCTGGGTGGTGAAGAGCAGTCCATCTAAGCAAATTGGCTCAGCCTGATTGCAAAAAACCGCCTTCACGGCGGTTTTTTCATGTCTTCGGGCATTGTCGCCACGGGCTGGACGCCTCTGGAGTAGCGCCGCCGCCCTCCCGCCGCGCAATACCCTGACCCCATAGGTTACGGCAGCATGGCGCACTGCCCCGGCAGCATGACACCTCGCTAGAGTGCCCCCCTTTCCTGCAACAGTCGATGAAGTCGCTGCGCCAGGGTGCGGTAACCCTCGGCATTGAAATGCACCGCATCGGACTTCAGGGCCGGGTCTCGCAGCAACTCGCCTATGCTGTCGTTGTCCAGCACCAGCCCGTACTGCTCTGCCAGCTCCTCGTAGAGGGGAGCGCCATCGGCAAACAGGGATTTTCGGGGCACCCCGACAAGCAGGATCTGGGCCCCGCTCCCCTGCACCGCCTCTATCATGGCAGCGAGATTGGCCTTGAGGGCCGCCTCCCCGCTGCCACGCAGGATGTCGTTGCCCCCCTCCAGCAGGATGACCAGAGCGGGTCTGTGCCGGGCCAGCAACCCGGGCAGGCGGGCCCTGCCGGCCTGGCTCAGCTCTCCGGACACCCCGCCATTGACCACGGGATGGCCGCTCAGGGTCGCCAGCACGCTGGGGTAGCTCTGGGACGGGCTCACCCCGCGCCCCTCGGTCAGACTGTCCCCGAAGGCGAGCAGGGTCTCCCCCTGGGCCAGCGGTCTGAAGGTCGGCTCCCCGCAGGCCGTCAGCAACAGGCAGAGCAGCCCCGCCATGCAAGGTTTCGCCAGCGTCCCCCGGTGTGTCATGAGCGTCTCCTTGATAGTTTTGTAACCATATGAGTATTAAGACAAACTTTTAATCAAGCTCCAAGTGTGACACATTTCGGCAGGTGAACAAGAAACCGACAAGGAGCCTGTCATGTCCCTCAAACCCCTCGGCCTGCTGGTCGCCCTCGGCCTGCTTGGCGGTTGCGCCTCCCAGGATGGCTTTCACTATGTCCCTCCTCCCCAGACCCTGATCGCCCCGGAGGCGGCCAGCGGCTGGATTGACAAACCGGGCTGGCAGGGCCGTGACTTCATGGTGGCGGCGGCCAACCCGCTGGCGGTGGATGCGGGCTACCAGATCATCAAGGCGGGGGGCAGCGCCGTCGATGCAGCCATCGCCGTCCAGCTGGTGCTGACCCTGGTGGAGCCCCAATCCTCGGGTATCGGCGGCGGCTCCCTCATGCTGGTGTGGGACGGCAAGCAGGTGGCGGCGGTGGATGGCCGGGAAACAGCCCCCGCCGCTGCCACCGATCAGCTCTTCATGAAGGAGGGCAAACCCATGGCCTTCTATGAGGGGGTGGTGGGCGGGCGCTCCGTCGGCGCCCCCGGCACGGTGCGTGCCCTGGCCCTGGCGCACGAGCGCTATGGCAAGCTGCCCTGGGCCACGCTGTTCGAACCCGCCATCACCCTCGCGGAGCAAGGGTTCGTGATAAGCCCCCGCCTCGCCACCCTGCTGGCAAAAGATCCCTATCTGGCCGGGGATCCGGACGCCCGTGCCTACTTCTATCAGGCGGACGGTACTCCCAAGACGGCAGGTACCCGGCTCACCAACCCGGCCCTGGCCAGGGTGCTGCGTACCCTGGCAAGCGATGGCCCCGACGCCTTCTATCACGGCCCGCTGGCCGAGGCCATGGTGGCCAAGGTGCACGCCCACCCGACCAACCCCGGGGTGCTGAGCGCCGCCGATCTCGCCAGCTACCGGGCCAAGCTGCGGGACGGGCTCTGCTTTGACTATCGCCAGAGCGAGATCTGCGGCTTCCCGACCCCCTCCTCCGGCACCATCGCCCTTGGCCAGATTTTCGGCATGCTGGAGAGCCGGGACATGGCCGCCCTCAAACCGGTACAGGGGGAGCAGGGCCAACTGGCCGCCTCCAGCGAGGCCATTCACCTCTACAGCGAGGCGGCACGCCTCGCCTTCGCCGATCGCAACCAGTACGTGGCCGACGGCGACGTCGTCGACGTGCCTGTGACAGGACTGCTGGACAAGGGCTATCTGGCGCAGCGGGGACACCTTATCGGCAACCGCTCCATGGGCGTCGCCCAGCCCGGCAACCCGCCCCGGGCGCTGGCCAGGGGCCGGGACGCCACCCCGGAGCTGCCCTCCACCAGCCACATCTCCATCGTGGACAAGAGCGGCATGGCGGTGGCCATGACCAGCTCCATCGAGGATGGCTTCGGCTCGCGGCTGATGGTCAACGGCTACCTGCTGAACAACCAGCTCACCGACTTCTCCTTCACCTCGGTGGACGCCGCCGGCCTGCCGGTGGCCAATCGGGTGGAGCCCGGCAAGCGCCCCCGCTCCTCCATGTCGCCCCTGCTGGTGTTTGACAAGGCAAGCGGCGAGCTCGAGATGAGCCTGGGCTCCCCGGGAGGCTCGGCCATCATCAACTACGTGGGCAAGGCGCTGCTCGGCACCCAGGATTGGGGGCTCAACCTGCAGCAGGCCATCAACCTGCCCAATTTCGGCAGTCGCAACGGCCCCACCGAGCTGGAGCAGGGTCGCACGCCCGACGCCGTGGTTCAGGGGCTCAAAGCCAGAGGGCACGAGGTCCTGCTTAACGAGCAGACCTCCGGGCTGCAGGGCGTCCAGCGCCATGCCGGCGGCTGGCTGGGGGCCGCAGACCCCAGACGTGAGGGGGTCGCCAGGGGAGAGTGATGCCCCTTCAGCACCCTCGTTCACCATGGAGGAGGCCCGCCTCCTCCATGCCGTGTGCTCATAGGTGTTCTCCCTTGCCTCCCAATATCATCATCGATTGATTATTCCTGCCAATTTTTCTTTAACTGCACACTCTTTTCACCCAATCGCAATGCATTAAAGATGCTTTTCATCAAAATCAATGAAAAAACTGGAACAGTGTTGCTCATGGCATATAAATGCATTACTTTTCAATAGAAACGGCATCTGTTGCCCTCAAGATTTCCCCTTGATACGGCCAACTTCTGTCTCTTTCGCCCCCTGCTCATTGACAGCTGCCCTCTTCGCCTTCGGGTGATCTGGTAGCCCCTGACTGCCATTAGCGAGGTGACGACATGGACCACTCACTCCCCCTTATCACCACCCTGGTAGGCGGCCTCGTGCTGGCCTACCTCTTCGGCATGCTGGCAAGCCGCCTGCGCATCTCCCCCATGGTGGGCTACCTCGCGGCCGGCGTGGTATGCGGCCCCTTTACGCCGGGCTATGTCGCCGACCTGCGGCTCGCCCCCGAGCTGGCCGAAATCGGCGTCATCCTGCTGATGTTTGGTGTCGGCCTGCACTTTTCCGTGAAAGACCTGCTGTCGGTGAAACACATCGCCATCCCGGGAGCCATCGTCCAGATAACCCTTGCGACCCTGCTCGGCCTTGGCCTCTCCCAACTGCTCGACTGGACCGTGACCGCCGGCCTGGTGTTTGGCCTGGCCCTCTCCACCGCCAGTACCGTGGTGCTGCTGCGCGCCCTGGAGAGCCGCGGCCAGCTCGACACCAACGAGGGACGCATCGCCATCGGCTGGCTCATCGTGGAGGATCTGGTGATGGTGCTGGCCCTGGTACTGCTCCCCATCCTCGCCAACCTGCAGCAAGGGGGCGAGGCACTGACCCCGGCCCAGGTGATGGCGGATATCGGCCTGACCCTGGCCAAGGTGGCTGCCTTCATCGCCCTGATGGTCATCGGCGGACGCCGCCTCATCCCCTGGCTGCTGGCCCGCACCGCCGCCACCGGCTCCCGCGAGCTGTTCACCCTGGCCGTCCTCTCCTGTTCCCTTGGCATCGCTTTTGGCGCCGTCAAGCTGTTTGGCGTCTCCTTTGCCCTCGGCGCCTTCTTCGCCGGCGTCGTGATGAACAGCTCCCATCTGAGCCACAAGGCGGCCAACGACACCCTGCCCCTGCAGGACGCCTTTGCCGTGCTCTTCTTCGTCTCCGTGGGCATGCTGTTCGACCCCGTCATCCTGCTGCGCGAGCCCCTGGCCGTGCTGGCCACCCTGTTCGTCATCGTGATCGGCAAATCGGTGGCCGCCTTCGCCATCGTGCGGCTCTTTGGCCACAGCCAGCGCACGGCGCTGACCATCTCCGCCAGCCTGGCCCAGGTGGGTGAGTTCTCCTTCATCCTGATGGGTCTCGGGGTCATGCTCGAACTGGTCCCCGGGGTCGCCCGGGATCTGGTGCTGGTCGGCGCCTGTTTCTCCATCGTGCTCAATCCGCTGGTCTTCAACCAGGTGGAGCGCTGGCTGAGGCGCCATCCCGAGCCACGCACCGATGAGTCACCTCACCTCTGCCCCTTGCAGGGCCATGTGGTGGTAGTGGGCGCCGACGAGATAGGTCAGCACCTCATCTGGCAGTTGCATGAACAAGGCAGGGAGATGGTGGTGATCGACACCGATGAGCGACTGCTGGCCCCTTGGCGCGCCATGGGGATCACCTGTCTGGCGGGCCATCCCATCCAGCAGGATCTGCTGACGGCGGCGCTGCCCAACGCCAGCTGGCTACTGATCACCCTGGATGACAGCCTGCTGGCCGGTGAGATAGCCATCAGGGCGCAGGAATACGGCGCCCTGATGCGCATCGCCGCCTGTGCCCACCAGCACGAGGAGGTGCATCATCTGCGCGTGCGCGGCGTGCATCAGGTGGTCAAGAGCGAGGAGGAGGCTGCGCGGCGACTCTGTCACCTCGCCATGGAGATGGCCTGAAGATCATCGGAAGTCACGAGCCCCCACGACGGGGCCAGACAAGAAGCCCGGGCCTGCTGCCCGGGCTTTTTGCATGACAGGGCGATACGGCCGTCCCCTCACAGCAGATCGTGCTTGTCCAGCAGGCGATAGAGGGTGGCCCGGGAGATGTCGAGCGTGCGGGCCACCTCCTCGAGCTGATCGGGGAAGCGGGCCAGCGTCCGTTGCAAGGCCTGACGCTCCGCCGCTTCGCGCACCGCCTTGAGCGAGCCGTCGAGCAGCAGGCTGTCCATGTTGGTCAGCTCCATGTCATCGGCTTCGATGAAGGGGCCGCTGCACATGACCACCGCCCGCTGCACCCGGTTGCGCAGCTCCCTCACATTCCCCGGCCAGCCATAGGACTGCATGGCCTGGCGCGCCTTGCGGGTGAAACTGAGCACCCGCCCGCCCCGTACTTCCGCCAGAATGTCATCGGCAAGGAGCTGGATGTCTTCCGCCCGCTCGCACAAGGCCGGGGTACGCAGGCGCACCACGTTGAGTCGGTAGTAGAGATCCATGCGAAAGCCGCCGCTGGCCACCGCCTGCTCCACATCGATATTGGTGGCCGCGATGATCCGCACATCCACACGACGCGACAGGTGGCTGCCCACCGCCTCTATGCACTGCTCCTGCAAGAAGCGCAGCAGGGTTGCCTGATCCTCCAGCGGCAACTCCCCTATCTCGTCGAGAAACAGGGTGCCGCCATCGGCGGCCTCTATCTTGCCTATCTTGTGGTGCTGTGCCCCGGTGAAGGCCCCCTTGACGTGGCCGAACAGCTCGGACTGGATGAGCTGATGGGGCATGGCCCCGCAATTGACCGCCACGAAGGGGCTCTCCTCCCCGAACGTGCTGTAGTGCAGCTCCCGGGCCACCAGCTCCTTGCCCGTGCCGCTCGGTCCCGTCACCAGTACGGGCAGGCGGCAATGCTGCAACCGCACGATCTGGTCGCGCAACTGGCGGATGGGGGTGCTCTCCCCCTGGATGAAACGCAGCTGGGGTTGCAGTCGGGGGCGGTGTCGCCGGATGAGGCGCGCCATCCCCAGGGCATGTCCCAGGCTGTGGGAGAGCCTGTCTCTGTCCAGGGGAAAGGTGTGAAAATCATGAAAACAGGCTGCCAGCAAATTGCGAAGGGCTTCGCTGGCGAGACAGTCCCGCTGGATGAGGCCGATCCACAAGGCGCCGGAGTGCTGCGCTATCAGGTTGTAGAGGGCTTCGTGCTGCTGATGCTCGATCACCACCAGCACCAGGGGATAGTCCTTTTCCTGCAGTTTTTTCTCTGCCACCACCAGGGAGCTTGCCTGCTCCACCTGCCACTCGCCTTGTTCCAGCAGGCTTTCCAGTACGGCACATGAATTGATGAGCAACAATGCCGTTTCTGTCATAGGGACAACTCCTTGTTATCACCACTGCACGAGGGAGTCTGACGCTGACGACTTATCCAGATAACTCCCTTTATCATCAAATGGCGCCGTTTAATATGGCCAGACGATGATAACTATAAACCATCCCGCCTTTAGACTGATGGCACCACAATATTGAGACGGCAAAAATATCGGTGAGAAAAAATAAACCCTTTGATAAATAAGCGCTTACTTGGCGACATAATATGTCGCTCTCAACATTGAGACATAAAAACAATCATATCAAATAAAAAACAGTTAAAAATCAAAGTATTGCCAATTGGCATGGTCGTTGCTCTCTCCAATAAGCCCTCCTGGCAGATGGAGACAGAACATGAAGACATATATTGCATTGGCAACATTTCCTTTTCTGGCATTTGCCACCCCCTCATTGGCACAAAACCGGGTCGATCTCGGTGCTCAGGCATTGAGCAATATTCGTGGTTCCATGGGCGTCAATATGGTTGCCGGTAATAACAATCAGCAAGGCAATCTTGCCGCCATCGCCATTTCGGGTCCTGCCGTCATTCAATTTGGCCAGCTGAATCAATCCACCACCAATCTGAACGGCAGCCAGAGCGTCGCCATCCTGGGCTCGGCCCTGAGCCAGAACCGGGGACTGGTCGGCATCAACCAAGGGGCGGGTGAGGGCAACCAGCAACTGAACGCCTTCGCCCTGTCCCTCGATGACAGCGGCCTGGGTGTCGTGACCGACATCAATCTCAGCTCCAGCGTCGCGAAGACCCCAGGGGGAAAGCCCCCCGCCAACACCACTACCAGCATCTATCTGGATGACACCGCCCTCACGGGCAGCAAGGGGGTCATTCAGGTGAACCAGGTCACGGGACAGGGAAACCAGTCAGTCAACATGGTTTCCCTGCCCCTGGCTGGCGCAGTAACGGCATCCCCATGATGCCGCAGGGATAGGAAGCCAGGCCCGGGGGTATCAGCCGATGGGCATATCTTCCGCTGAAAGTTCAATGGAGAGACTCATTATGCGTGGACTTATTTATAGCTCATTAGCCGCCGCGGTCATCATGGCCATGTCGGGCACTGCATCCGCCGATTACCGCGGTGACAGAGATGAGACAGGGGCAACCTTGACCAAGAAGGTCAAGGCAGAAGTCGATGTGGAATACGAAGGCAGGGTCAATGTCGGCGGCTACATCAACGTCAACAAACTCGGCATGGCCGTCGTGGACAACCAGCAGTCCAGTTCCATGATAGGCACCGCCAATACAAGAACGGAGAACACGAGCAAGATCGACGGCTCGTTCAAGGGTGCATCCGGTAACATCGGCGCCAACGTCGCAGCCGGTGACTCCAACGTACAGGGCAACAGCGCTTCCCTGGCCGCCTATGACGAGGTCGATGCCGAGTTCATCATGGGTCGTGGTCAACAACAACATGGCGCCCCTGGCGGATCGTCGGATGCCGAGGTCTTCTCCACCCAGAGCGCCAGCAACAACTGGACGACCAATCACGGCCATCAGAACAAGGCCGGTGTGGGCGATGGGGCCTTCAAGGATGCCGCAGGCAACATCGGGGTCAATGTGACCTCGGGCTCGGGTAACGTCCAGGCCAACAACATGGCAGCCTCCGTGTCCACCGGCAACATGGCCGTGGCCACCGTGGCCAACAGCCAGAGCGTCTCCAAGAACATGACCGAAAACCAAAGCCTGAGCGCAACCAAGACGGTTGACAAGGCAGGTGTGTTCCTCGGTCTCAAGGCTTGGGGCGATTACGAGGGGGGCGGTACCGGTCATGATGTCAAGAAAGGACATGGCCACGACAATGACAACGACAGGTACGGCAACAACAACCCGAAAGATGATGGCAAGTTCGAGTTCAAGGAAGAGGGTGACATCAAGCTCAGTGGGTACGCCGTCGGGTATATTCCCGTGGTCAACACCTACACCAGCCGCGAAACCTTCAACCGGGCAACCATCGATGGCGGCGCCTTCAACGGTGCCGTGGGCAACATCGGGGTGAACGTCTCCTCGGGGACCAACAACCTGCAAGCGAACAATCTCTCGCTGGCCGCAGGGTTTGCCAAGTAAGTCGATGCGAGGGGGCCCAGTGCCCCCTTTTTCCCTGACACTGGAGGTCTGAATGCGCTGGCTGTTGCTGTTGCTGTGCTGTCCTGCCGTCTGGGCGGGCTCGGTGCCACTGGGGGAGCATCTCCCGGCGCTGGGGGATCTCAACAAACCGGTACAGAGCATTCTGGAGCGCCGGTACGCCAACATCGAGCGCCAACATACGGATTTCAGCTGCGGGGCCGCCGCCGTCGCCACCATCTTGCGCTACGCCTACGGCCATGCAACCAATGAACGCTGGGTCATGGATGGCATGCTTGCCATGGCAGACCCGGAGCAGGTCAAGCATTACGGCTTCTCCATGCTCGACATGAAGCAGTACCTGCAAATGCTCGGCATGCGGGTCAGAGGGTATCGACTGGGCGATGAAAAACTGCGCCAGGTGAGGGTGCCCACCATCGTCCTGCTCAACATTCGCGGCTATCAGCACTTTGCCGTGCTGCGGGCCATCGATCGCCATGATCGCGTCTATCTGGCAGACCCGGCCCTCGGCAACCGGGTGATCACCTTCAAGGAGTTCAAGGAGAGCTGGAACGGCATCCTCCTCGCCGTCATCGGCGCGGGCTATCGTCCCGATGCCCCCCTTGCCAACCCCTCTCCCCCGCTTTCTGTCAGAGGCAAGGATGGGCTCTTCGCCCCGGTCAATGAAACATCCCTGCTGGAATTCGGTTTTCAGCACAAAGAGCTAATGTGAGGTCATCATGAATACCCGACCCGCCCTATGCCTCCTCTGCAGCCTGGGTGGCATCGCCTCTCCGCTGCTGGCAGCACCGGACCCGCTGGCCCATCTGTCAGACCACTTTGCGCCCGAACTGGCGGACGGGGAGCTGGCCCACCTGCGCGGCCGCTATGTCAGCAGCCATGGCATCAGCTACTTCGGCATCGAGTTCATCTCGTCACTGACCACGGCCCAGGCCCAGCAGACGGCGGCCATGAACCTGGCGCTGAGCATTGTGCAAAACAAGCCCAAGCTGGATGTGCGCGTCAAGGATGAGGTCAAGCCCGCGGCCACGCCCGCCAAGGAGGCCCAGGTGCAGGGGGCCGGGCTGGTGCAGGTCGTTCAACTGGAGGGGAGCGGCAACAGCTCGGTCAACCAGACCGGTATTGAACTGACCCCCCCCACCATGACGGGACACCTGGTTCAGGCGGGCAGCTACGAGCACCAGGGCGATCTTGGCACCGCCACCTACCGGGTCTCGGGGAATTATGCCGGCTTGCAACTACACTCTTCCGACGGTCAGGTTCTGCTGGAGCAGAGCCTGCGCGGTACCGACTTCAGCCGGGGGCTGCTGCAGTTCAACAAGGTCAGGGGGGACGGTTTGCAGACGCTCAATCAGACCCGCATCTGGTTTTCGCGCTGAGAGCAGGTGAGTTCCCGGGACTGAACTATAAGAAAGGATGATAAACAACAAGGACGTATCCCGATGAAACAGTCTCGCATGCTGTTGATTGCCCTCGCCCCCTTCGCCTGCTGGGGGGCCACGGCCGAAGAGGAGGCCCTGCAACAACAGCTGGATCTCCTGCGCCAGCAACTGATCCAGCAAAACCAGGCCCTTCATCAGCTCCAGGCTCGCCTGGAGGCCGTCAAGGCCGCCGGTGCCACGACGGCAACCGCCGGGGTCGGAGCCGGGGCCGCCGTCGCCTCCACCCAGCAGGACGCCTCACGGCGCACGCCGGAAGTCGGCCGCAGCACCGAAGACCTGATGATCGAACAGCACAATGTGTTCGACCGCGCCCTGACCGTCGATGTGGGCCTCTCCTATCAGCACTACAACCGCAAGGATCTCGCCCTGCGCGGCTTCCTCGCCCTGGACGCCATCTTCCTTGGCGAAATCAACCTAGATCGGGTTCGCTCCGATCAGTGGACGGCGGATGTCATCACCCGCTACACCCTCAACGATCGCTGGCAACTGGAGCTGGCCCTCCCCTACATGTTCCGCAACACGAACTACCAGAGCACCGGCAAGGAGAACTCCAGCCGCGACTTCGAGGAGCAGAGCGTCAGCGATGGCGGTCTGGGGGATCTCAGCCTCGCCATCTACTACAGGGTCATGGCAGAGAGCGAGGATTGGCCGGATCTGGTGTGGAACTTCCGGGCCAAGGCGCCGACCGGCAAGGATCCTTACGGCATTGAGGTCAACACCTCGGAATCGGGCAACCTGGTGACCCCCAAGGAGCTCGCCACCGGCAACGGGCTCTGGCAGCTCTCTACCGGCTTCTCCCTGGTCAAGACCATGGATCCCGCCATCCTGTTTGCCAGCCTCAACTATGGTCACAGCCTCAAGCAGGACTTTGACGATATCTCCTACCAGCCCGGCAACCAGCCCGGCAGCATCCAGCTAGGGGACTGGTATGAATATGGCCTGGGGGTCGCATTCGCCCTCAACGAACGCTTCAGCCTCTCCTTCAACATCAACCAGCGCGTCACCATGGAGTCCGAGCAGGGGTCCGAAGGCTTTGCCATGGAGAAGGTCACCGGCTCCGATGCCAACGCCGCCAGCTTTGGCATGGGGTCGACCTGGGCCATTACCGACAACCTCTCCATGGCGGTCAACTGGTCTGCCGGGCTCACCACGGACGCACCGGACTACACCATCGGGATCCGCTTCCCCTACCGCTTCTAGCCCCGTCAGGGCCCCGGCAGGTTGACGACAAAAAAACGAGGGAGGCATAACGCCTCCCTCTTCTTGTTGCCGCCAGCCTGCCTGGCGGGCCACCTTGTCATCACACCCCCAGGCGATCGCGCAGGGTGTACCAGGCGGCGCCGGCGGCGGTGAAGGGGATGCGCAGCAGGCGGCCACCCGGGAAGGGGTAGTGCGGCAGCCTGGCGAACGCATCGAAGCGCTCCGCCTGACCGCTCAGCACCTCGGAGAGCAGCTTGCCCGCCAGATGGGTACAGGTGACGCCGTGGCCGCTGTAGCCCTGCATGTAGTAGATGTTGTGACCGATGCGGCCAAACTGCGGCAGGCGCGACAGGGTGAGCAGGAAGTTGCCGGTCCAGGTGTACTCCACCTTGACGTCGGCCAGCTGCGGGAAAGTCTTGAGCATCTTGGGGATGATCAGCCGCTCGATGTCCGCCGGATCCCGCGCCCCGTAGACCACGCCGCCGCCATAGATGAGCCGGTGATCGCCGGAGGTGCGGTAGTAGTCAAGCAGGTAGTTGCAATCCTCCAGACAGTAGTTCTGTGGCAAGAGTGAACGGGCCCGCTCCTCCCCCAGCACCTCGGTGGCGATCACCTGGGTGCCGCAAGGCATGCTCTTGCTGGCCAGTTCCGGCACCAGATTGCCGAGGTAGGCGTTGCCGGCCACCACGATAAAGCGTGCCTTCACCGCCCCTTTGGCGGTCTTGACCAACGCCGGCTGACCTGGGGTGATGCTGGTGACGGCGGACTGCTCGAAAATAAGCCCCCCCTGCATGCGGATGGCTTCCGCCTCCCCCAGCGCCAGATTGAGAGGGTGAATATGGCCGCCGCTCTTGTCCAGCAGGGCGCCGACGTAGCGATCGCTCGCGACCACCTCGCGCACCCCGTCGGCATCGAGCAGCTCCAGCTGGTCGTTGCCCCACTTCTCCCAGCGCGCCTTCTGCGCCTTGAGTTCGTGAAGCTGCTTCTCGGTCTCGGCGGCAAAGACCCCGCCCTCCTGCAGATCGCACTGGATGTTGTAGCGTTTGATCCGCTCGCGGATGATCTGGCCCCCCTCAAACAACATGGAGCCGAGCAGCCTGGCCTGATCCGGCGGGCAGTTCGCTTCGATGGTGTCGATGTCGCGGCTGTAGGAGTTGACGATCTGGCCGCCGTTGCGACCGCTGGCGCCAAAGCCGACCCTGGCCGCCTCCAGCACCACCACCTTGTACCCCTTCTCCACCAGATGCAGCGCACTGGAGAGGCCGGTATACCCCGCCCCGATGACGCAGACGTCGCACTCCAGCTGCTCGGTGAGCGTGGGATAGGGCGCGTGTTTGTTGGCACTGGCTGCGTAGTAACTCTTTACATGTTCGGTCATGATCCCTGTTTCCTTACCGGTTCGTTTCCAACACAACGGGTTGTTCACATTAAAAGCTGGCCGGGGTGTGAGCGCTGACGATGCGGCAGACCTGCCCCGAGGGATTGCTGAAACTGTGGGGCTCGCCGGTGTCGATGACATAGCTGTCCCCGGCGCACAGTTCATAGGTCTGGCCGGCCAAGGTCAGCAGCACCGACCCTTCCAGCACGGTGCCCACCTCCTCCCCCTGATGTTTCACCACGCCGCCGGTGTCGGTGCCGGGGGCATAGGTCTCCAGCATGAAGCCGAGCTGGCGCCGATTGTTGCCGTTGTGCACCAGCTTCATGGAGACTCCCTGGCTGCCGAGCTCGATGAGCTGCTCCGCCTTGATCACCACGCTGGGCGTGCTCGCCACCTCCTCTTCGGCGAAGAAGCGCGACAACGGCAGCTCGTAGACGCTCAGCAGCTTTTGCAGGGAGGCCACCGAGGGGCTCACCTTGTTCTGCTCTATCATGCAGATGGCGCCGTGGGTCAGGCCGCTCAGCTCCGCCACCCGGCGCTGGGAGAGCCCGAGCTCCCTGCGGATCCGGGCGAGCCGCTCCCCCATGTTTCTCTCATGCTCCGCCAGGGGGTTGTCCGTCATGGTCCGCCACTGGACCTCGCCACGGGATTGCTCCATCGCCCACCTCCTTCCATGGTCATTCGAATACCTGGGGCCGACTGGTCAATATAGTGAGTCAGGCACGTCAGCCCCGTTCACTATCCTGCACAACCCAGGGCGTTCATTATTTTGCACACCCTGCGCAATGAAAACCGCTACAATCGCGCTCACAGCCCCATTTCTAGCATGTGACGCCCCGTTCACTCAAATATATTTAACACTTGAAAAACATTTCGGCTCATTTTATGGTCGTTACGTGCTTATTATTCTATACGGCGGTGCCCACATAAACGCGCCACCCAGACCCACTATCGAGGCCCCTTACATATGTCAGCATCACAACCTGCTCTCTCCCTGATCAAATCCCTGGCCTATGTCGACGGCCGCTGGTGCGAGTCCCTGGGCGGGCGCCGGTTCGAGGTCCTGAACCCGGCCACCGGCCAGGTCATCACCCAGGTGCCCGACATGGACGGGGAGGATACCCGCCTCGCCATCGCGGCGGCCCACGCGGCGCAACCCGCCTGGGCGGCCCTCACCGCCAAGGAGCGCAGCAGCAAACTCTACGCCTGGTTCGAGCGCATCATGGCCAACCAGGAGGAGCTCGCCCGCATCATGACCTGCGAGCAGGGCAAGCCGCTGGCGGAAGCCAAAGGAGAGGTGGCCTACGGCGCCAGCTTCATCCAGTGGTTCGCGGAAGAGGGCAAGCGTGCCTATGGCCGCACCATCCCCGGCTTCTCCGCCGATCGGCGCCTGGCCACCATCAAGCAGCCGGTGGGGGTCGTGGCCGCCATCACCCCCTGGAACTTCCCCATCGCCATGATCACCCGCAAGGCGGGTCCGGCGCTGGCCGCCGGTTGCACCATCGTCATCAAGCCCGCCGCCGAAACGCCCCTCTGCGCCCTGGCGCTGGCGGTACTGGCGGAGCAGGCGGGCATTCCCGCCGGGGTCATCAACATCGTCACCTCCCATCAGGCGAGCGCGGTGGGCAACGAGCTGTGCAGCAACCCCGTGGTGCGCAAGCTCTCCTTCACCGGCTCCACCCGCATCGGCAAACTGCTTATGCGCCAGTGCGCCGACACCATGAAGCGCCTCTCCCTGGAGCTGGGCGGCAACGCCCCCTTCATCGTCTTTGACGACGCCGACCTCGACGCCGCCGTGGCCGGGGCCCTGGCGTCCAAATACCGCAACGCCGGCCAGACCTGCGTCTGCGCCAACCGCATCCTGGTGCAGGCCAGCGTCTATGACGCCTTCGCCGAGAAGCTCGCCGCCGCGGTCAAGGCCTTCAAGGTGGGGGACGGCATGGGCGAGGGCGTCCAGATCGGGCCCCTCATCAACCCGGCCGCCGCCAGCAAGGTGGCCGAGCTGGTGCAGCAATCGGTCGCCGCCGGTGCCCGGGTGCTGGTGGGGGGCGACGCCCACCCCGCCGGTCCCCTCTTCTATCACCCCACCATCCTGACCGGGGTCACCCGGGGCAACCCCATTCTGGACGAGGAGATCTTCGGGCCCGTCGCGCCTCTGGTGCGCTTCGAGACGGAAGCCGAGGCCATTGCGCTTGCCAACGACACCCCCTATGGCCTGGCCGCCTACTTCTATGGCCGCGACATCGCCCGGGTGTGGCGGGTGGCCGAGGGGCTCGAATACGGCATGGTGGGGATCAACGAGGGGATCATCTCCACCGAGCTGGCCCCCTTTGGCGGGATCAAGGAGTCGGGGCTGGGCCGGGAAGGGGCGGCCGAAGGGCTGGAGGAGTACCTGGAGACCAAATACCTCTGCTTTGGCGGCATTCGCTGAGGGAGATGAAAGGGCAATCGCATCGTTAAAACAGATGCGTTATGACACAGCCCATCGTTTTTACAGATAGAAAGAGGGGGTCGCCGGTCACGACCGAGCGCCTTGTGGGCCCTGAGGGCACACCCGGGGCCCCCTTTTACGAACAGGCCGCCCTGCCCGAGGGCAGTTGGCGGCACACATATGGCCAGATGGCACAGGAATAGCGGGGCCCATGCCCCTCAGGGAGGAAAGATGAGTCATTCAAGCAACAACCAGCAGTGGCAGGCCCGCCGCGAAGCGGCCGTGGTCCAGGGGGTCGGCACCCTGCTGCCGGTCTTCATCGACCGGGCGCACAACGCCGAGCTGTGGGACGTGGAGGGCAACCGCTACATCGACTTTGCCTCCGGTATTGCCGTGCTCAACACCGGCCACAACCACCCCAAGGTGGTGGCGGCGGTGCGCGAGCAGCTCGAGAAGTTCAGCCACACCTGCTTCCAGGTCACCCCCTACTCCGGCTATATCGAGCTGGCGGAAAAATTGAATGCCCTGGTGCCCGGCCCCACCCCCAAGCGCACCCTCTTCCTCTCCACCGGCGCCGAGGCGGTGGAGAACGCCATCAAGATCGCCCGCGCCCACACCGGTCGCAGCGGTACCATCGCCTTCAAGGGGGGCTTCCACGGCCGCACCATGATGGGCATGGCCCTCACCGGCAAGGTGGTGCCCTACAAGACCGGCTTCGGCCCCTTCCCGGGGGAGGTCTATCACCTCCCCTTCCCCGCCGACTACCTGGGAGTGAGTGAAGACGATGCCCTGGCCGCGCTGGATCTCTGCTTCAGCGCCGACATCGAACCCACCCGGGTGGCCGCCATCATCATCGAGCCGGTGCAGGGGGAAGGGGGCTTCTACCCCGCCTCCGCCAGCTTCATGCAGCGCCTGCGCCAGGTGTGCGACCAGCACGGCATCCTGCTCATCTGCGACGAGATCCAGACCGGTTTCTGTCGCACCGGCAAGACCTTCGCCACCGAATACAGCGGTGTCGAACCCGACATCATGACGCTGGCCAAGAGCCTGGCCGGCGGCTTCCCGCTCTCTGCCGTGGTGGGCAAGAGCGAGGTGATGAACGCCGCCAAGCCCGGTGGCCTGGGGGGCACCTATGCGGGCTCCCCCATCGCCTGCGCCGCCGCCCTGGCGGTGCTGGAGGTGATCGAGGAGGAGCGCCTGAACCAGAAGGCCCTGGCCCAGGGGGAGCAGATCAAGGCACGCCTGCACCAGCTGGCGACACGGTTTGACTGCATCGGCAACATCCGCGGCCCCGGCGCCATGGTGGCCATGGAGCTGGTGAAGGAGGGGGATGCCGCCAGACCGGACCCGGATCTCACCAAGCGGCTGGTGGCCGAGGCGGGCAAGCGGGGGCTGGTGCTGCTGGCCTGCGGCGTGCGTGGCAACGTGATCCGTTTCCTCGCTCCCCTGACCGCCCCGGCAGCCATCGTCGACGAGGGGCTCGACCTGCTGGAGCAGGCCCTGTCCGCCTCCCTGGCCTGATCCGGAAAACCGCGTTCGCCCACGTGCAAAAAAATGCGTTTTTGCTCCCTTGATATGCTTGTCAAGGGGGCATCACGAATGCACAATGCGCCGCCGTATTCAAGGACCGTCCGCTCATCGGAGCCCGGTTCTTTTTTTGCGCCAAACAAATCCATAACGAGGCCGGAACAGACCGGAAATGATAACGAGGTGGCACGCCATCTCACGACACCCGCTTCTTAGTGAGGAACTCCATGGGGCATATCATCGCTTTCCTGCCGGCCCGCGCCGGTCTGCGCCATCCGTCCGCATCCCGGACTGGCGCCCCCACCGTGCAGGATGACCTCACCGTCAGCCTGATCCCGTCAGCCAGCCTGCGGGGGATCGCCTGATGCACCCGCACCCCGCCGGTCTGAAAAAAAGCCTGAAACTCTGGCACGTGGTCATCATGGGGCTGGCCTATCTCACCCCCATGGCGGTGTTCGACACCTTCGGCATCGTCACCGAGATCACCGAAGGCCATGTGCCGACCGCCTACCTGCTCGCCCTCATCGGCATGCTGTTCACCGCCATGAGCTACGGCCACCTGGTGCGCAAGTTCCCCTCGGCAGGCTCCGCCTACACCTATGCCCAGAAGGTGTTCCACCCCTATGTGGGTTTCATGGTGGGCTGGGTCTCCCTGCTCGACTACATGTTCATGCCCATGATCAACATGCTGCTGGCCAAGATCTACATGGAGGCCCTCTTCCCCGGCGTGGCCCCCTGGACCTACATCCTGGCCCTGGCCGCCGTCATGACCTTCCTGAACCTGCGGGGCATCAAGCTGGTGGCGAACTTCAACAGCCTGATCGTCATCATGCAGTTCAGCATCATCGCCGTCTTCATCGGCCTCATCGCCTGGGGCGTGAGCCACGGCGAGGGCCTCGGCACGGTGGCGAGCAGCCGCCCCTTCTTCTCCGAGCAGATGCACATCAATCCCCTGCTGACCGGCGCCTCCATCCTCTGCCTGTCGTTCCTCGGGTTTGACGCCATCACCACCCTGTCGGAGGAGACCCCGAACGCAGATCGGGTGATCCCCCGGGCCATCGTGCTCACCGCCCTCATCGGCGGCGTGCTCTTCATCTCCGTCTCCTACTTCCTGCAGCTCTTCTTCCCGGACATCTCCCGCTTCCAGCAGCCGGATGCGGTGCTGCCGGAGATCGCCCTCTATGTGGGCGGCAAGCTGTTCCAGGCGGTGGTGCTGGTCTGCACCACGGTGGCGGTGCTCGCCTCGGGGCTCGCCTCCCACGCCGGGGTATCGCGCCTGCTCTATGTGATGGGCCGGGATCGCGCCCTGCCGAGCCGCGTCTTCGGCTACATCCACCCCACCTGGCAGACCCCGGCTCTCAACGTGCTGCTGGTGGGCATGCTGGCCCTCTCGGCGGTGGCCTTCGATCTGGAGATGGCGCTGGCGCTCATCAACTTCGGCGCCCTGGTGGCCTTCACCTTCGTCAACCTGGCGGTGATTGCCCACTTCTATCTCAGGCTGGGTCACAACAAGACCCTGAAGGATCACCTGCTGTTCCTCGCCCTGCCCCTGTGCGGCGCCGCCTGCATCGGGGTGCTCTGGCTCAACCTGGAGCCCGCCTCCTTCGAGCTGGGGCTGATCTGGGCCGCCCTCGGCGCCATCTACCTGCTGCTGCGCCTCACCGTGTTCCGGGTCCGCCTCGGCCGCCCCGAGCAGGACGCCTCCTGAGCGAAACCGGCGCCCTCAGGGCGCCGGTTTCACATGGCGGCAAAGCAGGGTCCCGCCTGATGACAAGGTTGTCATCGACTTTCCGGCTGCGGTGGCGAAGTGATCGCTCACGGGGGGAACAAATTCCCCGCTGACGGCCTTTTTCACTTGTCTCCTCCCCCCCCTGAGGGCACAATACGGCGCCCCTTGAGAGCCGATGTTTCAACAACATCGGTTCTTTGCTTTTCTGGGGCACACCACCATTCACCAAGAGGCCGGCCATGTGCCGGAATTGATACCCAGATTGCCAAGCAATCTCCCGACGTTGTGAGGAAAAACATGGGGCATTTCACTGCTTTCCTGCCGGTCCCCGCCGGCGTGCGCCACGCATCTGTGCCACAGATGGGCGCCCCCTGTGTCCAGCGACGCGTTCCCGCGTCCCTGATCCCGTCCCATCTCGCCCACGGGGCCTGTGCAGAGGAGAAAGCGTGATGGCCGGTGCCAAGCTGCTCAAGACCCTCACCCTGTTCCAGGTCGTGGTGATGGGTCTGGCTTACCTCACGCCCATGGCGGTATTCGATACCTTCGCCATCGTCGGTGACATCACGGATGGTCGCGTGGCCACCGCCTACCTGCTGGCGCTCGGCGGCATCCTGCTGACCGCGTTCAGCTACGGCCACCTGGTGCGCCGCTTCCCGTCCGCAGGCTCCGCCTACACCTATGCCCAGAAGGTGTTCCACCCCTACGTGGGCTTCATGGTGGGCTGGTCTTCCCTGCTGGACTACATGTTCATGCCGATGATCAACATCCTGCTGGCCAAGATCTACCTGACCGCCATGTTCCCCACCGTGGAGCCCTGGATCTTCATCTTCGGTCTGGTGACCGTGATGACCTTCCTGAACCTGCGCGGCATCAAGCTGGTGGCGAACCTCAACGGCTTCATCGTCTTCATCCAGATCGCCATCATCGTCACCTTCCTCGGCCTCATCGCCTGGGGCCTGAGTCACGGTGAAGGGGCCGGCACCCTGATGAGCAGCCGTCCGTTCCATGTGGAGTCTGCCAGCATGCTGCCGCTGTTTACCGGCGCCACCATCCTCTGCTTCTCGTTCCTGGGCTTCGACGGCCTGAGCTCCCTCTCCGAAGAGACCCCGAATGCCGGCAAGGTGATCCCCCGTGCCATCGTGCTGACGGCCCTCATCGGCGGCATCATCTTCGTCACCGTCTCCTACAGCCTGCAGCTCTTCTTCCCGGATCTGGCCCGCTTCAAGGAGCCGGACGCCGTGCTGCCGGAGATCGCCCTCTACGTGGGTGGCACTCTGTTCCAGAGCGTGGTGCTGGTGTGCACCACCGCGGCCGTGCTCGCCTCCGGCATGGCGGCCCACGCCGGCGTGTCGCGCATCCTCTACGTGATGGGTCGCGATCGCATGATCCCGGAGCGGGTGTTCGGCTATATCCACCCCACCTGGCGCACCCCGGCCATCAACGTGCTGCTGGTGGGGGCCCTGGCCCTCTCCGCGGTCTCCTTCGATCTGGACATGGCCCTGGCGCTGGTGAACTTCGGCGCCCTGGTGGCCTTCACCTTCGTCAACCTCTCGGTGATCGGCCAGTTCTGGGTGCGCGAGAAGCGCAACAAGAGCCTCAAGGAGCACCTGCTGTTCCTGGTGCTGCCGCTGCTGGGGGCCGCCACCATCGGCGCCCTCTGGATCAACCTGGAGCAGAGCTCCCTGGAGCTTGGCCTCATCTGGGCGGGGATCGGGGTCACCTACCTCTTCCTGCGCCTCGCCGTGTTCCGCATCCCCTTCCGTCAGTACGAGGAAGCGGCCGACGGCCAGTAAGCCATCTCGATCGCAAGATGCAAAGAGGGGAGCCCACGGGCTCCCCTCTCTTGTTTGCACGACGCATCGCCTTCTGCCGGGTTTCCCCTCAGTAGGTGCCCGTCTTGCGCAGCACGGCGCGGCCCGCCGCCTTGGCGGGATCGTCCACCACGTTCTCGACTCGCTGCTGGGTGTTCTTCGCCTTGTTGTAGGTCTCGCCCACACCGGCAGCCTCGGCGGCCTTGCGCTTGGCGTAGTCACCGGGATTGTCCACCGCATTCTCGACCCGCTGCTGGGTGTTCTTGGCCTTGTAGTAGGCGTCATCCACGCCGGTGGCCTGGGCCGCCTTGCGCTTGGCATAGCCAGCGGGATCGTTGACCGCGTTGTCCACACGCTGTTTGGCGCTCTGCGCGGAGCAATGGCTGTTGACCCCGGTCGCGCTGTTGACGGCCGAGCCGATCGCCACGTCTTTGGAGCTGCAATCGGAGGGCAGCACGGCGGCATGAGAGGAGAGAGAGGCCATCGCCAGGGGCAGGAGAAGAAGGGACCAATGTTTCATGACAGACTCGCAATTACTGATTAAATGACGAGGCAGTCTACTCCCATTGACTGAGTGGCGGCACAGGATCCACCAGTGGATGGCACCCCGTCCGTCAGTTTCTAACGCATTCCTACATTCCACAGACCAATTCACTTAAAACAACAAAACAGTCAGAGTTAATCACTACACTCCCATCTGGCCCGCCAATCCCGAGCCCCCTGTCACCAAAGCATCATAAAAGTGTCACTTTGTCATATTTCTGTCATAGAGCACTGCTGTAATGCGCCCGTCCAATTCAACGCAGACGTCCCAAGAGGCACCATGCAAAGCAAACCGTCATCCCCGCAGACCCGCGCTACCGGCCCCCTGTTCAACTGGCTAGCGGTGATCACCTTTGTTTACCTGATCCTGGTCGCCGTCGGGGCCGTCTCACACGGCTTTAAAGGGTTCTCCGGCGGCGCCGAGGGCGCGGCCCAGATCTTCGCCTTCGCTAACAACCCCTTCGTCGCGCTGCTGCTCGGCATCCTGGCCACCGCCCTGGTGCAATCCTCCAGTACCGTCACCTCGGTGATCGTCGGCCTGGTGGCGGGCGGCCTGCCCATGAGCATGGCCATCCCCATGGTGATGGGGGCCAACCTCGGTACCACCATCACCAACACCATCGTCTCCCTCGGCCATATCCGTGACAGGGGCGAGTTTCGCCGCGCCTTCGCCGCCGCCACCGTGCACGACTTCTTCAACCTGCTGGCCGTCTTCATCTTCCTGCCGCTGGAATTGATGTTCGGTCTGCTGCAAAAGAGTGCCGAGTGGCTGTCCGGTCTGCTGATGGGCTCCGCCGACATGTCCATGAAGGGCATGGACTTCATGAAGCCCCTCATCTCCCCCTCCCTGGATCTCATCGACAGCGCCGTCGCCTTCCTGCCGGGCAAGGGCCCCGCCATCGCCACCATCGTCATCGGCATTCTGCTGATCCTCGGCTGCGTTACCGCCCTTGGCAAGGTGCTGCAACGGGTCATGGTGGGCCGTGCCAAGGAGCTGCTGCACAAGGCCCTGGGCCGTGGTCCCCTGACCGGCATCGCCTCCGGCACCCTGGTGACCGTCATGGTACAGTCCTCCTCCACCACCACCAGTCTGATGATCCCGCTGGCGGGCGGCGGCGTGTTCAACACCCGTCAGCTCTACCCCTTCACCCTGGGGGCCAACATCGGCACCACCATCACGGCCCTGCTGGCGGCCACCGCCATCAGCGGCGCCGGCGCCCAGCTGGCCTTGACCATCGCCTTCGTGCATGTGCTGTTCAACGTCTTCGCCGTGGCGCTCATCTATGGCGTGCCCTTCCTGCGGGAATTGCCCATCAAGGCCGCCGAAACCCTGGCCCGGGTTGGCAGCGAGAACAAGCTGCTGGCGCTGGGTTACGTGGCCGGGCTCTTCTTCGCCCTGCCCGCCCTGATGATGGTGGCCGTCAAGTAAATCCGAACCGGGGGCATCATGCCCCCGGTGCCTTGCCCGTCCGGTCACATCCTCCGGCATCCCCCCTCGCCCTCCCTCCCCGGCTGGGATAAGATGCCCCTTCATTGCACTCTGATTTCAAGGAACAGGAAAAACCGATGAAATTCATTCTGATAGCCCTTCTTATCGCCGGCGCCGCCTACTACTTCTACTCCAGCAGCAACAACCGGAAGCTGGCGGAAGAGAACGTGCGCAAGGGGGCCGAGTTCCTCGCCAGCAACCAGGAAAAACCCCTGGTGACCACCACCGCCTCCGGCCTGCAGTACGAAGTGCTGACCCCGGGCACTGGCACCGTTCACCCCACCGCCACCAGCAAGGTAAAGGTGCACTACGAGGGCAAGCTGCTGGACGGCACCGTGTTCGACAGCTCCGTCGCCCGTGGCGAACCCATCGAGTTCGGCCTCAACCAGGTGATCAAGGGTTGGACCGAAGGGGTGCAACTGATGGTGGAAGGGGAGAAGACCCGCTTCTACATCCCCGCCAACCTGGCCTATGGCGACAGAGCCGCCGGCAAGATCCCGCCGGGCTCAGTCCTCATCTTCGACGTGGAGCTGCTGGGCATTCAATAAACCCGCACTGGGCCCGCGTTGATCTTGGCGGTGGCGCTGCGGGGCATCCCGTCAGAGGCCACGTCCGACGGACCCTGATCACAACGCCGGCGCACTGCGCCGGCGTTGTCGTTTCTGCCCCGATCTCCCTCGCCCTGATGCCAGACTATCAACCAAAAGTGAAGAGTGCTTATCCATAAAGCCTGATTGTTAACCCATCAATAGGGGCAGATAATGACCACATCGTCAGCGGCATGTCGCCCTGGCCTCGGGTTGTCGGTGCGCCGCGCGCATCGGCACAACGCATATGGAGTCTGTCATGTCTATCGCCCCTGTCTGGTTCATCTCCCACGGCGCCCCGGATCTGGTCCTGCGCGATCAGCCCGCGACCCGGTTCCTCAAGCAACTGCGCCTCGAGGGTGCCAGAGGGCTGGTGGTGATCTCGGCACACTGGTTCAGCCGAAGCGAGCTGCAGATCAACGTCGAGCCCAACCCGGCCCTGATGTACGACTTCTACGGTTTCCCCGAGCCCCTCTACCAGATCCGCTGGCCCGCGACGAGCCCGCAATGGTTGCAGGAAGCGGTGAGCGATCAGCTGCTGCTGGCCGGCCTGCCCGCCACCCCGGTGCGCCGCGAGCTGGATCACGGAGTCTGGTCCCCCCTCTCCCTGATGGATCCGGACAGTGAACTCCCCCTGGTGCAGATCGCCATCCCGGCCAGCTTCACCCCGGCCCAGCTGTGGCAACTGGGGGAGGCATTGCAGGGGCTGCGCGAGCAAGGGATCGGCATCCTCGCCTCCGGCGCCATCACCCACAACCTCCGTGCCCTCGGGCCGGACGGCTCGCCGGTTCCCCAGTGGGCGAGCCAGTTTGCCCGCTGGCTGGAGCAGACCATGGCAGAGGGAGACAGGGGAGCGCTGGAAGATTACCGGGCCCGGGCGCCGGGCGCGGTGGAATCCCATCCCCATGACGATCACCTGCGCCCCCTGTTTGTGGCGCTCGGCGCGGCGGGGGCCGACAGACCCCGAAAGCTGCACGACAGCTGGGATTACGGCAGCCTCTACATGGGGGCCTACCAGTTCGGTTGAGGGCGGGGCGGCCAGGCCGCCCTGCTTGCCGTGCTGCCGCCGACGCGCGTGGCGAAATAGCGGACTCGTTATAGCCATTTTCCGGTAGAATGGCCGCCATTGGATGAGGCTTGGCAGGGATGGCTGTCGCGTCGGGTGGCTAGATGAACCTATATCGAACACTGATCCTGCTCTGTCTGCTCTGCCTTCAACCTGTGCAGGCCCTGACCCTGCACAGCCGCTACGATCCCGCCCCGCTGCCTCCCCGCTGGTCGGAGGCGGAGCTCGGATGGCTGCGCCAGCAGTCCCAACTGCGGGTCGGCATCCTGCAAGAGGACTACCGCCCCTTCACCATGATCGCTCGCCAGCGCGTCGAGGGGCTCAGTGCCGACTACATCGACCTGCTGGCCCGGATGCTGGACAAACCCGTTGCCCTGAGCGCCTTCCCCGACAAGGCGCACCTGCTCCGTGCCCTGGCACGGGGGGAGATACACCTCGCCAGCCTCGGCAATCTCACCCTGGCGGACAGTGACACCCGGGCGATCCGCCTGAGCACCCCCTATTTCAGCAGCCCCCTCGTCTTCTCCGTGCCCAGACGTTATCGGGGGGCACTGCTCACACCGGGACAGCGGGTGGCCGCCGTCCGGGATCAGATAGACAGGGCGCGCTTTGGCCGCTACTACCCCACTCTCACCCTGGTGACCTATCCCTCCAACATGGAGGCGTTCGATGCGGTCTTCTTCGGCCGCGACGACATCCTGCTGGGGGATGCCCACGCCACCCACTACCTCAACAGCGAGCGCTTCGACAACCTTCGCCAGCGGGGCGAGGCCCCGCCCGAGCTCGCGCCTGCCGAGTTCCGCTTTGCCGTCCCGGCCACCGAGCCCGCCCTGCTCAGCCTGGTCAACCGGGGGCTGGCGGCCATCGACGACCGGGCGCGCAACACCCTCTTCACCCAGTGGAACGGGCCCATCCGCGATATGAACGAGCGAAGCGCCGATCTCTATGATGCCGCCGAGCGGGCCTGGATGCGGCAAGCGCCCCCCATCAGGGTGTGGCTGATGGACAACCTCTACCCCTATGGCGCCCTGGATCATGACGGCCAGCTGGTCGGCATGACGGTGGACATGCTGGACAAGATCCGCACACGCACCGGCCTCACCTTCGAGTTCGTGCGGGCAGACTCCGAGCGTCAGCTGGCAAAAGCCATGCAGTCAGGCGCCATCGACCTCATCGGCGCCATCTCCCAGCAGGTGGCCGAACACTACGGGCTGCGCACCTCGGTGCCCTACGCCACCGACAACATCTATGTGATCCTCACCCGCCAGGAGGAACAAGGGATCGACACCATCCGGCGTCTGGCGGGCAAGACGGTGGCGATGACGCGCCATGTGCCCCTCGCACAGAGACTGGAGGGCAGCCGCATCACCCAGGTGGAGAGTGCAGCAGAAGCGATGGAGGTGCTCGCCCAGGGACGGGTGGATGCCGCCATCGTGCCCCTCTATTTTGCCCGCCATGCGCTGGACAATGATCCCCAGAGCCCCCTGCGCATCGCCGGCCCCGCCGATGACGAGCCGATCCGGATGGGGTTTGCCAGCCTGCCCGGACAGGGGATGCTGATGGGGATCCTCGACAAGACCATCCTCGCCATCCCCCCCAACGAGCTCGCCATGATGAGTTACGAGTGGCGCAACCGCAAACTGCCGGTGCCCGGCTTCATGGATCGCCACGCCCACATCGTCTACCTGGTGTTCGTGGGGCTCCTCACCCTGGCGCTGGTGCTGCTCTATCGCAACCGCATGTTCAAGCGGATGGCCAGCGCCGAGCAGGCTTCCCGCCAGCAACTGGAGGCCCATGTCAGGTTCATCCGGGCGCTGGGGGAGAGCCTGCCCCACCCCATCGTCGTGCGGGACAAGAGCGGCAAGGTGCTGCTGTGCAACAGCAAATACCTGACCCAGCTCGGCGCCGAGCCAAAGGCCATCCTGGGTCAGCCCTTCGCCCAGGGGCTGTCAGGGGTGCTCGATGCAGGCAGCATCGCCGTGCTGGAGCAGGACTTTGCCAGGGTATTGCAGGAGGGGCAGCCCATCTTTGCGGATCGCCTCTTCCATCACAGGGGAACCCAGAGCGACATCTATCACTGGATGGTGCCCTATTTCGACGGGGAGGGGGCCATCAGCGGGGTGATCGACGGCTGGATAGACATCACGGACCGCAAACGGCTGGAAGAGGCGCTGCGCGAGGCCAAACAGCAGGCCGACAGCGCCAGCCGAGCCAAGAGCGACTTCCTCGCCACCATGAGCCACGAGATCCGCACCCCCATGAACGCCATCCTCGGCATGCTGGAGCTGGCCACCGAGGATCCCGCTCTCAGCCGTCACAGCGGCGAGCTGCTGCGCATCGCCGCCGACTCCGCCAACGGCCTGCTGGATCTGCTGGGGGACAGCCTGGATATCGCCTCCATAGAGGCAGGCCAGATGACCCTGACTCCCACCCCCTGCGATCTCGCGCCCCTGCTCTCGTCCGTCACCCGGGTCTTTGCGGGCATGGCCGAGCAGAAGGGGCTGACCTATGAGGTCAGGCTGCCTGACACCCCCATGCCAAGGGTGCTGATCGATCCCCTTCGCCTGCGCCAGATCCTCTTCAATCTCATCGGCAACGCCATCAAGTTCACCG
>NZ_CDBK01000025.1:0-258 GCF_000819785.1 Aeromonas caviae | reverse complement strand
ATCAAGTTCACCGAGCAGGGCCGGGTCGCCATCACCGCCACCCTGACCGGGGGCGAGCAGCCTCCTGTGCTGCACCTCATCATCACCGACACCGGAGCCGGCATTCCCGCGGACAAGCTGCCCCGGCTCTTCACCCCCTTCTATCGCGCCCACGGCCAGGGCCAGTTCCCCGGCAGCGGGCTGGGCCTCAATATCGCCCGCATCCTGTGCCAGATGATGGGGGGAGAGATAGCCGTTCACAGCCAGGTCGGCGAAGGC
>NZ_CDBK01000024.1 GCF_000819785.1 Aeromonas caviae | reverse complement strand
AGGGAACTGGGAGCGATTCACCCCCTAGCAATGGCTGAGACCAAAGCCAACTAACCTGAGATGGGCAATCGCCCAGTACCGATGTCTTTTCCCTGAAGTCGGAGCAGCAGCTCCAGCCGGTAAACCTCCCGTCAAATCGTCACAAGCTTTCAGCCGCGATCCGACCAAAATGGGCTGCAATGAG
The DNA here is from genome assembly GCF_000819785.1 of Aeromonas caviae. Lineage (GTDB taxonomy): Bacteria > Pseudomonadota > Gammaproteobacteria > Enterobacterales > Aeromonadaceae > Aeromonas > Aeromonas caviae. The sequence goes on along the minus strand of NZ_CDBK01000024.1, from coordinate 8,780 downwards.
GGGAAGTTCGCCGAACTGGCTGGCATGTTCGGGACGAGTGCGCAGTTTTCCTTGGTGAAAATGCTAATTGAACATAAAAGTGATTAGGTTTGATTCGAAACAGGGCAGTTTGTGCATCATTATTATGGCGTGACTACGGTGCTCTTATGGCGCTGCTAGATGTGATCGATTGGATTCGTGACAACTCATAAGGATTGTGGCTATGACAGAAATAAGAGCAGCGACAGACGATACTGGTGGTTCATCCGCGAAGATGCAGTACGAATTAGGTAAAAAGTACGAGTATGGTCAAGGGGTGAAAAGGGACTACCAGCAGGCCATTTATTGGTATCGCCAAGCAGCCGAACAGGGACACACTGAAGCACAAGAATGTCTGGTGTTTATATTCCTAAATCGTTGGGGGGGAATGACAGAAGGTGAGCCAATTGACAATGATTGGATGTACCAAGACTTATGGGGAACATCATTTGATGATGAAGAGAGCTCTGAACAGGGCATTATCAAAGCCCAATTTAATTTGGGTTTAGCATATTTGAAAGGTTTGCTTGATATGCCACAGGACTATCAGCAAGCAACGTTCTGGTTTCGCAAGGCTGCCGAGGATGGTCTGGCTAACGCACAGTACAGACTTGGAACGAGATACCTCAGGGGTGAGGGGGTGGCCCAAGATTATCGCCAAGCTATAGCTTGGTTCCGCAAGGCTGCCGAGCAGGGACATGCTGAGGCGCAGTTCACTCTTGGATCGGGATATTTTATGGGCGAATGGGTGGAGCAAGATTATCGCCAAGCGATAGCTTGGTTCCGCCAAGCGGCTGATCAGGGTCATGTCTCTGCTCAATACAACTTGGGGATGATGTACGCCAACGGCCAGGGCGTAGCGCGGGATGATGTGCAAGCGATGATTTGGTATCGTAAGTCCGCCGTGCAGGGGTACGATATTTCGCAGATTAATCTAGGAACAATGTACTACTTTGGCCAGGGGGCGGATCAAAATTATAGCCAAGCTGTGGATTGGTTCTGTAAGGCTGCCGTGCAGGGGAATGCTGTTGCGCAGAACAACCTAGGATATATGTATCAACATGGTCAGGGTGTTGCACAGAACTATGTGCAGTCCGTTGTCTGGTTCCGCCTGGCGGCTGAACAGGGACATTCAGATGCGCAGATAAATCTGGCTGCAATGTATTTAAATGGCCACGGTGTGCCTAGTAACTATGTGCAGGCTTATGCATGGTTCTCTGTCGCAGCAGAAAATGGGCAGGCTGACGATCGATCTGTTGCAGCAGCACATTTATCAACTGACCAATTAGTGCAAGCCAAGAAGCTCGCCACGCTCTATTTAGAGCAATACAAATCCCACGGCAATGCCGCCAATTAGTTGAAATGATACCTCTCGATAAAGGAACCAATGGCATACTGAGCATAAGGGGCATTACGGTATAACGACGCCCCTTTTGGCTGCCTGCTCAATCTAGGCAGCTCAAATAGTGCACCTTTTGAGCCATCGAATCAGCCCTTTAAAAATGTGGCTCAAAGCTGTTGTTTTTATTGTGAGCCATTACTAAGTTTAGAGCCATAGATAATGAGCCAATCATAGGGGCATATCGTGGCAGTCATCGGATATCTCAGGGTAAGCACGGGCGAGCAGAGCATTGGGGCGCAGCGTTATAGCATTGAACAAACGCACAAGGTGGAGACCTGGTTTGTTGACGAAGGCGTATCGGGAGCCGTGAAGGCGCTACAGCGTCCAGAGTTCGCCGAGCTTTTCAAGTTCATACGTAAGGGGGACACGCTGATCGTTCCAGCGGTTGACCGTCTTGGGCGCAATACCATCGATGTGTTAAATACGGTTGAGGCACTTCAATGTAAGGGCGTTTCAATCATTAGCTTGCGGGAAGGGTTTGATCTGTCCACGCCGATTGGCAAAGCCATGCTGACCATGTTGGCCGCTGTTGCAGAATTGGAACGTTCAAACATCAAGCTCCGGCAGATGGCTGGGATTGCCAAGGCGAAGGCGGAAGGTAAGGCGCTGGGGCGCGAGAAGACAATTGACGATGCTGCCGTTGCCATCTGGCGCAAAGAGAATTCAGCGAGCATCAAGCTGACGGCTGAACACTTCGGGATCTCACCCGCCAGCGTGAAACGCGCTTGCCGGCCTTTAGGTTTGTCTGGCCATACTGACTGAATCGTTAGCGGCTCTAAATCGGCGGTTTGAACTCAGTTCACCAGCTCCAGCTAATGTGCAGCAAAAGCTTCTTTTAATATGTGAGATTCGATCAAGTATTATCGGTCTTGGAATGATAGCTTCATCAGTACACTTTAACTTGTTGCAATAGGTGGAGCTACGTAGCTTGTAAGTGCCCCCTTACACACATGCCTAACTCAGACTGCATTCATGATTTATTAAGCCTTCAAAATATCGACGATGCTTGCTGCTGCGCTACTAGGTCTATCACTTTAACCTGCTACTGATTACCCGCGACTGGAATACTCATGTACACATTCTCGAACTCGTTTAGTTGCAGCAGAGGCTGCACGATGAGCTCACCGACTATTTGCACTGAAGATCAGGACGATTGCCATGACTGAAATGAAAAGGCCTCTGGGCGACGACTACGAAAAGGATAACAGCATCAACTTTGCGCAAACCAATCAGGAGCAGGTGGAGTACCTTGAAGCCAAGCTGCTCGACGGCGACGACAGCAACGCCGAAAAGACCACTGCGGTGGTCGCCTCCTTCGTCGATTCTTGCAACCAGCGCGGTGACAAGCCGCTGGACCAGTGGCTGAACGATGAATTCCGTAAATACCCGGACTTGTGGAACAGCGAAGCAGAACTGCTAAAGACCAGCCAGCAAGTAATCGCCTCCACCGTAGCCTTCAACCAGTCCCGCGAGTCGTTGCAAGCGCATATGGACAAAGGGCGTAGCAAAGCCTCGTGGCTGGCAAGCGAAATCGAGAAGAACGCAGCCCTCTCCGGCTCGGTGCATGTTGGCCAGTATGCTGGATGCATTGACCAAGCCTTGGCCGATGCCACGATGAACGCACGGGACATGGTAACCACACTCAAAGGGGACATCAGTCGCAGCCCTCACCTTAATGGCCTTATCGCCGAGCAGCACCACGTCGACACCTTTAACATCGACGCAGTGAGCAAGGGCAGCCCTTATCGTGCGCGGGTCGTGGGCTCCCAGGAAGTGAACTCGGTAGACATCGAGATCATCGACGGCAACGGCAACGTGGTCGGCAAGTACCAGTCCAAGTACGGTGCGGATGCAAATGCCACTAACGAGCTGCTCAATCGTGGTGATTACGAAGGGCAGAAACCGCTGGTACCCGAAGGCCAAGGCGCGGACGTGCCCGATAGCACGGAGGTGATCGAAGCCGATGGCGTGAAATCCCGCCCGCTGTCCAAGGACGAAGCAAGGAGACTGCAGGAGAAAGCCCAACAGGAAGCAGAGTCGCGCCAATACGATTGGAACGACACCAACCGTGCCACCATCGCCCGCCAGATCGGCAAGCAGGCCGTAGTTGGTGCGTGCATCTCGGTGGGCATGCAGGGCACGCGGATTCTTGCCCGGCGCTTCTGGAACCGGTTGAACGGTCGGGAAAATCCTAGTGCCAACGACGATCTCAAAGAGTTTTTCGAAAGTTCTCTGCGCACTGGTGCCAACACTGCCGCGCAAGTAGCGGTTTCCGGGGCTGTGGTGGTGGCGGTGAAAAACGGCTGGCTCGGTGCTGCGCTGCGTAATACCCCAGCAGGTCTGATCACCAATATTGCCTGTGTCGGCCTGCAGAACGCCAAGGTTCTCTACAAGTTTGGCAAGGGCGAACTGACAGGTGAAGAAGCCGTCGACGCCATTGGCAACACCACGGTAACCACCACTATGGCCATCGCGGGGGCAACCAAGGGTGCTGCGCTGGGTGCAACGATCGGAACGGTGTTCGGCCCGGTGGGCACGGCCATTGGTGGCTTTGTCGGTGGCGTGGCTGGTGGGATCGCCGGCGGACAGATTGGCGAACTGGTGTACGAAGCAGGCAAGTCGATTGCCAGAACTGCCACCAAGGTGGCCGCAGTGGTGCTCGAGGGGGCGGGCCGGGCAATAGAATCGGTGGGCTACGGTCTGCGCAACCTCGCCTCCAGCCTCTTCTCTCTGTGGTGACGCCATGAACTTGCTTGAACTCAAGGACAAGATCAAATCCCATCTGGTTGCCGGCTACCCCGGGCTGTACATTCACTCCGGCGAAGAAGCCCGAGTCGATGCCATGCTTCAGGACATTGCGAGCCAGTTGCACCTGCATCCCAAGGAATGGAACCTGGGTTATGGCTGGGTGGACTTCGTCAACAAGCAACCATTGGGCAGCCAGGGACCGAGAATCGATCTGGCCGAAAGCTTGCCGTCGCTGCTGGATGAAGATCTGGACCACAAACTGTTCATTATCAAGGATGCCCGCAGCGCTTTGGAAAACCAGCCGCTGGCGGTGGCACGGCTGAAGCAGTTGCTCAACCGTATCCAGCGCCATCATCGCGGCAAGGCGGCGGTGGTGTTGGTCTCGGAGACTTTGCACATTCCGTCGCAGATAGAAGCGCAGATGACCCTGCTCCCCCTGCCACTGCCCCGGGGCGAGGAAATCAGTATCCAGCTCGATGCTGTTTGCCTGCAGTTGGACTTACTGGTGCCAGATGGATTTCGACAACGTCTGCACGCCGCGTGCAGCGGGCTGAATCAGGAAGAAATCCGATCGGCGCTGGCGATGGTTCGGCAGCACCACGAGCAGATTAGTGATGTAGCTCTGCTACTGATCCAGCATGAGAAGGAACAGATCATTTCCAAGAGCGGCGTGCTGGAAATGCTCAGGGTTAGCGAAAACGCTACCGACATCGGTGGCCTAGAAAATCTCAAAACTTGGCTGAGCCGTCGTGCGCAAATCTTCCGGCGCCTTAGTGAAGCCCGTGCAGCCAGGGTGCTGGCACCCAAAGGTGTTCTAATCGCCGGTATGCCGGGTTGCGGCAAGTCGCTCACCGCCAAGGCTGCCGCCAGCCTGTTCCAGTTGCCGCTACTACGCTTGGACATCGGCTCGCTGCTGGGAAAATACGTAGGTGAAAGTGAACACAACATGCGCCGCGCCCTGAATATGGCCGAGTCGGTCAGCCCGTGCATACTGTGGATCGACGAGCTGGAAAAAGCCTTCGTCGGTATGAACAGCGGTAGCGGCTCGGAGGTTTCGTCGCGGCTGTTTGGCTATTTCTTGACCTGGATGCAGGAGAAGACAGGCGCCGTCTTTGTCATAGCCACCGCCAACAACATTACTGCCCTACCACCGGAATTGTTGCGCAAGGGACGCTTCGACGAAGTGTTTTATGTCGGCTTTCCCAATGCCGCTGAGCGCGGGGCGATTCTCGATATCCACCTAAAGGGCGAGACTCTGGAGCTCGAACCCAGGCAGCGCCGCAAACTAGTCACCCAGTGCCGCGACTACGCCGGGGCGGATATCCAGAATGCAATCAACGAAGCGCGAGAAACCGCCTTTCTGGACGGGCGCCCACTGGAACTCGAAGATCTCGAAGTTGCTATCAAACTGACTGTGCCGCTGCGGGAAACTTTGCGTGAGCAGGTGGCCAAATATGAAGAGTTGTTCGAGAAGCTAAAGCTCAAGCCGGCTTCGGCCTGCGACGGCCTGAACGTGGCGCAGATGATTCAGATGGCTGAAAGCCACAACGCGCTGCGCCGTAAGGAAGTTGCCCAGCATGAAGACTGCCCGGACGATCTGCTGGAGAAACTGGTCGACGACACAGATTCCAAGGTTCGAACCGCTGCATACGGCAACCCCAACTGCCCAGAGAAGGTGTTGACGCTGCGGATCAATATCGAAGAAGGCCAGCCCGACTTTGATCTCGCGTTGCTACATCTTGCCTGTCTTCACGCCAACGCCCCTCATGACCTGATAGCAGCACAGTTCGAAAGACTCAAACTGAATACAGAACAACGCTGCCAATTGGCGAAAAGAACCGACGATGAGTCGTTGCAACAGCGCTTGCTCGCTGACCAGGAGCCTCTGGTGCGCAGTGCACTGGCGGCCAACAAGGCTGTGGGAAAGGCCGTGCAACAACAACTCGCAAGGGACCCAGAAGGGTCTGTTCGAAGTTGTCTTATCGGCAACGACAACCTGCATCTCGAGGTACAAGAACAACTGGCCAGAGACCCTTCCTACGAGGTACGCGAACGCCTCGCCTGGCGCGACGAACTAAGCGAAACAGCACAACTGCTGCTGACTTGTGATGAAGACCAGGACGTGCTCGACGCGCTGGCCCGCCGGGCAGGAGCGGCCACCCTCCCCGACTCGGTGCAACTGGAATTGGTGAAGTGCGATCCCGACGTGCGCGAGGCCTTGGCACAAAATGAAAACCTGGGGGCCCCCGCCCAGTTTCTGCTCGCCCAGGATCTAAACACGGAGGTACGGCGCATCCTTGCCGAACATCCAAACCTCACCAGCGCCGCTCTGCAATACCTGACCATGGACGTCGAAGAAGTGCAGGCCAGTTTGGCCGGCAACCACCATCTGGATTCAGCTTTGCTACAAATGGGTCTGAGCCAGCATGAGTCGGAGTCTGTCCGTAGCGCTTTGGCGGGCAACCGCGCGCTCAACATCGATGTACAAGCGCGGCTGCTAAAAGATGTGAATCCCAAGGTACGCAAGGCGTTGTCTGGCAACAGTAACCTTGCCGAAAGCATCCTCGAGGTGCTGATGCGTGATGAGAACGACGATGTCCGCGAATGCCTAGTGCGATGGCGCGACTCGGTCTTGCCGAGCGTACAGCGGCACTTGGCAACAGACCCGAATATCGAAATCCGCAAATACTTGGCACGTGCAGCTGACCTGCTGGACGACGTGCAGCAACAACTGGCAAGCGACCTGCCCGAGGTCCAGCAGGAACTGGCGAGTAACGCCGCCCTCAGCGCTGAAATTCAGCAGCGCCTTCTGGAAAGAGGCGACATACAAGTCCTTTCCGCGCTGGCTCGCAATCAGGGTGTAACGGCACAGTTGCAAGCCCGGCTTGCTGATGACCGCCATGTCGAGGTGCGCACCCGCCTGGCACACAACCCGGCTCTGGCCGGGCCGGTTGCCGACAAACTGATCGGTGACGTGGAAGCGGTACAAAAAGCCTTGGCCGGCAATCGCCACCTGAGCGAGGCGCAGTACCTGCACCTGTACAAGGGCGGTAACACGGAAGTCCGCGAAACGCTGGCAGAAAACTCTCGAATTGGTGAAGACTTGATGACCCTGATTTGCCAAGATGGGGTTTCAGAAAGGTCTGACAGTCCAACAAGGAGGGGGGCCAACTCTATCCACTCGGGATACATGGGCGCGCAAAACCAAGCCATGGGCAAGCAGGGGCAGAGTCTGCGTAAGGAAAAACTGGTGCTGGCCGCACGAGGCAATCTGCCTGGTCACTTGCAGTCCGCACTGTTGGCCGAAGGAGAGCAGGAGGAAGCCCTGCTGGAGGCACTGGCCGGTAACTCAACGTTGATCAAGCCTGTGCAACAGGCTTTGGCGGGGAAAAAAAGTGCCAAGGTCAGAGCTAAGCTAGCCGCCAACGAGGACGTTGATGCAGACATTCTGCACCAACTGCTCTCCGACCCTGTGGCCGAAGTTCGCGCTGCGCTGGTGCGCGATTGGTGGATGGATAACGCGATGGAGCTGGAGCTGGCCCGGGACAAGGATGTCAGAGTGCGCTGTGCCGTTGCTGCCAAGGATCGTCCTAGCAAAACTGTACAACTGCTGCTTGCCAGCGACTCAGACAAAAGCGTACGCACCTGTCTGTTAAAACGTGATAACCATTTCGTGTTCACTCTGCATAGTCAGGCCCAGGAGACGCTTGCACGGGACAGTGACCCGTTCATCCGTGAATTGCTGGCTGCGTACCCCAAGTTGAAAGCGTCGGTGCAACTGGTGCTAGCCAAGGACGATAAGATTGGCGTTCGAAAAGCGCTGGCCAAGGGGCACGAGGAGTGGTTCGGAGGGAACCTGTGTGAGGAAGCACAATTACGTCTGTCCCTAGACCAGGAAAGCAGCGTGCGTTTGGCCTTGGCCGAAAACCACAGTATTTCTCCCTCCGCCCAAGAGATGCTAGCCCAGGACGCTTTGGCGAGCGTGAGACTGAAGCTTGTAGAAGCATCCAGCTACCTACGTCAACTCACACCTGAGACCCAACGGATCCTGAGCAAGGACCCTGACAGCAAAGTTCGCCAGGAACTGGCGTGCAAACTGTTTGGCTTCCTAGCTATACCCAGCGGCGAGGATGTGCAGTTGACCTTGGCCAGCGATCCCGACCCGGGCGTCAAGCTGGCTATTCTGGGTTCCCTGCGATATAGCGGTAACATGCGAATGAGCGATGCAGTGAGGGAGCGATTGCTCGAAGAGCTGGACGACGACACCCGTCAGACTGTTGAGGAGATGCTGGACAGCTGCGAGGAAAGCTGACCTTCTATGTGTATATCTCCTGTCTACCCCAAGACAGGAGATGTCCATACCACCTATCAACTCATCCCTGTTTCACCCTACAGGCAATCGAGGGTGTGTCTTAGGAAGGCTACAGCTCTCTTGATGGCGGATGAGCTCGAGTGTACGCGCGGATAGATCAATTAAGGGATCAAGCCACCAGCATCGCATCATTTCTCGGGTGTGCGGCTTCCCCGAACTGTTCAAATTCATATGCAATGGCGACATGCTGATCGTCTCGTCGTAGACCACTTTGGTCGGAGTGTATGGAGATGGTATTCA
>NZ_CDBK01000023.1 GCF_000819785.1 Aeromonas caviae | reverse complement strand
CTTCCCCCGCCGGGGCCGCCAAGGCCCCGGCCCGCCTTTGAGCCAGCGCACGAAACCCGTTTAATGTTCACCACTTGCAACGACAAGGGGTGACGCAGACCGCCTCGGGTCCGTAATATAGGGCGCAGGAGCCTGTTGGCCCCTTTTTCACGGCAAGGGGCAGGGCGCACGGTGGCAGCGACAGTCAGGGGCGGCAGCGTGCCCGCTGGCCGCCTTCATCGGGCAGCGCCGCGCTCACGCCCTTCCCCGCCATCTCTGCGATCTCTTGGGAATACACATGCACAACACAGCGAAATGGTTGATGAGTCTCTCGGTCTGCGCCCTTCTGATGGCCTGCGGCGGTGACAAGACCACCGGCAAGGCCTGCCTCGGGTCAAACAACGACACCCTGGTGGAGGGGATGCAGGACAAATGCAAGGCGGGGGACATTGTCGCCACCAAGCACCCGGCCTATTTCTGCGATTTCAACTACGCGGTCACCTTCAACAGCTACAACTCCGCGATTTGCGTCTACTCAGGTGGCCTGAAACCGGAGAGAACCACAGAAAAGTCATGACTGACGACCCATTTCCACCGCCTGAGACGAAGAGGGCGGCAGAATATGTGGTCAATGCCCAGGCGGCGGTACCGCCCAGGCCATCCGGGGGCGGCTTCGCCCCTATTTCACCCGCATCAGACGGTGATGCTGCCCGGCGCACTCGAGCTGGAGCACCTGGGATCGGGCCATGGCTTCCACTCTGGCCAGCATCTCGGCGCTGTAGCCCTTGCGACGCATCCATTGCAAGGGCTCCTCGAAGCCCCCTTCGTTGACCACGAAGGTATCTGTGTAGGACTCCTTGACGATGCTGACCACCCAGATGCGCTGCTGAAACTCGCAGAGTCCGGCCACCAGGGTGGCCACCCGCCCGGCCAGGGCGCGCACACGGCGGGCAAGAAGATGAACCATGGTATGGGCTCCGAACTGATAAAAGGGAAAACAGACTGGCACCCGGGTGGACGCGCCACCCTGTGCCCTCTCAACCCGCCCCGCTCCTATCGCGGGGCAGACACCTGACTGGAAGGAGGTGGGTTCCCCCCCTCCCCTGCGGCCCGGCGCTGGCGCTTGACCGCATACATGCTCGCATCGGCCCGGTTCAGCGCCTCCTCGACGCTGACTTCAGCCGGCATCACGGCCACCGCCCCCACGCTGGCACCGGGATAATGGATCACCTTGTCCCCCACCGGCAGTGACAGCACGCTGTGCTCGAACAGGCGCTGGCGAAACGCCGCCACCGCCCCGTCCAGCGTGTCGGAGGCCGGGAAAGGCCCCATGCCCACGGCCACGAACTCGTCCCCCCCAAAGCGGGCCAGCAGATCGCCGCCGCGCAGGGTCTCGCTCAGTTGCCGCGCCATGGCGGTGAGCAGCCTGTCCCCCGCCTCGTGGCCATGCTCGTCGTTGATGGCCTTGAAGCCATCGAGATCCACAAAGGCGATGAGCACCGGATGCCCCGCCCGCTCCGACAACGAGAAGAGGCGGGTGAGCTCCAGCATCAGGGCGCGGCGATTGGGGAGCCCGGTGAGGGGGTCGGAGAGGGCCAGGCGCGAGAGCTCGTCGTTGGCCTGCTGCAATTGCCGCAGCAGTTGCTCCCGCTCCACCTGTTCGGCAATCAGGTGCGCGAAGAAGGCGATGAGCTGCTGCGCCCCCGCCACCGCGGGCTTTTGTTCGGTACTGGCGCCGCACAGGGTGCCATAGAGGGAACCGGTGGAGGTGCGCACCGGGCTGCTCAGATAGGAGCGAATGCCGAGCTCGCTGGCCGCCTGGGAGTCCCCCCACAGAGCTGCGACGTCGTCGGTGTAGCCAATCTCATCGTCGATGGCACGGCGACACAGGGTATCGCTCCACTCCACCGTCATCCCCTCGGGGATCTGCAGCCCGGCCGCATTGCGGGCAAACAGAACATGCTGGCTGCTTTGCCCGAGGTCAATCTCGGTGAGATAGGTCGACTCCAGCCCGGTCACCGACTCCAGCATCTCCAGCAAAGGGCGGGTCAGGCTCTCCAGATCCCGCGCCTTGATCACCTGCTCCGAGAGCGCCAGCAATAACTTGTCCATGCCTACCTCCACAACTGCGTGCATGTAATGGGCGACCACCTTAGCCAACTCGGGGCGGGCCCGACAAGCGGGAGACCGCGATTGACCGGGGGAAAGATCGATTTGTTCACATTTTGGCATAACCGGCCCCCAAGCGGCGTCGCCATGCGGAACACAGGGACACAACCCTGCCCTCGCCCCTGGGTGCCGGGTCGATTCCCGCCGCGTATTCGCCCACGGTCACCATCCCCTCGCCCCTTGGGGGGAGAGGGTCAAGGTGAGGGGTGGGTAACCTCATTGCCTGGTGCAATGTCGTCCCACGTGTGAATGGCACGGCTTCGCCGCGCAGTAACCGTCCCCTCTCCCTTATGCGGGAAAGGGGTAAGGTGCCAATAAGCCTGTTGGGTGCAATAAGCGTGTAGGGTCGATTAGCGCAGCGTAATCGTCCGCGGTAACCATTCCCTCTCCCCTTGGGGGAGAGGGTTAGGGTGAGGGGTGGGTAACGGCATTGCCTGGTGCAATGTCGCCCCACGCCTCAATGGCACGGCTTCGCCGTGCAGGACGCGAGGACTCCGTCCCCGACGGGATTTCGCCCGCCAACCTCAGCGACTTCGGTTTGATCCCCTCTCCCCTTGGGGGAGAGGGCTAGGGTGAGGGGTCGGTAACGTCATTGCCTGGCGAATGCCGCCCCACGCCTCAATGGCACGGCTTCGCCGTGCAGGACACGAGGGCGCGGCCCTCGACGGGGTTTCGCCCGCCAGCCTCGGAGACTTCGGCTTGATCCCCTCTCCCCTTGGGGGAGAGGGTTAGGGTGAGGGGTCGGTAACGGCATTGCCTGGTGCAATGCCGTCCCACGTGTGAATGGCATGGCTTCGCCGCGCAGGACACGAGGGCGCTGCCCTCGATGGGGTTTCGCCGCCGCTGCGCGGCTTGGCGAGTGACTTTTCTTTGCGTGGCCAAAGAAAAGTCACCAAAAGAAAGGCCACCCCCGCTTGTTCGCCCTCCTGCGTCGGGTTCCCTCGGTTCAGGCAAAAGGTCTGGCGGAACGACGCAGACGGTACATCCCTGTACCGCCTGCGTCTGCGCCGTCGTCCATGACGGCGCTCCTGACCTTGTGCCCTCACCTCGGCGAACAACAGGGGGGCAACACCCAACCCGCAGCACCAAAGCCAGTTAATTGACCATGACCTTGTGTTTACGGGGTCAGGGTCGGGAGGGCTGTTCTCTCAGAGCCAACCCCTCGCCCACCCCATGGCGAGATCAGATTGTCGCACCTATGCAACAAACCTTATCAAGATGGTTGCATAGGTGAAAAAATCATGGTGAATACAACGACAAGCAGCAGATGTCCCTATCGGGAAACGGTTTTGTATTGAAGGCCCGATAGTGAGTATTTCACCGTAATAACACCTTATTTCTCGAACGTCCGATTACGCTTCGCTAATCAAACCTACGGCCTGAACCATATATTCATTTTAAGAGACGAACCTTTCGGAATTTATATGAGCAATAAACTAATTGAAAACCTGAAGTCATTTAACCGTAAAGAGCGGTTTTACTTGATCGGTCAAATGCTGGGAAATCCAGACTTTCGCATGGACAAAACACAGCTTGCGGAGATATCTAAACTCATCGACACCACAATCCCTAGCGAATACTTTGCCGCAATGGACTATCATCTTGACTGGATCTATGCCAGTTTATTTCTCATCCAAGAGCATGATAAAAAAACATTTCCACGCAACTTCATAGACAATAAACAACAGATAGACTTGCAAATATCAGGCACTCAAGAGGATGTCGACTTTCTTCTTGCCTTTGTTGACCACGAAAATACAACCCATATTGTGATGATTGAGGCTAAAGGCGATAGCTATTTTAGCAACGCTCAGTTAAACAGTAAAAACAAACGATTCAATGCTATTTTCGGCGATGAAAATACATGGCCAAATGTAAGGCCTCACTTTTTACTTTGCAGCCCAAAAGAGCCACAAAACGTAAGCATTGAAGAACCCGCCTACTTCATATTTAAAAGCTCTAAGTTACTTTGGCTAGAACTCGATATGGGTGATGGCAAAAACAAAGTAACTCGATGGGGAAAAAATGATAAACCATGTAGCGATGGTAAATACTGGGTAGTGGAAAGTCGTTCTTAAGACTTAAGCTTCTCTCTCTTCCGAAATACTCTAACACACCATTGTATAATCTGGAAAAATGCTCTTACCGACGTACCACTTAGTTATATAAATCACAGTTCTCAGCCCGACCATTAAATAACCTGACGCTGAGTAATTATTCCACAACAATATATAGCATCTCAAACATTATAAAAATCTAAATCGCTAAAAACCATATAGAGCCACATTTATTATGAGTGACTATGACTTCAGCACATTAAATGACAAAGAATTTGAAATTCTCGCAACAGATCTTCTTAGCAAAAGAGATAATGTGAAATATGAACGTTTCAAACCAGGACGTGATGCTGGTGTTGATGGTCGTTTTTTTCATCCAAATGGAACAGAGACAATTCTACAGGCCAAACACTGGCCTTCCTCATCATTCCAACAGCTAAGATCTCACATTGAGAAAACTGAACTACCAAAAATAAAAAAACTACAACCATCACGATACATATTAATAGTATCAAATCCACTTTCACGAAATGATAAAGCTAATATTCAAATTGCTTTATCTCCTTATGTTATATCGCCAAGTGACATCTTAGGAAGAGAAGACCTCAATGATCTTCTATCAGTTAATCGTGACATAGAAATGCGTCATTATAAACTTTGGATTAAAAGCACAAATGTACTTCAGTATATTATAAATAAGCCAGTATACGATCGCAGCATCTTTTCATTACAAGAAATACAAGATTCTGCTCATGTTTATGTGCGAACAAAAAATCATGAACTAGCATTAAAAAAACTACAAGAACTTGGAACAGTCATTATAACTGGCCCAGCAGGAATTGGAAAAACCACCCTAGCAAACCATCTTTCCTTACATTACGTAAGTCAAGGGTTTACTTTCATTCAAATAGCAGAGGAAATCAAAGAAGCTGAAACTTTATTCAATAACGATGAAAAACAAATATTTTATTTCGATGATTTTTTAGGTCGAAACTACTTAGAAGCATTAAATGGTCATGAAGGCTCGCATATAGTTCAGTTCATAAAAAGGATATCACGTAATAGTAGAAAGAAATTTATCCTGACATCTAGAACGACAATTCTAAATCAAGGTAAAATCCTCATGGATGTGTTCCAGCAACATAATATAGAACACAACGAATTTGAGGTGTCATTTGATTCATTCTCAAAAATTGATAAGGCAAAAATACTATACAATCATATTTGGCACTCTTCATTGGAAACAGCAATAATAGATCAAATATATCATAACAAAAGATATAGAAAGATAATTGAACATAATAACTATAATCCAAGGCTTATTAACTACATCACTGATAACAATAGATTAAAAGATTGCCATCCTATAGATTATTGGCAATACGTACAACAACTTCTAGATAATCCAGCAACAGTTTGGGAAAATCCTTTCGAGGCACAGCATGACGACTGTGGCCGCGCAGTCATTTTATTAGTTACACTAAATGCACGTCCAATCAATCAGAGTGAGCTTTCTGAGGCCTTTTCAAAATTCATTGCTCATTCAGATTCCAGAGCAATACAAGGACGTCGTGATTACATTCAAATATTGAAGCACTTGGTTGGTTCAATGCTCACTAGAACGATGCTTTCTGATAATGAAGTAATAATTAACCTCTTTAATCCATCTATTGGTGATTACGTACTCCATCGTTATAAATCTGATATTCCATCACTGCGCGCTGGATTTTGTAGCCTAAATTCAACCTCATCAATAAGGTCGCTATTAGATCTCGCTACAAACAAATTCATTGACTCATCAGTGACATCAAATATTCTTCATGACATTCTAAAAAATGCCTATAGTAAAAATTACTTAGGATATAGCCCTGAATATATCTCATTAGTCTTAGTAAGTTATATTGAAAATCTGGGATGCATGCTAAAAAATGACAAAATAATATTTTCAGCATCTGACTTCGTCGTCAATTCAAAAGAATCCGGATACCTAAAGGATATTGCTAAAATATTTTATTGGCGAATAAAAGAATCCCTATCAACTCAGCAAGACGCGCACAATTTTATAACACGCGCCTTTATGATGCAGACAAGCTACCTAGAGATAAAAGCTATCTCAGAGTTGATGAGCATCCTGTCTGATGACTTCAAATCAGAGCTATATCCAGAAATGGAAAGCTTTGCAAGAAACTATTTTGTAGCTAATGCAGATGATCTTTTCCCTCTAGATCAAGTCTTTGATTATGACTATCCAGATAATGAAGACAAAGCTACGGAAAGTCTTTTTAAATTAATTCAAAAAAACTTCAATGAACTCAAAATCCCTCTTTCTGACGATACAGTTGAATCTATTGTTGATGCATTTGACATATACGGTCAAATGTCTAATTATTTTGATGGATTCAGGGATGAACAACATGAAAAAGAGCAATATTTTGTGAACGAACATGTTGATGAAATAGATGATCTTTTCGAACGAGATATTAACACTAAGTGATTATTTTGCTTGAAATAAGATAAAGTTTAAAATCCTCATCACTAAACATTAGATAAAATGTACAGATCTAGTTATCAC
>NZ_CDBK01000022.1 GCF_000819785.1 Aeromonas caviae | reverse complement strand
ATTCAAATTGTTAAAGAGCAACGCAGCTTTTGGCTGCTGCGGGAGTGGCATTCTACTCAACCGCTTTCTCGAGTCAAGCCTTATTTTCAAAGGCTTTTCGAGGTTATCGGCTTGGCTGTCTGCGTTGCCGCTTGCCGTGTCGATGGAGGCGCATTATAGGGAGCGAATTCGTTCTGGCAACCCCTCCTCTGCAATAAAATTGTAAAAATCGGCACTTTTTTAGTTATTCATATCCAAACACAGCTTTTATACAAACTTATCCACAGAAACCGGTGTCGTCTTGCTAGAATGGCCGAAAACAAGGAGGCCAAGATGGACTTGCGACTGAGACCTTACAAGGGAAAGTGCCCGCAACTGGGCAAACGGGTATATGTGGATCCCTGCGCCACCCTGGTGGGGGATATCCAGCTGGGTGACGATGCCAGCATCTGGCCCATGGTGGCCGCCAGAGGGGACGTCAACCATATCCGCATCGGTGCCCGCAGCAATATCCAGGACGGCACAGTGCTGCACCTGACCCGCAAGAGTGCCAGCAACCCCGGCGGCTATCCGTTGCTGATCGGCGAGGATGTCACGGTCGGTCATAAAGCCATGCTGCACGGTTGCACCATAGGCAACCGGGTGCTGGTCGGCATGGGTGCCATCCTGCTGGATGGGGTGATCGTTGAAGACGATGTGATGATCGGGGCGGGCAGCCTGGTGCCACCGGGCAAACGGTTAGAGGCCGGCTTTCTTTATATGGGCAATCCCGTCAAGCAGGCCCGCCCTCTCAAGCCGGCCGAGATCGCCTTCCTGAAGACCTCGGCCGACAACTATGTGCTGCTCAAGGATGAATACCTGCAAGAGGCCTGACCCTGCAGCCACAAACAGGAAGCCCGGCATCATGCCGGGCTTCTCTTCTTATATAGCTATGTGACCATCAGGCAGGATCAGTGGGCCTGATCCCAGTTGTCACCGGTGCCCGCTTCCACCACCAGCGGCACATGCAGTTCTGCTGCGGCTGACATCTTCTCCTTGATGAGGGCGATGTACTCCTCCAGCTTCTCTTCGCGGATCTCGAACACCAGTTCATCGTGTACCTGCATCAACATGCGGATCGACTCGTCTTCAATGCCCCGGATCCAGCCATCCACGTTGATCATGGCGCGCTTGATGATGTCGGCAGCGGTGCCCTGCATAGGTGCGTTGATGGCGGCCCGTTCGGCCGCCTTGCGCAGACCGGCGTTGCGGGACTTGATATCCGGCAGATAGAGGCGACGGCCAAACAGGGTTTCGACATAGCCCTGGGCGTCCGCCTGCTGGCGGGTACGCTCCATGTACTCCAGCACCCCCGGGTAGCGCTCGAAGTAGAGATCCATGTACTTCTGCGCCTCGGCACGGCCGATACCCAGCTGCTTGGCCAGACCGAAGGCGCTCATGCCATAGATGAGACCGAAGTTGATCGCCTTGGCGCTGCGACGCATGTCGCTGGTCACCGCATCGAGCGCGACCCCGAACACCTCGGCGGCGGTCGCCTTGTGGATGTCCTTGCCCTCGGCGAAGGCGGTCAGCAACCCCTTGTCACCGGAGAGGTGGGCCATGATGCGCAGCTCGATCTGGGAGTAGTCCGCCGCCACCAGCTTGTAACCGGCGCACGGGATGAAGGCCTGCCGGATGCGGCGCCCCTGTTCGTTGCGTACCGGGATGTTCTGCAGGTTGGGATCAGTGGACGAGAGCCGACCGGTCGCCGCTACCGCCTGATGATAGGAGGTGTGCACCCGCCCGGTCTGCGGCTTGATCATCAGCGGCAGCTTGTCGGTGTAGGTGGACTTGAGCTTGGCCAGGCCACGGTGCTCCATCAGCAGTTGCGGCAGCTCATAGGTCTCCGCCAGCTCGGCCAGTACCTCTTCCGCAGTGGATGGCGCTCCCTTGGGGGTCTTTTTGATGATCGGCAGCCCCAGCTTGGTGAAGAGGATTTCACCCAGCTGCTTGGGCGAGGAGAGATTGAACTCCTGCCCGGCCAGCTCGTGGGCCTGCTTCTCCAGCTCTGCCAGACGCACTTCGATCTCCTGGCTCTGCTGATGCAGCAGCTTGGGCTCGATGGTGGTACCGAGTCGCTCCATCCGTGCCAGCACCGGCAGCAGCGGCAGTTCGATCTCGCTGAATACCTTGGCAAGTCCCGGCTCGGCAGAGAGCTTGCCCCACAGCGTCTGATGCAGACGCAGGGTGATGTCGGCATCTTCCGCCGCATAAGGGGCCGCCTGCTCCAGTTCGATCTGGTTGAAGGTGAGCTGCTTGACCCCCTTGCCGGCGATCTCTTCGAACGAGATGGTCTCGACGTTCAGATACCTGCGGGCCAGGGAATCCATGTCGTGGCGGCTGGCAGTGGAGTTGAGCACATAGGATTCGAGCATGGTGTCGTAGGCGATGCCCTGCAGCTCGATGCCGTGGTTGAGCAGCGCGTTGCGATCGTACTTGAGGTTCTGCCCCACCTTGAGACGGGCCGGATCTTCCAGCAGCGGTTTGAGCTTGCCGAGTACCACGGCCTCGGTCAGCTGCACCGGCGCCCCCAGATAGTCGTGGCCGAAAGGCACATAGGCCGCCTTGCCCGGCTCGATGGCAAAGGAGACGCCAACGACCCGCGCCTCCATATAGTCGAGACTGGTGGTCTCGGTATCGAAGGCAAACAGCGGCGCCGCCTGCAGGCGTGCCAGCCACTCGTCGAATTCGGCCTCATCCAGGATGCAGCGATAGTCGGTTTCGATGGCGGCTGCCGGGGCGGCGCCTTCCTCATCACCTGCGGCTTCGCTCTCCTCGCCACCAGACTCCAGTTCTTTGATCAGGTTGCGCAGCTCGTACTCGCGATAGACCGCCAGCAGGGCCTCCTTGTCGATGGGGCCAAGCTGCAGCTCTTCCAGACTCTGCTCCAGGACCACGTCGGTCTTGATGGTGGCCAGCACATAGGAAAGGCGCACCTGCTCTTCCTGCTCGCGGAACTTGTCGGCAAACGCCTTGGAGCCGCGGAAGCCGAGCGCCGCCACCTTGTCGAGGTTGGCGGCAATCTCGTCGATGCTACCTATCCCCTGCAACAGGGCCAGTGCGGTCTTCTCGCCGACACCGGTCATGCCGGGAATGTTGTCCACCTTGTCCCCCATCAGCGCCAGGTAATCGATGATGAGCTCGGGCGGTACGCCGAACTTCTCGATCACCCCTTCCCGATCGGTCTTCACATCCTTCATGGTGTCGATCAGGGTGACATGGTCGGAGACCAGCTGCGCCATGTCCTTGTCGCCAGTGCTGATGAGCACAGGCAGCTGTTTCTCGGTCGCCTGACGGGCCAGGGTGCCGATCACGTCGTCGGCCTCCACCCCTTCGACCATCAGGAAGGGGAAACCCATTGCCTTGATCATCTGGTGGATAGGAGCGACCTGGCTGCGCAGATCGTCCGGCATGCTGGCGCGTGTTGCCTTGTATTCGGGATAGATGTCGTCACGGAAGGTCTTGCCCTTGGCGTCGAACACCACGGCCACGTGGCAGTCGGGGTACTGCTTGCGAAGGCTGCGCATCATGTTGGCCATGACACGGACGGCGCCGCTAGGCAAGCCGGTCGAGGTGCGCAGATCGGCCTGCTGCGAGGCAAAGAAGGCGCGGTAAAGATATGAAGAGCCGTCGACCAGAATAAGAGGATTGCTAGAGGCCATGAAAATCGTCCTGCCAAGAATAAACAGCCGCTAGGATGCCACAGGGCCCGCACCACACCAAGGGGACTCCCACCATCACCCCGGCGCACCGGTGGGGCACATTGCTGTGGATAACTCTGTGCTCAAAAATGGCACCATTGCATCACGGCCGTGACAAAGCTGTGGATTAAAACAAAAAATGTCTTTTAAAACATTACGTTGAGATCATAAAAACTCAACATGACACACTCATCATGATCTCGATCAATGTGGAAAAAAATTCAAGGGGGGTACTGAGGCAGGATCCAGAACGAAACAATCCTAGCACAGGGAGATGACTTGACCAGCGGAGGTCGAACGATAACCATACAAAAGTACAACAATCTACCCTGGCTCACATTTTCAACAACGAGGAGTCTGTCATGAAAAAAGTGGCCGTGATCTTGAGTGGTTGTGGCGTGTTTGACGGCGCCGAAATCCACGAGGCCGTCATCAGCCTGCTGGCACTGGCCCGTCAGGGAGCATCCGTTCAATGCTTCGCCCCCAATGTCCCTCAGCTTCATGTCATCAATCACCTGACCGGCGAGGTCAGCGAGGGAGAGAGCCGCAACGTGCTGGTCGAGGCGGCCCGCATCTGCCGCGGCCAGATCAGGGATGTAGCTGAACTGGATGCAGCCGACTTCGACGCCCTGCTGGTGCCGGGCGGCTTCGGCGCCGCCAAGAACCTGTGTGACTTCGCCATCAAGGGCGCAGAGTGCCGCATCCAGCCGGATGTGCTGAAGGCCTGCCAGAGCTTTGCCAGAGCCGGCAAACCGGCCGCCTACATCTGCATCGCACCGGCCATGATCCCGCTCATCTATGGGGCAGGCACCCTGGCCACCATTGGCAACGACGAGGGCGCCGCCAACGCCATCGAAGCCATGGGTGGCAGTCATCTCGACTGCCCGGTGCGCGAATTCGTGGTGGATCAGGAGCGCAAGGTCATCTCCACTCCTGCCTACATGCTGGCCAACAATATTGTGGAGGCGGCGGACGGCATCGAGAAGACCGTCAAACAGCTGCTGGCACTCTGATTGCCCGGCAGACCAAAACAAGCGGGCCGCTCAAGGAGCGGCCCGCTTTCATTCCGGTCAATCTAGACGGGATCAGATGGCATCGCCCATCTGGTCCATCTTGCCCAGCAGGGCACGCAGACGCTCTTGCCAGGCAACGTGCTCGTTGCGCAGTTGGTGGTTTTCGTCTTGCAGCTTGCTGTTCTGCTCTTTCAGCTCGTCCAGCTCCATCTTCAGCAAGGAGATGTTGTCGACGGCGGATTGTACTTTGGATTCGAGTTGCTCAAGGACTTCTAGTGACATATGCATACCTGTATGTTCAATTGCGATGCCCC
This sequence comes from Aeromonas caviae, assembly GCF_000819785.1. Lineage (GTDB taxonomy): Bacteria > Pseudomonadota > Gammaproteobacteria > Enterobacterales > Aeromonadaceae > Aeromonas > Aeromonas caviae. The sequence continues at coordinate 28,770 of NZ_CDBK01000022.1, read as the reverse complement.
ACAGAGGGCGATTCAAGCGCGTGGAGCCAGCATACCCTGATGCGCTCGGCACAAACAAGCCAGCACGTTGCAAAATGCGCCCTGCGGCCCGGTATTGCTTAAATATGCGTCGGTTTTTCTCGCAGGCAGCAGGAACCTCGATCCCGGGCGTCCGCCGTGGCATAACCCGCCCTCCTGCCGATGCCACCATCAGCCATGCAAGGCGATGAAGCCCCCCATCATCAGACAGGCCACGGCGTACATCAACAGGCCGTAGAGCAGGTTCCAGCGCAGCAGCAGCCCGGCGCTCAGGTTGTAGCGGGACGCCAGCGCCAGATTGGAGCCGGAGAGCGGGCTCGTCCCGGTCGCCAGCCCCCACCCCATGAGGAAGCACATGCCAAGCAGGCTGGGATCCGGTGCCAGCGGCCAGAGCAGCGGCGCCACCCCCGAGATGCTGATGAGAGGATGCACGCCCACTATGGCCACCAGGAAGATCAGCAGCAGGGTCAGGCAGGCTTCCAGCCAGCCGAAGTGGTTGAACAGCGGCAGGCCGTGGCCACTGCCAAAGTCCAGTACTGACAGCGCGCTGTTGATGCCAGCCGCCAGCAGGCCGGCCCCCAGAAACAGCACAAGCTGGCCACCGATGGCCGGGAAGCGCTCCACCACCTGGCGCTTGAGAGCAGCCCCTCGCCCCGCTTGCGGCATGAACAGCAAGGCCAGCAAGGGCGCCACCAGGGCGATCACCGCCAGAATGCTGAGTCCGGGCCAGAAACGGTGGATCACCAGCACCAGCAGTGCCAGGGTCACCGGTAGCCCCAGGGTCTGGAGCCGCAGCGGATAACCTTCAAAGGTCTCCACACCGAGTCGCTCTACCTGCCAGGCTGTCAGCCCCATGGCCAGCAAGGCCGCCAGTATGCCAAAAGGCAGTATGCTGCCCAGTTGCAGACCCGGTGCATAGGTGAGGGCCACCGCCATGGCGACGAAGAAGGGGGACCAAAACGCAGCCGCACAGAAGATCCGGCTCAGCACCATGACCTGACGCCGCTCCAGCGTCCCGTTGCGCTCCAGCCGATCGCCGATGATGAAGAGCACCGAAAGATTGATGACGGCCCCCAGCAGATTGAGGCTGGCCATGGTGCTCCACAGCCCCTTGCGACCAGACCAGGAGGCGGTGCCGGTCAAGAGGCCGGAGGTAGCCAGATTGAGGGTGCTCACTGCGGCAAACATGGTCAGCATGTTGATGTTCGGCAAAAGCCAGTCACCTGGGCTGAGGCTGGCCCCTCGCCACCAGGAAAAGAGCAGCAGCAGGAGCGCCGCGCCGTAGAGGGCCAGCGCCTGGCGCCGTGCGGCACCCACCAGCCAGGGCCAGGTGAGCAGGGAGGCGGCCCAGGCCGCGATGGCGGCGGGCCAGGGGGAGAAGTCCAGATAAAGGTGCAGCAGGTTGAGCAGCCACATCCCAAGGATCAGAAAGCCTGACCAGCGCTTGACCATACAACGGCCTCGGTCAGGGGATCAGAGGCACTGATCCATGTCCAGGGAAGGTTTGTCGCACTCGGGGCGGCCCACAATCCTGGCGGGCACGCCAGCGACCGTGGTGTGAGGCGGCACCGGGTTGATCACCACGCTGCCGGCACCGATCTTGGCGCCGACGCCCACCTCGATGTTGCCGAGCACCTTGGCCCCCGCCCCTATCATCACCCCTTCCCGGATTTTGGGGTGGCGATCACCACTCTCCTTGCCGGTCCCCCCCAGAGTCACACTCTGCAGGATGGAGACGTCGTTCTCGATGACGGCGGTTTCGCCGACCACGATACCGGTGGCATGGTCAAACATGATGCCCTTGCCGATGCGGGCGGCCGGGTGTACATCCACGCCGAACACCACGGAGATCTGGTTTTGCAGATAGAGCGCCAGGGCACGGCGTCCCTGACGCCACAGCCAGTTGGCCACCCGATACCCCTGAAGAGCATGGAATCCCTTGAGGTAGAGCAGCGGGGTGGAGAAGAGGTCGACCGCCGGGTCGCGATCCTGCACCGCGCAGATGTCGGCGGCCACTGCGGCCAGCAGCTCGGGCTCGCTGCGCAGGGCCAGCTCGATCACTTCCCGCAAGGCGATGGCAGGCATGGTGGTGCTGTCGAGCTTGTTGGCGAGCTGGAAGCTCAGCGCCGAGCGCAAATCCCGGTGATTGAGAATGGTGGAATGAAAGAAGCTGGCCAGCATGGGCTCCTGGGCCGCCATGCTCTGCGCTTCCTGCTGAATTTTTTGCCAGGTTCTGGCAACCAGATCATCCATGTTGCAGCCTACTGTTGTTCAGGGTGAGTGCTTTGTCGTTCTTTTGTCAGCACCGAGATGGGGTCCATGTGAATGATCACATCCATCCGCTCGAAGGCCTGGCGGACGGCCAGTTCAGCCTCGTCGGCTATCTGATGGGCCCTGACCAGAGGCAGTTGATCATCGAGTTCCAGATGCAACTGCACGAAACGGGTCGGCCCGGATTGGCGGGTACGCAGGTCATGTACGCCATGCACCCCCTCTACGGCGCAGCAGAGGGCCATTATTCTCGCTTGTTCCTCCTCTGGCAACTGACGATCGAGCAGGGCCTGCACCGATTCGTAGCCGATATGGACAGCCCCCCACACCAGGAACAGACCGATCAGAATGGCAAACAGGCCGTCGGCCCAGTACCACCCCTGCCCCGCCAGCACCAGTGCCACCAGCACGCCGCCATTGAGCAGCAGGTCGGAACGGTAGTGCAGCATGTCAGCCTTGATGGCCACACTGTTGGTCTTGCGGATGACAAAGCTCTGGAAGCTCACCAGCAGCAGGGTCAGCACGATGGAGCCGACGCTGACCCAGATCCCGGCCTCCAGGCGCACCACGGGCACCTGATTCAGCATCGACGAGATGCCGTGCATCACCAGCAGCAGGGCGGACCCCGAGATGAAGGCCGACTGCACCAGACCCGCCAGGGACTCCGCTTTGCCGTGGCCGAAGCGATGCTCTTCGTCGGCAGGGGCCAGCGCATAACGGATGGCCAGCAGATTGATGAGAGAGGCGCTGATGTCCATGAAGGAATCGGTCAGGGATGCCAGCAGGCTGGATGAATCCGTCATCAGCCAGGCGATCAGTTTGCCCAGGATGAGCAGGGTGGCGGTGGTCACAGCGGCCATGCTGGCCAGGGTGACCCAGCGGGAATAGTGTTGGTGGCTCAAAACCGGCTTTCCTCCGACGCGTAAAAACTTATTATACCCTGACCCGGACGTCAGTTTGGCGTGCAAAATCAACAGAGTGACTCCCAGATGAACAAAATACTCCTGGTCGACGACGATCTCGAACTGACCCAGCTGCTCACCGAAATCCTGACCCTGGAGGGGTTTGAGGTCACCGTCGCCGAGGATGGGGAAGAGGGATTGCAGCGACTGGCAGAACAGGCTTTCGACCTGGTGCTGCTGGACGTCATGATGCCCAGACTCAACGGTTTCGCGATGCTGACCCGGCTGCGCAAGACCCACGACACCCCGGTGTTGATGCTGACCGCCCGTGGCGACAGCCAGGATCGGGTCAACGGGCTGGAGGCCGGTGCCGACGACTATCTCGCCAAGCCGTTCGACGACAGGGAGCTGCTGGCCCGGGTGCGCGCCATCCTGCGTCGAACCCAGAGCCAGGCTCCCCAGCGCGGCGGTAGCTCGGAAGAGGTGCGCTTCATGGATCTGGTGCTGCAGCCCGGCCTGCAACAGGCTCGCTGCGACGATCAGTTGCTGGAACTCACCGCCACCGAGTTCGGCCTGCTGGAGTGCCTGCTGCGCAATCCGGGCCAGATCGTCAGCAAGGGCCTGCTCTCCGAGCAGGTGCTGGGCAAGAAGCTCGAACCCTTCGATCGGGCCATCGACATGCACCTGAGCAACCTGCGCAAGAAGCTGCCGGAGCGGGCCGACGGCCAGCCCCGCTTCAAGACAGTGCGGGGACGAGGCTACTTGTGGCTGGAGCAGGCATGAAATCGGCCCGCACCTTCAACGGCCTTTCCACCCAGATCTTCCTCTGGTTCTGGTTCATCCTGCTGCTGGTCGTGGCCGCTGTGGTAATCCTCCCCACCCTGGACCCCCGCAACATCATCCCGCTGCCGGCCCACGAGATCACCCGTCTCAACAACAACCTGGCGGCGCTGCAACGGGGCGCGGATCCCGAGCAGGATTTCGATCTGGCCAAGGCCATCGATGCCGCGGGCCTCTTGCCGGTGGACAACATCTATCTACGCGATGCCAAGGGGCAGATGCAGTCCAGCACCCGGCTGAGCAAGTTCGTGATCCGTTTCATGCTCGACTCGGACAACCCGGCCAAGCCCATGCTGGGCAGCGAGCACCAGCGCGCCATCGCCGGCCCCTTCCAGATGGTCCATCACGGCCAGACCTATCACGTCTATTTCGGTCTGAACGTCGAAAACTCCTACCTGTTCCTCTTCATCCAGATCCTGGATCACCCCATCCAGATCCTGGGTATCGCCATGCTGGTCAGCACCCCGCTCTGTCTGTTGCTCGCCTGGCGCCTGACCCGCCCCATACTGCAGTTGCAGCAGTCGGTCTCCCAACTCGCCCAGGGCAACCTGGAAATACAGATCCCCAACCTGGGGCGGCGCGACGAGATAGGCCAGCTGGCCGAACATGTCAGTCGCATGGTCGATACCCTCAAGGACATGATCCAGAAGCAGAAGCAGCTGCTCTCCGACATCTCCCACGAGCTGCGCAGCCCCCTGACCCGCATCCAGCTCGCACAGGCGCTGATCCGCCGCAAGCAGGGTGACAGCGCCGAGCTGGCGCGCATCGAAGGGGAGATAGCCCGGCTCGACAAGCTGATAGGGGATCTGCTGGATCTGTCGCGGGTGCAGCAACATGTGGAGGCGCCAGTGACGCTGCCCCTGGCGGAGCTGCTGGAGCCCATCCTGGACGATGCCATGTTCGAGGCAAACCAGAACGGCAAACAGCTCAGACTCCCTTCCCTGCCCGCCGAATCCCTCACCATGTGGCCAGAACTGTTGGCCCGCGCCCTGGAAAATCCCCTGCGCAACGCCCTCAAGTATGCCCGCGAGTTCATCAAGGTGGACTGGTACCGGGAGGGACGGGAGTGGGTGATGACCATACGGGATGACGGCCCTGGCGTGCCGGTGGAGCAGCAGCCCCGGTTGTTCCTGCCCTTCTTTCGGGTGGACGATGCCCGCAACGCCAAGACCGGGGGCACTGGTCTCGGCCTTGCCATCGCCGCCGAGGCGATCCAGCGTCATGGGGGGACCATCCGGGCCAGCAGCAATCAGCCGACCGGACTGGTCATCACCATCCGTCTGCCCATGCCCTGACCTCCCCCTTTTCATCGGCACGGGTGCTGGGTATGCTGGCGCCCGTTTCGCACCAGCCCAGGATCCTTCCATGCTCGATATCGTGCTCTACCAACCGGAAATCCCCCCCAACACCGGCAACATCATTCGCCTCTGCGCCAATACCGGCTACCGGTTGCACCTGATAGAGCCCCTGGGGTTCGAGTGGGATGACAAACGGGTCAAGCGGGCCGGGCTCGACTATCACGAGTTTGCCGACGTCAAGCGCTGGCCTGACTATGAGGCGTTTCTGGCGGCCGTCGCCCCCCAACGGGTCTTTGCCTGCACCACCAAGGGACGCACCGCCCACTCGGCGGCCCGGTTTGCCCCCGGTGACGCCCTGCTGTTCGGGCCCGAGAGCCGAGGCCTGCCCATGGAGATCATCGAGAGCCTGCCATTCGAGCAGCGGCTGCGCATTCCCATGCTGCCCCAGAGCCGCAGCATGAATCTGGCCAACGCCGTCGCGGTGTTCGTCTACGAGAGCTGGCGACAGTTCGACTATTCAGGCTCGCTCTGAACGCTGACGATATTGGCAAGGCGGCCAGAATTCAGACTGACTGCGCCGTCCCCTGCCCCGCCAGCAGCCGTCCATCACGCTCCAGTCGCCAGCAGAGCCAGCCCAGCGTCAGACCACGACCTGCCATCAGGGCACTCATGGCGGCCCACAGGGCCGCCACACCCCATCCCTGGCAGAGCCACCAGATGGGAAAGAAGCCGGCAAACACCGCCACCAGCATGCTGTTGCGCATCTCCCGGGCCCGGGTGGCGCCGATAAAGACCCCGTCCAGCAGGAAGCACCAGACCGCCAGCAGCGGCATGGCCACCAGCCAGGGGAGCTGACGTTGCGCCTCGGCGATCACCGCCGGTATGTCGGTAATGTGACGGATGAGCCAGTGGCCCCCCAGGGCAAACGAGAGGGTGAATGCCAGGGCGATCAGCAGCGCCCAGCCCAGATTGAGGACGATGGCCTCCCGCAGCAGCGGCCTATCACGCCGCCCGATGGCGCGCCCTACCATGGCTTCCACCGCATAGGCAAATCCATCCAGCCCGTAGGAAATCAGCATCAGGAAATTGAGCAGCACCGCATTGGCGGCCACCGCCACATCCCCCAGCCTGGCCCCCTGCAGAGTCATGAACACGAAGCAGAGTTGCAGGCAGAGGGAGCGGATGAAAATATCCCGGTTCAGGGCGAGCAGCCGCAGCAGGGCCGGCCACTGGCGCCAGCGCTGCCAGGCGTTGTGCCACACCCCGGGGTCAAGTCGGCGCAGATGCCGGCTCACCAGCCAGAACCCCACCCCGAGCGTGCTGTAATCCGCCAGCAGGGACGCTGCGGCCACCCCTTTCACCTGCCAGCCCAATCCCAGCACGAACCAAGCATCCAGCACCATGTTGACGAGATTGCCCAGGATCAGCAGCAGCATGGGACTGCGTGCATCCTGCATGCCCAGCAACCACCCCATGATGACCAGATTGCACAAGGCCGCCGGGGCGCTCCAGACCCGCACCGATACATACTGACCGGCATAGGTCTGTACCTCGGAAGAGCCGCCACCGAGGGCGATGATGGCAGGCAGGAACGGCAACAACAGGAGCAACAGCGCCATGCCCAGTCCGATCGCCAAGCCCAGGGCCCGCGCCAGGGTGTCGAGCTGCCCTTCGGCATGGGCTGCACCCTGAGCCTGGGCGGTCAGCCCTGTAGTGGACATACGCAGGAAGCCAAGCAACCAGAACAGCAGATTGATGAAGGTCGCACCGACCGAGACGCCGCCGAGAAACCAGGCCTGGCCAAGATGACCGATCACCCAGGTGTCCACCAGCCCCAGCAAGGGCGTGGTGACGTTGGAGAACACCATGGGCAGGGCCAGGGCGAAGACGGCTCTGTGGCGGCGAGGATCCTTCAGCCAGGCGGGAATCAGCATGGTGCGCGCCGGGCTCACTCGCCAGCCAGCCGCACGATGCGCGCGAAGTCGGCCACCATGGTCTGCATGTCCACGTGGGGCACCTCACCCGGTGCCACTTTGGGTCGGAAGGTGGCCACCAGCTTCCCCTCGGGGTTGATCAGCACGATGGAGGCGGAGTGGTCGATCAGGTAGTCCTTGCGCTCCCCTTCCACGATGGAATAGACCAGCCCCAGATTGCGGACCAGAGGAAAGAGGGCACTGTGAGGTGCTGTCGCCGCCTTGAACTCGGGCTCGAAGAAGGCGGTATAGCTCTTCAGGCGGGCGCTGTCATCCCGCTGGGGATCCGCCGAGATGAATACCACCTGGCTAGTGGGGGCTATCTTCTTCAACGCCGGATAGACGCTGCGCAGATCCGCCAGCGTGGTCGGACAGACATCCGGGCAGTAGGTGTAGCCGATGAACAGAAAGCTCCAGTGTCCCGTCAGGTTGGCAGGGGTAAAGGGCTGTGCATCCGCATCCGTGAGGGTAAACGGGTTGATGTCTCGCCCCGCCGGGTAGTAATCGGCCTGTTCCGGCACCGCGGGCTGACTCCAGTAATAAGCCGCCGCAATGGCGCCGATGAACAGCAACAGCAGCAGGTAAAAGCGTGGTTTAACCATATAAAACAAAGCCTTGCTTATGTTAGAAGCCCAGGGGGGCAAAACCGGTAGGGGTCATTGTAACCCGCCTGCCCCCGCCGATGGCTAGTCTTGCATCCCGGCGGGAAAGCGTCTGTGCCATGGATAAGCCGCATCGGCGCCAAAACAAGAGCCCCGCTCTGGCGGGGCTCTTGTTTGTACAGGAGAGGGATCAGGGCCGCAGCCTGTGCTGCGGCTGGGCACGTCTCAGGGGGACGCGCAGCGGGATGACGGGGGCAGTCCAGGGCTCATCCGGCAATCCGGCTAGTCTTGCATCCCGGCGGGAAAGCGTCTGTGCCATGGATAAGCCGCATCGGCGCCAAAACAAGAGCCCCGCTCTGGCGGGGCTCTTGTCTGTGCAGGAAGAGGGATCAGGGCCGCAGCCTGTGCTGCGGCTGGGCACGTCTCAGGGGGACGCGCAGCGGGATGACGGGGGCAGTCCAGGGCTCATCCGGCAATCCGATGTCGTGATGACGGCGAAACAGACGAACCAGGCGGACAATCTTGTCTTTGGGGCACCCAAGCCAGATGGTCCAACCATCTCCCTTGTGATAGACCCAGAGCGCATAGAACCATGTCATCCGACTGCCCTTGATGAATCGGGTGATGGAAGATGCGGGCGCTGCGGCCGGCACCGGATCCCACGGCGAGCTTGAAGCCATACCTGTCCTCCTTGCTCAACAGGTCACGCTGACGGGTCTCTTTGTCCCCAACGACGAACCAACCACGGCAGCGTACTGACTGTACGAGTCCCCAGTGTGAGGCGACTCTCCCTTCTGCGCACCGACTCGGCGATCATGCATCCCTGCCATGGCGTACTGCCCGGTGCGACTCCCCCTTCCCTGATCACCGACCATGACAGGGGCCTTATCAAAGGATATATCCGAAATGCATGTCGTGCGGCGAGACTGTGTGCACAGGAAGGAGAAGCGAAAAGGTGGGGTGGGAGATGTCATCAGCAGATGAAAATGAAGAGGCCTCCCGCAGGAGGCCTCTTCATCGCATCGGATGCTTACATCCAGTCGGCGTTGCGGATTACGCCGACCGCCAGGCCCTCTATGGTAAGGTGCTGACTGGCGAGATCCACCTCGATGGGGGAGAGCTCTTCGTTTTCCGGCAGCAGCCATACCTGGCTGCCCTTGCGCTGGAAGCGCTTGACGGTGACGTCCTCGTCCAGACGTGCCACCACGACCTGGCCGTTGCGTACCTCCTGGGTCTTGTGTACCGCCAGCAGGTCCCCGTCCATGATGCCGATGTTCTTCATGCTCATGCCCTGCACCCGCAGCAGGAAGTCTGCCCGCGGGTGGAACAGGGCGGGATCCACCTGGTAGTGGCTCTCGATGTGTTCCTGAGCCAGGATGGGTTCCCCGGCCGCCACCTTGCCAATCAGTGGCAGGCCGTTTTCTTCAGGCTGCACGTCCTCTTCTTCGAGCAGCAGACGAATGCCGCGGGACGTGCCCGGCATGATCTCGATGACCCCTTTTTTGGCCAGGGCCTTCAGATGTTCTTCGGCCGCGTTGGCCGACTTGAAGCCAAGCTTCTGGGCAATCTCGGCGCGAGTCGGCGGCATGCCGGTCTCGTTCATGTTCGCCTTGATGAGCTCGAGTACTTCAGCCTGGCGAGGGGTAAGGGGTTTCATAGCATGGGCACCTGTCTTTTTATACAGCACACTGGCAGTATATACAGTGCTGGGGCCAAGGCAAGGCGCAACTGGCATTTGTCGCGACCCGACGCACATTTGCCCCTCCCCCCGCTCTGAAGTACCGACTCATCGTACCTCTCGGCGACAAGCAGTCGGTGATTTGCTATGCTCACGCCGCATTTTTTTGGAGAGCAGACGCACATGTCCCTTGGACAGAAGATATCCAGAGCCATCCTGCAATGGCCGGTCAGCGGCTTGGTCAATCACAAGAGCCTGCCGGAAAACCCCATCACCGAGCTCAAGCTGGATCCGGCCAGACCCATCGTCTATGCCCTGAAGACCAGCTCGATCACCGACCTGATGACCCTGCAACAGTGCTGCGAGGATCTCGGCCTGCCCGGCCCCTTCACGCCGCTGGAGCTGAACGGTCAACTGCTGCCACGCTACGTCTGTCTGGATCGTCCGCCTCCCCTGTTTGGCACACGCAACAAGCCGCTCCCCTTCCTGCAGGAGTTCCACCAGCTGCTGGACCTGCACAAGCAGGATCCGGCGCTGGACATCCAGGTAGTACCCGTCACCCTGTTCTGGGGCCGCGCCCCGGGCCGGGAAGGCGAGGAGGCCTCCGGCTGGAACATCATCAGCAGCCTGGCGCCAAACCGCCTGAAGAAGGCGCTGATCGTGATCCTGAAAGGGCGCGAGAACCTGGTGCGCTTCTCCCCGCCCCTCTCCCTGCGCTACATGGCGGACAAGCACGGCACCGACGAGGCCATCGCCCACAAGCTGGCGCGGGTGGCCCGTACCCACTTCAGCCGCCAGCAGCTGGCCGCCACCGGGCCCAAGCTGCCGAACCGCAACCTGCTGTTCAAGCAACTGCTGGATTCGAGCGTGATCCAGCAGGCCATCGAGGAGGAGGCCAGACGGGAAGGGATCAGCCTGGAGAAGGCGCAAAAGCGTGCCCACGGCTACATGGACGAGATCGCCTCCAATTTCTCCTATCGGTTGATCCGCCTCGGGGAGAGTTTCCTCGGCTGGCTGTGGAACAAGCTCTATCGCGGCCTCTCGGTCAACGGAGCAGAGCAGGTGCGTCAGCTGGCCCAGGAAGGGCACGAGATCGTCTACGTCCCCTGCCATCGCAGCCACATGGATTACCTGCTGCTCTCCTACGTCATCTACCACCAGGGCATGGTGCCGCCCCACATCGCGGCGGGCATCAACCTCAACTTCTGGCCGGCAGGCCCCATCTTCCGCCACGGCGGCGCCTTCTTCATCCGCCGTACCTTCAAGGGCAATCCGCTCTACAGCACGGTATTCCGGGAGTACCTCAACCTGCTGTTCGCCAAGGGCTACTCGGTGGAGTTCTTCACCGAGGGTGGGCGTTCGCGTACCGGTCGCCTGCTGCCCCCCAAGACCGGCATGCTGGCCATGACCCTGCAGGCCATGATGCGCGGGCTGGACAGGCCGGTGACCCTGGTCCCCGTCTATCTGGGCTACGAGCACGTGATGGAGGTGAACACCTATCACAACGAACTCAAGGGGAGCCGCAAGGAGAAGGAGAGCTTCCTGCAGGTGCTCGGCATCCTGCGCAAGCTGCGCAACTATGGCCGTGGCTTCGTCAATTTCGGAGAGCCGCTGACCCTCAACAGCTACCTCGGCGAACATGTGCCCACCTGGAAGGAGAGCATCGGCCGGGAGGAGCGTCCCGAGTGGATGGCCTCCACCGTCAATCAGCTGGCCGAGCTGCTGATGACCCGTATCAACGATGCCGCCGCCGTCAACGGCCTGACCCTGAGTGCCCTGGCCCTGCTGGCCGCCGAGCGCCACGCCCTGACCCGGGACGAACTCCAGGCCCAGCTCAACACCTATCTGGACCTGCTCAAGCAGGTGCCCTACAGCCCGCACAGCACCATGCCGGACGAGGACGCCAGGACCCTGCTGGAGCAGGCGATGGAGCTCAACAAGTTCGAGGTGAGCGAGGACAAGCTGGGCCAGATCATCAGCCTGGACCGCTATCAGGCGATCCTGCTCACCTACTACCGCAACAACATACTGCACCTGTTCGCCATGCCCTCCCTGGTGGCGGCCCTGATCGAGCGGTGCGAGGGGATCTCTCGCAGCGAGATCGTCGCCCGCTGTGTCGATATCTACCCCCTGCTCAAGACCGAACTCTTCCTGCGCTATGAAGAGGAGGAGCTGCCGGAACTGATCGATGCCCTGCTGGCCGAGCTGTTACGCCAGCAACTGGTCGAGGCACGCGACGGCGGCTACTGGGTCAACCCCGGCAACCAGATGCGCCTGCTGCTCTTGGCCGAAAGCATCCAGGAGACCCTGCAGCGCTACGCCATCGTGCTGACCCGCATGCTGGCCCAGCCCCACATCGAGGCGGAGCAGCTGGAAGCGGACGGCCTGATGATGGCGGAGCGCCTCGGCACCCTGCACGGCATCAACGCCCCCGAGTTCTTCGACCAGAAGCTGTTCAGCACCCTGATCCACACCCTGCGCAGCGAAGGCTATCTGGATCCGGGCTGCAAACCGGATCTCGGCCGCTTCCAGGCATTGGCCGACAATATAGTGCCGCTGCTCAGCAACAAGATCCGCCGCACCATCCAGGCGGGCAACCGGCTCTGAGGCGTCGACACCCAACAAAAAGGCCGCATCATGCGGCCTTTTTTCATCAAGGAAGGGGGCAGGTTAGAGGTAGTGAACCATCACCCCGAGCAGCACCAGCGCCCCCACGTAGTTGTTGTTGAGAAACGCCTGGAAGCAGGCTTCCCGCTGCCGCTCCCGGATCAGTCGCTGCTGGTAGACGAACAGCGCCGCCGCCCCCAGCAGCCCCCAGTAATATCCGGATCCCAGCCCCATCAGCTGCCCGACCCCCAGCAGGATCAGCAGGGTCGCCAGTTGCAGCGCGCCGATGATCCGCTTGTCGTGGCGGCCGAACAGGATGGCGCTCGATTTCAGGCCGAGCTTGAGGTCGTCATCCCTGTCCACCATGGCGTACTCGGTGTCATAGGCGATGGTCCACAGCAGGTTGGCAAGAAACAACAGCCAGGCTTCCGGCGGCAGGGCATTGGCCTGGGCCGCATAGGCCATGGGAATGGACCAGGAGAAGGCCATGCCGAGCACCAGCTGGGGGATGGGGATGAAGCGCTTCATGAAGGGGTAGCAGACTGCCAGCAGCAGACCGGCAAAGGACAGGCTGATGGTGAGCGGGTTCAACGTCAGCACCAGGGCGAACGAGAGAAGCGCCAGCACGGCAAACAGCACCAGCACTTCCCGCTCGGCGACCCGCCCCATGGGCAGCGGTCGCCCGGCGGTGCGTTTCACATGACCATCGAAGTTGCGATCCGCATAGTCATTGATGACACAGCCGGCGGAGCGCATCAGAAAAACGCCCACCACGAACACGGTCAGGATCCAGGGGTCAGGCAGGCCACCAGCCGCCAGACAGAGCGCCCACAGGGTCGGCCACAGCAGCAGCAGGGTACCGATGGGCTTGTCGATGCGGGCCAACTGCGCATAGGCCAGTCCCCGCTCCTTGGTTAACAGCTTCACTCCAGCTCCTTATCCGATGGCAACGAATGAGACGATAGCGAGGGCAGGAAAAGTTCATGGACCAGCAGTGGCCATTGCCCCAGAAACAGGCGGGAACGACGCCCCCAGACGGTGGCGGCCGGACACCAGGGATTGCTCGCTATCTCGAAACAGGCCAGTTGCAGGTGATCCCGCCGCGCCGGTGCCTCACCGAAAATGCGCTCTCCCAGCGGCTGCTCTCCCAGATCCTGCAAACCGCCCCCCTGCAAGGCCGCTTCGGCAAACAGGGTCCAACCCAGGATGGCAGGCCCGCCATCACCGTGCAGGATCACCTCGCGGCACATGCCCACGGGGGCCGACACCGCCACCAGCGCCTGCTCGTCCACCGTCAGCGACACGGCGCGATTGCCGAGCAGTTGCACCGAGAGATGATGATTGTAACGACGCAGGCGCCGGGTCATGGAATCGGCCTCCAGCAACCAGGGACGCAGCGCCTCGGGCGGTTCGCACTCTGCAGGCGCCCGCCACGGGACGATCTGGACGAGGGGAACAGTCAACTCGGACTTCACAGCTTCACCATCCGGAGATTTCCGTTGTCAGGTTAAAAACCGGTTTATTATCCGTAAATCAATGGCGAATTGTAAGAACATCCGTGCTTGACGGCCCCGATGGCAGCATCAAAAATGGGGCATCCGTCGCTGCCGAGCCATCCAGATGAAGATCTTCAGAATTCTGCTGCTGTCCCTGGGGTGTACCCTCTTGAATACACAGGCCTTCGCCAATGAGGAAGAGGCCACCGATCCCGCCTCCTCCGCCGTCCAGCCGGGATTCGCCTATCACGCTCTGGATCCGGACATCATCACCAACTACCTTGGCGACGGCAAAACCCTCGGCTATGTACGGGTGACGGTAGAGCTGATGGCCACGGACGCTGCCGACCTCAAGTTGCTGGAGCAGCACGACCCCCTGATCCGCGACGCCATCATCCGGCTGATTGGCAGCAAGACGGGCGCACAGATCAAGTCCCTGGTGAACCGGGAAGAGCTGCGCAAGGAGTGTGAGGCCAAGGTCAACGAACTGCTGGTCAAGGAGACGGGCAAGAAGGCGGTCCGCGAGCTCATCTTCACCAAATACCTGTACCAGTAACCACACCGGGAGGGGTCCTGCCCCTCTCACCCGTTGCATTCACTGTCGAGGACGTCATGGGTCACAAGACGCTGTGTGAGTGGCGCCGTCACGAGATCCCCGCCGATCTCAAGACGCTGCGCAAGATTGTGCGCAAACCCAAATTCGTGTGTGGCAAGTGTGCCCGCAGCGCCAATGACAAGGATTACCTGTGCCAGCCGCTGCGGCTGAAACATAAGGAAGGGTAGGTCCCTCTTCTCACGAAGAGATTCACGCAAGATTTCAGAAGAGAGAGGAAGGCTGATTTATTGATCAGTCCAGCCATGGCGACCCTGTTCAAACAGGCGACGGGCCTGCACGTCGTTGGGACAGACGCCGCGATACTCCTCTCCCGACCGTCCTGCCAGATAGAGATGCTCGGGTCGGCAATACCAGGCCAGCCCCTTCTGGCGACCCAGCTCCCAAAGGGCAACGTCCACTTTTTCCCCGCACTGGGTCTGGTGAAATGCCACCCGATCGCCAGCAAAACCGAGCTTGCCGTCCGCCTCTCCCACGTCGCTCCACACCTTCTCGCAAGGGTCGTCGGAGTTGGAAACACAGCCCCCGAGCAGGGCGGCACAAAACATGATGACGAGTGAGCGCATATTCATCCTTGGCGTCGTTGGAATCGTTGTTGAGCCGCTGCCTGCCTCGTACAGCGTCATTTGAGCAGTTCATTCTAACCAGCCCGCCCCGTTCTCACCAAGGGCTGCCCCCCTCGCCACACAAAAAATCGGGCGGGCACCAGGCCCGCCCTCAGGCGTTACAGGGAGTCACTGATCGTCGAGAGGGTCATAGTCCTGCCAGCTCTCGTCATCCAGCTCCTCCAGCTCGTCTTCCCAGGATTCCGGCTCCCAGTCATCATCGAGATCGAAATCAGGCGTCTGCGTACCCATGCTCATTCTCCTTGGATAGTGCACCGGCCTACAAAGTCTATCCAGAATAATGGGGCTCGCCAGTGGTTCCGCTCAGAGCTTGACCAGGGTGGAGCCAGCCACCTGGAGTCATGGCTCCGGTGGCATCCACGCTCTACTCCAACCCGGTGACAGACCGGGCGAACACGTCGGCTGGCAGTTCCCGCGCAGGGCGACGGGGCACCGACCTGGTCTTCGGTCACAACGCCTTGAACATGCTTGCCTCGCCCTGTCGTGGCATCGCTCCTCAGGTGCTCTGACGCTTTTGCAATTGAAAATCCAGGGCGAGGCTCATGCCGGCCACCTCCTCGCCCGCCAGCTGGCGCAGGATCAGCTCCGCCGCCTCCCTGCCCATCTGGTGATAGGGGATCCTGACCGAAGTCAGCGCAGGATGACAGGCGCGCGCCACATCCAGATCGTCGAAACCGGCGATGGCGAGCTTGCCCGGCACGCTCAGATGGCGGCGCTGGCATTCGAACAGCACCCCGGCCGCCAGCTCGTCGTTGACGCAGATCAGCGCATCCAGTTCGGGCCAGCGCAGCAGAAACTCCCCCAGCATGGCCGCCCCCGTGCTAAAACTCGGCAGCTCAGAGGTGTTGATGATGGCGTCCGGGGAGAGGTAGTTGTCCAGCAGCGCCTTCTGCCAGCCCTGCATGCGCTGCTGCAGCATCCACTGCTCCTGGCGGGCACAGAGAAAGCCGATGTTGCGATGACCGCGCTCGATGAGGTGGCGGGTCAGCTGATAACCGGCATCGAAGTTGGAGACCCCGACGTTCATGTCGATGGGATGGCGCGCCATGGCTCCCACCTCCACCACCGGCAAGCGGGCCGCCTGCAGGCGCTGCCGGATGACCTCCCCGGGATCCCCCCCAAACAACACCACGGCGGCCGGATTGTGCTGCAGGAAATTGCTGAGCAGGCTGGCCTCCTGCTGCTTCAGGTGCTGGGCATCCCCCAGCATGATCTGGTAGCCCTCGGCGAGCAGGGTCTGCTGCAGCCCGGCAATCATGTCACCGCAGGCGCGCTCCGCCAGGCTGGGGACGATGACCACTATGGTCTGGGAAGTGGCGGAAGCCAGCGCCCCCGCCGCCCGATTGGGGATATAGCCGAGTTCATCCACCGCCGCCTCGATGCGCTCGCGCATCTTGTCGGACACCAGCTCGGGGGTGCGCAGGGCGCGCGACACCGTCATGGCTCCCACCCCAGCCAACTGGGCCACGTCGTTGAGGGTCACCCGACCCGTGCTGCGGCGTTTTTTCGCTTCTGACATCCTTTCCCTTCCTCGGCATGCGGGCATTCACTTTAAGGCAAAAGCGGGGCACTGACTATTTGCTCAAACCGGATTTTACCTTCTTTGAGGCCGATAAGGGGCAGGATGAATCCCTTCTGTGAGAGAAATGATAGCGCTATCACAGATCAATGTTAGCGCTATCTGGTAGCGCTAACTTTCGCGATCAAGCTCACAGTTATCAAAGGGCAAGATCGCTAGATTGGCGCCATCCTATCCAGTCCGGACACTACCATGCTGACCCAATTGCTGACCGAGGAGGTCATTTCCATCAAAGAGGGCGCCCGCGACTGGCGCCACGCCATCGAGCTGGCCACCGCCCCCCTGCTGGCCAACGGCGCCATAGAGCCCTCCTATGTGGCGGCGCTCTATCGCTCCCACGAGGAGCTCGGCCCCTACTACGTGCTGGGACCGGGCCTGGCCATGCCCCACGCCCGCCCGGAAGACGGCGTCAACCGGTTGGGACTGGCGCTGACCGTGCTGAAGGAGGGGGTCAACTTCGGCTCCGAGGGCAACGACCCGGTGCGGCTGCTGGTCACCCTGGCCGCCAGCGACAGCAACTCCCACGTGGAGACCATCGCCCAGCTGGCCGAGCTGTTCATGAATGAAGAAGACGTGGCGGCCATCATGGCGGCCACCAGCAAAGACGACATCTTGCGCATCCTGGCGCGTTATTGAGTGGCGCCCTGCGCCCGACAGAGGAAGAGAGCATGAAAATTCTGGTTGTATGCGGACACGGCCTGGGCACCAGCCTGATGATGGAGATGAGCATCAAGAGCATTCTCAAGGAGCTGGCCGTGACGGCCGAGGTGGATCACCGGGATCTCGCCTCCGCCGGCAGCGAGCGCGCCGAGATCTTTGTCGCCACCCGCGACATCGCCGAACAGCTGGTCAGCATGGGGGTCGACGGCCGGCTGGTCTCGCTGGACAACATGGTCGACAAGGCCGCCATGAAAGAAAAACTCGCCATCGCCCTGCGCGAGCTGGGCGCACTCTAACCCCTTTGCGACTGTCTGGGCGGCCGGTGAGCCGCCGCTTCCATCTGCTTGGAGCTGACCATGGAATTTTTCAATTTTCTGATGTTTGACGTGCTGTCGGAGCCGGCCGTGCTGGTTGGCCTGATCGCCCTCATCGGCCTGATCGCCCAGAAGAAACCGGTGACCGAGTGCATCAAGGGCACGGTCAAGACCATCATGGGCTTCGTCATCCTGGGGGCCGGCGCCACCCTGGTGGTGAACTCGCTGGGCGACTTCGCCACCATCTTCCAGCACGCCTTCGGCATCAAGGGGGTGGTCCCCAACAACGAGGCCATCGTCTCCATCGCCCAGCAGTCGTTCGGCAAAGAGATGGCGATGATCATGTTCTTCGCCATGCTGGTGAACATCCTGATCGCCCGGCTCACCCCGTGGAAGTTCATCTTCCTGACCGGTCACCACACCCTGTTCATGTCGATGATGGTGGCGGCCATCCTCTCCGCCGGCGGCATGAGCGGCATTCCGCTCATCGCGGTGGGCAGCCTGGTGGTCGGCGTGACCATGGTGCTGTTCCCGGCCCTCGCCCACCCCTACATGAAGCAGATCACCGGCTCGGACGATGTGGCACTCGGCCACTTCTCCACCTGCTCCTATGTGCTGGCCGGCTGGATCGGTGCCAAGTTCGGCAACAAGGCCCACAGCAGCGAAGAGGTGCAGGTGCCCAAGAGCCTGCTGTTCCTGCGCGATACCCCGGTGGCCATCTCCTTCACCATGGGCATCATCTTCCTCATCACCTCCGCCTTCGCCGGCCCCGAGTTCGTCGCCAGCGTCGCCAAGGGCAAACACTGGTTCATGTTCTCCCTGATGCAGTCCATCACCTTCGCCGCCGGTGTCTACGTCATCCTGCAGGGGGTACGGATGGTCATCGCCGAAATCGTGCCGGCCTTCAAGGGGATCTCCGACAAGCTGGTGCCCAACGCCAAGCCGGCGCTGGACTGCCCCATCGTCTTCCCCTACGCCCCCAATGCGGTGCTGATCGGCTTCCTGTCGAGCTTTGCCGCCGGTCTGGTGGGCATGGTGCTGCTCTACCTGCTGGGGCTCACCGTCATCATTCCAGGCGTCGTGCCGCACTTCTTCGTCGGCGCGGCGGCCGGGGTGTTCGGCAATGCCACCGGCGGTCGTCGCGGCGCCCTGCTGGGAGCCTTCGCCAACGGCCTGCTGATCACCTTCCTGCCGGTGTTCCTGCTGCCGGTACTGGGGGATCTCGGCTTTGCCAACACCACCTTCAGCGATGCCGACTTCGGCGTGGTGGGGATCCTGCTCGGCCTCATCGTACGCTGATCACTCTTGCCCATCGGGGGCATGGCCGACGGTGCCATGCCCCCGCTCATCCTCCCGTACTGCCAGCCGGGCCCCACCAGCCCGAACAACGTCGAAAATATGTGCAAACACAGTGCGTTGGATCGGATTTTCACCCCATAGCGGCAGCATCTGACAGGGGAGTACGATATGCTGATGCGCTGACGTTCAACCCGACCTCGCTCGAGGCCCTTTCCATGAAATATCTGGTAGTACAAACCAAACAGATAGGAGATGTGCTGATCTCCACCGCACTGTGCAACAACCTCAAGCAGCACGACCCTGCCGGGGAAGTTCACTATCTGGTCATGGATTACTGTGCGGGCATGGCAGAGGGAAACCCCAACATCGATCGGCTGATCATCATCGAGAAGGCGCGCCGCAACGAGTGGCGCTACATGAAGGATTTGCTGCTGGGCATTCGCCGCGAGCGCTACGATGTGGTGATCAACAGCCAGGGCCAGATGATAGGCCTGCTGACCTGCCTCTTCTCCGGCGCCCGCCTGCGGATCGGCTTCGACTCTTTCCCATGGCGCCTGGGCCACAACCGCATCGTGCGCTTTCGCCATGACACCGAGCATCAGGGCAACAGCACCCTGGTGGACGACCGGTTTTCACTGCTCAAGCCGCTCAAGCTGGCCAGCGAAGATCGCAACTACTACCTCTGGCTCAGCGACGGGGAGAGACAACGGGGGCGCGAGACCCTGCTGGCCGCTGGCGTCGACCCGACCCGGCCACTCATCGCCATGGGGGTCAACTCCCTCGGTCACTACAAGCGCTGGCCCATCGACTGCTTCGCCGAGGTGGCGCGCTGGCTGATCGAGGAGCACAATGCCCAGATCCTGATCTACTGCGGGCCGGGGGAAGAGGAGTACAACCGCAGCCTGAAGCCGCTGCTGCCAGCAGCGCTGCAGGCCAGCGTGTTTGACCATGTTCAGACCCGCTCGGTACGGGAACTGGTGGGGCTCTTCGCCCATTGCCAGCTGTTCGTCGGCAACGACACAGGCCCACGGCATATGGCGCAGGCGCTGGATATCCCCCTGCTCACCATCGTCTCTCCCCTCGGACACTCCGCCATTGCCAATCCCGTCTCTCATCCCCGTTATCGCTTCGTCGACACGGGTCGTCAGGATCCGCAGCAGGAAATTTTGAATGTGCAGGAGATACTGGCCACATTCTGTGCTGAGCTAGGAATAATGAATAAATAATCGGCTACAGAGGTATGCCCCGCCAGTAACGCAATTTATGGTCTGACCTTTAATTCGTTACTGGTTATGGTCATTCCACCCGAAAACGGGCTTCACCACCACCGATATGATCGAATGACTCTCGTATTCGGAACTATAGATTGACGCTAGAAACTGCATTAAAGATAGTAGACTATATGTGATTATTATTTCGCAGTCTGTTAAAATAATTAAATTATATCTCAGCTGATTTTAATGCCACTTTCTATAATTTTTTTAAAAAAGCTATGCTTTAAGAAAAAAGTCTATCTAAACTCATCCATTGTTAAATGATATTAATTTTTTAATCCTCGCTGCTTATGCCTTAAGGAATAAGACAGTGATGGTCTTATGATAATAGCAAAGAATAACTTAAATCTAGTCGGCTTTTTACATGATTTGATGAGTTCCTTGATAATAAATCTAAACTTAAGAGATTTTGCAGATAAAAAATTATAATTTTTATCAAAAAAATAAAATAAAGATCTGTAAAACTCTATTTCTATGTCTAGATTTCTATTCGTACTCCCACCACCATAATGAACTATCTTTGCATCAGGAACAAAGAATATATTCATTTTTTCTTTCTTCATTCTAATACAGATATCTTCTTCCTCACAGTAAAGGAAAAAATTAGGATCTAAACCTCCAACTTTAAAATAGTCGGATGCGCGAAAAAACATTGATGCTCCACTACCCATTTGGACTCTGAATGGTTTTTTATATTCCTTCTTCCTATCCATATACTCTGATGATTTTAACATTCGACATAATCCGTTGCCAAACCATTGATTACCTACTGATGGTAAATAGGCAAAGGATGGATGATATGTACCATCTTTATTATACTGAGATGGTATACACAGCGATACATCTGGATTATCCTCCATGAAGGAATGAAGTATATCAAGCGCGCCCTCATCCACTAGCGTATCATTGTTAAGAACAAATATGTACTCTCCTTTAGATTCTGATATTCCAAGTATGTTTCCAAGAGCAAATCCGAAATTAATATCATTATCTATAAAATGTATTTTATCATTATTTTTAATTTTCAAGTAATCAATAAATATGCCACGTTCATCCTCGCTCGAGTTATTATCAACCACTATTATTTCATAATCTTGAAATGAACCACGCAATATACTATCAATGCAATCCATTGTGTATTTAGACGAATTGTAATTTAAAATTACAATAGAAACAGAAACCCCCATTCTATACCCTCACTGTTAAAGATGACATTATTTATAATAACTAATCACACAAAAAAACAATACCCCCTGTTTATCGCTATCAATTCATTCTGTATCACTCTCCTTAAAAACTATAGATGCAGCTATAACCAGCGATGAGACAAAGAAAGTAATACCAGAATTGTGACCAAAAAATGCCTGACTGAGGCAGTAATCAATCGATGAAAAAACAGCCACAATAACCAACGCGGAACCACAATGCACATCATCATTATGGGGTCGGTGCAAACGACTTTTTACCAAGAATAGGGGGATCAACATCATCAATAGCAACGCACCAAGGCCAACAATGCCTCGTTTGGCCATTTCATCGAGAAACTGGTTATGGGCATGAGAATTGAAATCATAGATAAACTGGCTAATTTCTCCTCGTGCCAGCTGCGCTTTTTGTGACTGCCGAATCCCATGATTTCCCCAGCCAAATAGTGGCTTTTCGGTAAAGCTCTGCCAAGCACTCTGCCAAAGCTGAAGTCTGATCCCAAGCGAGGTGTTGAGGTTGGTTTTGTCGAGATATTGGCTGATATCATTCTGAGCCAGCTCTATCCGTGCTTCCACACCACTCTGCGGTTGGACAATCAAAAAACCACCGCATAACAGTCCACCTACAAGCATAACGAGGGTTGTCTTGCGATACAGGCACTCTTTAAACAGCACCGCAATAGTAAATAAAATAACAGGTAATAATACCCACCCCCCACGCGTTCCCGAGAGGAAACTGGCCCCCATCCCAGCACAACCTCCCAGCAGCATGAAAAAAGAGAAGGCCAATTTTCCCTTTTTTTGTGCCCAAAGAAGTCCACACAGGCAAAATAATCCTAACGACATGGCAATATTACCACTCTGTAGTGGCATCATATCGTTAAATGCCCGCTCATAGCCCAAAATAAATTTATCATGAATGGCTATGCCACATGCGAGGAGAGCACCGACACCACAACCGGAAAGCAGTATAGGAAGGCGCACAGGCACGCAAGCTAGTAAGGGCAATATGACAACAGCCATCAGCGCTCTACTTGCCCTGTCGATTTGGCTGATCTTGCCACCATCAAACCAAACGGAAATAACCATCACCAGAAAATAGAGCGACAAGCCAAGCCCGATAAACTTGAGTTCACGGGGTAATACCCAATTCAAGCGCCTCACAGCGAAGAAACACAGGCTTGCCAGCAACAACAAAGCTGGGCCATAGGAGTAACCACTGGGCACGGATAGTGCCAGAGCTCCAAATAAAAAAGCTGAGAGTTGAACTAGTAGCGGCAACGCTTGGTCATGGACCAGCCCAAATGCGCCCTGATTGGGCGGTGATTCTGTTTGCATCGGCATACGTTCCTCTACAACAACCTTATTTTCTGAAGACATAATTCCCCCTGATCTTACGCCACAGACCGAACATGTCGGTGCGGGGGAAGATGGCGATCCGGCGGATCTGGAACGGATCCCGGTGCATGGCTCTGGGGCCGCTGTTGGTGGCCACAGCATAGCGATAACCGGCGGCAACGGCCTGGGCTTTTGCACTGTCGTTCAGATCCCCGTAAGGATAGGCAAACGAGATCAGGGGATGGCCGAGCAACTGCTCCAGCCAGGCCTTGTTGGCCTGGATCTGGTGGGCCTGCTCCTCTGGGGGGAGCGTGCTCAGGCGGGGGTGAGTCAGGGTATGGCCCCCGATCTCCACATGACCGGAGGCCACCAGCGCCTTGATTTCGTCCGGGGTCATCAGGGTCACCGGGGTATCGGGGTGAGTCGGGTGCTCCACATCCCAACGATTGTGATCCTCACCGGTCACCACATAGACCACCGCCTTGTAGCCATACTTTTCCAGTAGCGGCAGCATGCGGGTGAGGTTGTCCCGATAGCCGTCGTCCACGGTGATCATCAGGTACTTCTTGCCGTATTGCAGCCGGTGGATGAACCCGTTCTCCGCCAGGTCGGCAAATGTCAGCGTCTCGTAGCCCAGCCACTTCATCAGCTTGAGGTGCTTCTCGAACATGGCGACCGGGAGCCAGGTGCCATGCACTCCCTTTTCGCTCTCGTGCTCGATGAAGCGGTGATACATGATGACCGGCATCTCCCGGCGCAGGGTCTCGACCACGGCGTCCTGATAGACGGATTCCAGCCCGGTCACGACGCCTTGCAAATCATACTCTTGCAGGATCCGTTGGCGCACTGGGTCTGGCACCACCTTGGAGGCCAGCGCCGAAGGGATCTGCGCCTTCAGCCCGGCAAAGTCGATGGCCAGATCCCTGGGGCCGATGTCGCCGAAGTTGCTGGCGAGGGCCTCGTCCAGATTCTGCTCCGTCACCAGACCGATGGCCCTGGCTTCGCCGATGGCAAACGCCGGACGACCGCACAGCAGCGCCTCCATCGCCACCCGACCGGCACCGATCACCAGATCGCAGCCCGCCATCAGGGCGGGCACATCGTCCACATAGCCGACGAAGTCGACCTTGTCCTGAAAACGGGCAAAACGCGCCGGCACCTGGGTGCCGCTGACGACGCGCACCCGGCAGGCTTCCAGATCCAGCACCTCGTCCAGCAACCGGTAGCAGAGCTCCCCCTTGGGACCGCTCAGCCGACCAATGATGGCGATCACCGGTTTGTCGTTGTCCGGTATCGGCACGGGCTGGAACTTGTCGGTCTCGATGCCGTTGCGCAGCACCTGCACCATGGCCGGGTCCACCCCCAGGTTGTCGATGATCTGGCTGGCGATATCCTCGCACACCGCCACCGCCCGGTAGCCCAGCGCATGGAATGCCTTGCGGGAGGCGTGTACCGGCTGGCGCCCGTGCACCGTGGTGATCATGGGGGTGCCGGTCAGCTTGCAGGCGACGTAGCTGCTCCAGCCCGAGGCGCGCGAATGGGCGTGCACAAGCTGGATCCTGTGCTTGCGGATCAGATAGATGAGATAGAAGACGTGCCAGAAGCGGCGCAGGATGCTGCGCTTGTTGAAGCGCAACCGAAAGACCGGTCCCAGAGTCGGTTTGGTCAGGGTGTCAGAGACGTAGAAAACCTGGTGGCCACGGCGGGTCAGCTCGTTGCCGACCGTGGTGGCATAGACCTCCGCGCCCGTCACTTCGAGCTGGGAGAGAGCCATCAATATGTTCATGCAAGCGCATCCGATCGACGGGTGGCCAGAGCCACCCGCCAGAGGGGGATCAAGCCCGGTTCAACCAGGCCATGTAATCGGCCACGCCTTCGGCCACAGTCTTGAACTCGCCGTCATAGCCGACGCCGCGCAACTTGGTGAGATCCGCCTGGGTGAAGCTCTGGTAGCGACCCTTGAGGTGATCCGGGAAGGGAATGTATTCGATGGCGCCTTTCTGGTGATGCCTGATCACGGCTTCCGCCACGTTCTGGAACGGCTCAGCCCGGCCGGTGCCGCAGTTGAAGATGCCGGAGTGCTGCGGATTCTGCCAGAACCAGAGGTTCACCTTGCAGACGTCGTCCACGTAGATGAAGTCGCGCATCTGGCCGCCATCCGGGAAGCCGTCACAGCCCTCGAACAGCTTGGGATTGTCACCCTGCTTCACCTGGGTATTGAGGTGGAAGGCCACGGACGCCATGGATCCCTTGTGCTGCTCGCGGGGACCATAGACGTTGAAGTACTTGAGACCCACCACCTGGGAGTTGATCTCCGGCATCCAGCGACGCACGTACTGATCGAACAGCTGCTTGGAGTAGCCGTAGACGTTGAGGGGCTGCTCGAACCTCGGGTCTTCGATGAAGTTGTCGTTGCGCCCACCATAGGTCGCGGCGGAAGAGGCATAGATGAAGGGGATTTCCCGCTCGATGCAGTAGTGGAACAGATCCTTGGAGTACTCGTAGTTGACCTCCATGATGAACTTGCCGTTCCACTCGGTGGTCGCGGAGCAGGCGCCTTCGTGGAAGATCACCTCGATGCCGTCATCCCACTCCTCGAATTCGTCACCGGAGACGATCCGCGCCTGGAACTCGTCCTTGTCCATGTAGTCGGCGATGGTGAGGTCGACCAGGTTGACGAACTTGGTGCCGTCGGTCAGGTCATCAATGACCACGATATCGGTCCGTCCTTGAGCGTTCAGCTGCTTGACCAGATTGCTGCCGATAAAGCCAGCACCGCCAGTTACTACGATCATGGAGTTTGCCTCGCGTACGTTGTGGCCCCGTGTGACTGCCTGTTAAAGCTGTGTATAGTGGGCCAATTTGAAATTGCCGAAAAGTTTATCACGGGCCGCAAGGGGATTCGACCTCGATGACTTTTCCCCTTAGGGCCCGGCAGAGGGACCAGCGATGAAGACCAGAGACAGGATCATCCACAGCGCCACCGAGCTGTTCAACGATCAGGGCGAGCGCAACATCACCACCAACCACATTGCCGCACACCTTGGCATCAGCCCGGGCAACCTTTACTACCACTTCAGAAACAAAGAAGACATCATCCACTCCATCTTCGATCAGTACGCCCGCCACCTGAGCGACAGCTTCACTCCGATCCGCAGCAGCGAGATCCGGCTGGAGGATCTGATGGGCTACCTGGATGCCATCTTCTATTTGATGTGGCAGTTCCGCTTCTTCTACGCGAACCTGCCGGACATCCTGAGTCGCGACGAGCTGCTGCAGCAGAAATACCTCAAGGCACAGGAGCAGCTCCGAGCCACCGTGGAGACGCTGCTCAGAAGCCTGCGCGAAGGCGGCATCATCGCCGTCAGCGATGAAGACCTGCCGGATCTCGGTCAGACCATCAAGATGGTCGTCACCTGCTGGATCCCGTTCCAGATCGCCCAGGCCCCGGCCACCCGCATCACCAAACCCCTGCTCTATCAGGGGGTCTTGCGGGTGCTGTTTTTGCTGCGCCCCTACGTGCAGCCACAGGTGGCCCCCCAGATACATCAACTGGAGCAACATTATCACCAACTGGCCCAACCAGCCGGGTGAGATCTGTTTCACAATTGTTGATTATCAGCATAAAAATTTGAATTTATACGCAGGGATTACAGTAAAATGTTGCCCATTCTAGGGTCTGTCGGCGTTTCGTCGCGACCGTGACGACGCCGAACCGTGCGGGTTGCACGGCCCGGGATCCTGATAACACAGTCGATACAGCAATGAGGACCGAGGATGTCTAACGGATTCTATCGTCACCTGACCGAACAGCTCGAACAGGTCAAGACGGAAGGGCTATACAAGCAGGAGCGCATCATCACCTCGGCCCAGCAGGCCCAGATTGCGGTGGGCGGCGAGCAGGTACTGAACTTCTGTGCCAACAACTATCTGGGGCTGGCCAACCATCCCGACCTGATTGCCGCCGCCCATCAGGGGCTCGACAGCCACGGCTTCGGCATGGCCTCGGTGCGCTTCATCTGCGGTACCCAGGACCAGCACAAGGAGCTGGAGCAGAAGCTGTCCGCCTTCCTCGGCACCGAAGACAGCATCCTCTACTCCTCCTGCTTCGACGCCAACGGCGGCCTGTTCGAGACTCTGTTCGGTGCCGAAGACGCCATCATCTCCGACGCACTCAACCATGCCTCCATCATCGATGGGGTGCGGTTGTGCAAGGCCAGGCGCTATCGCTACGCCAACAACGACATGGCCGAACTGGAAGCCCAGCTCAAGCAGGCCGATGCCGACGGCGCCCGCTTCAAGCTGATCGCCACCGACGGTGTCTTCTCCATGGATGGCGTCATCGCCGACCTCAAATCCATCTGCGATCTGGCCGACAAGTACGACGCGCTGGTGATGGTGGATGACTCCCACGCCGTCGGCTTCATCGGCGAGAACGGCCGCGGTACCCACGAATACTGCGAGGTGATGGAACGGGTCGACATCATCACCGGCACCCTGGGCAAGGCGCTGGGTGGCGCGTCCGGTGGCTACACCTCCGGCAAGAAAGAGGTGATCGACTGGTTGCGTCAGCGCTCCCGTCCCTACCTCTTCTCCAACTCCCTGGCACCCTCCATCGTCTCGGCCACCATCAAGGTGATCGACATGCTGGCCGAGGGTCACGACCTGCGTGCCCGCCTCAAGGAGAACAGTGCCTACTTCCGCGAGCGCATGAGCGCCGCCGGCTTTACCCTGGCCGGCGCCGATCACGCCATCATTCCGGTCATGCTGGGGGATGCCAAACTGGCCGCCGAGATGGCGAGCCGCATGCTGGCCGCCGGTATCTACGTGGTGGGCTTCTCCTTCCCCGTGGTACCCAAGGGTCAGGCGCGCATCCGGACCCAGATGTCCGCCGCCCATACCCGGGAGCAACTGGACAAGGCGATCGATGCCTTCATTCGCATCGGTCGCGAGCTCGGTGTGATTTGATCACATGGCTGGCTGATTAAAACGGGGGCCAAGGTTGGGCCCCATTTTATTACCCTCTGTACCCGGCATGGCGCCGTGAGGAATCTGTCATGAAAGCACTCTCCAAACTCAAATCCGAAGTCGGCATCTGGATGACCGATGTCCCGGCTCCCGAGCTCGGCCACAACGATCTGCTCATCAAGATCCGCAAGACCGCCATCTGCGGTACCGACATGCACATCTACAACTGGGACGAGTGGGCCCAGAAGACCATTCCCGTCCCCATGGTGGTGGGGCACGAGTATGTGGGAGAGGTGGTCGCCGTCGGCCAGGAAGTGCGCGGCTTCGCCATCGGCGATCGCGTCTCCGGCGAAGGCCACATCACCTGCGGCCACTGCCGCAACTGCCGTGCCGGTCGCACCCACCTGTGCCGCAACACCATTGGTGTGGGTGTGAACCGCCCGGGTTCCTTCGCCGAATACCTGGTGATCCCGGCCTTCAACGCCTTCAAGCTGCCGGACAACATCCCCGATGAGCTGGCCGCCATCTTCGATCCGTTCGGCAACGCCGTGCACACCGCCCTCTCCTTCGACCTGGTGGGTGAAGACGTGCTCATCACCGGCGCAGGCCCCATCGGCATCATGGCCGCTGCCGTCTGCCGTCACGTTGGCGCCCGTCACGTGGTGATCACCGACGTCAACGAATACCGGCTGGAACTGGCCCGCAAGATGGGCGCCACCCGTGCCGTCAACGTGGCCAAGGAGAAGCTCTCCGATGTCATGGAAGATCTCGGCATGACCGAAGGGTTCGATGTGGGGCTGGAGATGTCCGGGGTGCCCAGCGCCTTCCAGGACATGATCGACAAGATGAACCACGGCGGCAAAATCGCCATGCTCGGCATTCCTCCCTCCACCATGGCCATCGACTGGGGCAAGGTGATCTTCAAGGGACTCTTCATCAAGGGGATCTACGGCCGCGAAATGTTCGAAACCTGGTACAAGATGGCAAGCCTCATCCAGTCTGGCCTGGATCTCAGCCCCATCATCACCCATCACTTCCACATCGACGACTTCCAGCAGGGCTTCGAAGCCATGGGCTCGGGCAAGTCCGGCAAGGTGATCCTGAACTGGGATTGACGACACGCGAGGGGCGCCTGGGCAATCAGCGCGCCCTCTCTTGTTCAGCCTCACGAAACCCGGCGCATGCCGGGTTTTTTTAGGCGCTGTCCCA
>NZ_CDBK01000021.1 GCF_000819785.1 Aeromonas caviae | reverse complement strand
GTGAATACCATCTCCATACAGATAAAAACCTCAGCCTTAAGCTGCGGCCAACATGAACGCTAAAGCCACGGGCGGGCACGGTATTGGGTTCCCCCTGCAAACCGCCGAGTCAAGTTCAACGGGTTAGGAGCGCCATCAGGGATGATGGCGCAGCCGCAGTCGGCACATGGATGTGCCGTCTGCGGCGCTCCGTCCGACCCGTTGGGCGAGACGAGGGAACCCGCGAAGCGGGCGGTTTGCCGGGGGAGAAGACTTTTGGTGACTTTGGGTCTTTCCAAAGTCACTCGCCCCAGCCCGAAGGGCGGGCGAAACCCTGTCGAGGGCAGTGCCCTCGCGTCCTGCATGGCGGAGCCATGCCATTAAGGCGTTAGATGGCATTCAGCAGAGGAATGACATTAGCTCCCCTCACCCTGGCCCTCTCCCCCAAGGGGAGAGGGGATCAGAGCGCAGAGCACCGGGGCAAAAGCAGAGCCCGAGGCTCAAGAGGTGTCGAAGGAAAAGCCACAAACAAAAACCGCAGCCCAAGGCTGCGGTTTTTTTATTGGCTCAACCGGTTGGCGCGAGCAACGCCATCGGTCTTAGGCACGGCGCCAGCTGGTCTTGCCGGCGCTGTCTTCCAGCACGATGCCCATCTCGGTGAGGCGGTTACGGGCGGCATCCGCCGCGGCCCAGTTCTTGTCGGCGCGGGCCTGATTGCGCTCGGCGATCAGGCGTTCGATCTCGGCAACCTCTTCGTCCGCCTCAATACCCTTCAAGAAAGCATCCGGATCCTGTTGCAGGATGCCGAGCACGGCGCCCAGCTCGCGCAGGCGGGCGCCCAGCGCGGCGGCAACGGCCATGTCTTCACCCTTCTGGCGGTTGATCTCGCGCACCAGGTCGAACAGGGCAGAGTAGGCTTCCGGGGTGTTGAAGTCATCGTCCATCGCTTCCTTGAAGCGAGCCACCTGCTCGTCACCACCGGCAGCGGCAGCCGCCGGCAGATCGCGCAGGGCGGTGTACATGCGCTCCAGGGCGGCGCGGGCCTGCTTCAAGTTATCTTCCGAGTAGTTGAGCTGGCTGCGGTAGTGACCGGACATCAGGAAGTAACGGACGGTTTCGGCGTCGTAGTGGGCCAGCACGTCACGGATGGTGAAGAAGTTGCCAAGGGATTTGGACATCTTCTCTTTATCCACCATCACCATGCCGCTGTGCATCCAGGTGTTGACGTAGTCGCCGCCGTGGGCGCAGCAGGACTGGGCAATCTCGTTCTCGTGGTGCGGGAACTGCAGATCGGAGCCGCCGCCGTGGATATCGAAGTGGTTGCCAAGGTGCTTGGAGTTCATGGCGGAGCACTCGATGTGCCAGCCAGGGCGGCCCGGGCCCCAGGGGCTGTCCCAGGTCGGCTCGCCGGGCTTGGACATCTTCCACAGCACGAAGTCGAGCGGATTGCGCTTGGCATCCACCACGTCGACCCGGGCGCCGGCCTGCAACTGCTCCAGATCCTGGCCCGAGAGCTTGCCGTAGTCGGCGTAGGACTCGACGATGAACATCACATCGCCGTTGTCCGCCACGTAGGCGTGCCCTTTTTCCAGCAGGGTTTCAACCAGGGCGATGATCTCGCCGATGTGCTGGGTGGCGCGGGGTTCGATGTCCGGGCGCACCATGCCGAGGGCGTCGAAATCCTGGTGCATGTCGCCGATGAGGCGCTCGGTGAGATCGTCACAGGTCACGTGCGTTTCGGCGGCGCGCTTGATGATCTTGTCGTCCACGTCGGTGACGTTGCGCACATAGGTGAGGTCGTATCCTGCATAACGCAGGTAGCGAGCGACGACGTCGAAGGCGACGAAGGTACGGCCATGGCCGATATGACAGTGATCATAGATAGTGACGCCACACACATACATGCCCACCTTGCCCGGGTGGATAGGTTTGAATTCTTCTTTTTGACGAGTGAGTGTGTTGTATATCTTCAGCATCTTATGACCACTGCCTGTGAGTAAAATGGCCTGCCATTCTAACCGCATCCGGTATAGAAAACGAGGCAGAAAAAGCCCCCTCTCCCCCCTGCCATCTATGCCGCAGGGCCTTGATGGGCTAGAATTGCCACCACTTTATGCCATACACCTGCGGGCACCTTGCTGCCCGCGTCAAAATGAAAGGACAACTCATGGTTACTCTGCACACCAACCACGGCGACATCACCCTGACCCTGAACGCGGAAAAAGCCCCGGAGACCGTGGCCAACTTCCTGCAATACTGCCGTGACGGTCACTACGACAACACCATCTTCCACCGCGTCATCGACGGCTTCATGATCCAGGGCGGCGGCTATGCCCCGGGCTTCGAAGAGAAAGAGACCCGCGCTCCCATCAAGAACGAGGCGGCCAACGGTCTGTCCAACAAGGTCGGCACCATCGCCATGGCCCGCACCATGGAGCCGCACTCCGCCAGCGCCCAGTTCTTCATCAACGTGAACAACAACGACTTCCTGGACTTCAAGTCCGCCACCACCCAGGGCTTCGGCTACTGCGTGTTCGGTGAAGTGACCGCCGGCATGGACGTGGTCAACAAGATCAAGGGCGTGAAGACCGGCAACTACGGTCGCATGCACCAGGACGTTCCGACCGAAGACGTCGTCATCACCAAGGTGACCCTTGCCGAGTAATCCCTGCCGGCCAGGCTCTGACACAACTGCGGCCCCGGCCGCAGTTTTTCCATCTGCCGCCCCCAACTGGCGCCGCCTCGACTATCTGGCCCAGGGCAACGCACGTCAGCGCTCGGCCCACGCCCTGCTGAGCGGCGGCCTGTGGGATGAGCTTGGCCCCCTGTGCAACGATCTGGCCCTGGTGAGCACGATCGCCATCGGGCTGGATAGGCCCGGTAGCGATCTCGACATCCTCTGCCAGCATCCGGACCCGGCCTTCCTTGCCGCGACACTGGCAGCACAAGGCTGGCAGGTGCGAAGCAAGGGCGAGCAGGTCTGGATCGCCGAACAGCGACGCCACGGGCCCGATGGCCAGTGCTGGCCAGTCGAGCTCTACCTCACCCCTGCTCCCCTCGAGGCATGTCATGGCTGGCGCCACCTCAGCCTGATGGCCGCCCTGCTTGAGCGCTTTGGCGCCCCCTTCCACCGGGAGGTGCTGCGCCTGCGTTTTGATGAAGGGCTCAAGGGGGAAGCGGCCATGTGCCGCCTGCTGGGTCTGTCCGGCGACCCTTACGAGGCGTTGCTGACCCTGGAGGGCGTCAACCTTGCGGGGCTCTGCTGCCCTTCCCTCCCCCACCCGCTCGACGAGCAAGGTCACAGGCCTTGTCCGCACCCAGGCGGGACTCTCTTACCATGATGCCCAGGAACTCATGAGCACCCTCTTTATCAGTGACATTCACCTCAGCCAAGGCAGGCCCGACATGACGGCGGCCCTGGTGCGCTTTCTGGCCGAAGACGCGCCCGGGGCCGACGCCCTCTATGTGCTGGGGGATCTGTTCGAATTCTGGATTGGGGACGACGACCCCAACCCGCTCCACCGCAAGGTGGCCGATGCTTTTCTCGCCCTGAGCCAGCAAGGAGTGCCCCTCTACTTCATTCACGGCAACCGCGACTTCCTCTTGGGGCGTCAGTTTGCCAAACGGGCCGGCATGACCCTGCTCGGCGACCCCTGCGTCATCGAGCTGTACGGCGAGCGGGTGCTGCTGAGCCACGGGGATCTGCTCTGCACCCGGGACGAGGGCTACCAGAAGTTTCGCCGCATCACACAACTCAAATGGCTGCGCTGGCTCTTCCTGCGCCTGCCGCTCTCGCGCCGCCAGGCCATCGCCCACAAGATGCGCGGCCAGAGCCAGATGGAGAATGCCCAGAAGAGCCAGATCATCATGGACGTGACTCCGGAGGCGGTGGACGAGATGCTGCGCCAGCACGGCTGCCGCCTGATGATCCACGGCCACACCCACAGGCCCGCCATCCACGACTTCACTCTGGATGGCCGTGAGGCGCGTCGCATCGTGCTGGGAGACTGGTTCGAGCAGGGGTCGGTGCTGGTGTGCTCCCCCGCCGGGCAGCGCCTCGACACCCGCGCGCTCGGCTGAAGTCCTCTGCCTGCCATGGTCAGGAGCGAGTCTCATATGACCGTTTCTGACTCACGCCGTGCTGCGGCGGGATACAAGCTGGATCCCTGCATATACTCTGGTTCTCTGCACACAACGAGGAGATGACCATGGGATTTCTTACTTGGGTGGTACTGGGGCTGATCGTCGGCATCCTGGCCAAATGGATCATGCCGGGCAAGGATGGCGGCGGTTTCTTCATGACGGTGATCCTGGGGGTAGTCGGTGCCATGGTGGGGGGCTATGTCAGCACCCTGCTCGGGATGGGAACGGTCACCGGCTTCAACCTGCCGAGCATCATCATCGCCACCGTTGGCGCCCTGATCGTGCTGTTTGTCTACAACAAGCTGCGCAGTTGAGGCGCAGCCACCCATCGATGCGAGGGCGCCACTGGCGCCCTCGCTGTTTTCTGCCCCGCTGGCTCCAGCTTGTCTCGACTACCCGATCTCATCCACTCGTTTCGTCCGTTCGATGCCGCGCTTGCATCATTTCTAGTTGAGGCGTCTAATAAGCCCCATGCAAGCCAATGCCCCCCTGCCCCGCCGCCCTCGCGGCCGCCCTGCCCAGCACGGGCACACCTATGCCGACACCCGGGATCTGTTGATCCGCCGGGGCATGGAGCTGCTGACCGAACAGGGCATCGCCGCCACCTCCATCGAGCGGGTGTTGCAGTCGACCGGGATCCCCAAGGGCTCCTTCTATCACTACTTCGCCACCAAGCACGACTTCACCCTGGCGGTCATGGATGCCTATCACCACTACTTCTGCCGCAAGCTGACGCGCTATCTGGAGGATGAGAGCCTGCCCCCCCTGGCCCGTCTTGTTGCCTTCGTCGACAGCGCCTGCCGGGGCATGACCCGGTTTGCGTTCCAGCGGGGCTGCCTCGTGGGCAACCTGGGTCAGGAGGTGGTGCAGCTGTCCCCCGAGCTGCGCCTGCGCCTCGAGCAGATCCTCCTCGACTGGGAGGCGCTGCTTGCCCGCTGCCTGAGGGACGCGGTGACGGCGGGGGAACTGCCCCCTAATTGTGACTGCCCTGCCCTCGCCCATCAGTTCTGGATCGGCTGGGAAGGGGCCGTGCTGCGCGCACGCCTGGTGGGCGATACCGAGCCCATGCTCTCTTTTCTCAATTTTTTCATGAAGTTAGCAAAGTGATTTTTTTACGAAGATTAATAGTCAATCAGTCCAATTAATGGGAGTAGACAAGATGTTCAACGGTATTCTGATCGAGAAAGACGAGGCGGGTTATCGCGCCAGCTACCAGAGCCTCTCCGAGGAGATGTTGCCTGCCGGGGATGTGACCGTGGCGGTAGAGTGGTCTTCCCTCAACTACAAGGATGGCCTGGCCCTCACCGGCGCCGCCCCCGTGGTACGCCGCTTCCCTCTGATCCCCGGTATCGACTTTGCCGGTACCGTGCTGGAGAGCCAGCATCCCGACTGGCACCCCGGCGACAAGGTGGTGCTCAACGGATGGGGCGTGGGCGAGACCCACAGCGGCGGGCTGGCGGAGCGGGCACGGGTCCGGGGCGACTGGCTGGTCGCCCTGCCTGAGCGCTTCCAGCCCCGGGACGCCATGGCCATCGGCACCGCAGGGTACACCGCCATGCTCTGCGTGATGGCGTTGGAGAAGCACGGCATCACCCCCGGTGACGGTGACATTCTGGTGACGGGCGCCAACGGCGGTGTGGGCAGCGTGGCGATCACCCTCCTGGCCAAGCTGGGCTATCGAGTGGTGGCCGCCACCGGGCGGCTGCACGAGGCCGACTATCTGACGTCCCTCGGCGCCGCCGAGGTGATCGATCGCGCCGAACTGGCCACGCCGGGACGCCCGCTGGGCAAGGAAAGCTGGGCCGGCGTCATCGACACCGTCGGCAGCCACACCCTGGCCAATGCCTGCGCCACTACCCGCTACGGCGGCGCCGTGGCCGCCTGCGGTCTGGCGGGAGGGATGGACTTCCCCTCCACCGTCATGCCCTTCATCCTGCGCGGCGTCACCCTCTATGGCATCGACAGCGTGATGGCACCGCGCCCGCTGCGTCAGCAGGCCTGGGCCCGACTGGCCGAGGATCTCGACCTGACCCGCCTCCATCTCCTCACCCGGGAAGTGCCCCTCTCCCAGGTCGTGACCCTGGGGGATGCCTTCCTGGCAGGCCAGGTGCGCGGCCGGATCCTGGTCAATGTCCAGGGGTGATGACTGACGCGATATGAGCCGGCTCGCCTGACCAGGTCAGGCGAGCCTCTCCAGGGCATTTCGCAGCCACACGGAACGTCACCCCTCCTTCCCATCGTCCATGACAATGGGCAACAGATGCGTTCAAACACTCAAGTGCAGGTTTCCCGGACAGAGGGACCGAGACACCTCTATATGCCGCACCTTCCCGCTGCGCGCCCTCCCCCATCGATGCAGACGACCGTCACTCCTCACCGACAAGCCCCTGCCCTGGATACCCGTATTCGCCGAAATGAGGCCCTGTTCGCCCACGGCTGCGAACCATTGTCTTGCCCACTGACAGACCCCGTTAAACAATCGATGCATCGAACAAATAATTCAGAATAGGAATACGTTTTATTTATCACCGCATATAAAAAGGGCGCTGAATCGCTCCCAGTTCCC